>CALAGQ010000047.1 GCA_937891765.1 uncultured Nitrospina sp.
ACCATTTGAGTTAAAAAGCTAAGAGATACTTTCTTCAATAATGTCCGCTTTTAGCCGTAAACCCGACATTTATACCGCCTGCTAAATCGGTGGCCACCACCGGATTGTCCTCAAGTAACCCCATTAGAACAACACCACATTGCAATCATACGTCACAGAATTGACGCCTTTCCGGAAAACGGTTTGTTGCAAACGAGGTGACATTTTTTCGCAAATGAGGTGCGCGGTTACATTATCATAGGAAAATATGTCAAAAATCCGGCAAAAATAGCCGGATTTCAGTCGCTTTCCGGAATGGTGCTGGGGTAGGGTCGTGGAAATGATCATTCAAAAAGCATTTAAATATAATGGTTTGTGGATCTGATAAAAAAATATCGCGATTTCAGCCTTGCGGCATACGTTTTGCTCTATAGATGGCAAGGAGATATTGATATGCCACTGATTGACAGACTATTATTTTCGGACCAAGCCCCTGGCGTCATGAAAAAGGCGCTGAATATGATGTCCACCCGTCAAAACCTGATTTCCTCGAATATCAGTAACGTCGATACTCCCGGATTCAAGGCCAGTGATATCGATTTTCAGGCACAATTGCGCGAAGCCCTCGGTTCTAAAGGGGGATTAAGCCTTAGAGCTACTAACAGCAAGCATTTTGGCCCGTCCACTTCCAGTATCGGCGATTTAACACCGGACCCTTTTGAAGAGGATGCCGCTGCCAAATCCAACGGAAATAACGTCGATGTCGACAACGAAATGGCAAAAATGGCCGAAAATCAGATTATGTACAACGCAACGGTCCAATTGATGATGAAAAGAGGTGCAACCGTTCGTGCCGCCGTGACCGAGTTGCCACAGCAGTAAGCTTAGCTTTTTGATGGTAATTTGTTATACTAATTAACAGTAATAATTTAGTGATTCAGGACTTATGAAAGACATTACAGTATCCAGTCATTTAAAAGGGTTGCAGGGGCCGGGTCCTTCTCAGGGATTAAGTAAACCTTCGGGGGGTACTTCGAGCACCGATGGTCCGTCCTTTGCCGATACTCTTGCACAGTCGCTGGATAAAGTTAACACCATGCAGAAGGAAGCCGATGTCGCGATTCAGGATTTCGTCGCCGGTGATACCCGTAATATTCATGAAACCATGATCGCGGTGGGCAAAGCCGATCTCGCTTTTCGATTGACCATGCAGGTACGCAACAAAATTGTAGAAGCCTATCAGGAAGTGATGCGAACCCAGGTTTAATAGTCGGTTCCTAAACATAGATTGCAAAGGCCTCCGGATTTTTCCGGGGGCTTTTTTTGCCTTGCGCGGGGAAGTCGATTGGGTGCAAGATAAACATATTGCAAGTTACCAGCGGAGGTTCTCCCCCACTTGGCGTGGGGCCAGCGGCAAAGGCCGTTGGGCCGAGAAGCCGATTGAGTGTAGAATAAATATATTGCAAGTTACCCGCGGAGGTTCTCCGCCCACTTGGCGTGGGGCCAGTGCGGCGGTGATACTGTCGCGGCCGCCGTATACATTTCCTTTAAATTTTGTTTCTGATAGGAGTACAATATCTACATTTATATCGTGAAAACTTTATTAAACCACCCTCACCTAAGTCCTCTCCCTTCAAGGGAGAGGAAGTAAAATGCTCCTTCTCTCCTGGAGGGAGAAGGTTGGGATGAGAGGGATTGAAATCCGTTCTTTGGAGGTTTTTTAGTATGAAGAAGTTTTTAGTGATGGTTCTATTTATGTTTCTGGCGAGTCCTGTCTGGGCGCAATCGGGTGGGCATGCCAGTGTTGGGTTGGGTCACGGTGAAGAGGGATACCTTCACTTGGAAGAAATGGTCAAACATCTGGAGTTCAGTCTGAAAATGCCGGATGCCAGTGAGGAGTTGAAAACTCACGGTCCCATGGCTTTGCAACACGCCAAGGAAGCGTTGAAGCATTATGGTGAAGCATTGAAACATGGTTCGGAGTCATTAGGTAGACCAGCCGGAATGCCTATGGCTGAGGAGGGTTCAGGAGGTGGAGCCGCCCCGCAACAAGAGGAAGGTTCTTCTCATAGCCACGACGAAGGCTCCCACTAGCCGGGCAACGCCCGGTGGTAAAGGGGCAATAGCAAAGCCGAGAAAAACGACTGCTAACAATAATACGCAATTGCAGTTGGCCCCACGCCTAGTGGGGAGGGCCTATGAGAATTTTGCCATTGTCTATTTTTACCTGATAGACCTGAGTGTCCCATTCTTCGCCGCGATCGCATTTTCCTGTTTTGAAATCGAACCGGTAGCCGTGATTGGGACACTTTACACCGATGCCGTGTAGCGTTCCGCGTACCAGGGGAGCGGTTTTCTTGTGTGGGCATCGGTCGTAGATGGCGAACAGCTCGCCATCGAGATTAAAGAGTGTGATGAGTTCGCCGTTAACTTCAACGCGCTTTCTTCCCCCTGGGGGGACATCCTCAAGATCGGCCACTTCAGTAAACTCTGCCATCCACTCCTCCGCGGAGGGCGTGTTTTTCATCTCCGGTCACAGTTCTTTGATTAGGGTTTGAACTTTTTTGCCAAACTTCTACAGGGAAGGAGGATCGACTCCAGTCCCACCAAGATCCGTCATAGTTCCTCACTTTATACCCCAGATAGCGGAAAACAAAATAGGCCATGGCCGAGCGAACCCCGCCGGTGCAATAAACGATGACTTCCCGGTCCGGGCGGATGCCATTTTGCTTCAACAATAAATTGAGAGCCGGCAGGGGTTTCAGGTTTCCGTCGGCTTGAAAAAACTCCGGCCAGTGGATATGGATGGCATTTGGGATATGTCCTCCCCTTGGCGAGCCATAGGGGGTGGCGCCGTCAAATTCCTTGCGTGTCCTGTTATCGATCAGTGTAAAGCTATTACTTGAAAAGCTATTATTTATCAATAATTTATCAGCTATAACCTGATTGTTTAAATTAAGTCTGTTAAGGGTTGGTTTGGATTGGGCGATAGTATTTTGGCGTCCTCTTTCTATTTTTTTTTCTGCTCGTTTCCAACTGGGGAATCCACCGTCCAGCAGCGCGACTTTTTCGAATCCATAGCGCTCGAACATCCAGAAGAACCTGCCATCCGTTCTCCATGGGTCATCCGGCTCGCCGTAGACGATGATGGTTTTATCGGATGAAAAACCCAGTGGGCCCAGCTTTTGAGAGATGAAGGCTTTATCGTCTTTGAGTAATCCTTTGACACCGTTTATCTCATGCGTGAACTCCTGCCAGGAGTCGAGATTCACCGCACCGGGGATATGGCCGAGCAGAAATTCCCAGGAGGGGCGGGTATCGACCACGACTCTCTCATTTTCGGGAATGGAACTCACCATTGTAGGGGACATGAGAATTTCGACTTCCTGTGCAAGACTCTGAGAAGCATGAACTCCTGATAAAAACAGGCCCATTATGAGCAGGATATTTACCCTGATTTTTCTTGACAAAATACGGGCTCCGCTTGTACTATCAGGCTTCATTTTTCCTCTCCGTTTGATAAAAACCGGAGCATTTTTGTGAAAATGACTCTGACAAAAGACTTGAGGGTTAATGCCCCGGTTACCCTGACGATTATATATGATTTAGATGTCGAGTGGCGGGTTTAGATTGTTTGAAAATAGGCCCTTGGAGTCGCAAAAACCGCTCGGCAGATAGAAAATTTTATTTTATAAAAGGTTAATTATGACAACGGATGATCAAGGCAAGGAAGAACGGTTGGAAGAAATCAAGCGTGAAGAGAAAGAAGACGCAAGTGATTATTATTCCCAAGGGGCCTCAAAGGATAACATGAACGAAGAAGCCGAATTCAATAAGCCTGTTACTCCGATTGAAAAGGAGCAGGAAGAAATGAATATGCTGAAGGCCGTCGCTTTTCTGGGTTTTGGAATGGCGGCTCTGGCAATTATTTTTATCCTGTTCTTTGTCCGTGATCTTGATACCCGGGTAGTGGGTATGGATGGTGCAGTGACCAGCCTTGAAGAAAAAATAGCTCCTTTGCAAAAGCAGGTGGACGACGGCTTTGGCAAAGTTAATGAAGATATTTCTGGACTGAAAACCAAAGTCGGTAATTATGAGCGAATGATGGCAGTGATGGAACTCAAACGCGCATTGGTTACCGTTCAGGGAATGTCGATGGGTGATTCACCCAATGTTAAGGCAAAATCCGGTGAAGTGGTAGCTGGTATCGAAGCCTTGTTGACAGAATTGGGAGCGGGACCAACCGCCACCAAGAGCCTGCCTGCAGGAATCGTGAGTCTGGAAGAAGCACCTGCTGCTCCGGCAGTTGTTGAAGAACCAGCCACCCATGCCGAGGAGCCTGCGGCAGTAGAATCCGCTCCGGCTGAAGAGGCACCCGTTCATGCCGAAGAGCCAGCTACCGCTGAGTCTGTGCCTGAACTTGAGGCTTCTGAAGAAGCGGCACCTGCTGAAGAAGCTGTCGAAAGCGCTGAAAGCGAAGAGAAAGCCGATGATGCCGAAGAAGAGGAAGAGGAAGATGAAGAAGATGAAGACAAATAAGTTGGTTTTTATTTTCTCTTCAACCGTTTAGTTTTCCTCACTCATGCCAGCCATAAAATTTATTCTATCTATCCTTTTGTTGATCGTCATTGCATCGTTTGCCGTGCAAAATATGGATTCGGTGGAGATCAACTATTACGATCTAAAACTCGGGCTCCATACCTTGGAACTGCCTTTGATGGTGGTGCTCGTGATCCCGTTAGTATTGGGATTTTTGATCGCCTGGTTCATAGGCATATTTGACCGGTTCAAACTAAAGTCCACCATTCGTCAGCAAAACCGATCCATCTCTTCGATGGAAGAAGAACTCGAGCGACTCAAGAACACTCCCCAGCTTCCTGCCCAGGCAGAATCTTCCACCGACTCCTGATTATCTCAATCTCGGGTTGGCGAAAAACGCAACCAGGTCTTTGACAGAAATTACGCCTACAATTTTGTCGTTCTCGGTCACCGGGAGGTGGCGAATCTTTTTTTGCGCCATAAAGACATTGGCATCCGTCACTGGCAGGTGACAATCGAGAGTGAAGAGCGGTTGCTGAGTCATAACCGCATTTACTTTTGTGGTTTTCGGGTCCAACCCTCCGCCTAGAACTTTGCGTGATAAATCTGTTTCCGTTACGATCCCGACGTACTCATCATTTTCTTTTATCAAAACCGAGCCAATATTTTTTTCGTTCATGAACTGTGCAGTTTCTTGAATCGTAGCATCCGAGCCAACGCTGATAACGGAGGGGCTCATAAAGTCGGCTATTTCTGTCCGGGTCGTCGTGTCTTTTGCAAAATGGTGGGTGGTGTGCTTTGGGGCCATGATTAACCTCCAAATCAAAAGTGTGGATTAGTAATCCTGTTACTATTCTTGAATCGTTGGTGCCTTATAAATTTGGATGTCGGGTTCTGGCGGAGGATTCATTTTTCGGACTATCGGGTTGTTGCTGGGTAAGGCAATGAACCCCTCCTAATCCCCATATGAGAGTTTTGCAAGCAATCGGGATGATCTTGCGCTCTGGAAACCAAGGCGTTAGCAGATCGAGGACTTTCTGATCGTTCGGATGATCATAAATGGGAACCAGCACCGCATGGTTGGCAATATAAAAGTTGGCGTAGCTGGCAGGCAGACGTTCTTCCTTAGGGCCGACATAACCGGGCATTGGCATAGGGATAATCCGGAAGGGATTGCCGTCCGGATCTTTCGCCGCTTTAAGACGTTCGTAGTTTTGTTTTAATCCGAGAAAATTTGCGTCCCGTTCATTATCTTCCAAGGCGCAAACAATGGTGGTGGGGTTCACAAAACGGGCCAAGTTGTCGATATGCCCGTCGGTATCATCTCCCTCGAGGTCGCCATGCAGCCAGATGATTTTTGCAACACCCAGATAATTTTTCAAAAACTCTTCCATGCGTTCCCGACGTATGCCGTCATTGCGATTGGGGTTGAGTAAGCAGGAGTCGGTAGTCAGACATGTCCCGCGACCGTTCACTTCTATAGCGCCACCTTCGAGAACTATTTCCGGTTTGAATTTTGGAAACCCTAATTGCTCGGCAATGATGCTACACGCAAGATCATCAAGTTCCCATTTATACTTCCGTCCCCACGAATCAAAATCCCAATCGTTGATGGCGACAGCCCCATCTTCATCCCGAACCAGAAAATTGGGGCCGTAGTCACGAATCCATGAATCATTGGTGGGGATGTCATAGAGAAAAACCTGATCCATATTCACGCCGTTGGTCTGCAGTTTCTTGTGCAGGTCTTCTTCAGCGGTCTTATCCTGAACCAGAATATGGGTGGTCTCGCCTTCGGTGAGGGCTTTGACGATTTTCAGGTAGTCGCATTCGACCTGTTCCATATCTTGATCGGGCCAGGTTTCTGGATTATGAGGCCATGTCAGCCAGGTGCCTGCATGAGGTTCCCATTCAGCGGGCATGCGATAGTCGGTGGGAAAGGAAGTTTCATTCATGGGTATCTAAATACAATTTGGAGAGACCCTGATAAGCATCGACCCTTCGGTCCCTTAAGAAGGGCCAGTTTTGCCTTGTCGACTCGATCTCCGACAGGGCGCATTGGGCTATTACGATCTGCGGTTCATTTTCGGCCTGTTCAATAACTTTTCCGAATGGATCACAGACAAAGGACCGGCCCCAGAAGGTCAGAGCATTTTCGCGACCCACCCGGTTCACCGAACCCAAAAAAACACCGTTGGAAATGGCGTGAGATTTTTGTATGGTTTCCCACGCAGAAATTTGTTGTTGAGAGACTTTGGCATCCTCATCCTGATACCCGATGGCGGTGGGGTAGAATAAAAACTGTGCTCCAGACAGGGCGGTCAACCGGGCAGCTTCCGGGAACCACTGATCCCAGCAGATGAGCACTCCCACTTTTCCGTAATGAGTGTCAAAGCTTTTGAATCCGGTATCCCCGGGAGTGAAATAGAATTTTTCAAAGAAGCAGGGGTCATCAGGAATATGCATTTTGCGATAGGTTCCGGCGATGCTGCCATCTGCGTCAATGACAATGGCCGTATTGTGGTAAATGCCCTGAGTTCGCTTTTCAAAAATAGGTACAACCAGTACGACCTGCAACTCTTTTGCCAGCCTGGTGAGGGTTTCGCTCGTCGGACCCGGTATAGGTTCGGCCAGAGAAAAGTTTTCAGTCTCTTCCGTCTGGCAAAAATATTGAGTCAGGAAAAGTTCGGGAAGGCAAATAATTTGCGCTCCCTTCTTCGATGCGGCGCGAATTGAGTCCATCGCGTTTTCCAGGTTTTTGCCCGTGTCTGGGGAACAGGCCATTTGCACAAGACCCACTGATATCGTTCTGTTATTCATAGAGATTTAAATAGAAAATTATGATGTCTGCCAACGGAATTTGCTATGATAAAATATCATAACATTATAGCGGTTTTCCACGCGGTTTCATCCCCCCCGCTTTAAATTAAATCACTTAGATAAATTACACCTATGTGGATCAAGCAGGCGTTCAGAGATTACTACAAACCAAAATTAAGGCGCGAGTTGAAGAGGAACCCCAACCAGGAGGAACTGGACCAGCGTTTTGAAGAAATATACAGTCAGGTCAATTGCATTCTTCTTGCTGGAGTTCTCGAAGGAGTGGGCATCTATTTTTATGAAATCGGTAAATTTACTAAAGAGGAACTGGATGGTTTCAGAGACCGCCCTGAAGAATATCTTTTTGAACGTTTTGGCGGGGGTAATTACAAATTGAACTTCTATGAAGGCCCGTCCTTTATTGTTTGCGTTAACTTTAAACCCAAAGGCGAGCCCAAGTGGATTTCCTTGCTCCCCGAAAAAGTAGGTTCTAATCCTAAACCGGCATAACCGCCCCTTGACAAGGGAGGCAACTGGTAGTGGCTTCGTAAGCCGAGTGGATTTGTTGCTGGCGGATAGAGACATTGCTAATTACCAGCGGAGGTACTCCTCCTTGAGTTTTAATTTATGAATGAAAGGACCCCTGTTGTTGAGAGTGGAGATTTTTCATTCCAGATCGCACAGGCTCAAAAATGGACTGAAGAATCAGGAGACCCTGTCGTTGTTGAGGGGTTGAGGGGGGCTTCATGGGCTTTTTTTCTGTCACGGTTGATCAAACTCAAAAACCGGCCTGTGGTTATTTTTACCGCAGATCAAAACCGGGGCGAGGTTTTACTGGACGACCTTAAATATTTTTTCCGCCTCGATAAAATAAAGCGCCCGCCATGTTTTTTCCCGGCTTGGGAGCTTCTTCCCTATGAACCGCTTTCCCCTTTGAATGAAATATCAGGTGAAAGGCTGGAGATTCTCAACCGGCTTCGAAACGGGGAGCCTTTGATTCTGGTCGTGCCTTTGGAAGCAGGCCTGCAAAGAGTCATGTCTCGTTCGATTCTGGAAAAACTGGTTTTCCCGGTTGCTCGTAAAATGAGCCTGGAGCGGGAATTTTTGGAAGCCTGCCTGTCCGATAATGGTTTTGCCCGTTCCCCGTTGGTGGAAAACAGAGGCGAGTTCAGCGTGCGGGGAGATATTGTTGATTTCTTCCAGCCTGGCAGGACGAACCCGGTTCGCATTGAATTTTTTGGCGACGAAGTGGAATCCATTCGAGAGTTTGATGTCCTATCCCAAGTCTCAACCCATGAACTGGAAAGCGTGAATATTCTTCCTGTGCGGGAGCTTTGCCTGAACGAAGCAGAAAAAAAACGAGGTGTGGAGGCCATCAATAACTTCGCCGGGAAAAATGAGAGTGACCGTCTAGCTTTGAAGGAACTTCTGGAAAAAATTCAGCATCTCGGAGTGTTCTCCGGTATGGAATATCTGGCTCCTTTTTTCTATTCTACCGGCGAAACGATCTTTGACTATTTGCATCGGGACTCCCTGATTGTTCTTGAGGAGGAGGACCGGCTACAGGATAAGTCTGAGCAGTTTCAAGAACTCATTGAGACGGAATATCACACTGTTATGGAAAATGGAGATATTGCCGTCTCTCCAGAAGAACTGTATTTGACGATGGAGGCATTCAAAAATCATGTGACCAAATTCAGTGGATGCATGGTCTTGAACAGCCTGAAGACTTCGGATGATGACACAGATCGTGTCCTTGGTCTGGAGATGAAACCCATTCCCTTATTAGCCGGACGGTTTGAAGCTTTCAGCGAGCAAGTCCTTAAGTGGCTGGAAGATGAAAATAAGGTGGTGGTGGTGGCGCCGACAAAGGGGCAGGTTCGCCGAATTCATGAGTTGCTGCATGATTGGGGACTGGAAATCGATGTTGACCTTGGTCGAATCAGTGAAGGCTTTCAATTAAAATCATTCAATCAGATTTTCATCGCTGAGCACGAAATATTTGGCAGAACACACAAACACCGGCATCGCAAAAAACCTCGATCACAGGCTTTTCAGCGGGGACTGAAGGACTTAAAAGACGGTGATTACCTGGTTCATATAGATTATGGCATTGGCTTGTATCAGGGGACCCGTGAGTTGCAAACTGGTGTTGGTGGCGGAGAATTTTTGGAAATTGTCTATGCCGATGACGAAAAACTATATCTTCCGATGGAATCACTTGGGCTCGTTCAAAAATATGTAGGGTCAACAGAAACTCCACCGCCACTGAGTAAAATGGGAGGGGCTGCCTGGAAGCGCCAGAAGAAAAAAGTCCGGGAAGCGATTCAGGAAATGGCGGGGGATTTACTGAAACTTTATGCTTCCCGGGAACTGGCGACGGGTCATTCTTATTCAACCAACACTCTTTTGATGCGGGAGTTTGCCGACGCGTTCGAGTATGAGGAGACTGAGGACCAATTGAAAGCCATTGAGGATGTGGAAGCGGATTTGGAAAAGGACAAACCCACCGACAGGTTGATCTGCGGCGATGTCGGTTATGGTAAAACGGAAGTCGCCATGCGGGCGGCGTTTAAGGTGGTTCTGGATAAAAAGCAGGTCGCAGTATTGGTGCCAACCACGATTCTCGCGCAGCAACATTTGCAGACTTTTCGTGAGCGTTTTCGCGAGTATCCAGTCAATGTTGATATGGTCAACCGGTTCCGCACTCCGCGTGAACAAAAAGAAACTTTGACAGAACTAAAAAAAGGCAATGTTGATATTATTATAGGGACGCATCGATTGTTGTCGAAGGATGTGGAGTTTGCTTCGCTTGGCTTGATCATTATTGATGAGGAACAACGGTTTGGCGTCAAACATAAAGAAAAACTAAAGAAGCTCAGGAATTCCGTGGATATCCTCACACTCACTGCAACACCGATTCCCCGCACCCTGCATTTCTCCCTGATGGGCGTGCGCGATTTGAGTGTTATCGAAACACCTCCTGTTGACCGGCTTGCAGTCAAAACCTTTATTCGCAAATTTGATGAAAAAGTCATTCGTGAAGCAATTATGAGGGAGATAGACCGGGGCGGGCAGATATTTTTTGTGCATAACAAAATTCATAGCATTCACTCTATCGCCGCAATGATTCGAAGAGTGGTACCCGGAGTAAGAATAGACATCGCTCACGGACAGTTGCCGGAACACCAGTTGGAAACAGTGATGAGAAAATTTATGGATAAGGAAATCGATCTTTTATTGAGCACGTCTATTATCGAGTCCGGACTTGATATTCCTTCTGCCAATACCATCATCATTAATCGCGCCGATCAGTTTGGACTGGCCCAGCTTTATCAGTTGCGCGGCAGGGTGGGGCGATACAAGCATCAGGCCTATGCCTATCTGTTGATCCCGGGAACAGGAGGTTTGAGCGATGTGGCCCGCAAACGTCTTGGAGCAATTGAGGAAATGAGCGAGCTTGGGGCGGGTTTTCAGCTTTCGGCTCGTGATATGGAAATCCGGGGAGTGGGCAATATGCTGGGGCACAACCAATCCGGTCATATCACGACGGTGGGTTTCGATCTTTATTGTAAACTGGTTGAAGATATGGTGAAAGATATCCGTGGGGAAAAAACCGATTCCTGTATTGAGACGGAACTGGATTTGATGGTAAAAGGGTTCATACCAAAGGATTATGTCCCGGACCTGAATCAGCGGCTGGATTTTTACCGGAGGATACAGGTAGCCAGTGAGCATGACGAAGGTCTGGCGATTGCGAGTGAACTGGCGGATCGGTATGGTCCGCACCCTGAACCGGCGGCAAAACTTCTGGCTCTTTTAGAGATACGCATATTTTGCCAGCAGATCCATATTTCCAAAATCGTGATGAAGCAAAATGAAGTCACCTTGCATCTATTGCCTTCAACGCCCATCAATCCACAAATATTAACTTCCATGTTCGATGAACGTTTGAGTATCCGGTCGGAGTACAGAATTAGTATACGTTTGGATCGCAAGGGATGGAAAACGGATTTAAAACTTATCGGGAATTATCTGCAAAAGCTGGTGCATTCGTTGCAATCCGTAGAGGTGGAAAATTGATAAAAAATAAATGGCTGGCAGGATTTGTTTTGGGAATGTGTCTTGCTTCTTGCTCCAATAGCTCGTCGACTGATGAATTGGATGACAATGTTACCATCGCAACCATCAACAGTGAAGAAGTTTCTCTGGAGAGGTTTAAGGTGGAATTTAAAGTTCATAAGAAAAAATTCCGAGTTCAGGGAGCAGGAGAACTTAGCGCCGAAGAATTGATCTGGCTCAAAAACAGGGCCCTGGAGCAAATTATACAAAATATCCTGTTCAGACAGGAAGCCAAAAAAAATAATATTGGAATCAGCCAGGAAGAGCTGAGTGAGGAGCTCTTGAAATCTGAGGTGGGCTATCTTGAAGACTCGTTCGATAAGAGACTGGAGTTTGAGGGGTTGTCCCGTCAAGAATGGGAAAAAGGGATAGAAAACAACCTGTTGATAAATAAATTGATTAACAATTTTGTCAATAGTAAAGTGTCAGTGAGTGATGATGAAATGCTTCGTTATTTTGAGGCCAATGAGGCCAGGTTTCATAAAAGCGAGCAGGTGAGGGCCCTCCATATTATGGTCGAGACCGAAGAAGAGATTCGTCAAATCCAAAAAGAATTTCGATCAAAACAAAAAGATTTCTCGGATCTGGCTAAAGAATATTCACTGGGCCCGGAAGGAGCCCGAGGAGGGGATTTGGGTTATTTCGAGGTAGGTCAAATGCCTGAAGAATTTGATAATGTTTTTAAGCTAAAAATTGATGGTGTCAGTGACATCATTCGCACTCCTTACGGTTTTCATCTGTTCAAAGTTGTCGATAAAATTGAAGATCGAAAAATGAGCTTTGATGAATCAAAAAAACAGATTGAACAAGTTTTGCTCCAGGAACTTCAGGATAAAGCTTTCCAGAAATGGATGGTCCAATTAAAAGAAAAGTCAGTGATTGATATCAACCATGAATTTCTTGAAAAAATTAGTTAAAACAGGTTTTGCTCTGATTTTGGTGTTGATGCTGGGTCTAGCTCCAGTTCATGCCAAGGTGTTTGACAAGGTGGCCGCGAAAGTGAACACCGAGATCATTACTTTAAGCGCTATTCAGGAACGGGCTCAACTTCTGCGGCAGAAGTATGCGCAGTCTCCTGTGGGCATTCCCGAGCAGGAACTGTTGAAAGAAGCGCTTAATATGATTATTGACGAAAGGCTTCAGCTTCAGGAAGGGAAAAAACTCGGTTTTGTCGTTGATGAAGATTCTATTGACGCGGCAGTGAAGGATATTTCAAATAAAAATGGTCTTGCTGATGGGCAGTTGCAGGCAATGTTGGAGCGGGAGGGGCGGACCCTGAGTTCCTATAGAAATCATATTCGTGATCAGATTCTGGTTTCAAAAATCAGCCGATTTGAAATTGGTAATCGGGTGAAAGTCAGCGATAAAAGTGTTAATGAGTATTATCGAATGCACCAAAAAGACTTCTGGACGGATGGCCAGGTGCGAGCCCGCCACATCCTTTTTATTGCTGAACGCGGTTCTTCCGAAACAAATAGAGAAGCAAAACTTGAGATGGCAAAAAAAGTCCTCAGTAAGATTCAAAAAGGAGGTGACTTTTCCGAGCTTGCTACGGAATATTCGGAAGATGTTTCCGCCAGTAGTGGGGGAGACGTGGGTTTTGTTACGAGAGGTAAAATGGTTCGAGAGTTCGAAGAGGCGGTCTTCAGTTTAAAGCCGGGGCAGATCAGTGACATTGTGGAGACGGAGTATGGCTACCATATCATCAAGGTTGAAGAGGTATTACTTGGTAAGACTTTAACTTTAAAAGAGGCTAAGGATCGCATTACTCTGATTCTCACTGCGCAAAAGCAGCAACAAGGCTATGACGACTGGATGGAAGAATTAAAAAAAACAGCTTTTATTGAAGTAAATTTATTTGAGGAGCCTGATAAAAATAAGAGTCTGGTTTCACGAGGATCAGATAAAAAGAAAACCAATGGTGAAGGAAAGGCAAAAAAGGCATTGAGTGCGGGGAGCGATTCACAGCAATCGGCGTTACAGCAAAAGTGGGAAAAAATGTATAAGTCCGTTGAGAAGCCTGCACAGCCGAAGGGGGATTCTGGGAAGTACGAGAATTCTGAGTTGGAATCCCTGGAGAAAAAACTCAGAGATATTAAAAAATTACGCGATCAAAACAGGATATCTGAACAGGAATATCAGAAGCGCAAAGAAAATCTTTTGAACCGTCTCTAGCTTTTCGGACCATTTTTAATTTCAGCTTGATTTTATATTTCCTGCCACGGCTTTCCTTGTCTAGGTTCTTTTCCTTTTGATTCTGATTTGTATTTGCGGGAAATGTCGGTCCATATTTATTATTAAGAAGCGTATTAGAGTATCTTTAAAAGAGGGAGTAAATTGTGATTAAAAAAAATGATGTGGTGACCTTGAGTTATACCTTGAAAAACTCAGCGGGAGTGGAACTGGGAAAAGCTGACGCCAAAGATGCGATGAACTACCTGCACGGGGCGGGAAATATTGTTCCCGGCCTCGAGGAAGTCATTGAAGGCTTGAAGGTGGGGGATAAAAAGGACGTAACGGTTCCGCCAGAAAAGGGATATGGTGACATGAACCCCGAACTTAAGTTGAAAATTCCACGTTCCAATTTTCCGGCAGATGCGGATATCCAGCCTGATATGCAATTCTCTTCCGATATGGATGGTAAAGAGAATGTTTTTACCGTTGAAAAGGTCGAGGGGGATCAAATTTTTGTGAATGGTAACCATCCTTTTGCAGGTGAAACCCTTCATTTTAATGTGAAAATTCTTGGGGTGCGCGATGCTACGGCGGAAGAATTATCTCACGGCCATGTTCATGATGGCAGCCATCATCATTGATGGAGGAAAGTCCTTTTTGGTAGTAACTTCCTTGACTGGCTTTCTTCGGATGTCGTGCTTGGTGTTCCGCTGGTTAATCCGTTTATCTGCTGCGACATAAAACCCATGCCCGAATTTTTTAAAAAAATAAGGTCAGCAATTACTGAATTGATCGCGCCGGGAGACAAAGTTTTGGTGGCTGTCTCCGGCGGGGCCGATTCGCTGGCATTGCTTTATCTTTTGCAGCAGTTCTCGAAAGAACTTGGCTATGAATTATTTGTTGCACATTTAAATCATTTGACCCGAGGCGAGGAATCTGATGCAGACGCCAGGTTCGTTGAGAAAGAGGCGAAGAAACTCTGCCTTCCTGTTTTTGTCGATAGGATGGATGTGGAAAATTCTGCTCTGAAATCTTCTTTTCAGGAGTCTGCCCGCATTTTGAGGTATCAGTTTTTGGAAAACACCCTGATGTCTGTTAAGGGAAACAAGATTGCCCTGGGGCATACTGCCGATGACCGGGTTGAAACGGTTTTGATGAATCTGTTGAGAGGGACAGGACTGAGAGGGCTTGCGGGAATACCGGTAGCTAGGGGGCATGTGATACGGCCACTTTTGCGCTGCACCAGATCCGAATTGGAACAGTTTTTAAGTGAGCGGAAGCTGGGTTATCGTACGGATTCTTCAAATAACGAAAAAAAATATCTGAGAAATAAAATTCGACACGATGTCATTCCTTTTTTAAGGACATTCAATAAGGAAATTTCCGGAAACCTGTTGGGTCTGGCAGAAATCGCCCGAGGCGAGGAGCAATGGATGTCAGAAAAAACCCGTGAACTCTATTTGCAACTTGTGACAAGCGAAAACGAGAGCCTGTGTTTTGAGGTGACCGAATTTGAGAAGCAACATAAGGCAATGAAAAGGCGACTGGTTCGCGAAACCTTTTATCGATTGACGGGAAGTTTGCGTGAGATCACAGCTTTGCATGTCCGACAGGTTCTCGATCTTTTTACCGGTGCACGGGTGGGGAGTGAACTAAAACTTCCCGGGAATGTTCGAGGGGTTTGTGGATATGGGACGGTGAGTTTTTCCTTATGCGAAGATTTAGACTCTCCTGAAATTGACAAAAAGCCGATAAGGCTGGAGGTACCGGGTGTTACGAACTTGGCTCAGTTAGGAATTCAACTCGATGCGCGACTTGTTGAGCCTTCTTTGGATTTGCCGCTACCGCTCGATAAAAAACAGGCTTATTTCGACTTCGATAAGACTGGCGAAGACATTTGGGTTCGGTTTTTCCTGCCGGGCGACCGATTTGTGCCATCAGGCATGCAGGGACACAAAAAAGTGAAATCCTATTTTATTGACGAAAAAATTCCCCGTGAAAAAAGACTTTCTATCCCCATATTGACTAATGGCGATGACGATATTATCTGGATATATGGAGAACGAATCTCTGGTCAATTCTGTGTTGCCGAAAATACCAAAAAGGTGCTTTTTATTGCAGGAAAAGGCCTTTAAAAGGTTGATATTAAAGAAGGCGACAAAAAGTATTTCTGTGGTAAGCTTATAGAGACCCACTGTTAGCGAAAACAACTCGGAGATAATTTTGAATCAATTCTATAAAAACTTAGCGCTCTGGTTAGTGATCGGCATTGTCCTGATCGCTTTATTCAATATATTCAATCAGCCTATAACCCCTCAATCAGAAGTGGTTTTTAGTGATTTTATGGATCAGGTTGAGCAGGGGCGGGTCACTGAGGTAATGATTCGTGGTGATAGCATAAACGGTAAGTATATGGATGGTCAGTCTTTCCAGACCACCGCTCCGCCAAAAGATCCGAACCTCATCAAATCGCTGAGGGAGAAAAGTGTTCGAATTGTTGTGGTGCCTCCTGAACAAACAAGCTGGTATATGAGCATTCTTGTTTCCTGGTTTCCAATGATTTTATTGTTGGGGATCTGGATATTTTTCATGCGCCAGATGCAGGCCGGTGGAGGTAAGGCCATGTCTTTTGGAAAAAGTCGCGCCCGACTTTTAAATGATACGAAAAATAAAACCACCTTTAAGGATGTCGCGGGAGTTGATGAGGCGAAAGAAGAGCTTCATGAAATTATTGAGTTTTTAAAGGAGCCCCAGAAGTTCAGCAAACTGGGAGGTAAGATTCCGAAAGGGGTATTGCTTGTCGGCCCTCCGGGTACAGGAAAAACTCTTTTGGCCCGGGCTATTTCCGGCGAAGCGAGTGTTCCGTTTTTCAGCATCAGTGGTTCTGACTTTGTTGAAATGTTTGTCGGGGTTGGTGCATCACGCGTGCGTGACCTGTTTGAACAAGGGAAAAAGAACAGCCCGTGTTTAATTTTTATTGATGAAATAGATGCTGTGGGTCGGCATCGTGGCGCTGGTATGGGCGGCGGCCATGATGAGCGGGAACAGACTCTTAACCAGCTTCTGGTCGAGATGGATGGTTTCGAAAATAATGAGGGCGTCATCCTCATCGCCGCAACCAACCGTCCTGATGTTCTGGATCCGGCTTTGTTGAGGCCGGGACGGTTTGATCGACAGGTTGTGGTCAGTCGTCCTGATGTCAAAGGCCGGGACGGAATCTTGAAAGTTCATACTGCTACGGTGCCACTTACTGATGAAGTGGACTTGAAAATTATCGCCAGAGGGACTCCAGGATTTACCGGTGCGGATCTGGCTAACCTTGTTAACGAGGCGGCTCTGTTAGCCGCTCGGAACGACAAGAAAGCCGTAGATATGGAAGACTTTGAGCAAGCCAAGGACAAAGTCCTGATGGGAGTAGAACGTCGGAGTATGGTTATTTCCGAGAAAGAGAAAAAGACCACGGCCTATCATGAAGCGGGGCATGCTCTGGTAGCCTCTCTTTTGCCGGGAACCGATCCTATTCATAAAGTTACTATCATTCCAAGAGGAAGAGCTTTGGGAGTGACGATGCAGTTGCCGATTGATGAGCAACATACGTATCAAAAAAATTATCTTTATAACACCCTTGCCATCTTGATGGGTGGAAGGTGTGCGGAGGAAATTTGTCTTGGTGAAATGACCACGGGTGCTGGCAATGATATTGAAAGAGCCACAGATATGGCTCGGAAAATGGTCTGCGAATGGGGCATGAGCGAAAAAATGGGGCCGCTTACCTATGGCTCCAAGGAGGAGCAGGTATTTTTGGGTAGGGACTTTTCTTCCCAGAAAAACTTCAGCGACCAGACAGCTAAACTGATAGATCAGGAAGTCAAGACGCTGGTTATGGGAGGGTACAACCGCGCCACTGAGTTATTGGGACAGAATCGTAATATCCTCGAAAATCTGGCTCAGGCTCTGCTGGAGAAGGAAACCCTGAACGCGGTGGAGGTTAAAAATATTATTGATGGAAAGAGTGATATCGATCCTGATCTTTCCGGAGGGGAAGCACAAGAGATAAAGCCTGAGGTTCCGGCTGAAAAACCGAAAGCTAAAATAGATCCTAAAGAGGGACTGCTGGGAGGCGGTGGCATGCCTGATCCCACGCCAGCCTGATCTTTACTTTAAATACTCGTTTCCAAAAACTCCACATTTTATCCGGCTTGATGCCGGAGTGTGGAGTTTTTGGTTTCCACCACTAGCCACTAGGCGTGGAGCCCCGACCAACGACCGGTGGCAACTAGCAATAGCTTGTTGCGCCGAGAGAATGCTTTATGATTCCATTTCGCTTTCCCCAACATAGAGAAGAAGCCTTGGTCATGGGCATTATCAATCTGTCCCCAGACTCTTTCTACGGAGAGAGTCGATGCGGAACCCTTGAGCAAGCGCTTGGTGTCGCAGAAAGAATGATCGCTGAAGGCGCAGATATTCTCGATGTGGGTGCGGAAAGTTCGCGGCCGGGATCTGTTCCGATTTCGGAGCAGGAGGAGTTAGACCGTTTGCTTCCCATATTGATGAAACTTATGGAAAGCACTGACATTCCTATTTCGGTAGATACCTATAAACCGGCGGTTGCCGATGGCGTTTTGCAAGCTGGAGCCAGTATCATTAATGATATTACAGGCCTGCAACGGTTTGAGGAGATGGCCCCGACCATTTCCCGGTTTCATGCTGGAGTGATTTTGATGCATATGCAGGGCAAGCCTGAAACCATGCAGGGGAATCCACAATATGAGGATGTATTGACAGAAGTTTCTGAGTATCTGCGGCAGAGTATCGCCATTGCTGTTTCCGCCGGAATTGATCCTCAAAAAATTGCTATAGATCCCGGTATAGGATTTGGTAAAACGGACTCTCATAATCTTCTGATATTGAAAAATTTGAATCGCTTGAATGAATTGGGCAAGCCGGTACTTATAGGCGTTTCAAGAAAGTCCCTGATAGGAAATATTTTAAATGTGCCGGTTGAAGAAAGGTTGGAAGGTTCAATCTCCGCAGCCGTATTCGGGGTGACGCAGGGGGCTGCCATCATTCGCACTCATGACGTCCAGGCCACTCGCCGGGCAGTAAAAGTTGCTGAAGCAATTATGAAGGAAGAAGAATGATCCGTTTATTTGTAAATGTGGACCATGTTGCCACCATTCGAGAAGCTAGAAAGACCATTGAGCCGAGTCCCTTAAAAGCGGCGCTGTTGGCGGAAAAAGCCGGGGCAGAGGGGATCACTATCCATTTGAGGGAAGACCGACGGCATATTCAGGATGACGATGTGCGAGTCATTCGACAAGGGGTCAGCACTCCATTGAATCTGGAAATGGCTCCTACCGAGGAGATGGTTGAACTGGCTTTGGAGATTCAGCCGTATCAGGTCTCGCTGGTTCCGGAAAAGCGTCAGGAAATCACAACCGAGGGAGGGTTGGACGTTTGCTCTCAGGAGAAGGCATTAACAGAAATTGGGGAAAAGATGCATGGCAAAGGAATTTTGTTCAGCCTGTTCATTGACCCTGATACGAAGCAGGTGGACGCAGCACAAAGAATTAAGGCGGATAGCATAGAAATCAATACCGGTAAATACTCGGAACTTGAGTCGGCTGAAGAAGTTGAAGCGGAGCTGGAACGCATACAGAAAAGCGCTAAAAGGGCCGCCGAAAAGGGATTGAAGGTTTTTGCCGGGCATGGCTTGAATTACGAGAATGTAAAGGCTATAGCCGCAATCCCGGAAATTGAGGAACTCAATATTGGCCATTTCATAGTCGGGCAGGCGGTTTATGGCGGAATGGAAAATGCTGTGACAGAGATGATTCGCTCAATTAAAGCGGGAAGCGTGCAGCAAGGCTGAACCGGGATTTATATAGAACTCCTTGAAAATGTTGCTGTTTTGATGATTTTTTTATGAGTTTGGTATAAAACTTGCGGTATAATATTTGAAGTTAATTTTACCAAAATATTGACGGATGTGGTGATGACAGATTTTAACCAGTCTTCTCAGGTTGCCCAGGATAATTTATTGATTAGAGAGCGTGGAATTTTCAGTGCGCGGGAATACTCCCGTGTCGTGGAGACTTTTGGCCGAGTCTTGCAGTATAAAGAAACCTTCCGATTGTCTATAGAGGGGAAGCTGGCCTCCATCGGTCAACAGGTGAAGAATAATATCGAGAATCTGGAAACCCTCATGCGGAACATCGATATATATACTCAGAATATAGACAAAATTTCCAACAACCTGGGACAACTGCAAACCGAGGAAAATTCTATTAAAGCCCGGTACGAAGAACTTTTAAACGGATCTCCGGACACAGCCCTTGTGGATGATAGAGATAGTGGCGATCTGGATCCTGCAGGCTCCCGGGAATACCTGATACAACGGCGGCGAAGTTATCTGGAAAGTCTGGACCAGAGCTTTAAGCGTCTGGATGGAGAATTGTTTTCTATTGAAAAACTGCGTACTGAGTTGGCAAGAGCTCGTGGTGAAATTCTCGTTAAAAAAGATGAAGCTCAGAAACAAATGAGAACTCTGGAAGAAGCCGGAGCCCGACATTTGGAGGATGTTAAGCGGATAGAAATGGAACTCGAATCATCGGTGGATGAGGAGAGACTTTTGATCAATGAGTTCAAACGTTTGGTGAATGGCGCTGAAAGAACTTTGGAGATCAGCGATGAGATAGATCATATTTTATTCACCTATCTCACTGCAGCCGAATCGAAGGACAATGCCTCTAGAAATCCGGTCCCTGCGGCGGATTAACAACCCCCTGTTTGATTTTAAGATTGCTCTCAGGTTTGTATTGACTTGAATTTGTAAATTTTGCATACTCCCTCTATAGCTTCAGAGTGATTGAGCTTTCCTGTTGTTTTGCTATCCTCTATTAGTTTAACTCACATATTTTCAATAAGTTTTCCCTGAAAGGCTGTTAAATAAAAATGACAACGAAGGTCGGCATTAATGGTTTTGGGCGCATCGGCAGGGCGGTATTGAAATGCATATTGAAGGATCCTGAATGCTCGGATTTTGAAATTGTGGCCATCAATGATTTAACGGATTCCGCTACGTTGGCGCACCTTTTTAAATATGATTCTGTTCAGGGAGTTAGCTCTGAGGAAGTGCAATCTGATTCTGACGGATTGATCATAGGCGGGAAACATATAAAAATTATTGCTGAACGCGACCCCGCTAATTTGCCTTGGAAAAATTTGGGAGTGGATATTGTTATTGAGTCCACAGGGTTATTCACCAAGCGTGATGCGGCAAAGAAGCATATTGAGGCGGGTGCAAAAAAAGTTATTATTTCCGCTCCGGCAACAGACCCGGATGTGACCATCGTTTTGGGCGTGAATGAAGGAGCCTACGTTTCTTCTGAGCATCAGATTATTTCCAACGCTTCCTGCACCACAAACTGCCTGGCTCCGGTTGCTAAAGTGATGCATGAAAAATTTGGTTTTAAAAAAGGACTGATGACGACCATTCATTCGTATACGAATGACCAAAAAATTCTGGACTTGCCTCATTCCGACCTGAGGCGGGCAAGGGCGGCGAACCTTTCAATGATTCCTACCACCACAGGTGCAGCAAAAGCGGTGGCATTAGTGCTGCCTGAAATAAAAGGCAAGCTGGATGGTATGGCCATTCGTGTTCCGACTCCTAATGTATCCCTGATCGACCTGGTGGTTGAGGTTGAGAAAAATACCAGCGCCGAGGAGGTTAATCAGGCCTTGAAGGAAGCGTCTCAAGGATATTTGAATAAGATAATGCGGTTCGAAGAAAAACCTCTGGTATCCATCGATTTTAATGGGGATTCCTGCTCGTCGATCATTGACGGAATTTCTACCAAAGTCATCGGAGGTAATATGGTGAAAGTTTTAGCCTGGTATGACAATGAGTGGGGCTATTCCAGCAGAGTTAAAGATCTTTTGAAGTTTATTGCCTGATACCTGAAACACCCGGTTCATTTTCGAATCCCCCGTCAGGATAAAGTTGTGACTATCCCGCTTGTCATCGGCAACTGGAAAATGAATATGCTGGCCTCTGAGGCCTGTGATCTGGCTCGGTCACTCGTTGACCGATTGTCAGCCGTCGAAGGAGTGGTCATTGCGCCTCCTTTTACATCGCTGTATCCAGTTAGCCAGATTATAAAAGGCTCGAGTCTGGGTCTGGCAGGGCAAAACTTCCATTTTGAAAGCAAGGGCGCCTATACCGGCGAAGTCTCGCTTAAAATGTTGAAGGATGTGGGATGTGGTTATGCCTTGATCGGTCATTCAGAAAGGCGCCAGCTATTCGGCGAAACGGATGAAACGGTCAACAAAAAGGTTCACCTTGCCATGCAGATGGGGATTACTGCCGTGGTTTGCGTCGGGGAGACCGGAGAGCAGAGAAAGGCTGGCGAAACCCTGAGTGTCATCGAGACCCAGTTGTCAGGCGGTCTGGCCGGGTTGTCTGGCGAGAGCATCGCCCATCTGGCAATCGCTTATGAACCGGTTTGGGCTATCGGAACGGGCCTTAATGCTACTCCGGAACAGGCTGTTGATATCCATAAATTTATCAGAAAATTTTTGTTCGAGAGGCAGGGGTTTTCTGAAAAGATGGGTGCGAGAATCCTTTATGGCGGGAGTGTGACCCCCGAAAACTGTGCAGAACTTTTGCGCGAAGAAGAAATAAATGGAGCGCTGGTCGGTGGGGCGAGCCTGAATTTTGAGTCATTTTATGCTATTATTAAATCCTCCCTTGAACCGTGACAGCTTTTTAGTCATAATCAAAAGTTCTGGGTAGATAATTTGTAACAAACTGGTAATTTTAAAAAACTGATGAATACAATAATTACAGTATTGCATGTGCTTGCGGCTTTTTGTTTGATCCTTACCGTACTTTTACAGGCAGGCAAGGGTGCGGCAATGGGTTCGGGGCTTGGTGCAGGTAGTAGCCAAACCATGTTTGGCAGTAGTGGGGCTGGAAATTTCCTTACCAAATTGACTACGGGAATCGCTATTTTATTTATGGTCACCTCCTTGACCTTGGCGACTTTTTCAAACAACAAAAAATCAAGTTCTGTTATTCAAGGTATTGAAGAGTCTCTTCCTGACAAAGCCACAGAGCCCCAGGGCTCGTCTGATAATCCTTCGAATTAGACCCTTTTACACACACAGGGTGCCGATGTGGTGGAACTGGTAGACACGTGCGCTTGAGGGGCGTATGGAGCGATCCGTGGGAGTTCGACTCTCCCCATCGGCACCAACTTTAAATATCCAAATGCTATAATTTTTTCCGATGAGTATTCATTAGTGGTTATTAAACGAAAATCTGCTGAAAAATCTATCGCTCCAAAAGCGGATAAACCCGCTGCTCCCCCGCGCGAGTTTTCTGAGCGTATAGCCAACTTGCTGGTTTCCTGCATCCGAGGCCTTAAAAAGTCACTACCCGTTGACGATGAATTGGCTAAAAAACTTAAGGACTTGGAAGCTGTGGTGAAAAAAGGTGTCCGGGTTAGCCCGGCTACCGAGCTGGGTAAAGATATTGAGGAATTTTTTGACAGGCAGATCATTAAGCAGCAGTTTATCGAAGAGGAAAAAGATATTGTTAAAACAATGGTCCTTGAAGTGGTGGATACCATTAAGTCGGTGATGTCCACCTCCAGTGGATTTGAAACCAACATCGCCGAATGTGTGGAAAATATAGAAAGCGCCGATAATATTCAGGATATTGTGAGGTTGAAAGATAGTTTTGTCGGAGAGATGCAGAGGGTACGGCAACATTCCCGCACGTTGCAGGATGAGTTGGAAGAACACAGAAAGAATTCCATTATTCTGGCTAAGAAACTGGAGCAGAGTGAGGCCCAGGCTCTGGTGGACCCTTTGACGAATGTGCTTAATCGAGGCGCCTACAATTTAAAGATGGGCCAGATGATCAATGAATTTAAGCGTTACAAAGAGGAGTGGGCGCTTTTGATTCTGGATATCGATCATTTTAAAATATTTAATGATGACTACGGACACCAAATAGGAGACAAGGTTTTGAAGTCGGTTGCGGGGACGGTGCGAAATGCCATACGAATCTCTGACCAGATTTTCCGGTATGGTGGGGAAGAGTTTGTCGTTCTTTTAAGCCGGGTAGATGCAAAAATTGCCAGCCAGTTAGCAGAAAAAATCTGCCGAGAGGTTGAAAGGGATTATTTTATTGATGATGATAAAAAGCTGAAAGTCACGATCAGTATAGGGGCTGCTATTGTTGGCAAGGATGATACGGAGTTGAGCTTGTTTGAAAGGGCTGACAAAGCCATGTATAGAGCCAAAAATAATGGGCGAAATCAGGTTGTGATGGATTTGTAAAGTTTCGCCCTGTTTTTTTACAGCTATTTTTTTGTTGTTCCTCATATTGAATGCCTCCCACCACCTTAGAAGATTTATTTTCCTCGCCCGGCTTCCTAGCCATATTTTTTGCGTTACTCTTAACCATTGCTAATATTATTGTCGGGGTTAGTATTCTTCCCAGCGACAAGCGGAAAAAGGGCTACCGACTTCATCGCTTGCTTTTTGGGGCGGTGATTACAAGTTATGCCTTGTTTCTGTTTCATCTTTATCAAACTGAACGAGTGTCTATTTTTGCCTATCTTGTTTTCGGGTACCTTCTTCTTGCTGTTCCGTTCACCCGAAGGCTTAACGTGACATTGCACGCCGTTATTGCTTCTATAGGTTTGGTCCTTATTACCGTTGTTGCGGCGATTAACTTGATATAGTTGAATCTGGGTGGTGTAGACTTAATCGTTATGAACCTTCATTTTTAGTGGTCTGATTACATGGAAGAATTTGATGTGCTGGTGTTGGGGGGAGGGCTGGCCGGGGTTTCTGCCGCTCTGAGAGCCGCAGAACTGGGTGGAAACATCTGCCTGATTGAAAGAGACCCTATAGGGCAGGCGGGTTTTCAAAGAAGAAATGCGCTTTTTATTGAAAACGGCATCCTGCCTTCGATGAGTTGGGAAGACTATAAAACGATTTTAAACTCCGAAACTGAGCGATATTCTCAATTGGCGGGAGAAAAACTAAATGCCGCCGGTGTGTCCGTTATAGAAGGGGAGGGAAGGCTTGCGAGTCCGACGGAGATCAGTGTTCAAAAGAGCGATGGTGAACATTTACTCTTAAAGGGTAGGTCGGTCATTCTGGCTTATGGTTCTGTATCCCGTTTTTCGTCGACCTTGCCTCGTGAAGATGGGATTGTCATAGACATCGATGAGATATCAAAGCTCCCCGCGCTTCCTGAGAAAGTTCTTGTTGTAGGCGGGGGGCCCTTTGCCAGTGAGACGGCGCTGGGGCTCAATAGAAGGGGATGCAAAGTTTTTCTTTGTTATGAAGAAAAAGAATTGTTTCCGCAAATGGATAGCGACTTCAATGTTGAGATAGAACGCCAGTTCAAAGAGAAGAAAATTAAAATCCTTCCGGGAAAAAAGTTGATTTCAATTTACAAAAATGGCGATGAACTGGAAATCACTTTGGAGACCGGTATCAAGTTCTCTGTCCATCAAATAATTAATGCCGGTGACAGGGCCGGGATGGATGATAATGCAGTCGCTGAAAAACTGGGGGTTCGTTTAGGAGAACATCAAAAAATATTTGTTGACGATTCCATGATGACGAGCTTGCCCGGAGTGTATGCTGTGGGAAGTAGTGCCGGCGAATTGACTAGCGATACGCTTTCCCAGGAAGAGGGCAAAGTTGCCGCGGAAAATGCCATGGGGAAGAAAAGAATATTAAACCGGGAGTGGGTTCCACAAACTGTCCGCCTGGTTCCTGATGTGGCCTATGTGGGTTGTTCCATGAAGACGGCTCCATTTCAAGGATTTCATCCTGTCGAGGGTGTGTTCAAGGAGGATTTTACAGGCGCCGAAAATATGTCCTTTCCCAAAACCGGGGGAAAATATAAAGTTGTCGCAGATAAAAGGTCACGTCTGATTGTTGGGGTACAAATCATTTCACATCAGGCTGCTGATTGGATGCCGATACTTTTATTGTTGATTAAAAAGGGGGTCACGGTGGGTAATCTGGCTAATTCCATCACTTCTGAGGGGTCTAAAATTAGAGGCTTGTGCGAGGCGGCCCGGAATTGTTCGAGGGCCTTGAAGTCCCCATAAAAAAGGTGGTTTCAGGCCAATTACTTCTTGCCTTGACTCGATATTTTAATTATGTTAAAAACCAACACTTTGACAGTCTGTTCCGGGTTGTCAACCGGGTCTTAAAAAGTCACTGATGTCCTTATAAAATTAGGTATTATTGAGCTTATGGCTGAGGCAGAGACGAAAGAAAAATCAGCATCCAAGGATGCTAAGGAAGATGAGGCGCAAAACACCATCTGGTCGCGTCGGGAATTTTTCTCGCTGGCGGGTTGGGCTGCGTTCTTAGGTTCCCTTGGGTTGTCCTCCCTGTATTTTGCGCGACTGCTTTTCCCGCGTGTCCTTTTTGAGCCTTCCCCGATATTCAAGGCGGGAAATCCCAGTGACTACACAGTCGGTGAAGTCAGCACCAAATTCGTTAAAGACCAGCGTGTTTGGATTGTTCGGGACTTGGAGGGTATTTATGTCATTTTTGCATTATGCACGCATTTGGGATGCACTCCCCGTTGGCTGAAAACAGAAAGTAAATACAAATGCCCCTGTCACGGTAGTGGTTTTACCAAGCAAGGGATTAACTTTGAAGGCCCGGCCCCGCGGGCTTTAGAGAGACTAAAGGTTGCTCTGGCTCCGGATGGGCAGATCATCGTTGATAAAAGTAAGAAATTTCTTTTTGAGAAGGATGAGTGGGGCAAACCAGGGGCGAAACTTTTTGTTTGATGGAGGATTGAGTTTTGGCAAGTAATTCACCACAGATTCCGAGCATCGCGGAATTGATGGATAAAATTAAAAGTGGCAAGATATTCACTGAAATTGCCAAAGAGATTACAGAGTCACAGATCTGGACTTCTAGCTTCCGGCATGGTTATGCGGACACACCTCGAAACCGTGTTCTGCAGATCGCCAGTAATGTCTGGCTGCATCTTCATCCTGTAAAGATTCATCGTCACGCCCTGCGAATCAAATTCACATGGTGCATGGGGGGGATCACTTTTCTTCTGTTTCTCTCCACCGTCGTGACCGGGGTTATCCTGATGTTCTATTACCGTCCTGTTGGGGAATACGCCTATTACGATATGAAGTATTTGCAATACGACGTTCCCTTCGGCATGCTCATGAGAAATATGCATCGTTGGGCGGCTCATGCCATGGTTATCACCGTGTGGTTGCATATGTTTCGGGTCTTTTTAACCGGTTCGTATAAACCGCCGAGAGAGTTTAACTGGGTCATTGGGGTATTTCTGGTTACGTTCACGCTGCTCCTCAGTTTTACCGGTTATCTCCTGCCTTGGGATCAATTGGCGATGTGGGCGGTCACCGTAGGCACCAACATGGCTCGTGCGACTCCGTTTCTGGGAAATGAAGGTCCGTTTGCAGAATTTGTCGGAGCGACTCCAAGGTATGACGCTCGTTCCTTATTGATCGGGGGTAGCGTGGTCGGTCCTCCTGCTCTATTACGGTTTTACGTGTTGCATTGTATATTTATTCCTTTGATAGCCGGGGCCTTGATGATTGTGCATTTCTGGCGAATCCGTAAGGATGGTGGAATTTCCGGCCCTCTTTAGGGCAGGTTTATATAAGGGGATAGGAAAAAATGGCTCAGGCTGCAGCAGCACCCAAGAAAAAGATAGAAGCAGTTCCAGATAAGCTCCACGTGTGGCCCTATCTGGTCCGACTGGAGTTCCTTTGCGCTATTGTCACCATAGTGGCTCTTACGGTTTGGTCCATTGTTATTGATGCGCCGTTGGAAGAAGCGGCCAACCCTACCAAAACCCCAAACCCATCTAAAGCGCCTTGGTATTTTCTTGGGCTTCAGGACATTCTGGTTTATTTCGACCCATGGTTTGCGGGTGTTGTGGCTCCCGTCCTTATCATTGTTGGACTGATGCTGATTCCTTATCTGGATGTGAATCCTAAAGGGAACGGGTATTACACCTATCATGAAAGAAAAGTAGCGATATGGGTTTACTGCTTTGGTTTTCTGGTGCTCTGGATCGCTTTGATCATTATGGGGGTTTTCTTGCGAGGACCGGGTTGGAATTTGTTCATGCCCTGGCAGTATTGGGACCCACATAAGGTCGTGGCCCTAACCAGTGTGGATCTGCCCTATGCGTTTGGTGTGCGGACCTACAATGGGGCCATGTTGTTTGGGGGAATGGTGCTATCGGCGTATTTTGCGATAGGCACGGCAGTCTATTTTTTCATGGAACGCAAGGCACTCAAGAGCGTCGGGTTCGTGAGAATGTTCATAAAGATTCAGCTACTCCTGATTATGGTTGGCATGGTCATCAAAATTGTTCTCAGGCTGGGTTTCAATATCAAGTATGTACTGGTGACACCCTGGTTTAATATTTAATAGCTTCAAGATCGAGAAATACATTGGCAGAAGAAGAGCAAAAAAAAGAATTCAAAGAAGGGGAGTTTGACGAGCATACCTCGTACAGTTTCCTCTTTTTTCTGGTTTCAGCGGTAACGCTTTTTGTCACGCTTTGGGCGTTCTGGGACGACGAATACGCACGCCGAGGATTCAAGACTTATCAGGATCAGTATTTCAAGGAGCAGTTTGCCGTAGCGGAAGGTAAATGGAAAGCGGTCAACACTGAAATCGCCGAGACTGAGAAACAGATCCGGGAAGGCCTGCAAAAAACTGAAAGTGAGTTGGAGTCTTCGGATGCCTATCTGGAATTGGTTGAAGAAGTTCGTCTCAAACAGGTGGCGGTTGATGAGCAGAAAGAGCAGAAGAAATTCGCCGGTAGCCGGGTTGATGAGGCTTATTACTGGTATAAAAAGGCCATGCACGAAGGGGAAAATTATGATGTGCAATTAGCGACCCATAATGCTGGGCAAGCTGAAGTGGCCTCTTTTGATCCAGTCATCGCAGAAAAAGAAGGGATATTACAAGAAGCAGAAAATAGATTATTGGAGGTGAAGTCCGGCTATATCAAATTGGAAAAAGATATGGCTAAACTAGTCATGAACAGGACTCAGCATGAGCTGACGATGGATTATTACAAGCCGTTTCCTTTTTTCTGGCGTCCTGCTGAAATCCTTCAAACCGTTATTCCGGGATTTGGTAAAAATAGTTTCAAAGAAATTATTTACCGGGTAGACCGGTGTATGACCTGCCATATTTCATATCAGGACGAACATTACAAGGATTTTGCGCAGCCCTTAAAGACCCATCCGGATCTTGAAATTCTAATTAAGAAGCATCCTCCTGGAGTGACGGGGTGTACCTGGTGTCACTTGGGGCAGGGAACAGTTACAGCTCCGGCTGAGCACGCTCATGGTTCGCACCATGAGACGGATCAGACGGTTGAAGTTAATGAGCCCATCCTCCATGGCAAGCTCCAGCAGGCAACGTGCAGAAACTGTCACGCCGAAGTCGTCGATCTGGAAGGGGCTCCGATCTTGTCGAAGGGCAAAAGACTCTTTCTTAAATTGGGATGTCATGGTTGTCATTTAGCCGATGGTTATTCTAATGAGGCCAAGGTGGGTCCCCGGCTTTTGCGGATTGCCAGCAAGGTTAATCCGAGTTGGTTGTACCGTTGGATCAAAAATCCCAAAGAATATCTTCCCAAAACCCGAATGCCTGATTTTGGGTTTAACGAGAAAGACTTGATGGGGGCCACGGCATATCTTTTAGCTTCTTCTGAGAAAAATTATGAGTTGCCCGCCAAGTTTGAATCCGGCGATGAGGATAAGGGCAAGAAATTATTCGAATCTGTGGGTTGTCAGGGATGTCATCAACTCAATGGTAAAGGAGAAACCTTTGGTCCTGATCTGAGCCGAATTGGCAATAAGGTCAATGCCGATTGGTTGGTAACCTGGATCAGCCATCCTCACAGTTATAACGAAAAGAGCAAAATGCCTGATCTTAGACTGGATGAAGAACAGGCATCTGATATAGCCTCCTATCTCATTCAGTTTGGCAAAGAAGAAGTGATCCCCGGACTTGAAGCAAAACTGCAAGATCCTGCGTTGATCAAACACGGGGAGACCATAGTTCGTCGTAGAGGTTGTTTTGCCTGCCATGACATTAAGGGAATGGAGAAGGAAGGCCGAATCGCGCCGGAGCTATCCTCCTTTGGCAGAAAAATGGTTGTGGAACTAGAATTTGGTGACTCACATATTCCGCATACTTGGGAATCTTGGGTTAAAACCAAATTGAAAAAACCGAACTCTTTCAGGACCGAGCGTGTTTTAGACAAAATGCCCAATTTCCACCTCGCACCGGATGAAATTGATGCCTTGGTTGTATTGCTGAAGGGTTTTAATGGATCAAATATTCCTCCGAATTACCGACGGATTCTCACAGATAAAGAGCAAACGATTGAAGCCGGGCGTCGCCTGGTCACCAAATATAATTGTAAGGCTTGCCATAATGTTGAAGGCGAAGGCGGGCACATACAGAAATATCTCACGGCAACAGCTCAGTATCCTCCTCCACTGGATATGGGAGATTATCATGTGGGGGAACGGCTCAAAGCTTCCTGGTTGTTCTCTTTTCTGAAAGAGCCGACACCTGTTAGAACCTGGATCAAGGTAAAGATGCCCACTTTCTTTTTCACCGATAAAGAAGTGAGGGATTTGACGGCCTACTTTGAAGCGTTATCTCCAAGTAGTGGCTATGAGGCGGGTATCCACCAAAGTAAAGATAGTGCTGTTGCACAAAAAGGCGCTGAAATGGTCAGCTATATGGACTGCGGACGTTGCCATGATGATGGGCAAAAAGGAATTGAATTCTCATTGGCCAGTCAAAGGCTGCGACAGGATTGGATACCAAAATGGCTCAAAGACACCCGCACTCTGATCCCTTGGACCCCGATGCCTTCTCATTGGGTTAAGGATGGCGATAAATATAAAATACCGACCAAATACAGTGAGATCAAAACGGTGGGTGATGTAGACACCCAGGTGAATACGTTGAAAGACTTGATCGTTGCCTACAACACCGCTGAGCTGGACTTTGATGTGAGCTTGGGAGATGGCGGGGGTGAAGAAGAGGCTGCTGGTGAAGAACGTGCTGCTGAAGAGGGTGGAGATGACGAAGAGGAAGAGGAAGAAGACAAATAGAATTGCTCCATCCGTCTAAAATGTAATATGATTAATCATTAACGCTAACAGAGCTCATAAAATGGAAAACTCAGGACTCGAAAACTTTCTTTTAATCGCGACCAAGCCGGATAATATCCCCATCGGAACTATGCTACTGTTTGTGGCTTGGGTGTTCTGGGTTGCAGTTAGCCAGATGATCAAAAACGACCGCTGGATAAAAGAAGGTAAAAAAGAAAAAATTTGGGATGAAATGATAAAATAAGTGGCCATCTTCGGGATTATATTCGTTGCATTTTTTATAGGTATTATCCTGATTTTTTTCTTGAAGAAAACCTCACCTCCCGCTCCGCAAGAGCAGATTCATTTCGACAGTCCCTCAGATGTCCCCTTCTACCTCAACGATAGAGACGCCTTCAAATCGAAGTGTATCGAATTTCTGGAAAAATTTAATCTTGAGTATGTTCACTCTGTCTGGGCAGACGATCATGAGCTGGAACTTGCCTTGAATGATGAGACGCCTGTCGTCGGCGGCAGTTATATTGCCCTCTGCATTATTGATCCTCCAGGAAAAACGGTTAATGAAATGAAAGTTAGGGGTTTTTTAGATACGGTGAAGGGGGAGGGTGCGTCGCGGGGAATTTTGATCACCACCGGATACTTTACCAATGAAGCGATTAACTCAATTGAAGATGAGCCGGTCGAACTGGTGAATGTGGTTTCATTTTTATCCTACCTGAAGAAGTTTGGTATTTACGAATATATACCTGATCCATCCTGACCGGCGTACCGCCGGGGGCAGATTGTAATAGCTTTTGACTGCCTCGCTAGAGGTGCCTTGTGTTATTATCGAGCCATGAAAATAAATGAAAAGCTAAACTCATCATCCCCGGTTTTTTCTTATGAATTTTTCCCTCCGAAGGATTCCGATGGCTTTACAGCTTTATTCGAAACGATTGGCCAGTTAAAGCCTTCTGCGCCAGGCTTTGTGTCGGTGACATACGGGGCAGGCGGGAGTACGCGGGCTAAAACCGTTGATCTGGTTGGAAAGATAAAAAATGATATAGGTATTGAAAGCATGGCCCACCTGACCTGCGTTGGGCATGACCAGCAGGAGATCCGTTCGGTGCTTGAAAGTTTGCAGGCTCAAAATATTGAGAATGTTCTTGCGTTGAGGGGCGACCCCCCACAGGGCGAGGAAAAATTTGTAAAAACAGAAGGCGGCTTTGAATATGGCAATGAGCTTGTGGCCTTCATGAAAAAAAATTTTTCATTTTGCATTGGCGCGGCCTGTTACCCTGAAGGGCATGTGGAATGTAAGGATCTTGATAAGGATATAGAAAATTTAAAACGAAAAGTGGACAGTGGGGTGGATTTCCTGGTTACCCAGTTGTTTTTTGATAACCGCTACTATTTTGAATTTTTGGATAGAGCGCAAAAGAAAAATATCAATGTTCCTGTGGTTCCTGGAATCATGCCTATTTTGAATCTCAAGCAGATACAGCGATTTACCAAAATGTGTGGGGCGACTCTTTCCCCAGCCTTACTGGCTAAATTTGAAGGGGTTCAGGATAATAATGAAAAGGTTCGGCAGATCGGTATTGAGCATGCTATTGAACAGTGCCGGGAATTGTTGCAGAACAAGGCCCCGGGTATTCACTTTTATACTTTAAACCGATCTAAGGCAACACTTGCCATATTGGGAGCACTTAGAGAATTCGCGTGAGTTTCCCGAAGCTTACTTATATCGCTGGGTTATTGCAGCGCCTGTGCGTGGGCGTCCTTTTTATTGTCTGCGCTCAACCCGTTTCGGGACAGGAATCCAGTATAACTGAAGGTATGGTTCTGATCCCCGGGGGCACGTTCAAAAGAGGTTGTGACCGTTTCGGACCGCAACACGGAGCCCCGGAGCAGAAGGTTCACCTGGATGCGTTTTGGATCGATAAGTTTGAAGTCACCAACGAAAAATTTGAAAAATTATTCGAAGAACATTATCTGCGCCGCAGTATTTTTTCTGACTGCGACAACTGCCCGGTTTCAAAACTCAATTGGTATGAAGCTGCGGACTATTGCCACTTGATTGGTAAGGCGCTTCCCAGTGAAGCTCAGTGGGAAAGAGCCGCAGGCAACGGTGATGGTTGTCACTTTCCCTGGGGTGAGGGGTTCGATCTTATGAATCCTCCTGCCAGAGGTGGATTGAAGTTGAACGATAAGGCTTCCCCGGTCGGGTCTTTTCCTGCCAATTCGGGCGGACTTCATGACATGGGTGGAAATGTCTGGGAATGGGTTGCGGATTGGTTCTCGGTCAAGTTTTATTATGCCGATATCCTGCATAATCCCAGAGGACCAACACGAGGCATTATGAAAGTTAGAAGAGGCGGCTCGTGGTCAGATTCGGTGGTTGCGATGGCATCGGGATATCGGGACTGGAGCTATCCTTTATCGCGGGGTTTTAATGATATTGGTTTTCGCTGCGCCCTCAACTTAAAGCCCAAGAGAGATTGAATATGGTTACCCAGGTCAAGTTGGATTATATTAATCGGGTTATCGATGAAAGCCTTGATGGCGAGGCATTGGAATTGAATGGCAAGTTTATTGGCGATGAGGGGATCGAAGCCCTGGTTCAAACCAAACGGATCTTTGAGGTGGAGAACCTCGACCTTTCCCGAAATAAACTGACTTGGCGCGGTGCTCACCATTTGTTTCATTGTCACCAGTTTAAAAATTTGAAGCGGTTGTATCTTGGAGAAAATAATATTTCGGATAAAGGGGTTATGGAGTTGCCGTCGGCTGATTTTGCGGAAAATCTCTCTCTCCTCGATTTACGCTATAACAATATTGGGCCCGAAGGTGGGTTGGCCGTTGTTCAATCGGAGAAATTCAGAAAACTGCAGGTATTAATTTTTCAGGAAAATCCTGTCGGGGATGAAACTCTGATAACACTGGCGAAGGCGCCAACCTTTGCCAATCTGAGAAAATTAAATTTTTATCGGACGGATATTACCCCGAAGGGTATTAAGGTTCTGGCTAAATCGAAAGTGTTGCAAAGGGTTAAACATTTCAACTTGGCGCGAAATTATCTGCATTTGGAGTCGGCCAAACTTCTTGCCAACACTAAAACCTTGACCAATATTGAAAGCCTCTTGTTGTTCGACACGGGAATAGGGGATGCCGGGGTCAAGGCGATCATGGAATCTGAATCTTTTTCGAAATTGAAAACTTTACGTGTGACGTGAACATTAGCTTCAGCAGTAACGGTCGTTCAGCCAGGGTTCCGCAGTGTTGGAATAGCCTCTTTTTCCCCAAAACCCCAGTTCATCGCTATCTCGAAAAATGATCTCGCCGATCCACTTGGCCCCTTTCCATGCGTAGAGTTGTGGGGTGATCATCCGCACAGGACCTCCATGTTCCCTGACAAGGGGTTGGTTTTCCCATTCATGGACCAACAGGACATCGTATTTCATGGCTTCTTCCAGTGGTAAATTCGTTGAGTATCCGTCCAAGCCTTGATATAGACAAACTTGGCGCTGGGGAGCACCTCGCAATGTTTGGCGATATCGGAGAATTTTACACCTTTCCAATTATTGTTCAGTCGACTCCAAGTGGTGACGCAATGAAAGTCGGAAATGTCCGTGGTTTGCGGTAATTTGAGAAACTCCTCCCAATCGAAGGTCTTCACAGTCTTGACCAAACCTGAAACAGTCAGATTCCATGAGAATTCATCCAGCTCGGGGGTCACCCCCAGATCCAGCACCGGCCAGGTTTCGACTACACTTTGACCCGGCGGAACTGTCGGATTTCCATCACGGTTAAGATCTCCATGGCCTTGAGGAAATTCCCCTTTTAGCGCCTGCTTCTCTAGAAAAGCCTTACGGTATTCAATCAGCCGCTCCCGACTCTTTATTTTTTTTGAATTTGGATCGTATGACATGGATTTTTGGAGTTATTGCCTAAGTTAATAATTAAAGGAATAAAATTGATTTCTATGTTCTATTTTTGATGATTTTTATTTGAATTATTCGTTAATAAGATGAAATTCTTACCGGTTGGTTACAAATTAATTTTCTGGGTTCCCGCATAGCCTGTTTTCTGGTATTCCCCCCGGTTCCAAAGCCATAAATAATAAGGGTTAAGTCATTCTCCCGTTTCACCGAAAAAGGAAAGGACAGTCTTTTATTCTCTGGAGCTTCCTTGCCCATGAAATTGAAAATCCTTTCATTTAATTGGCACGAACCTTATCTGTGCCTGCTGGCGCGGACAGGCCATGAATTCCTCATCGTTGAGCCTGAAATTGCTCCCGGCCACTACCGCCGCTGGGATGAGAATATGCGTCCTGTTCCACAAAACGTACGCCTTATCTCCCAAAAAATAGCTGAGGAAATGCTGGAACTGGGCGAACTCGACCTCATTATCGCACACAACATTAAAGATTTAATAGTGGTGAAGGACTACTCCCTCCCCAAGATTGCTGTATTTCACAACTGCCTGACCACTGAAATCAAGTTGGGCAAAGACAAGGTGAACCGGAAAGAGTATCTGGACCAAGTGGATTTTCTTCTAAAGGACGTCCACAAAGTTTTTATCTCTGAGAAAAAGCGACAGGACTGGGGATTGACCGGCGAATTGATTCGGCCTGGACTGGATGTCTCGGAATATGGCGGCTACCTCGGTGACAGGGAGACGGTTCTGCAAGTCGGCAACCTTCTTCAGGAACGGGATTTGATGATGGGTTATTCCATCAGTCAACAAATCGTGGGATGCCATCCTTTGACGACCTTGGGTCTCAACCCTAATATTCCTGGCTCGCGATTGTCTGAAGGATTTCAGGATCTATTGGAAAATTTCAGGGGATCCAGGGTATTCATCAATACCACGGTGGACGAATATGAGGATGGATATAATTTGAGTATGCTTGAAGCCATGGCTACCGGAATGCCGGTGGTCAGCTCATGGAACAAATCTTCACCCATTGAAGATGGTAAAAATGGTTATATCTCGAAAGACCTCGACTATTTAAATCAGCGCATTGAATCTCTTTTAAAGAACCCGGAAGAGGCCAGGAGGTTAGGGGAACAAGCGCAAAAAACTGTCCAGGAAAAATTTCCGTTAAACCGGTTTCTTCAGTCCTGGCAGAAGGCGATTGAAAAATCGGTTCTAGATTTTTTGCATCGAACCGGAATCAACCTACAAAAAGAGGCCATCCCGTTTCAGGAAAAAATCCGCAAAAATATTTTGATGGATTTTGTGTCCTATCCCGCTACCACCGCGCATTATCTGGAAAGAGCTTTCCGGCAAAACCACAATGTCGTTACATGCGGTGCTCAGATTAGTGAAGAAGCCATCAAACTTTGGAACCTTGAAGCCCTGAATTGGGAAATCACCCCACAGGATATATACAGAGGGAATGCGGATTCATTGAAAGAGGTCATGGAAGGACTACCCGATGGATGGCAGCCTGATTTTTATTTATGGGTCGAGACGGGTTTGAGCGATATTCCGGTAGACCTGAAAGAACATGCATTGCCCAAGGTTTGTTATCTCATAGACACTCATATAGATTTTGACCGGCATCTTAAAATAGCCAAAAATTTCGATTTTGTCTTTCTCGCGCAAAAAGCGTATGTACAAACCATGACGCAGGCGGGGATCAAAAATGTCATGTGGCTACCTCTGGCTTGCGATACGGAAATACATGGAAAGGTGACGGTCTCAAAGCAATGTGATGTGGGTTTTGTCGGTTCCATTTCTTCAACGCGGGACCGCCGCAGAAATCTCCTGGATAAAATAGAAAAACAGTTTGATCTGGATTGCCAGAGAAAATTCATGGATGAGATGGCAGAGCATTTCAGTAAGTCCCGTATCGTTTTTAACAATGCCATCAATAATGATCTCAATATGCGGGTGTTCGAGGCTTTATGCAGCGGCAGTATGCTGGTCACCGACCCTGCGCCCGGTAGTGGCTTGGAAGAACTCTTCAAGGATAAAGAGCATTTGGTCATTTATGACGACGAAAACCTTGAAGCAACCATTTCTCATTACCTTGAGAATGCGTCGGAGAGGGAAAAGATTGCCAGTGCCGGGAGGAAAGAGGTGCTGGCCAGACATACTTATGTGCATCGCGCGGAATCGATTATTCAAGTCCTAAACGAAAAAATTGGCAATATTGAGGAAAAGAAGTCTGCCTGCATGAATGAAAAATCGTCGAGTGAAAAATCTCCCTCTTATTATGAAAATGTCAGAAATGATTTGATTCCCCTCATTCCAAGTGATGCGAAATGCATTTTAGAAGTGGGTTGCGCGGCGGGAATGACAGGGCGGGAACTCAAAAAACGTTCCGGTGCCTTTGTAGCAGGAATAGAGTTGAATGCCCAGGCCGCCGAAGCTGCTAAAAAAGTTCTTGATGATGTGCTGCAAGGTAGTATTGAAACGATTGATTTGCCTTACAGCGATGGCTCCTTTGACTGCATTTTGTTTGCGGACGTTCTGGAACATTTAGTCGATCCTCTTTCTGCCTTGCTGAAAGTCCGGCGTTTACTGAAAAAAGGAGGAACCGTTGTGGCCAGTATTCCTAATGTCCAGTTTCATGGAGTGATCCATCAATTGATTGAAGGCAACTGGACTTATGAGAAAGAAGGAATTCTTGATGAAACCCATCTCCGCTTCTTCACCTATAAGGAAATCGTGAAACTATTTTCCAAGGCAGGTTATTCCATTCAGGCCGTTGAAGAGGTTCTAGACCCGCAATATGAAAAGTTTTCTTTGGCAAATTCCACAGCCCTTAACTTTGGCAGGACGCAGGTCAAGGATTTAACTCCTGAAGAGATTAAACGATTTTTTGTATTTCAATATCAAGTCATTGCAAGCCCGATAAATGCTAACAAAAATGAGGGACACGACATGTTTGAAGATGGCGATACCGATTTAAAGATTGATCATTTGTTGTTGGAAGCTTCAGAGGTATCGAACTCGGGGGATTTTGAGATCGCTTTAAAGCTTTTTGGTGAAATCATTAAAATATCTCCTGATAACGTTCAGGCTTTGATTGGCATGGGTGATTGCTATATGAAGCTTCAACTTCCTGACAAGGCCGAGACCTGCTTTGATCAAGCCTGTTTGAAGCAACCTGATAATTCCAGAGGCTGGTTAGGCTCGGGGTTGCTGGCGCTCCACAGAAACGATAGCAAAAGGGCAGATGTTTGTTTTAACAAATCGCTGGAACATGATCCCGATAACGATAAAGCCTATTGTGGCCTTGGCATGGCAAGGATTAACAGGAAGGATTTGGACGGAGCGGTGGATTACTTCTGCAGGGCTCTGGACGCAAATCCTGAAAACCTTTCTGCTTGCAAATTCCTTTTGGAGCTCTCCTATAAACTGGAACAGTATGAGAAAATTGAGATGCATTTAAATAAATTCATGGAACTTCATCCCGCTAACCTGAGTATGCGGTTTGGGTTGGCCGGTGTTCAGTACAAAAGTGGAAAGTTTGAGGACTCGATCAAGAGCCTGGAACATATCCTCGCTCTCGACCCGGAACATGAGGCTGCCAGGGAAATGATGGAGAGTGTACGGTCTGATGTGGTGTTAAGTAAATAACAATGGATTTCTTCGATCAAAATCTAAAGCATCTGCGGGAATACGATCCGGAACTTGCGGAACGTGTTGCCCTGCAACCTTTTCCTGAGAATGTTAACGTCATTTCAGCAAAGGATGGGTTTCCTGTTCCCAAAATTGCTGGAGTTACTTTGCACAGTCAATACCGTCCCTTAGAGGAAGGGCAAAAAACGACAGCGGATTTTGTTCTCAACCCGGAACGCAAAACGGTGGTTTATGGTTTGGGCTTTGGTTATCACATTCAGGCCTTGCTCCAGAAATGTCCGGGGGAGTTGATCGTCGTAGAGCCTTTGATGACTCTGTTCAGGGCCTATATGACATGCATAGACATACGGCCTTTTTTGTCACAGGTGCGTTTCAGGATTGGAGAAACGCCTGCCTGCCTGCTTGCCCGGCTGGAACCGGATTGCTGGAATGTTTTTAAACATTCTCCTTCCATAAGAATTGGTGAGACCTACTACAATAGGCTGGATGAGGGTCTGGTGATAAGAGGCCTGCTCCAGCAACGCACTCTCAGAGTGATGATTGTCAATCCCATGTATGGCGGCTCTTTGCCAACGGCGCATCACTGTGCCGGGGCTTTGAAGAATATGGGGCATGAGGTCGCCACCGTAGATTGCGAAGCGTTTGAGCAAGGTTTTTTTTCGTTAAAGAAAGTGACGCGCCATCCAGAAAACTCTGAGATTCTTTCCCGTAATTTTATGAACTTCATGGGTGAAATAGCAGCTGCTAAGGCCGCAGAATTTCAACCGGATCTGGTTCTGGCGCTTGCCCAGGCACCACTTACACCTGATGCGATTCAAAAACTGAGAGCGTTACAAGTTCCCGTTGTTTTCTGGTTCGTGGAAGATTTCAGGACTTTGCCGTATTGGAATGAGATAGCGACTTCTTATGATCATATTTTTACTTTGCAAGGCGGAGAGTTTCATGACGCATTGCGATCCAAAGGAGTGCGAGACTGCTACTACCTACCGCAGGCTTGTTTCCCGGATGCCCATAAGCCGTTGGAGGGCATGGGGAAGGATTATCAGGCCGATATTTCATTCATGGGAGCGGCTTATCATAATCGTGTGCAGTCTTTTCCCCGGTTGATGGATCTTGATTTCAAGATATGGGGAGAAGGTTGGAATCTGGAAACGCCATTAGGCCGACAGGTGCAAAATAATAATAAACGGGTATCAACAGAAGAAACCGTTAAAATTTATAACGCCGCTAAAATTAATTTGAATCTGCATTCTTCCACCTACCATTATGGAATTAATCCAGATGGTGATTTTGTGAATCCACGGACTTTTGAGATTTCTGCCTGCCGGGGATTTCAACTGGTGGATAACCGGAAAGACTTGTCACGCATGTTCAAAGTGGGCGAAGAGATAATTGCTTTCGACACTCTGGATCAAATGCGCGAGCAAATTGATTATTATCTTGCCCGACCTGAGGAAAGAAATACAATTGCTTTAAAATCCTACCAGCGTGTTCTGAAGGAGCACACTATGGAGCATCGTATGCAGGAGTTATTGCTGCATATTTTTCTGGACCGCAAGCCTGCTCTTGAATCCATGGAAGCCATCGAGAGAGATCCGTTGGATTATTGCATCGGACAAGCAGGTGAAAGTACAGAACTGGGTCAATACTTACAACAGTTCAGAGGCCAGCATCCTTTTTCCTTGAAGACGGTAGTTGATCATATCCATGCGGGAGAAGGGGCGTTGGACAATAATGAGTCTTTATTTTTGATGATGAATCAGATTTTAAAGGAGAATGTCTGATCGTGGCTGAAAATATTTTAATACTCAGTATGACCCGAATGGGAGATATGATTCAGACGACTCCCCTGATTAGAGGATTGAAGGAAAAGTATCCTGAATCAAAAATAACTCTTTTGGTTACCAGCGATTTTGCCAGCGCTGTACCTCTTATACCGAATGTGGATGATTCAATCGTTCTCAACTTCAAGCAGTTTGATATAAGTGAGAACTGGGAAGACCAATCGTGGATAAAGGTATATCGGTATCTTGAAGAGTCTTTGGATGATATCAGGGGCAGGAACTATGATCTGCTTGTGAATTTGAGTCACTCAAAATTCAGCGCTCTCATGGTGCGCTACTTGGATATCAAAAATGTCATTGGTTTTCATTGCAATGAGTTTGGTGATCGTATGACAGGGCATCCCTGGATGCAGTATTTTGGGGTGGAGGTTTTTAATCGTACTTATAATGAATTTAACCTTGTTGAGATTTTTTCCGGTAGTGCCGGGATTAATGTAAAGGGTCGTTCCATTGAAGTGCTGCGACCACAAAACCAGCCTTCATTCGACACTGAGTGGCCTTCAAATTGTGAGGATGTTTTGATCGGATTTCAGGCGGGCTCCAGTCTGGAGGACCGAAGGTGGCCTGCTCAAGCTTTTGCAAATCTTGCAGATATGCTGATCGAAAAAACCAATGCCAGAATTCTCATCTTTGGTGTGGAATCTGAAAATAAGGTGGCTGAGGATATTATCAGTCTGGTGCGAAATAAGGACCGAATATCGAACTTTGCTGGTAAAACCAGTCTCGGCGAATTGTCTCAGCTGTTGGAGAAATGTGAATATCTGGTTACCAATGATACCGGGACGATGCACTTGGCTGCGGCGCTAGGAACAAAAATTGTCGGGCTCTTTTTTGCTCATGCGCATCCTTATGAAACAGCACCGTTTTCTCCTGGGCATTTAATTTTTCAGGCAGGAATTTCCTGCGCACCATGTAGTTATGGAGTCCACTGTAACAATATTGTTTGTGTAGAAAAGGTTCGCCCACAACATCTCTTCTCAGCGATTGAAGGGCATATCAAAACCCAGTCGTGGAGTCTTCCTGAAACGATCACCTCGGACTCTGAGGTGAATGTTTATGAAACAGCGATTGGCTTTGACATGAATTTTAGATTGCGGCCCCTTGTCAGGTGTGGGCTTAGGGTGAATGATTTGCTCCGGTCGGCTTATGGTCTTTTATGGAGAGCGAGTCTTGACGATAAAAAGGTAATTCCAGGCAATGATTTTCTCGGTGTCTGCGAAGACTTGTCACAGGAATACGATTGTTCTGATATTGAAGCGCTTGCAGAACAACTGGAAAAAAAATATTTGATATTGGACGCTATCTCGAAGCTGGCCCATGCGGGACAGAGGCTCTGCGGAAAAATTATTAAAGGGGCATCGGGCCGCAAAGGGAGTTCTCCCAAAATTGGCCGGTTCGGCGAGGACATCACGAACGTGGATAAGGAAATTGAAGTGCTGGGGTTCAGTAATCCTGAAGTGAAGCCCCTGACCGATATGTTCAGCAAAAGAAAAGAAAATGTGGGGGGTGACAATATATGCCTTTTGGCGATTGAAACTCGAAAGTGTTATATCGATCTGATCAACGAAAGTGAAAAACTGCAGGAAATTTTAAAAAGCTGCGAGGGAAAATTGTCTGCCTTGCAACCGGGCTATATTTCACATAGCTCCATCAATGTGGCGGTTCCTGGAAGGTAGGAAGCCATATCCCCTTTTGCTTTTCCTTTTAAGAACCCTTGAATGAACTCCAGAGAAGCTCCTCCGCCAGTGGATACGAAGAAATTGCTGGAAAAATAATTCCATAATTGGTAAGAATCATTTTCAAGAAAGTCGATGGATATCTGGTTTCGATTTATGGTTGAGGGGAACTGTTTCTCAATCTGAACCTTGATCATTTTTTTCAATTCGGTGATTCCTATTTTGTTCAGGATCGCGGCAGAATCTCCCCCGCCAATAACCACAGATAGTTTGGAATCAGTCAGGGACATTTGAAAAAGCAATTTGGCTAACTCCAGAGAGCCTTCTGCGTAATAGGTGCATGCCGGATGGTCGTAGGCACCCAAAGGCCCGTTCCAGAATACGTTTTTGATATCTTTGAAAAGCTCTTCAAATTGGCTGATGGTTTTTTCGCCTAAATCAAGCTGGAGCTCTTTTGAGAAGTCGGGAGAAGTTTTATTTTCAAAAATAGTGCTCTGATAATCAGTGACAACTTTGTAGTCTTGAGGAAGGAGTAGACTGACCTTGTTGACTTCTGCAAGCTCAATGATTTCTTCGGCCAGGTTGATTTCGTGCAGGAGTTCTTCGTTTTCGGCTTCCTTCTGGCTTAGTAATTTTGCAGGCAATGTTTCATTTCGAAAAGGTTGTAGTAATTCCTTTTGTTGCTGGGCCAAAAGGAAAGCGTTGGCCATTTTGCCTCCGATTAAAATACTTTTGACTCCTGTCAAGACGAACTGTTTTAAAATCTCAATTTTGTCAGATATTTTTGCACCACCGGCCACGACTAGAGTTTTTCTAGGCTGAGCCAGTATTCTGCCGGCAAATTTTCCAATACGGCTGATTTCTTCATAGAGAAGAACACCGGCAACCACCAGTTTCCCTTCCTGCCGCATCAATTGAGGTAAAAGTTTGATGCTTTTTGTAACGCGGTGACTGCAACCGAATGCGCAATTGATATAGACATCAGCGACATCTGCCAATTTGGTGATGAATTCGGTGCGGAACATATCCGTGTTTGTTGGATCCAGAAGATAACGCAAATTGGGAAGAAATTTGATTCCTCCCGGCGGCAGGCGCTTGTGTGAAACGATTTCCAGAGAATGTTGCATGTGGGAATCAATCGTTTCAGGGGGGAAGATGGTGTAGGTGTCTCCATAAACTCTTCGGATCAAAGTGTCGAAGTGAGAAGAAACAAACTGGATGTTGAAGATGCCGTCCCAGCCAGAATGATCTTTCGTTTTGTGAGGCCGACCGAGGTGTGATCCAATGATGATCCGGCAGTCTCCTTCCGTCAACTCGTGGATCTTCCTGAATGTGAGATCCAGAAAACGCCGGATTCGGGTATCGTCTGCGACCCGGAATCCTTTTGCAGTAGATCGCAGGGGAACGTTGAAATCGCACCGGATAAAAATGGTCTTGCCCCTTAAATCGGACGGTTTTAACGATCCCAGTTGGGTCATTCCGATCGAATTGCTTGAGTTTGAGACGGCCATCATAAGTCCCTGTTTTAGTGAAGCGTGGAAGGTTGAAAATCGGTTGTTTTTGCTTATAAATGCGTCAATCTTACTATATTGTTTTTATCGGGATAATTCGTTTATTCAACAATAATATTTTCATTCTTTCGGATAAGAATGGTATGATTAAGTCGGATATAAAAGTACCCAGATTTAGAAATCAATAATTTGTGCCGGAATTAACCGGCTTTAGTGATAAGTGAGTTTCGATTGTTCCCCTTTCTAAAGGAATTTATACCAAAAAAAAGATTTATGGTTTTTATCGAAATTTATAAAGAATTTAAATAACATTTTTATAGACTTTCCGACAGGAAAAACCAACCCTAAAACACAGATTCCTTCTTTCCTCACCTAAGAAAAGATACCCTGTGATCCCGACCGGCAAAAAAATAAAGTTTGCATTTAATTATTTGAATTATAAAGGTTAATTTCCCATATATCAACCTTTTGAATGCTTGCCCGGCCTTGAAACCTACCGTTGGTGGTTCCTGCAAAAAAAAGTCAGGAAGAAGTTCTAATGAAAAAAAGTGAAACCGCGAAAAAAGTAATGCTGATCAATGCTCAGCATCCTGAAGAATGCCGGGCTGTTGTTCTGGACAACAATGTTATCGATGACTACATCGTCGAGCATTCCTCCCGGGAACAAATTAAAGGAAATATTTATTTAGCAGTGATCAACCGGGTCGAGCCTTCCATTGAAGCGGCTTTTGTCGATTTTGGTGGCAAGAAGTATGGTTTCTTACCCTTCAAGGATGTTTTGCGTGAGTCCTATGTCCACACTGGCGAAAAAAAGGCGAAAGTGCGGATTCAGGATGTCCTGATTCGTGGACAGCGTATTGTGGTTCAGGTCCAGAAAGAGAGTAGGGATAACAAAGGCCCTTCACTGACCAATGCGATGAGTTTGGCGGGCAGGTTTCTGGTTTTGATGCAGGGACAAGGAAGCGCGGTATCTCGCAAAATTGAGGATGAGGCTGAAAGAAAAAAACTCAAGGACATAGTTGCCGATTTGGATTTGCCGGAACATCTGGGAGTGATCATTCGTACCGCCGGTGTAGGACAGACCAAGGTCGAATTGCAGAAAGATATGCAGATGTTGCTGAAAATCTGGAACAAAATTGAAGACGCAAAGAAAAATGAATCTACACCGGGACCTTTTCTAATTTATCAAGAGCCGGATTTGGTAGTCAGGACAGTCCGAGACCATTTCAGCAGTGATACCTCGCAGATCATCGTGGATAACGTGGATGCCTATAAAGCTTTGAAGGATTTTATAAAGCTGGTGATGCCCCGTAACCGAAATCTGGTTAAGCTCTATAAAGAAACGAAGCCTCTTTTCTCTGAATACAATGTTGAGGAACAGATTGAATCGATTTACCAGCGCACGGTTTTTCTGCCTTCGGGTGGTTCCATTGTTATTGATATTGGAGAGGCGATGGTTTCTATCGACGTCAACTCTGGTAAAACCAAAGGTGGCCTGGATCTGGAAGAAACAGCAGTGACGACGAATCTTGAAGCGGCCAAGGAAGTTGCCCGACAACTCAGGTTGAGGGATCTGGGCGGACTGATTGTCATTGACTTCATCGATATGTTCCAGAAAAAGAACAAGGCCGCTGTTGAGAAAATGATGAAGCAATCGTGTAAGACAGACAAGGCGCGAATCAACATTGCTAGAATTTCCAAGTTTGGTTTGCTCGAAATGTCCCGGCAACGAATTTCACCCCCGGTCAAGGAAGGGGTTTTTGCACAATGCGGGCATTGCGGGGGGTCAGGGTTGGTGCGTTCGGTGGGCTCTGTAATTCTGAATGTTCTACGGAAAATTCATGAGATTATTGCAGTAGGAAAAGTAAAAGTCCTTACTCTGGAAGTATCCCCGGAAATTTCCAATTATATTTTGAATCATAAGCTCAACGTTCTGGCAGATTTAAAAGCGAAGCATTTGGTCGATTTTCGATTTGAGATCAAAGAGGGTTTGGCTTATGAAAATTTCAAATATACGGTGTCTGAAGTCTGGGAGACTGTGGGTGAGTTGGATACAAAGCTTATCGACAAGCCTGTAGAGTCGTCTCCTGAATCCAACGATTCGGATAGACCGGCTCGACCCGCTAGACCGACCAGACCTCCAAGGTCGGGCAGACCCGCTAGACCTGCCAGATCGACCAGGCCTGTTGCTAAAGTTGAAGGCGAGGTGGAAGAGGCGGAAAAGACGGAGTCCGAAGATGCCACGCCCAACACTGAAAGAAAATCTGCTCAACGAAGACCTTCTACTCGGCGGGGACCTCAGAGGGGAAGACGTCGACGGTCCAGTCACGCCACAAGAAAGGTCGAGGGGACATCGGTCGAGGGAGCGTCGGTTGAGGGGGCTACTTCAGAACAGAAGAGCGAGGCGGGAAATAATAATTTTTCAAAAAGTGATATTCCCGGCGATATTCAATCGCCCATGCCTCCTTTGCCGAGGCCTTTTGTGAGGGAAAGTCCAGAGCCCCCTGTATCTAACGAACCGGCTTCTCCACCCGATGTGGCAGGGGACTGAGCTTATTCAGCCACAACAAATTATTGTTTGCTAAATAGAGCTATTGCTCACTGGCCTCGCACCGAACGAGCGCAACGGAAACCGGTATCCCAGAACCTCATTTCAGGCGGTAAAATATTTCGGTGGGGAAGCATTGTGAACTCTTTCATGAAACCGTGCTCGCGTTTATTAATGGAACCTCCACGGGTGACTTTGAACTTTTTCCCATAATTTTTATCCTGATGGGTGGAATTTGGGTAGGGTTGGTACCAGCTTGAAGTCCATTCTGAGACATTGCCGTTCATTCCCCAAATGCGATAGCTGCTGACATCCCCCTCAAGAGAATTTACCGGCAGGACTTGTTTGCCGAAATTAGCGGAGCCCTTTTCGAAATCGTTACCCCATACGAAAAGGCGATTGTCGCTACCGCGAGCCGCCTTTTCCCATTCGTATTCTGTTGGCAGGCGTTTGCCGACCCAATGGCAATAGGCTTCGGCTTCATGCCAACTGACTCCGCTGATCGCTAGATTCAATTGCCGGGTTGAATATTTAGCCTGAGGCTTGAACTTCATAAACTCTTCATAGGTCACTTCAAATTGATCCATATAGAAGGCCTTTAAAAAATACTGCTGCTCGGGTTGGGCGTTGAGAGAGGCTGTTTTGTCTGACATGAACTGAAGGAGACTGCTTTGAGGATTAAGGCCAAGAGTAAATTTGCCTTCGGGAATAAGAATCATCCCGGCATGTTTCTCGCTCTCGCAAGAAACAAGAAATATTGTAGCGAGTAGAATGGGAAGTAGTTTATTCAATTATTTTTCTATAGACTGGGTGTTCTTAACAAGACGGGTGTCTGGAAATGTTTTAGAACCGGGTTCAGCCAGAATATATTCAATCGTTAGGCAGGCCGCTTCCTCCCGGGTGCACATCATGGAGCGGCATTCCTGGTCTTTTTGGCCGCAGTAGTAGTTCAGGATCCTCATTTTCATGAAGGTGCCATTATTTAATTTTAGAGCATAAACGTTTCGCTTGGATTCGATGTTGTGGGTTCTTGTGCGGTAATTGTACCAGCCCGCCAATTCCTTGTTGATCAAATTGCCAAGTGAACGGTGGTCCTGAGCATAGCCGATTTCGGGAGCTGCTCTAATATCATCAAAGTCGACAGGGCCAAGGTTGATGACCCCGGTTTTCCCCGATGGGTTGGTTTTCCCACCATTGGAGATAATTTTGGTTCGGCTGAATCCCAGGTCCCAAGCCGTCTGATTCAATTTGCTCGTTTCCGCGTCGGCCTCAGAAATTTTTTGGGTTTTTCCAGAACTGAAATCCACCAACAGCCATGTGTTTCTTTCTTTGGCATTAATCTTGATAATGGGATTGTTTGTGCTGATCTTTTTAATTTTTTTCGGGGGCAGAGGAACGGTTTCAAAATCTTCTATATTACCCTCCATATAATTCAGGGTGGTGTGAAACAAGAGGGTCGCCCCAAGGAGCATTAAGAATATACGTGGTGTCGGGTTCATAGGCCTATTTTAACATAGCCTCTTTCTGGCATTCCCGGCTAAACACGGAAAACCAAGGCATATTATCGATGTGCAATTATCTGCCAGAATAATACAGCTATTTATAATAAATACAATAGGTTGTGAAAATCTTTGCTTTCACTGTTTTTTCCTATAATGTATAATTGTTTGCAGGATTATGGGTTTAAAAAGGCGAATAATGAGTGACGAGAGACATTTCGGTTTTAAAAAAGCGCAAATTGAGAATTTTTTAAAAGAAGAATTTAAAAAAAAATTCAAGGGTAGCGCTAAGATTTCCCTGCGAAAAAGACAGAAATTTATAGGGGAGGTGACCCATAAGATCGCCAAGCGATTTGGCAAAGATGTCTTGGTGCTGATTGACTTCTCAAAAAATGGTTTTTGTACTGTAGTTTCCCCGGCCCAAACAGAATCAACCGAAAAAGGAAAACTGACTAAATCCTTTTCCCATCCTCAGGTATTTTATACTTCTCATTGTGTCGACCGTTTCAGCGAGAGAACGCAGTCCCTTGAAAATTGTGTTATCACGCTGGATGCATTTTTTAATGAGGCACTATCCACTTATGGAGAAAATGAAGGGTTTCTGACTTGTCCAGACGGGGTTTTTGCTTATGAATTGATTGAAGACCGTTTGATTGTAAAAACTTATATTAATTTCGACCTTTTATCTGACGACCAGATCAAGCAGTTTTATGGTTCGGGCATGATTTCCATGCTTCCCAGAGAATACACCACAGAGGATGTCTTCGGCGCAGATTTTATTCTTGCGGATGAGCATGATGAGCTTTTAGGCAAACCTGGGGATTAAAGCCTTTAGAACGACGCCGCATTTTTTGTTTCTTCATATTTTGCCACCTGAAATTTTCACCTCACTTTTATTCAGAGCATGATCCAATTATTCAATGTTATTAAAAAATATGGCAGTGGTAGTCCTGCACTGGATGACATTTCTCTTAAAATTGAAAGAGGAGAATTTGTGTTTTTAACCGGTCCGAGTGGGGCGGGCAAAACGACCATACTGAAAGTTCTTTTCGGATGGGAGGATTTTGAAGAGGGACAGGTTTTGGTGCAGGGGATCAATGTTGGCAAGCTGAATGCCGGGAACATGCATACCTTGAGGCGATCCATTGGGGTGATTTTTCAGGACTATAAGCTTCTCACCAATAAAACAGTTTTTGAAAATGTCGCGTTTGCTCAGGAAGTCACAAATCGTGATCGAAAAACCATCAAATTTAAAACTTGGGAAGCCTTGAAGAATGTGGGCCTGACTCCCAAAAAAGATTCTTTCCCGCCCCAGCTTTCTGGCGGAGAGCAGCAACGTGTGGCCATTGCCCGGGCAATGGTGAACGCTCCTCCGATTATTTTGGCGGATGAACCCACCGGTAATCTGGATCAGGAAATTTCCCTTGAGATTTTAAAGCTTTTTGAGGAACTGAATCGCAATGGGGCGACCATTGTATTTGCAACTCATAGTCAGGATATTTTGAAGCTGGGCAATCATAGAGTCATTGTTCTCAGTCGCGGAAAGGTTGTCTCATCGTGAACTCGGCAATCCATGCATTGTTAATTGGTTTTCGGGCAACAATTGCGAATGTTCGCGCGAATGCGCAAACCTTCCTGATTTCTGTTGTGACCATTGCTATTTCGATAGGCATTTTGGGGCTTTTCCTTATTATATTTTTTAATTTGAATGGTTTTTTGGCGAGTTGGAATCAGCAGGTTCAATTAATTACTTACTTGAAAGACGATATTTCTCCTGCCCAAAAAAATAATCTGGAAGACTTGTTCAAAACGAATTCGAGAGTTCAATCTACGGAAGAAGTTAGCAAAGATCAAGCCTGGCAGGAATTCAGACTAAGCCAGGCTGAGAGATCTGGTTTAGAGCTTGACCTGGGTTTTAACCCGTTACCGGCTTCTTACAAGATCCGTTTCAAGATGTCTGATAATCGCTTATTACATATCAGCGAATTTGCAGAACAAATCCAGAATGAGCCGGGTGTGGAATCTGTGGAGTATGGCAAGAGCTGGATCTCCCGTTTTGAAAAGTTTATGGTTTTCTGCCGGGTTTTCCTTATGGCGACAGGGGCTTTGCTAAGTTTTGGATTGATCCTTATTATTTCCAATACCATCCGTCTTTCCATTTATTCCCGGCAGGATGAGATTGAGTTGATGTTGTTGATCGGCGCAACCCCGCACTTTGTCAAGATTCCTTTTTTGATGGAAGGGATGTTGCAGGGATTATGTGGTTCTCTGCTTTCCTTAGGGTTGATGGGGGTTATCTATTATTACTTAAAGAGCGAGTTCCAAACTTCCATGGAGTCCATTGCAAGAGGAATGGACTTTCAATTTATCTCCGAGCCATTTTTATTGATTCTTGTTGGGGCGAGTGTGTTGATTGGGCTGGTTGCCAGTTATATCTCAACCTATCAATATATGCAGGTTTTGAATAAAAGATGAAGCGTAGACCCTTATTCTTAGTGGTTTTTGTTTTAGCGGGGTTGTTTTTTGCTTCAACTGGATGGCCTGAAAAAATGATTGCTAAAAAGAAGAGTTCCAAGCAAATTAATGCGTTATTGCAGGATGAACAAAAAGAATTAGAACGTCTGAGGAAAAAAATAGTCAGTCAAGACAAACTCATTTCTTCAGCAGGAAAAAAAGAAGGGCAAGTGCTAAGAAATCTGAGAAAGGTTGATAATCAAATAAAACTGAAGGAAAGAGAGCTCAAGATTCACCAGTGGAATTTTCTGATTAACAAAAAAAAACTGGCTAAGCTTGAAGAAAATCTTCGCACCAATGGGCAGAAGTTGAAAGCCCAGAAGCTGTTATTGGGAAAACGGTTTCGCCAGATTTATAAAGAGGGCCCGGCTTTTCCTCTTAGGGTTGCCTTTTCATCTGAAGATACAAGCGACTTTTTGCAGCGCCTCAAATATATGGAATTGATCGCTCAGCATGATACAAACCTGCTGGCTGATTATAAGAATCAGCTTGAAGGCATGAAAACCGAGCGACAATCTCTTCTGTCTGTCAGAGCGAAGCTGGTGCGGCTGGAAAAAGATGCCTTGGGGAAGCGGGAGGAGTTTGAAAGTGCCAGGAAAGATAAAAATAAATATTTAAGGACAATTAAGAAAAAGAAGCAGTTTGGAATTCAAACTCGGAAGGAACTTCAAAAAGCTTCCAGTAATTTAAATCAGCTGATTGAAAAATTATTATCGAAGCTGGTATCCGGTGAAGGCCTTGACATTTTGGATAAAAAGGGCAGGTTGACTCTGCCAGTGAGGGGGAAAATTCTCAATAAATTCGGCAGGCAAAAAGATAAACAATATGGTTCGTTCATTGTGCATAATGGTATTGACATCAAAACCCGAGCCGGTACGCCGGTGCGCTCGATTTTTAATGGCAAAGTTCTTTATACCGGCGAGCTTGAAGGCTACGGGAATCTGGTGATTATTGGACATGGAAAGGATTATCACTCTCTCTATGGTCATTTGGATAGCATTGACGCCAAGCCAAATCAGGTAGTCCAGAGTGGGGATATTATTGGTCGCAGTGGGGACACTGGGTCTCTCGTCGGGGAAACTCTTTATCTGGAAATGCGTGAAAAAGGCAAGCCTATTGAGCCCGTCCGCTGGTTCAAGACGGCTGCTATGAAATAGTGGGTCGTAGAGTTAAATTATGGTTATGGATGCGCAGGGCCTGTAATTGATATATAATTGTTGTTTTACATCTTAGGGAGATACTACTTTGAATTTGTCACCGGTGGGTAAAGGAATAAAGGCCGGGGTTGCCCGGTTTCTGGTCATCGTTATGTTGGGAATGTTCCCCACACAGACTCTTTACGCAGAAGAAAATGTTGAAGAGCCTAAACCGGATACTTATAACAAGCTCAAAGTGTTTTCTGAGATACTTTCCCTGATCGAATCCAATTATGTCGAGCCAGTTGAAAGCAACAACATGATTGATGGTGCCATCAAGGGAATGGTTAAAGCCCTTGATCCCCATACCAGCTATTTGCCTCCCGCGTCCTATAAGGAAATGCAGGTGGAGACAACCGGGAAGTTCGGTGGACTGGGGATTGAGATCAGCCTTCGGGATGGTGTGCTGACCGTTGTTTCTCCGATAGAAGAAACCCCGGCTTTTAAGGTGGGTATTAAACCGGGCGATAAAATTATAAAAATAGAAGACGAATCAACCCTTGATATGACGCTTCAGGATGCGGTCTCTCGTCTCAGGGGGGAAACCGGATCGCCCGTGACTATCACGATTTTCAGGGAATCTTTCAAGGCTCCGAAGGAATTCACCATTGTCCGGGATGTTATTAAAGTCCGCAGTGTTGTCAAAAAACTCTATAAGAAGGACATTGGTTATATCAAAATCCGCAGTTTTTCAAAAAACACCAGTGTGGATCTGGATAAAGCCCTCGACGACCTCAGTAAAGAGGGCATCACTAAATTGATCCTTGATCTCAGGAACAATCCGGGTGGACTGTTGAATCAGGCTGTTGAAGTGACGGATCGATTTTTGAACCGGGAAAAGCTGATCGTCTATACCAAAGGTCGTTCGGATGAGCAGAATATGCGCTTCACCAGCCATGATAAGGTGGCAGGCGTTTCTTATCCTCTAATCATTATGGTGAATGGCGGTAGCGCAAGTGCCTCGGAAATCGTGGCGGGAGCTTTGCAGGATTTGAATCGGGCCGTTATTCTGGGCACGCAAACTTTCGGCAAGGGGTCTGTTCAAACCATCATACCACTGAGCGATGGGTCTGCCCTGCGGTTGACCACTGCCCGTTACTACACTCCCAGTGGTCGGGTGATTCAGGAAAATGGCATTGAGCCGGATATCATTATTGAAAGAACAGCCGTCGAGGATTTGGAAAAGGAAGGCGAAAAGGAAGAAGAACCCAAAGAAAAAACCCGCCTGCGAAGGTTTTTGCGTGAAAAGGATTTAAAGAAACATTTGAAGGGTAAGAGCAGTATTGGTGATGTCGAGCAAGAAAGCGAAGTGGAAAGCACCGAGAAGGAAGAAATTGCTGAAAACATCGCCAATGAAGACCTGTTGAAGGACAACCAATTGGAACAGGCAGTTTCTCTGCTCTCGGGCTGGGAAGTTATGAAAAAAATGTTTAAAAATTTACAGGTACCCACTCCCGGCCCTGATAGCCAAATCAGTATGAAATAAAGTTTGTTTTTTTCTCTGATTTCAGGCGATCACATTTTATTGATTCCCACCCATGCTTGTTCTTGGTCTAGAAACTTCCTGCGATGAAACTGCTGCCGCTGTCTTGAAAGACGGCGATACGCTTTTATCCAATATCATCAATGACCAGAATGATATCCATTCTGAGTATGGAGGGATCGTTCCTGAGCTGGCGGGGCGTTCTCATAACGAACGGGTGCACCGGGTTATTAAGGAGGCTGTGGCTGAGGCTGGTGTGCAGTTACGGGATATCGATCTCATCGCCGTCACGATAGGGCCTGGATTGATTGGCTCATTATTGGTGGGTCTGAATACTGCAAAAGGACTTTCATACGGTTTGAAAACTCCTATGATCGGGGTGAACCATTTGGAAGGCCATCTTCTTGCCATCTTTCTGCAGAAAAAAATAGAGTTTCCTTTCATTGCGCTGGTTGTTTCCGGTGGGCATACCGACCTGTACCGGGTTTCTGATTTTGGAAAATATAAATTGCTGGGACGGACTCGTGATGATGCGGCGGGGGAGTCTTTTGACAAGGTAGGAAAAATGTTGGGTCTGCCTTATCCTGGAGGACCGGCCATTGAGAAGTTAGCGCGGAAAGGAAACGCTAAAGCTCATAAATTCCCGCGCGCCTATCTCGAAAAAGCTTCTCTGGATTTTAGTTTCAGCGGATTGAAAACCTCGGTCCGGACCTTTCTGCAGCAAAGAGAGCAGGGCAGCCCCATAACCCTGACGGATGAAGATATTTCAGCATGCTTTCAGAATGCGGTTCTTGATGTTCTAGTCGATAAGATTATTAGCGCCTGCAAGAAAGAGAAACTAACGCGAATCGTCGTGACCGGTGGTGTGGCCTCAAACAGTGCCTTGCGCCTGGCGGTACAAAAAGAGGCGCAAGTTTGGGGATTCGAAGCCTCTTTTCCTGATCCAATATTTTGCACCGATAATGCCGCGATGATTGCCTGTGCCGGGTATCATAAGTTTTCCCAGGATCAAAGTTCGTCGACTGACTTTATGGTGTTGGATGCAAAAGCGGGTCTTTCGGTAGAATAAGACGCGGTCATAAAGGAAAATAGTATGCGGGCTCTGGTTACAGGTGGAGGCGGGTTTCTTGGGGGCGGCATCGCTCAATCTCTCTGCGAAAAAAATCATGACGTTAAAGTTTTGGGTCGACGTCACTATTCTCATCTTCCTAAAGCCATCAAATTATGTCAGGGCGATATTCGGGACTTTGATTTCCTTCGCAAGGAGTTTGCGGGCGTGGAAGTTGTATTTCACACTGCCGCTTTTCCCGGCATTTGGGGCCGGGCAGAGGATTTTTACAGCATCAATGTTGATGGAACCCGTAATGTGATTAAGGCCTGCCTGCTTAACGGCGTGCAAAAGCTTGTGTTCACCAGTTCTCCCAGTGTCATCTATGGGGACTCAAGTCTTGAAGGCGTGGATGAAACGGCTCCCTACCCAGAGAATTATTTGTGTGAGTATTCCCGCACCAAGGCGCTTGCCGAAAAACTCGTGACCGAAGCTAATAGTGCATATCTGGCCACGGTATCCATCAGGCCGCATCTCATCTGGGGGCCGGGAGACCCGCATTTGGTTCCCAGAATTTTAGCAAAAGCCGATAAGGGTCGGTTGCTGCGAGTGGGGCCCGGAGAAAACAAAGTGGATATTATTTATATCGACAATGCTGTGTCCGCACACCTCAAAGCCTGTGATGCGTTGGGGGTAGGAAAGCCTCCAGCTGGGAAAGTTTATTTTATCAGCGATGGCGAACCGGTAAATTTGTGGAACTGGATCAATGAATTGCTTAAAAAAACAGGCAGGCCTCCTGTCACCCGCAGTATCTCTTACCGAATCGCATTAAAGCTGGGTCATTTGTTGGAACGAGCATACAATTTTTTAGGGATTAAACAAGAACCTCCTATGACCCGGTTTCTGGCATCACAGTTGGCAACCTCTCATTATTTTAATATTTCCCAGGCTAAAAATGATTTTGGCTATGAACCGGTGGTGAGTCCTGAGGAGGGAATGAACCGACTCATTCAGTCTCTGTTGGTTCCCCAAGAATGTTGATGCGGTGGGCCATGCAACCGGCGCCAAATCCGTTGTCGATATTCACGACAGCTATTCCAGTCGCGCAACTGTTTAGCATAGTGAGAAGGGCGGCGACGCCACCAAAGGACGACCCATAACCGATACTGGTGGGTACTGCTATGATGGGTTTGTCCACCAGGCCCCCGACCACACTTGCCAGGGCTCCTTCCATTCCCGCCACAACAATTACGACTCGCGCTTTCCTGATTTGCTCGAGATTGTTGAAGAGGCGGTGAATCCCTGCGACTCCCACATCAAAAAGGGTTTCTGTTTTGCTTCCCAACAATCGAGCTGTGACGGAAGCCTCTTCTGCAATAGGGATGTCTGAGGTCCCTGCGCTGATGATGGTGATCAAACCGCTTTTTTTCCCGGACTTTTTTTTTTCAATGACCAGGGTCTGCGCGGCTTCATTGTATTCAGAATTTTTAGGCAGAAAAGATTTTAATTTCTGAAAAATTTCTTTGGATAACTTGGTCGCCAGAACAGAGTGGCCGGCGCGATTCATACTCTGGATAATTTTCTTTATTTGAGCCACGGTTTTCCCCGGACAATAAATGACTTCGGGCATGCCGCTTCGCAGTTCGCGATGATGGTCAACCTTGGCGAAATCCAAGTTTTCAAAGGGCAGGGTTTCAAGCTTTTTCATGGCCTGCTGGGGAGTTAGTTTTTGCTTGTGCAGGTCATTCAATAATTTTTTCAAATCCGCGGGGTTCATTCCAAACCCTTTATGCCGGCAAACTCGGTGGATATTTCAACTTTCATCAAGTCTTCCAAAGCCTGAGCGGGCGATTTGTTTTCATGAAGAACGCGGTAGGTCTCCTCCATGATTGACGCCTGGACGTTGAATTTCTTTATCAGGGAATAAGCCGATTTCACCGTCAAGACACCTTCGGCGACCATTTTCATGTTCTCCGTAATTTCTTGCAGGGATTTACCTTGCCCCAGTTGGACTCCCAGTTGCCGGTTGCGGCTCAAGTCTCCGGTGCAAGTGAGTACAAGGTCTCCAAGACCCGTCAGGCCATAAAAGGTTTCCGGTTTGGCTCCGAGCTTCGTTCCAATCCGGCTGATCTCGACCAGTCCGCGGGTGATCAGAGCGGCCCGGGTGTTGAATCCCAAACCCAGTCCATCGGAAATTCCCGTGGCGATAGCGATGACATTTTTCAAAGCACCGCCAATCTCCACTCCTACTAAATCGTCGTTGGCAAACACTTTCATTTTATCGGTAGTGAAAAGCTCTTGAACTTGTCTTGCCGTTTCTAGGTTTGCTGCCGAGGCCAACAAGGCGGAAGGGACACCCTCGGCGACTTCCTTGGCAAACGTCGGGCCGGAAATGGTGGCGGTGGAAACATTTGCACCTAAAACATCCTGAATGATCTGATGGCTGGTGAAAAGGGTGTCGTTTTCTATTCCCTTACTGGCGCTGATGATGAGGCAGTCCTTTGGAATGAAAGGCTTGAGTTGCGTCAGAGTCTGGCGGATCACATGAGTAGGAACCACCAGCAGGATCAAGGACGACTGTCCGGCAGTTTGTAAAGATGAAGTAGGGTGGATATTTTCTGGTAAAGGGTGCCGCGGTAAAAACCAGACGTTTTCCCGGCTATCGGTCATGGCCTCACACAATTCTTTTTCATACACCCAAAGAGATATATGGCGAAAATTGCTGGCTAGATGAATGGCTAATGCAGTTCCCCAACTCCCTGCGCCGATGATGGAAATTTTTTCATGCATAGGTTAAAGCCCTTTTAACAAGATATCTCAGGCATTATAGCGAATTCAGCCTTGTATTGCTGAGAGAAATGGCTTGTTTGGGGTTTGCCTTTATGATTAAATGAAGTCATCAATATATAATCCAAATATAATCTAAGTTGATCGTTAATTTTTAAATATTCCTCTATTACATCAAGGTTCACCTCATGGCCAAGCGTTTAAAAGTCAGCCGAAAAGACTTATTTAAGGAAGAAGATCAATTTTTATCCGCCTCTGAAAAAGCCATGATTTTCTTTTTGGCCAACCGTTCTGCCGTTATTGGTGGGATCGTTTCCATCATCGTGGTGGGTTCTTCTTTCTTAGGCTTCAGATATTATCAGGACGCGCAGGCCATGAAGAATGAGGCGTTCTATTTTGAAATGGTGAAAATTGTTGACACTTCCAGTAGCCCCGCTTCTGACGCGAAACTGGTCTGGGGAAAAATGGGAGATAGTCCGCAAAAAGAACGGGCGTCATTATTATTGGGCGATGTCCATTTTGAAAACCAGGAGTACGATAAAGCCGAGGCGCTTTACTCAGCGGTGTTGAGTCATTCCTCCTCGGATCAAATCAATCACCAGCTGGCACAGGTTGGGTTGGCGTACAGCTATGAGTCCAGAAAAGACTATAAAAAGGCTATTGGTTTGTTTAAATCGATCATCGACGCAAATACAGGTTTCCCCTTGTTCGAAGTATATTTGAGCCTTGCAAAATGCCATGAGTTGAATAGCGATGTGTCCAACGCATTGCTGATTTTAAGAGAAATACAGATGAAGTTTTCCGAAAATCCAAACCTGGATAAAATTGAAGACCGCATCAAACAGCTTTCTGCCTGATTGTCTAACGGTCCACTCGCCGTGGGCACAATGAGCAAGAACTTGTTAGGCTCGTAGGAAAAGCTTTGGATAGCAAAAAGCTATTGCTATTCTCCAACGAAGGTTCTCCGCGACTTTTATGCCGAAAATATCTAGAAATTTCATATTTGCTCCCCTTTTGGCTCTCCTTGTTTTATTCTACCCGGTTGATACTCTTTCCGTCCCCTTCATTTCTCAGGAAACAGAATTGGCCATGGGCAAGGGTGCCGATCAGCAAATCACACAGCAATACGGGATTTATCAAGATAAGGAACTCCAGCTATACGTCAACCGAATAGGGCAGAAACTTGTCTCTAAACTTTCTGACAGGGTTTTTTCGAGTTACTATTTTCGCATTGTGGACAGTTCGGATATCAACGCATTTGCTTTGCCCGGCGGCTATGTCTATGTGACTCTTGGCCTCATGGCCATGGTGAACAGCGAGGCAGAACTTGCCGGAATTTTAGGGCATGAGATTGGACACATCATATTTCATCATGGTGCCAAGCAGATGGTACGGAGTATAGGTTCGCAGATTTTAGCCCTGGGAGGAGCGATTGCAAGTCCGAAGAACGCGGGGCAATGGTTGACGGTCAGCACAGCCATGTTCCAGCAAATCAATATGGGATATGGCCGGGAGGCAGAAATTGAGTCGGACGAACATGGGATATTGAATGGTATGGAAGCAGGGTACAGTCCGTTTGGGATGTCCGGGTTCCTAAAAAGCCTTAGGCGCAAGGAGATCATGTCCGGTCAATCCTATCACGCTTTTCAAGCGAGCCATCCAGATACCCGTGATCGGATTGTCAAAGCCGGACTTTTAGCCGGACGCATGAGCGATGAGCCGGAGAGCGTGAACAGCTATCGCGAGCGATATTTAAATCAAATTCGCGGTTTGAAATATGAAGGACAAAAACATGGTGAGGATAGAAAACGTCACAAGCCTCAGTATATTGATATCTATGAAGTAAGAAAAGGCGACACGTTCCAGAGTATTGCGGAAAAAGAGTTGGGGAACAAGCGCGAGGATCTGGATATCTCTGTCATGAATGGACGAAAAGAATCCAGCCAACCCAAACCCGGCGAGTTATTGAAGATAGTGAGAAACGGAAAATTTAAAAAAGACAAATTTCTTCATATCAAACCTGACTCCACACCTGACCCGAAATAAAACGAGCATTTATCTTGGAAGAATTATTGCTGGATAAATCGCAGACCGTGCACCTCAAACCTGAAGGTGAAATCTGCAACCGCCTCAAGCAGGGCACCCGTGTCAAAATTATAAAAAGAAAAGGCGACTGGGTTCACATCACATGGCGCAGCGGAAAAAAGAAAGGCTGGATCTCACTAGGTGTGGGGCCAATGTGATGATTTTTTCTCCATGATTACGTTTTTACTCTCCCTAGCTGCCCTTATTGTTAAATCAGTAATCAAAGGGTAGAGGCCTTAGTAAAGGGGGCAAGTCCACTATTGACGGTAAGTTGGTAGCTTTTATTTTTTCACTCCCTAGTGGGGGCTCCTCGCATAAAAAAACCCCGACAGCCTTAGGCTGCCGGGGTTTTTATTTTTGCGCATTACGATAACTACTTTTGCGAACCGACGTAGTTGAGAGCCGACCCAGCCTGGAACCATTTGATCTCGTCAGCGTTGAGAGTATGGTTGGCCTGAATAGAATCGCTGGATCCATCTTCGTGTTTGATCGTCAGCGTAACCGGTTTGCCCGGAGCTATTTGATCAAGGCCTGCACAAGTGACTCTGTCTTTTGCCTGAATCTTGTCGTAGTCCGCTTTATTGGCAAACGTGAGAGGCAGGACGGCCTGCTTTTTCAAGTTGGCTTCAAAGATGCGGGCGTAGGAGTTCGAAACAAATGCGCGGCACCCCATATGGCGTGGCTCCATAGCCGCATGTTCACGACTGGAACCCTCACCTACATTTTCATCAGCAAAGGCCACCCAACCTAATCCAGAATCTTTCAGGTTGCGGGCGATTTTGTTGAGTTCCTGATCTTTCTCTCCGGTTACCGGATTATTGCCTTGTCCGGTCTCTGGATGAAAAGCGTTGGTTGCACCGAGGAACATATTGTTGCTGATATTGTCCAGATGTCCGCGGAATTTGAGCCACGGACCTGCTTGGGAAATATGGTCGGTGGTACATTTGCCACTGGCCTTGAACAATACGGGAAGGTCTTGATAGTCCTTGACCGGGTCCTGTTTTGGAAAAGGATCGAGAATCGCCAGTCGTTCACTGGTCGGGTCGACGACGACTTCGCCTGACATGGTCGGGGCTTCATAACCCGCATCTTGTGGGGTGTACCCATTGGGCGGAAGAACTTCTCCCTCCGGCGGTTGAAATTTAAAATCGTTGCCGTCCTTGTCCTTCAAGGTGTCCGTTAACGGGTTAAATTTCATGGAACCGGCAAATGCCATTGCTACTACAAGTTCCGGGCTGCTGATGAATCCCAAAGTTTCCGGGTTGCCATCGTTACGCTTGGCGAAGTTGCGGTTGTAGGATGTGAGGATGCTGTTTTTATCCCCTTTCTTCATGTCGTCCCGTTTCCATTGTCCGATGCAGGGGCCACAGGCATTAGCCAGAACCGTTGCTCCAACATCTTCAAACTCTTGAAGGATGCCGTCACGCTTGATGGTCTGGTAAATGGTTTCTGATCCCGGGGTGACCATCAAGTTGGATTGGGATTTAAGACCAGCCGCTTTGGCTTGTCGGACAAGGCTGACTGCACGGGTCATGTCTTCATAACTGGAATTCGTGCAGGAACCGATCAACGCGGCGGAAAGTTTTTCCGGGTAGTTTTTTTCATCGACTTCCGCGCTCATTGCAGATACCGGTCGGCCCAGATCCGGCGTATGCGGGCCAACGATATGGGGCTCTAGGGTGCTGAGATCGATTTCATAATATTCATCGTAGTATTTTTTCGGGTCCGCTTCTACAGAAGGATCAGACCGTAAATGATCGGCGTATTGTTTGCACAGGTCGGCAATGGGGCCACGGTCTGTAGCGCGTAGATATGGATCCATCATATCGTCATAACCGAAGGTGGATGTCGTGGCACCAATTTCTGCGCCCATATTGGTGATGGTGCCTTTGCCGGTGGCGCTCATGCTTCGGGCTCCTTCGCCAAAGTACTCGACGATTTTTCCGGTTCCACCATTAACGGTCAGCATGGTAGCTACTTTCAGGATGACATCCTTCGATGCTGTCCAGCCGCTCAGTTTGCCGGTCAATTTAATACCCACCAGTTTTGGCATTTTGGTCATGAAAGGCTGGCTGGTCATGACATCGACCGCATCGGCACCACCCACGCCAATGGCGATGGTGCCCATGCCGCCGGCATTAGGGGTGTGAGAGTCGGTTCCAATCATCATGGTTCCGGGACAGGCATAGTTCTCATAAACCACCTGATGGATGATTCCCGAACCCGGCTTCCAGAATCCCATGCCATATTTCATCGCGGCGGAACGCAAAAAGTCGTACACTTCCTTGTTGGTCTTTTCTGCCGCTACAAGGTCTGCCATGGCTCCTGTGTAAGCTTGGATCAAATGATCACAGTGTACAGTGGTGGGAACAGCTACCTTGGGCATTTTGGCCGAGATAAACTGGAGAATGGCCATCTGCGCAGTCGCATCCTGCATGGCCACCCGGTCGGGACTAAGAAAAATATCGGAAACACCACGCTCTAGTTTAGAATAGTCAGTGTTGGGATCCATATGGGTGAAAAGGATTTTTTCGACAATGGTGAGATCCCGGCCCAGGTTTTTGCGGGCGGCATCACAAATGCTTGCGTAGGACTTAAACAGCTTTTCAATTGGGGCAATTTCCATTAGCATGAGACTTCACCTTATTTTAAGATAGGGTTACAAATAAAAGACCACGGGTTGCCGGGCCAAATTTTAGTATTATAAAGAACCGCTTTTCGAGGCGCATATTTTGGCATGGATTCAAACAGATTTCAATTTATTTCAAAACCATGCCCAGCAATGGTGTGCTGCTAAATAATTCAACTATTTATGAGATTAGCCACTAGCTCTTGCCAGTAAGGTTTATGTCTTCAATTTTCGACTCACAGGCTTTCAACGCGAATCTGTTTTTTCCCCGTCAGGATACCGCTCCCACACCCGAAGATTCCGAGGATATTCAGGTGCAGGTCGCACCGGAAACGACGGTCCATGTCCGCCGCCATCCATCGGCCGAGGCCCGCTTCAGTTTGTTGTTCTTTCACGGCAATGGCGAAATTGTCTCGGACTACGACAACCTGGCAGCACATTTCAGCGTTATGGGAGCGGAGTTGATCGTCGCCGATTTTCGCGGTTATGGCAGGAGTACCGGGTTCCCGACGCTAAGAAACTCACTGGAAGATGCTCATAAAATTTTTGAGCAACTGAAATCAACCGGCAAGTTTAGGGAAAAAGTCTGTATCATGGGGCGATCCTTGGGTAGCGCACCAACGCTGGAACTTTGTGCCAAACGTTCGGATGTGGCCGGTTGTGTTCTCGAAAGCGGTTATGCCGACCCGATTCCTCTGGTAGAGCGGCGAGGGTTAAGAATCGATAAGACCACACCCGAAGAAGACGCACTTTTTAACAACAGCGAGAAGATCCGCTCGGTGCAGTGTCCGCTTCTCATCATGCATGGGGCCGATGATTTTTTGATCGCTCCGCATGAGGCCAAATTGAATTACGATAATGCCGGGTCTGAAATAAAGCATCTGGAAATTTTGGAAGGGGTAGGGCATAACGATATGATGATGTCGGGTTCTTATTTCACCAGCTTAAAACAGTTTTTTGATATTTGGAGTTCATTGTGAAAAAATATTACAACATCGAGGGACTGATCCGGAACGGATTCAAATTGAGCCGTGACTATGAAGCCCTCGATTTCAGTCACGCCAAGTTCGGCGATGACGCGGTGCAGGCGCTGGTCAAATCACGATCCATCAAGCAGTTGCGAAGGTTGACCATCAGCGGAAAAAAATTGACTGCGCTTTCGGCTCAGGCATTAGCCCAGTCCAATAGTATGCCTAATCTGGAATCCCTGAAACTGTATAAAAATAATATTGGCGATGAGGGCATGAAATATTTCGCCGAATCCGACAAACTGCCTCGCCTTAAATCCTTTCGGCTGGCGTGGAATGACATTGGACCCGAAGGGGCCAAGCATCTGGCTGAATCTCCTAATTTTGAAGCGCTGACTTCTTTGGCGCTGTCGGAAAACCGCATCGGTGATGAAGGGTTGAAGTATCTGGCGGAGTCCAAGAACTTGAGCAGTCTTGAGCTTATAGATCTCAGAAAAAACCAGATCACCGATGAAGGGGCCAAGGCCCTGGCCAAAAGCAAATACCTGCCAAAACTGCAGACGATAGATCTTTCCGCCAACGCCTTAACTCAGGAGGGCCTGAACGCTCTGGCCGAATTTAAAATCTTCAACCTCATCCGTGCTCGAATCGGCGAAGAGGGCACCAAACTCGACCTCAGCAATCTGCATATTGGCGATGTGGAATGCAAATGTATCGCTGAATGTGAAGAGTTGAAAGACCTGACCCACCTATATTTGGAGCTTAATAAAATCACCGGGAAAGGCATGGAGCTTCTTGCGGGTAGTGAACATTTGAAAAACCTGACCCTGCTGTCTCTCGACCGTAATAAAATCGGCGATGAAGGATTCATACACATTCTTAAATCAGAATCCTTGCAGAACCTTCAGGTGCTGATGGTGGAAAATAACGGCATCACCGATGAAGGCCTCAAAGCCCTCTGTGAAGAGGCGTGCATGACCTACCTGCTACGTCTCTACATAGAAGAAAACGAAACTACCGAAGAAGGTTTTGAACTTTTGGCCGACCCCGAACATTTGCAACAACTCGAATACCCCGAGTTCGAGCGCGAAGAAGAAATGGAAGAAGAGGAAGAAGAGGAAGAAGAATTCGAAGATGTCGAAGACATCGAAGAAATCGAGGAGGAAGAAGACCTCGACGAAACCGAATACGAAAGCCAATAGCCGGCGAGCCGCCGGTGGCAAAAGGCAACGACATTACTCCCCTTAATGGGGCTTGACCAATGGGCTGCACGCCGAGTGGTTACCAGGAGGTGCGCCAGAGTTCTGCAGAAGATTTCATTTTGAAGAGTTCGTTGACCTTCTCGGTGAAATTTTTATCGGTGAACGTTTTGGTGTATTCGTCCCCGGTGGTTCTGTAAGGATTCCATGACAGTGCCAGCCGCTCGATGAACATTTCTTCCAGTGGAACGTAGGTGATTTTTTTGATGATGCTGGTTTCTAACTCAACGAGGATCGCAACCATATTGTATTCATCTTTTCCATACAGCGCTTCGATGAATCCCGGTGCTTCCTTTTCCTGCTGAGCCGGATTGCACGGCGTCTCCAGCAACCAGTCTTCACCACCGATGGCAAAAATAGGGATGGAGGGAAACTCCGACTCCACCACCAGTTTGGCTTTCCACTCCCCGTCGAAGGCCTTGATCTGCGCTTCGGAAGGGCTGGGTACAGCGGCGATCAGCAGCATGTCGCCATTGGGAGAAAAGGAAAGTCCGCCGCCATGGCCCGCAATGGGTAAAGGGCAGGGCTGGCCTTCTTGAAAACTTACAGTCTCATCCATTTCAGTCATAGTGATATTCGAATTCAAGGTTGAAAAAGACTATTTTGTTGAAGTTGAGCGCAGTTGTCAAGTCCACCACTACCCGTGGAGGGAGCTTTCTCCAAACAGGCAGAATTTTTAGTTCAGGTTCGATGGGTCTTCATTTGATTCCACCCATTTATGATGCACAAGGAATAAAAAGGGTTCAATCCATCTCCATTCATTAAACCGGTTGAGTTCTGGTTGCGGTTCGGTTAGTCTTACCGGTTTAAATCCTTTTAAGTATAAAGAACTTCATGATTGCGACCCTGATTTCCCACGCCTGCATACTGATCCAATCGCGCGATACTACTATATTGACCGACCCGGTGTTTTTTGATTATTTATGGGAGGAATGCAATATCCAGTGCCCAAGCATTGATCTTGATAAGGCCAAGCTCCCAAAAGTCGATATTTTAAATATTTCGCACCGGCATCAGGACCATTTTGATATTCGAACTCTTGCCTATCTGGCGGGAGATGCGGGCATTTTGGCTCCGGACGCTGTGGTGCTGGCCCCGCGTGATGAGATTCTGCTTGAAGTTCTGCGCGAACTGGAATTTAAAAACGTAACCGTGGTGGAAGACTTTAAATCTCTGGAGATCAAGGGACTGACGTTGACGCCCACACCTTCGCTGAACAAGCAGGACTATTTCCCGGAACACGGTTTGCTGGTTCATGATGGTGAAGTGACGCTGTGGAACCAGGTCGATACCATCGTGTCGCCGGATGTCATCAAGTATATGCATAGCTTGTACGGGCAGTTGGATTTCGCGCATGTTCGTTATCTTCCTCTGCTGGAAGGAAATTTTTCGTTTCATAATCCATTAGAGTTACCGATGGAGGAGTACAGTTCTTTTCTTAAGGTGGCTGCTGCCTGCAGGCCGAAGTTTGCTGTCCCCGGTTCTGCAGGATTCAAATACCGCGACGAGTTTGGGTTTCTCAATCAATATTCTTTTCCCACCACGCAAGAACAGTTTTTAAGAGATCTGAAAGATTTTTGTCCGGATATAAAAAGTAGCGTGTTTTATCCCGGTGACCGGGCTGTTATTACTAAAGAGGGTGTGGAGATTCAACAAGCTGCTTCGGACTTTGTTAAAATTAAAGTAAATGATGGGCATAAAGTGGAGTTCAAGCCCGTGGCCGAGGTCCCACCTATCCGCACCCGCACTGAAGATAAAGCCGAGCATGAAAAACAGTGGCAGGAGGTTGTTGATTTTATCGAGAACCGGTTTGTTTCAGCACTGGTTGAGAAAAAAGCTGTGCAAAGCTGGGTGGACTGGAAAGTGGCCTATCAACTGGAAGTGTTCAGTCAGAACGGATCGGAAATTTGGTGCCTGGATTTTGCCGGGGAAGATGCGGATATCATTAAGGGGCGTATCGGGAAAATCAATCTCTATGAAGGCATTGCCTGTTCTGAACTTTATAGCCTGATTCAAAATGAAACCAGTTGGGACTTTGTCGGCATCAACGGGCAGTATCGTACGTTCAAAGATATTTACCGGGTTCGCATGGGAGAGTTTGAACACTGGACCAAGACGGACAAAAAGTTTCCTCAGCCGCTGACCGAAGTGTTTCCTGCAGGGAAAGAGATGGATCGAACAAAATTTCTGCGCGATGTGAAACGCTGGAAAGGAAAGGCTTAAACCTGCTAGAATAGCCATTGACAGGGTAGGGGCGAGGGGGTAAAATCCTAATCTTCTAAATAACAAGTAGTTATAAAGTAGCGTGGCGGTGTAGCTCAGGTGGTTAGAGCATACGGCTCATATCCGTAGTGTCGGCGGTTCAACTCCGTCCACCGCTACCAACTTTATATAAGTAAGTAAAGGGATTACGGGATTGCCCGTGGTTCCTTTTTTTGTTGGAAGTGGTCAATTGCCCGAGTTCTTAAATTTATGCTTAATATTATTGGACAAAAAGTATGTAAAACTGGAAGGAATCAAAAAGGAGGATTAATGAGAACGGTAAGTTTTCCTGAATTAACTTTTCACCCCGTATAATAAAAAACAGAAAGGCTGTGATTTTGATGGGTCTGACGGGGATCTAGATTATTTCGATAATCTTTAACAGAAAAAAGTGCCATGCAAAATAAAAATGATGGTAACCAACTATGCCGGAGCCTTCGGGTTTTTTATTGAGGAATATATGTGCCTTCCTTCTTCAAGTTTGCTGAAAGGATAGAGGGTGATACTCATTGAATAAAAATTTGCCCAGTAAAGTATGCCCCCAGGCCAAATAATATATATGAGGCAACAACGAGCACTACAGAAACAATCCTTCCAATATTTTCCACCTTAGTGTCGGGGGTTCAACTCCCTCCACCGCTACCATTTTTCAGTGTTTTTAAAATTTATAAGTCACTCCAACACCAAATTGGAACTGATGTTCAGACCCTAAAGTTCTAACCAGCGGACTCCTGGCGGCATCAGCAACCAATAGTTGGTATCCAACAACGCCTTTCAAACTCCAATGTCGATCAATCCTTCGAGAAATATTTGTAACCAATGCTAAATCCTTCAAGCCACCTTCGCCGTCAAATTTTGTAATTCCCGATCGTATGGATTGGGCTGAAGTGATACCAAAGTAGGATTGTATGTAGTTGTCATCTGCGAAGGTCATGCTTGCCTTAACGTTCCAATCCACATCCGTGTGGCGACCAAAGGAATAGCCGGCTCCAACAATTAGCAAAGTTCCGTCATGATTCCCTGAAATGTCAGTTTGGAGTTGGAGTGAGAGTGAGTACCTCTCCAATTCAAGCTTCGCAAAAATACGTCCATCAATTCCGCCATCAATATCGCCAAGCCCAGTTAGTATTGGGGAATCATCTTCATTCCTGGCCTCGTAATAGCCCAATGATCCCCCAAACTCCAGATCACTATTATTCATAAGATAGACACCTAAACCTCTTTCAACATTTAAGAAAACCGATTTCCCCATGGAAATGTCGATGAGAGGCAAGATATCGAATTCGCTCGTATCGGCACCCTCATAATCGGGCCTGCTTAATGCAATGCCACCTAGCGATACTGAAAAATCGTCGGCCCTCAGAACCTCCGGTGAAATGGAGGAAAATATCAATAGTAATATTAATAGAGCTTGTTTCATGCTGTCCAAATCCCCGTTATATTTATATCTTCTCTATTATAGAGCGAACCTTGTTTCCTTATCGTTTGCATATCCGAAAACTAAAAAATATTTGACGATTATTTAATAAACTATTGGTGATCGATAAATTGTGGACAATGTCGCGGTATTAAGTTAAAGTAATGAGAATCGTTCTCATTCTAGGGTCTTTATTGCTTTGAATTCATGAATCTTCCTCCCAGTGTTGAAATCGACGAAGTCATCTGTCAATGCTATCAGGTCACTGAAAGCGCCATCCGCAATTCCATCTCCGAAGGCAAACTAAAGGATATTGATTCCGTCACAACGGCTTGTGGAGCCGGTGGGGGGTGCCATTCCTGCCATATTCTTATTCAGCTTTTCATCGACCAGCATCAGGAAAAACACACAGCCATGGAGGATCTGGTCCACGATCACGCGCAGAAGGTGAAAAAGAAGGGTATTCTGAGCCGCTTCTTCAAGAGGTTCTAGTCAGCGGACAGCACTTCCCGGGGCGCGAACTGCTTTCCTATCTCTGTTTGTTCTTTCCAAACTCCGATCCTTTTGATAGTTTAATTCCCAGAGTCGGATTTTTTATAATCTACAACTCCCTAATTAAAATGAAACCAGAAAATTTTGTTTTATACAGTGGTGGTGCTCAGGGTGCGGAGACCGAGTTCGGTAAACAGGCGGAGAAGACGGGTGTGCAGGAAGTGACCCTGACTTTTGAGGGCCATAAAATTTTCCGGGAACGTGGGGTGAGGGTATTGACCACCGATGAGCTACTGAAAGGCGATGTGAGTCTGGCTTATATTGCCAAGTTGATGAATCGCAAATTTAATACCGGCAAGTTATTCAAAAAAGTTCTGCAGAGTATCTGGCATCAGATCAATTGCGCCGAAGAGGTGTTTGTGGTGGGTAAAATTCTCGATGACAATACCGTCAAGGGCGGTACCGGTTGGGGCGCGGAATTCAGCAAGCTGTGTAACAAGACTCTACATGTTTTTGATCAGGAGCAAGACTCATGGTTCAAGTGGAGTACAGATTCCTGGAAAAAAGAAAAACAGCCTAAAATAAAATGCAAAAACTTTGCCGGAACCGGGACCCGGTTTTTGAATGGGAATGGTAAAAAAGCTATCAAAGATTTGTTCGACGCCTCCTTCAAAAAATAAATCACATTGAAATCTCTCCGTGTCGCTTATTTTGATTGTTATTCCGGTATCAGCGGTGACATGATTCTGGGAGCCTTGATCGATCTGGGAGTGGATCCTGCAAAAGTCCGCAAGGCCCTCGTGACTCTTGATCTTAAGGGATACAAATTCCAAACTCGAAAGGTTCAGCGCGGCCTGATCTCAGGCACCAAGGCCCAGGTCAACGTAGAAAAGCACCCCCACCAAAAGGCCCGGAAATATTCTGACATTAAAAAATTGCTTGCCAACTCGGACCTGTCTGCGACTTCAAAAAAAAACGCCCAGGAAATTTTTAGACGTATTGCCCAAGTGGAAGCGGCGGTCCATAAAACAACCATAGAGAAAATTCACTTCCATGAAGTTGGGGCGGTGGATTCGATTGTGGATATTGTTGGCGGCGTGGTCGCCATTGAATCTTTAAAGCTTGACAGGGTTTATGCCTCGCCCCTCAATGTCGGTGAAGGGTTTGTTCAATGCGCTCATGGGTACCTGCCTGTTCCCGCTCCCGCTACGTTGAAACTTCTGAAGGGGATTCCTATTTTCTCCAGCGGGATTAAAAAAGAGCTGACCACGCCTACAGGTGCGGCCATGATCGGCTTTTATGCCGATCATTTCGGAACCCTTCCCGCTATGAAAATCATCGATGATGGCTATGGGGCAGGGGACCACATTATTCCGGAGATGCCCAATATGCTCAGGGTTATTTTGGGCGATATGTGTGAGGAGCCGGGTGAGGAGCTTGTGATGATCGAAACCAATATTGATGACATGAATCCGGAACTTTATGAAGAGGCCATAGACTCTTTATTTAAAGCAGGGGCATTGGATGTTTTTTTGAGTCCGATCATCATGAAGAAGGGTCGCCCCGCCAACAAAATTTCGGTTCTCTCGAGCGAGAGTGATAGACAGGCCTTGAGCGAAATACTGCTGCAGGAAACGTCGAGCTTTGGAGTTCGTTATTACAAGGTTGGAAGGACGGTTTTAGAGCGTGAAATGAAAACCGTTAAGACCTCATGGGGTCCCATCAAAATAAAAATTGGTAAATTAAATGGAAAGGTCGTGCAAGCCTCTCCCGAGTACGAAGATTGCAAAAGACTGTCTATTAAAGAAAAAATCTCTGTTGTTATTGTCTATAATGAAGTCCACTGCCAGGCAAGAAAGCTAATTTCCTGGCCAAAATTATCCCTCAAGTAATAATATAAACCTTAACTGGTCAGCAAGTTTAAAGTTTAAGAAGATTAACTTTTTTAGAATGCCAGCACGATCCCAAGTACCCCGGTATGGGTCTTTTCAGGCCTCGGGGTGCTGGTTTCTTCCAGATCTGCCGTGACTTCGGCCATGAGCTTGAAGTTTCTGGCCAGCCAGTAGGAAAAGTTTATCGTGAAGGTGCTGGCATCCAGCGCCCGGTTGCCATTAACTTTGACCTTGTTGTAAAGCAGGGATGCAATCCAGTTATCCATGAAGGGATAGGTGACGCCCAAGAACCCTCCCCATGATTTAATTGTTAGAGAACCTCCTGCAGTGGAAAAACCAGGGTTGGAATCTTCTCCATAAAGAACATTTCCCCAAAAAGAGAAGGTGTCGGCGATCATAAATTCAAAGTCAGGGCCGACTCGGAAAAATTCATTTCTTATATTGCCAGAATTTTGTTCCCGCCCGGAGTAGCCGTAGAAACCTATCTTATCCCCATTAAAATCAAAAGACAGTTTTCCATAAAAGTTTTTAAATTCATCCGAGTCGAAATTGCGATCACTGTCGGCAACGCCGATTCCATTGCCATTGGTGACAGCGCCCGCAACTCCCATTCCGATAGAATCGGTCAAATCAAAGTTATAGGACACTTCGACAATGCGGTCATAAGTGAGGCGAAAATTGCTGTTACTAACAGCTGTTGTGTAATACGTAAAGTCCTGAAAGGTTAACCGCTGCTCGCGGGGAAACAAGATGTCTGAGGCTTGAAACTGACCAACCCTCATATCCAGATCAACATCTTTATAACCATCGTTAAAAAGAATGAATGCATCTTCGATACCGGTTATGTCTCCGCGCTCATCAACGAAGAAATAAAAATAATAACTAATATCTTTCTTAATAGGTGCGCTGGATAAAAGTTTTATCGAAAAAGGAGCTTGAAAGTCGTTGGTGACTTTTTTGTCACTGCGTGCCCGAAAAAATGTATCGACCCGGATAGCAAGAGGAAGCCGGTCGAGCAGTAGGAGATCTTCATCTCCGGTATCGACCACTTGGTCTTTAAGGTCCGCACCTGGCAGTTGGTAACCATTACGAATAAAAGCTTCACCAAATCCATTTAGCTTTGGGAATCCAATATGGCAGGTGACACAACTTAGTTTGTGGCGCCGGGCGAAAGCGGGAATGGCGTGAGCCGATTCAACAGAAATTGTCGAGATTAAAAGAAATGCCGTGAACAAATAAACAAAGCTGAGTACGCTTGATGATAGGGGTGGAGAGGATTTGGAATTCATGCATACTCCTTTTTGTTATTTTTAATGTCTCTTAGCACTAGATATACTGAATGGAAAGAATATTCCCGTTCGTATATTCTTTTTAAAGCAAATTGAGTGCAGAGGGAAATTAAATTGTTAGCAGACTCATGTGTTGGCTGCTAAATGTGCCTCTAAGTGACTTTAAACATTGAAATTATTTCATTTTATGCAACTCTGTAGGGGTGCAAATCTTTCTGACGGGAGGTTCTTATGCCAGTTCAATTCACCCAGATTAACTCTTTAGAAACGGACACTACGGAGTCTTTTTTTTCGGACCATTTTCTGAGGGCTCGGATCAATGACAACAAGCCTTCAAATAATGATTACGATCCTATTTTTGAGGAAGGACGAAGCGAAGGCTGGGTTCAATCGCATGGAAAGGAGATCAAGGAGAATGATCTGAAGTATGAAGAAGATGTCAATCAATACATCAGCTTGGTACTTGCCGAAATGGTGAACCCAAAATCGACGGTTCTGGCCCGAGAATATCTGGTGGGTACCGATTCCGATGCGGGTCAAATTGCCATTGACCTGAAACTGCAATCACAGAAATACCAGGTTTTCAGGATCAATGCCGACTTCCTCCTTTTTCACTTGGGGTTGTTCAGTTCGGAGACCAATATTTTGGGTGACAAATATTTTGATAAGGGAGGGTCGTATTACAACGCCGCGGCCTGTAGTTTGAGGAATGCCCGGGGAGGGCGCTCGGGATTGTCCGATGTATTGGAAAAACTTTCCTTGCAGTTTGGGAAGTATGTGGAAATTTTAAGATATATGAAAAACCAATCCTCAAACTATTTCAGCTTTCATTTCAAGTTTTCTGAAGAAGAATTAGCCCGGTTTCATAAACAACCGCTCCAGTAATTCTTGACGAATATGGGCTGCCAACTCGTAATTTGACTGACAATTGGGGAATAAAGTATTGACAATTATGATCTATAACTCCTAATATTACTATTTCAATAGCATTAAAGAGCAATTAAAGACGAATTTTGACCATGTTATTCAAAAGAAATATGTTGATTGCGGTTTTGGTGTGGGCTCTTTTGGTCACCACCAATGCGTTGGCTCATCCCCATCATCACGGGGATCATCTGAATCAGCATGGGGATCACCAGCATCAGCAAAATTCCGTAGTCTCGCCTTTTGATGGTCCGAAAGGAGTTCAATCTTTACACTGTCTCCTGAGAGGCCACAGTCATCAGGTATTTTGTCCTCATTTAAAACCTGATAGTGCTCAGAACACCAATATTGCCACAGATTGTGGCGGTAAAACTTCAGGCTCGATCCCCAATAGCACATTCTTTAGCAGTGAATTTGCGGAAATAAATTGTCTTTCCCTGATTCCTCATTCGCCGGGCAAAAAGCTGGCACCTTCAATAGTTCGTCTCTATCATCGTTGTACCGATCCACTAGATCCTCCTCCTCGATTTATCTGATTATATTCCCCTGGTTTTAAAACTTCAGGTCGGTGTGTGATCCTTTTTTCAGGGACTATGCGCAATTTGGGTTTTTCTTTTTGCGTGTCCTTGAAATAAGAGAATCCCTTTTGCTTCCGACCAACTAAAAATAATTGATATTTCGAGGGAGCGGCAATGTTGAGTAGTTCTAAAGTAAAAACCATTTATGCAGTATTTTTATCCATTGTATGCCTGTTGAGTTTCAATCCAATTGTTGAGGCGGCTTGCGGAGGAGCCAACTGTTCTCTGCTTACAGGATCTCAAGATGGTGTGTTGGGTAAGGACAGGTTTGTCATGGACTTGTCTTATCGATATGTCCTGTCGGAAAATCCACACCGTGGTTCGGATAGCACAAATCAAGCATTGGTTCCAAAAGTGAATTTTGAAACAAGAGCGCTTGAGCTGGGTCATCATAATGAAATAAGAACGATAAACAAGCTCGCCCAGTTCGATATCAGCTATGGTGTGACAGATAAATTAACTCTTTCGATGAACATGCCCTTTTTCAATGACCGTTATCACGAACATTTTGATGGGATAGAAAATGTCGGAGATACCGGGACATTTAACAATACAGACGGGACAACTGGGTTTGGTGATGTCACTTTAATTGCTAAATATGCTTTGTGGCAAACAACGAAGCACATGTTTGTCGGTGGAGTCGGGATAAAATTTGCGACAGGAGACTATAAATTAAAAGATACGTCCGGGAGTATCAACGAACCCACATTGATGCCGGGTACGGGTTCTTACGATGCAATTCTTTCGGGAATTTATAATTACTCCGCTATTCCTAATAAGTTAAACATTTTCACATCTGTGTCGCACAGGTTTGCAACAGAAAATGATCTGGATTATCAGTTTGGAGATACCACACTCATTGATGCAGGCGTCGGTTATGTGCTGACAAAAAAAGTTAGTGTAAGCGGTCAGGTGAATATGAGGATTTCCGGACGGGACCAGTTTATTGATGCAAATGTGCCAAGCACAGGTGGCGAATTTATTTTTATTACACCGGGAGTCAGACTTGCTGTGTATGATGATGTTTCTATTTATTCGCATGTTCAGCTACCCATATACCAGAGAGTCAATGATGTGAACCTGGTAGAGGATTATGGAGTTATGCTGGGCGCTTCCTATAATTTTTAAATTTTTAGAAATATGCGATTACCTTTAGTCATACTTTTTAGTTTCTTTTTGTCGGGCATGGCTGGTTCCCCTCCCTTTGTGGGAGGGGAGGCCCCAATGTTTGAATTAAAGACCCTAAATGGTAAGGTCCTTAAGCTGTCTGATTTAAAGGGTAAAACTGTTGTCCTAAACTTTTGGGCTACATGGTGTGTGCCATGTATTAAAGAAATGTCAGTTTTGAACAATGCATACTCTTCATTTAAGAACAGAGATGTTGAGATAGTAGCCATTAATTTCGCAGAATCTAGAGAAAAAGTGGAAGAGTTCACATCCGAACATCGTTTGAACTTCCCTGTTTTATTGGATAACTATGGTGATACATCACAAGATTATAAAATTAGAGGTCTGCCTGTGACGTATTTCATCACTCCCGACGGTATCGTAGGTGATGAAATAGTGGGTGGTTTAACCCTGGAACTGATTGAAGAAAAGCTCGATCAATTAGCGCACCTGTTGCAACTCAAAGCGCAATATTGAGATCTGATTAAAGTGACCGCTGGCAGGCTGTTGAAAAACCTGATGGTTTGGAAGAAATGAAGGCGGAAAACTTATCGACCCTGTTTGTTCATGTATTCGTCAAAGTGCTTCTGATACATGATGTCCCATTCTGGCGAGCCTTCACGGGGCGCATTGGCATAGGTGTTTAAGATGCGGCGGGATTCTGCGTCGGCCTTGTCATCAAGCTGGAGAATGTCGGTCATCACCCTGGTGATTTCCAGGCGAACGTCATTGAGGTCGACTTTATAATCCAGTTCATCGCGTTTGGCAAAATCCTGAACGATGAGACTGCTGATATGGTTGATTTTATCTCTGCTGATTTTCATATTAAAGAATAATTCCTCGCTCACGTACTAGTTTAGATTTCACCATCTGGAATACCCGCCCGTAATCCATCATATCTCTTTCGTACTCATCGGTTTTGGATTCTAGCAAGGCCTTCACTTCCTCGTTGAGATGGTCTTCCACCATGAGGTCTTCGGTCATAATTTCATTGATGACGGATTGCAGTTTTTCCGGGGTTTCTTCCCAGACAATCAGATCTTTGTCGATCAAGGATTTGACAATTTTTTTGGCGAGAAGTTCGGTAAGTTCTTTAGGAATACGCATTATTTAGACAATCAGATTTTAATTTTATTATAAAGAGCGGGAGACGGGATTCGAACCCGCGACATTCAGCTTGGGAAGCTGACACTCTACCAACTGAGCTACTCCCGCCTGATCGATCAATCAGAGCTTTTCACCCAGAATTAAAAAACAGTTTGTATCGGTCACTTGTATGTCTATGATCGGAATTTTCTGCTCACGCATCTCGTGAATGACCTTGTTAACCATGATATCAATTGCCGCAGCGCCTTCTTCGGCAATATCAAGGACTCTGACACCTTTGACTATTTGGTTATTAAGTGACATTCAATTAAAAAATCGACCCGGCTGCCTGCTTGTCCATAGACTATTTCCCCTTGAATTTAAAGGGGAAACAAGTTTTACGTGGTGACCAAATTTTTAGGCATTATCCACTATTTGTGGCTTGTAATCAATATTAATTGGGAAATCTGCATAAAAATAGAAACAATTCTTAATATAGAGCGGGTCGTCAACCATGTAGACACGCCGGGTTGCAATTTTGAGATTTTTGTTGAAGAAAGGTTATTGAAATTATTCTATCAATTGAGTAAGATGACAAACTAAAATAACTCATGAAAACACAAAAAGTTGCGGGGACGTGGCGATTTTCCAGGTTCCCACTTTTTGTTTGGATTCTGGCTCAAAAACGCTCCAGCGAGGGAATTTGTGGTTAAAGAAATAGATTTTAAAGAAAAAATACCGATCACCCATCACCTGATAGAGCTTAAAAACCGGTTGATACAGGTGACCATAGTTGTCGCGATATTTTTTGGCGTCTGCTTTTATTTTGTGGACTTTCTCCTGCTATGGCTGGAAGACCCTCTGCCCAAACAATATAACGACCTTACTTTTATAACCCCTACGGAACCCTTTTTTACTGCGATGAAGGTCTCCTTCATGGGGTCCATGTTCATTTCCATGCCATGGATTTTATATCATATCTGGGGGTTCATCGCTCCCGGTTTGAAGGTTAAGGAAAAAAAGATCACCGCACTATTTGTTACCTTCGGAACATTGTTCTTCCTCTTCGGTGGATTGTTTTGTTATTTCCTGGTCGTTCCTCTGGGATTGAAGTTCCTACTGAATTACGGCACGACCTGGTGGAAAATGCAGGTCACCATTGGTTTTTATTTCTCCTTTGTGGTGAAGATGATTTTGGCTTTTGCCTTTGCGTTTCAAACCCCTCTCATCATGGTCTTGTTGACCAAGTTCGGGGTGGTCAATACCATCAAGATGAAGCTCTACCGCAAATGGGCATTTCTAGGTACGTTTGCTCTGGCCGCAGTTTTAACCCCACCTGACATTATCACCCAGGTGTTATTGGCTTTCCCGCTTTATGGTTTGTATGAGTTTGGTGTGATTGTGTCCCGGTTCTTCGAGGACCCCAAAAATCGGGAGCTGGCATTCAAGCAAATGAAAGCGGAGGCGGCTGCAAGGAACGCTGCCAAAGAAGCGGCTCAAAGGGCGGCGGCGGCCAGTAAGGCAGCCAGTAAGGGAGCCACGAAGAAAACCGGCAAAGCTTCCTGATCTTCCGATCAAACAAAAAATACTAGAACGGAAATTAAACGTGGGTAGTGAAACACGATTAAAATTTCTGCAATAGTGAAACCTGCATGCACCAGAATCGGAGCTATTATTGAGCCTGTAGCTCTTAATAATCCCGCCGATATCATCCCCAGAAACAAATTCCCTAAACTTGCTTTGAAATGGAACAGGCTGTATAGCAAGCCACCAGCAATAATAACTTGTCCTGTATGTTGTTTCTTAAGTAAATTATTGACAACCAGACCCATCACGAACACCTGATCGAGAAAGGGAACGATGAGGGCGGTGAAAATGTTTCCAGTGATAGAGTTGTTGAATCCCGTTTCCTCGGGAACTCTTAAGTCCGCTCCCGCGAACAATTCTGCTTGTGATAACCCTGCCTTGACCAGTAAGCCGTCCAATAAGATCACACCAATAACAGGAAGCGTTCCCAATAGAGCGCCTATTGCGATTGTTTTGCCGCCATTGTTAAAGCCTAGTTGTTGCAGGGACACGCGATTTAAGGCAAGAACGAGTGCCAGGGCCGCGGTAAAATAAAAGATGTACCAGAACTCATAAATAAATGGGTTGCCTGAAAAAGCCAGATGGACCGCTGGGGAAAAAAGCAGAAAATAGAGGACTAAAATGGGAGTGAGAATTTTCACGCTATAAGGTCAATATTTGAGATTTGGGCGGCTCAGGATTCGAGGGTCAGAATTTCTTTTTTGGCTGGGGTTTTGCTGGTTTAGCCAGACCGGAAATATGCACTGAAGATGCTGTTTCCGACATTTGACCGCTGATATGTTTTTCCGGATTGAGCGGGGTGGCTAAGCCAGAGATATGGATGGAATTCTTATTATCCTCAGAATAAAGCTCATCCTGCAAAAGCGCGGCATTGAGATAGAACCCCCCGAATATGAGGGCGGAAAGTATGCAGGACTCAAGAAATACGTTTTTCCACATAACAGGCTGGTTAAATTGGTGATATACCCCTTATATCTTAAAATGTTTTACCGGCAATTACAACTTAATAGCCAACCTGTCTGGTTGACAAAACCTGTTTCTTTATTTAGTATCGCGTTTGAGTTAAACTATCCGTAGCCTCCCACCCAGGCGACTATTTCATCATTCAGCATTCTCCTCAATGTAGATAGGGCAATATTTAACCGGAAAATATCATGAAAAAAATTGCTATAGCTTCCGATCATGGCGGATTCGACCTTAAGGAAAGTGTCATCGCCCATCTGTTAAATACCGGTTGGGAAGTGGATGACCTCGGCCCGCATAACGAGGAGTCTGTGGATTATCCCGACTACGGCATTAAGCTTGCCGAAGCGGTGGCGGAGAAAAAAGTGCAACGCGGGATCGTGATCTGCGGCACGGGAATCGGCATGTCCATTGTGGTCAACCGTTATCCGGGAATTCGTGGAACGCTGTGTTCAGACCTGTTCACCGCTAAATTATGCCGCGAGCACAATGACTCAAATATCCTGATCATGGGGGGTAGGGTGATTGGTAAGGGGCTGGCCGCTGAAATTGTCAGTACTTGGCTCAACACGCCGTTTGAAGGGGGACGCCACCAAAGGCGGCTCGATAAAATCAATCAAATAGATGCTTCTATAAAATCCAAAGAAAATCTTTAATCCTAAGGAGATATTCAAATTGTCACTTGCCGATTTTGATCCGGAGATCGCTCAATCCATTAAAGATGAAACCGAGCGGGAAAATAATACCCTCGAGATGATCGCCTCTGAAAATTTTGTGAGCCCTGAAGTGCAGGAAGCTCAAGGCTCGGTCATGACTAATAAATATGCCGAAGGCTACCCAGGCAAACGTTATTACGGCGGCTGTGAGTTCGTGGATATCGCTGAAAACCTCGCCATTGAGCGAGCCAAAAAAATATTCTCTGCCGAGCACGCTAATGTCCAACCTCACTCGGGCTCGCAAGCCAATATGGCGGTTTATCATACGGTCCTTCAGCCGGGAGATACGATCCTGGGAATGAACCTGTCCCACGGTGGGCACCTGACCCACGGTTGCCCGGTGAACTTTTCCGGCTATACCTATAACGTTGTGGCCTATGGTGTGAATCAGGAAACCGAGCAGATTGACTATGACGAGGTCCACAAACTGGCCGTCGAGAACAAACCCAAAATGATCATCGTGGGTGGTAGCGCCTACCCAAGAGTGATTGATGCTGTCAGGTTCAGGGAAATCGCCGATGAGGTCGGGGCAAAAATCATGACCGATATCGCTCATCCGGCAGGACTGGTTGCGGCGGGGCTCTATCCCTCCCCAGTGCCTTATTCAGAGTTTGTCACCACCACCACACATAAAACTTTACGCGGTCCTCGTGGCGGAATGATTTTATGTAAGGAAGAATATGCCAAAGAGGTCAACAAAAAGATTTTTCCCGGTATTCAGGGCGGACCCCTCATGCACGTTATCGCTGCAAAGGCCGTGGCCTTTAAGGAAGCGCTGAGTGCAGATTTTGTCACCTACCAGAAGCAGGTGATTGCCAACGCACAATGTCTGGCACAATTTTTAATCGACCAGGGCTATAAAATTGTCAGTGGTGGAACCGATACCCACCTGATGCTGGTCGATTTGCGTGCCCAGGATATAACCGGCAAAGATGCCGAAGCGGCACTCGAAAAAGCCGGGATCACGGTCAATAAGAACACCGTGCCTTTTGAGACCCGCAGTCCGTTTGTGACCTCCGGAATTCGCATCGGTACCCCGGCACTGACCACGCGGGGAATGAAAGAAAATGAAATGCACATCATCGGAGGAATGATTGTCCAGACACTGGAAAAAGTTGAAGACGATAGTCTCCACGCCGAAACACGTAAAAAAGTTCGTGAACTCTGCGACCAATTCCCACTTCATCAGGAACTCACCAATAAGTAAACTATGAAATGTCCCGGTTGCTCCGGCATGGAAAATAAAGTCATCGATTCCCGCTTGAATAAGGAGGGGACTGTTATACGCAGGCGAAGAGAATGCCTGAGTTGCGCCGACAGGTTCACCACCTACGAGAAACTGGAACGGTCTTTACCCATGCTGATTAAAAAAGACGGTCGGCGGGAAGAATTTGACCGAGACAAGATCATTGATGGGGTCAAGAAAGCCTGCCAGAAAAGACCGGTCAGCGTCAAAGACATCGAAGAACTGGTAGACCGTGTTGAGCAATACCTGCAAGAGCTTGGCGAAAAAGAAGTCTCTGCCATGAAGGTCGGCGAAAAAGTCATCAGCGAAATGTATAACCTGGATGACGTCGCCTACGTACGTTTTGCCTCTGTCTACCGTTCCTTCAAAGACGTGAACGAGTTCATGGTCGAACTGAAAGAAGTCCTCAAAAGCAAAGAAGGCAAAACCCCCGACCACCTGCAATAGCGGAGAACCTCTGCTTTTCCCAAAAAATCCAGCAAGAAATAATGCAGCTTTAAATAGACTTTGCACATGAAGAAGACCTCTGCATTTTGACGCGGGATAATCTTAAGCAAAGATTTCAGAAATCACTCAATCGAATTTATCAATGGAACCATCACGGATTCCCATTTCGTAAGCTTTGGTCTCACGGAACAGAACCCCGCTTAAAAGAACCAGGCCGATAAGGTTGGGAACCGCCATCAAGGCGTTCATCGCGTCAGAAAAATTCCAGACCACTTCTAATTTTACTATGGAACCGATAAACACAAAAAGTACCCAGAGGTATCGGTAAAAATGAACCCATTTATCTCCAAAAAGGTATTCGAAACATTTTTCACCGTAATATTCCCAGGCTAAAATAGTTGAAAAAGCAAATGTGACCGCGCTCAGGGTTACAATAAAGTGACCCCAGTTTCCCGGCAGGCCCTCCGAAAAAGCCTGCAGAGTCAATGTCACCCCTGTTTCTCCCGAAACCCAAACCCCTGTAGAAGCTAACGCCAACGCGGTGAGTGAACAAACAACCAAGGTATCCAGGAACGTTCCGCTCATAGAAACCAGCGCCTGTTTCGCCGGTTGATTGGTCTTTGCCGCCGCCGCTGCAATTGGAGCGCTTCCCATTCCAGACTCGTTTGAAAAAAGACCTCGTGCCACACCATAGCGGATTGTTCGAGCCAGGTTGGCTCCTATGAATCCCCCTGTAGCTGCTGTTCCGGTGAAGGCGTGCTCGAAGATTAACTTTATACCCACTCCCAATTGATCCAGATGAGAAAAGATAACTATCAAAGCGCCCACAAAATAGATAGCCACCATAAATGGAACAAAATAGGAAGCGACATCGGCGATGCGTTTGATGCCTCCTATTATTACCATCCCGGTCAAAACGGACAATACAATCCCCACCAAAAATTTGCTCGTCCCCAGTGACTCAACGACTGCAGCAGCGGCGGTGTTGGCTTGAATCATATTGCCTATTCCAAAGGCCGCTAAGGCCCCAAAAATAGCAAAACATACACCAAGCCATTTTTGACCGAGTCCATGTTCCAAATAATACATCGGGCCGCCGCAGATTTCTCCATGCTCATTGACCTGCCGATATTTAACGGCTAAAAAACTTTCCGAATACTTGGTGGCCATGCCCACCAAGCCCGTCATCCACATCCAGAATATGGCACCCGGCCCGCCAAGGGCAACGGCAGTGCTCACTCCCGCGATATTGCCCATTCCCACCGTAGCCGCCAATGCCGTCATCAATGCCCCAAAATGGGAAACATCCCCTTCTCCTGCCCGTTCTTTTGAGAAAGTTAAACGAAGCGCGTAAAACAGGTTGCGAAACTGAATTCCATCTAACCTGAACGTCAACCAGAAACCCACGCCCAATAGGAGAATGAGAAGCCAAGGACCCCACATTAAACTGGCAAACTCAGCAAAAAATAAATTCATTCGTCAGACCGGATAGATTGAGGGATTGGCCTGCCCCTCCGAAAAGTAGTCGAAATGTTAAACTAAGATTTTTATTTTATAAGAGGGACAGGTTAGAAAAATGTATGCCTTTCGCTACTGAACTCTTTGGAGCTTTCAAACTTTTATGGGTAGGCGTTGCCTCATTCCCAGGAAACGGTTTTAAGGGCTCGGCCCACACGCTTTTTGCCCCATTTTTTCGGCTTTGTGGGCGCTTCCCCGGGTTTTACATCGGTTCCGATTCCTGTCGGGGTCATTTCCACCCGACCCTGTTCGTTTTCAAGATAGATTCCTTTTCCGTTCAGCAGGAGTACCTGGACGAATTGGTTGTCATGTTGGCCCTAGAAGCGGGTTCCGCGCACCCCGATCATCCCCAGCGGAGTCTGGATCTTGAAATCCGTTTTCCTGCGAACATCAAGAAGACTCTCCACAGCCGCGTGGAACGCGCCGCCTACCAGTTTCAATGTGGCATGGGTTCCCTCATCACCTTCACCATGATGAAACTCGGCAATGGAAACATTGGTATTCCCCCCAAGGGTAATCACACTGCCGTCATGGAAACGAATTTCAAGGCGGGCCTTGGCTCCGGTGTTGATCCGATCTTTAACGTAGACCTTCGCGTTTTTTATCAGCACACGCGACAGACCGTTGTTGAAGGCAGTGGACTGCAACTGGACACGCGTGACTGTACCGGCAACCTCGGCGGCAGAAACCGGACCGACAAACATCAACAGGAGCAATGAAAATAAAATAAAATCTCTGACACATCCTGTGATGACGATCAATCTACAGTGTTCATCACGAGTGGTTTTCTCATTCATATGCTGGATCCTTCATAGATATGAAGGGGTCAAGCCCACTATTGACGGTAACTCCCTCAGTGTTTTATTAATGTCGAACGAGCAACTTTCTTTAAAGAAAGATTACCACAAAGGAAACTGCATGAGGATATTGGATTTTACAGAAGGTAAATCACCCAAACCCTTGCAATATTTCCCCTGTGGCTAAAAAAGGTTTTCACTGGCCCTACGCCGAGTGGCGGCGAGTGGTGGTTAAAAAGGGTTTTCAGTTGCCCCTGCGGCGAGCAGTTGAATGTGAGAAAACAAAATGTTACGATAGCTAACCTGTTTTTAAAATCACTTTTTTTTGTCCCTTTGGTCGGCCATGGATAAAATTTCGTTTAATCTGTCTTTATTGAGTTATCTCATAGCGTCTTTGGGTTATTTTGTTTATCTGGCGTACAGGAGGCCTCTGGTCGCGACCCTTGCCGGGTGGACGGTGGCATTTGGTCTGCTCTGTCAGACCGTCACGATAGGGATTCGCTCAAGCCAGACCGGGCATGGGCCTTACACCACTTCTTTTGAGGTGGCGTTGTTTTTGGCCTGGTTGATGGTGGTGGTCTACTTTTTGACCGAATGGAAATATAAGATTAAGGACTTGGGGGCGTTTGTCATCCCTCTGGTTTTCATTGTTTTATTGTTTTCGGCCTTTCTGTCGAAAGATGCGGCTTTGGTCCCCGAATCGGAGGAGGTGCGTTTCTGGCTGACCATGCACAGGACCCTATCGATTATGGGATATGCGGCGTTTTCTATCGCATTTGCCGCCGGAATCATGTATCTCATTCAGGAACATCAGGTCAAAACTAAAAAGCTGGGCATCATGTATTTCAGGATGCCATCGCTTGAGGTTCTGGACGATTTGAACTTCAAGGTAATAATGATAGGGTTTCCGTTGTTCACCCTGGGGTTTATGACCGGTTCCATTTGGAACACGCAAATGAACCTGCCATTTTTCTCGTGGGATTTGACCCGTACCCTTCCGCTGGTGCTAACCTGGCTGATCTATTGCACGGTGTTTTTTGGCAGGATGATGGTGGGAGTGCGCGGTAAGAAAGCCGCTCAGGGAGCCATTCTTGGATTTATAACGGTGATCGGGACTTACTTTCTACATATATTATGATATCAACCGAACCAAACCTTGTTCTGGTGGGGGTCAACCATAAGACTACCCCTGTGGAAATCCGCGAGAAGCTGGCCTTCAATCAGGTCAAGCTGGAAGCCTCTCTGGAGCAATTGGTCCGCTGTCCGGAAATTGCTGAGAACATCATTCTCTCGACCTGCAACCGGGTGGAAATTTATGCTCGCGTTGAGAACACCGACCAGGGCATTCAACTTCTTAAAGATTTCATTTCTGACTATCACGGAATAGAGCGGGGTAGTCTGGATCAGTATTTCTACAGCTACACAGATACTCAGGCGGTCGAACATCTTTTCAGAGTTTCCGCGAGTTTGGACTCGATGATTCTTGGCGAGGCCCAAATTCTAGGGCAGGTGAAGGATGCCTACAGTACGGCCCGCTCGGTAAGCTCAACCGGACTGGTTCTCAACCAGCTTTTTGAAAAAGCCTTCAATGTAGCGAAAAAAGTAAGAGAAGAAACCGGGATATCTGAGCGCGGAGTTTCTATCAGTTCCGCCGCTGTGGAACTGGCGAAAAAAATCTTTGAGGATTTGGAAAATCATTCGGTCATGCTGGTAGGAACAGGAGAGATGGCCGAACTCGCAGCGAAGCATCTCATATCTTATGGTGTTAAAACCGTGTATGTGGCCAGTAGAACTTATGAGCGGGCCATTGCTCTTGCGCAAACTTTGAACGGCTGTGCTCTTGGCTTTGAAGCTTTCAAAGAAGAATTGTATAGAGCAGATATTGTTATCACTTCGACGGCTGCGCCCAATTTTATTATCTCCAAGGAAATGATCGAGAAGGCCATTCATAAAAGAAAAAACAAACCCATATTCCTCATCGACATTGCGGTTCCCCGTGATATTGCCCCGGAAGTGAACGATTTGGAGAATGTTTATTTGTATGACATTGATGACCTTCAAAATGTGGTGAACGCGAACATGGAAGAACGGCAGAAGGAAGCCGAAAACGCCATGGAGATCATTCAGGAAGAAGTCACCAAGTTTAACAACTGGTTTTCTACTCTCGATGCGGTTCCCACGATTGTTGAAATGCGAAACCGTGCTGAGGATATGCGACTCACTGAAGTGGATAAAACACTCAAGACCCTGCCGCATCTTTCTGACGCTGATCAACAGGCCATTCATCAATTGACGCAGTCATTGGTCAATAAAATTCTGCATAAGCCCACCATCAATCTGAAAAAGAAAATCCAATCCCTCGATGGTCATGTCTACTTGAAGGCCATTCGCCACTTATTCCATTTGGACGATTGATGGAATCCAGAAAAATTAAGATAGGCAGTCGGGGGAGTCCCCTGGCATTGTGGCAGGCTAACTGGATCAAGGGCCAATTGGAAACTCTGCACCCTGAGATTCCTGTAGAGCTTGTTATCATCAAAACTTCCGGTGACAAGATTCAGGATGTCCCCTTGGCTAAAATCGGCGGCAAGGGTTTGTTCGTAAAAGAAATCGAAGAAGCCATGCTGAGAAATGAAATCGATTTTGCCGTCCACAGTATGAAAGATATGCCGATCAAGTTTCCTTTCGCCTTGTGTATCGCGGCGGTGACGAAACGGGAGAACCCTTTTGACGCTTTGATATCCAGAAATGATATAAAGCTGGACGATCTGCCAAAGGGTGCCAAGGTCGGGACAGGCAGTTTGAGGCGGATGTCGCAACTGCTGCATTATCGTCCGGATCTGAATCTGGTTCCGCTTCGCGGCAATCTTGATACGCGGATCAAAAAACTGGAAACGGAAGGACTGCATGCAATCATTCTTGCTGCGGCAGGACTCATCCGCATGGGATGGGAAGATAAAATTTCAGAAATCATCAGTCCTGAAATTTTATTGCCGGCAATGGGGCAGGGTGCCGTCGGAATCGAAGCGCGAAAACATGATGTTGATAACCAGATCCTTCTAGCCGATATGGATGATGAAGACACGCATCTGGCACTGGATGCGGAAAGAGCCGTCGTCACTCAGCTTGAAGGCGGTTGCAATGTTCCCATCGGTGCGTTTGCAACGATTGAGGGTGATGAGATGAGGTTGCAGGGACTGGTCGCAAGCCTTGACGGAAAGACGGTCTATAAAACTGAATCGCAAGGCCGCAAGCTCGACGCCAAATCCATGGGCAAAGAGCTGGGCAATACCTTGTTGGAGATGGGCGGCGATAAAATCATGCAGGCAATTCATTCCACATGAAACCTCGCTAAAGCCAAACCTCGTTGGTGTTCAGCCTTTCCAGAGCCAGTTCCCATGCAGCATCTCTAAAAATAAAATCTTTGTTGTTTTGCAGGCGCGAATAAGTTTCGCAGACATTTTTGCTGATGGTCTTGTCGATCAAATTTTCCACATAAGTTTTGACTCCAGCTTGCTTCACTTTCTCCGCATACGAGTCGTCCATCATTAATAGTCGTTCTACTGCGCAGCCAATCACTCCGCCGGCATTAACGATAAAATCCGTCAGCGACAAAATATTGCGGTGATGGTGCAAATAATATTCCACAGGTTTGCTACTGGGAGTGTTCGCCCCTTGCAGGATATATCGGCATTGTATGCGGTCGGCATTGCGTGCGGTGATGGCATCAGGCCGAGCAGATGGAATGAGGATGTCGCAGGGTGCCTCCAACAGCCAGTCCAGTTTTTCTAGCGAAAACTTCTTGTCCACTTTCAAGAGATAGTTGCTCAGTCCCCCTGGCTCCTTGCGAATTTTATTCAGTGCTTGTGCATCCAATCCATTTGGATTCCATAACGCGGTGTGGATGTCGGAGGCCCCAACCAGAACGGCTCCCGCTTCCTGAAGCTTCAGAGCTGCGGGAGCGCCGACATTGCCAAATCCTTGCACCACAAACTTGCTGCCGGATAAATCTAATTTTGGGTCGAGAGACTCAAGGACTTTAATGGAAGAGAATAAACCGTGGGCCGTTAGTCCCCAGTCATCGATAGGGACCCCGCCATTTTCTACTGGCCGACCGGCTCCGCCGCGCGAATGTTTTTCGGTGCCCAGTTTCTGCGAATGGTTATTGTGAATGATTTGGATGTCTTTCTCATTCGTTCCCATATCCGGGGCAGGGGCGTAGTCGGGCAACTCATACAGACAATCGGCGAGTTTTTCCAGCAATTCACTTCTCTGCCCAGAGGTCAACTCGAAGGATCTCAGGCTGACTCCAGCCTTGCCTCCACCATAAGGAAGACAGGCGGCGCTGTTCTTCAAGGTCATTACCCGTGCCAGCCGCATAATTTCATTCAAGCTGAGGTTCTGAACCATGCGTATGCCGCCAAGGCCCGGCCCTCTCTGGGTATTATCAATGGCAATGTAGCCCCAGATTGATTGATTGTCAGGATCAACGATCTTGTAAGATTTCTCGGCGACCAGTTCAGGGTTGATCGTGAAGCGGTCTGTCTGATCTTTGTCTGGTAGAGGAACCGCTTTCAAACTTTTGGGAAGCATTGGTGTTTCTTTCTAGCTATGAGATAATGATCAAATCGCCCTGTGGCGAAACGAAAACTGTTTATACCATTTTAACCTATAGGGACGATGCTAAATAAACTGCTCATGGCTGCTGATATAGAATTTCTCATCAACACGGCTCTGGAAGAAGACATCAAAAGTGGCGATATTACCACCCGTAATATTATAGCTGACGGAGAACCCCGCGAAGCGGAACTGATTGCCAAAGATGCTTTGATCTTGTCTGGGCTGGAAATATTTAAGATCCTGTTCCTGAAACTGGACTCGGCCACGGTATTTCTCTTAGAACCCTTCAAGGATGGCGACTCGGTCGCAAAGGGTTCGACGATCATCAAGTTTCGCTGTGATAGTGTGAAGCTGTTGGAAGGTGAGCGGTCGGGACTGAATATTCTGCAATGGTTGAGCGGCATCGCAACGCTCACCCGCAAGTATGTCGACAAGGCACACCCGGTCATCATTTTGGATACCCGCAAGACCACTCCGGGTCTCAGAGTTTTTGAAAAATACGCGGTGCGCTGTGGCGGCGGCTCCAATCATCGATTTGGTCTGTATGACGCAGTGATGATTAAAGACAACCATATAAAGTCTGCCGGGAGTATTTTCCGGGCAGTTGAAAAAGTACGTGAAGCCTTGGGCAATAAAAATAAAATTGAAGTCGAAACCCAAAACCTTGATGAGGTTCAAGAAGCTCTGGATCAGCAAGTCGACATCATCATGCTGGACAATATGGCGATTGATATGATCCGTGACGCGGTCAAACTCATTGATGGTCGGGCAAAAGTTGAAATCAGCGGCGGCGTAAATTTGGAGAGCTTGAACGAGATATCCAAAACCGGCGCCGATTTTGTGTCGGTGGGTGCGCTGACCCATTCTGCTCCCGCTGTCGATATCAGTATGAATATCATCGCCTCTTTGGGTGAGAAAGATAAATAAAGATGCCTTGCAAAGACACAACAGCTCAGATAACGATCATCCTCGATGAACGAGACTGTCTGGTCAGTTTTGATTTTTCAAAACTAACTTGCCAGAAGTCTGTGGGTGGCGGAATCGGTTTTATGGAATTTTGCCGCGGAAAACATGTTGGCGAAGTGATCAAGCTTGAGTTCAGTGATCTGGTGGTCGACCTTGGGCTGACTGGCTCGGAAGAACAATTCCTGTTGTATTTGGAATGGGATGCATTGGGGGCGGCTCTCAAACAATATCAGGGCAGAGAAGTGGATCGGGATCGGTATCAAATCGCCACGATTGCCTATGAATCCGATCAGGTGGAAATCCGTCAAATGGTTGCATCTCCGGAAGAAATGCCGAAACTCATACCCTGCAGAAAACGGGTTGACGAAAAAACTTCCTAATCCTTAGGATAAAGCCGAACCAAGCGAACATATCCCTGAGAATAGTCCTGATCAAATTGTTGTGCATTGCCGGAAGAATAGGAAAAATAAAATGCTGCCTGCTGGTCGAAGGGCAAACACCAAGACGCATTTCCTCCGCCTGTTGCAAATAGTGGGTCTATGTGTACTTCAGTGTTGGACCGACCCATGACTGTGTGTTCGGGCATGAAGATTTTTTCAATCTCTTCTCTTTCGGGAATACGCCAGTCGTGGTAGCCGAGATAATCTTTTTTATTCATCTCGTCGACAAATACGAGTGCTTCCTGAAAGGTCAACCAATCCTGCGCCACCGGCCAAGAATCTTCTTTAGACCACACCAGACCGGTGTCATTATCTAGCAGGGTTCCATCCCTTTTATCTTCAAATCTGTCACTCATTTGCAAAAACTCCAAAAATTCACGATTTCGTGAACAATTATTAAAGAGGAAAACTGAAATAGTAGCGCAGTAGAGTGGTTCTGTGAAGCCTTAATTTGCTGGAAATCAGGGGCATAATTTGGTAAAACCCATCGACCGCTAATACACGTTTCAATATAACTGAACTATGATTCGATGAAGAATAAAATCAAACAAATAATTTTATCACTGTTCATCCTGCTTTGGGCACCGGCTATTGCTTTTGCGCAATCGTCCTGTGGGGAGAAAATTCCTGCCTTGGGGATTTTTGACCAGATTTCCCAGTATGCTTTATGGCTGGCTTTGGTTTTCATGATTCCGGGTATTCTTTCCGAGCATAAACTCTGGAAGAAGGTTTTATTGATGTCGGCATTGGTTCCTTTTGCGGGCTGGGCCTATGTTAATTTTTTTATTGATTACAACAGTATGAAAAAAGAAATTTTCAATCACAATGCCGTGGCCGAGGCCACTCTGGCAAATATTGCCGAAGCTCAGGATAGATATAAATCAGAGCAGGGAAGCTATATCGGTGACTTGAGAAAACTTTATTCTCATATCGGCGGGGCAGGGGGCATGAACGAGTGCGTCAAAATATTAAGTGTGCAGGCGGGGTTTGATCATTGGAGTGCCGAGGCCGGGCATGTGTCGAGTCCTAACACGGTTATCTGGGACAGTCGCGCCGGAACCTCACTCAAAAAAGGTTAGTCTTCCCACCGATCCACCATTCCGTTTAGCGAAACCATTCCCATCACTTCATTATTGTCGATAACCATGGCGTAGGAAACATTGAAGTTTGTCAGGAACCGGGCCGCATAGGGGATAGGCATGTCTGCATTGATCGACAAAACCGGTTTCGACATGATTTCATAAACATGGGACTCATGAAGTTTTCGTCCTTGCCCGATCACCTTCCGGGCGATATCTTTCAGGGTCATGATGCCGTAGACATCATTTTCATCCCTCGGCTCCACCAGAATCGCGTTGATTTTTTTATCTCGCATCATATTCAAGGCATCAGAGACTTTCATGATTCCATCCACTTTGGTGAAATTGGACATCATGACGTCACGGACTTTTTGAATGTTGGCCATTCCTATCTCCTCGGTAAGTTAAAAATAACGATCTTTTGCGTCTTTTTCCATAGTTGGCATCTGGCTTTCCAGTCCGATAGCTCTGTCTACATCCAGACTGAATGCAATGCCATTACCGTGCTCATCCAAATGCCCAGCTTTGTAAATGGCTTCCATAATATTGTTGGCGATAAAATCTTCCACCAGGAACAGGATCATATCTTTTTGAGCCTCCATGGTCAGTCCCAAAAAAGATTTTTGTGAGTGAATACCCTCGCCACGCGCATTAAGAATAGTGACTCCGGTTGCGCCAGCAGATTTTGCCGATTCAATAACATTGTCCTGGTATTTTTCGTTAACCATTGCCAATATAACTTTAAATCGCATTAGTTTTTAACTCCTGTTCATCAATCTCTTTACGTTTTGTCCGTTTTTCGGTGATCATAGCATACGCCATTACGGTGAACATAGGGAAAAGGGAGGCGAAAGCGATCAGCCCGAAGCCGTCTATTAAGGGGGAACGCCCTGGAACGCTTGAAGCCAGCCCGATGCCCAATGCCGCGATCAACGGTACTGTTACGGTTGAAGTGGTGACGCCCCCCGAATCATAAGCGAGTGGAATAATCTGCTTGGGCGCGAACCAGGTTTGGATCAATAAAAAAACATAACCTGTGGCAATATAATAGTGCAGGGGATCACCCACCACGATTCGATACACTCCCAACGTCACGCCGCCGGCAACACCCAGTGCGACAGCGATTCTTAAACCCCATGCAGAAATGGCGCCGGTTGTAATATCCCTGGCCTTATAAGCCACCGCTATCAATGCCGGCTCCGCAAGGGTGGTGGAAAAGCCAATTAGAAAAGCAAAGACATAGGTCCACAAATAAATTCCGGGTTCGATATATTGGGAATTTCGCAGGACTTCCACTCTGGCGGCATCATTGCCAGCAAGAAAGTGCAGGTCAGTCAACTGATGGGCCATTTGTGTGCCGATAGGAAAAACGCATTGTTCCAGTCCGACGATAAAAATTCCCAGTCCGAGAACAACCAGAACCAGCCCGATCATTTTTTCTTTCAGGTGAGGGATAGCTTTTCGGATAGCAACGATCTGAAAGAAACCGAGCACAAGAATTATAGGGAGAATATCCAGCAAGGTTCCGCTGAGTGCGCTGCCTAATAACTCAAAAATGCTGGGATTCATAAACCGCCAGCTCCATAAACAAAAATTCCATAACCCAGAACGAATATTATAGGACTGAGACTCGCTAGGGCGATCAATCCAAATCCGTCAAGCATCGGGTTCCGTCCTCTTATGGATGTGGCCAGCCCTACACCCAGCGCGGTGACCAATGGGACAGTGATGGTGGACGTGGTGATTCCTCCCGAATCGTAGGCAATTCCTATGATCTCCTGGGGTGCAAAAAATGTGGTGATGACGATGAGGGAATAACCGCCAATGATAAACCAGATCAAAGGCCATCCTTTCAAGATGCGAACGACTCCAATGGCGATGGCCAAACCTACCGAAAAGGCGACGGTAAAGCGAAGTCCCAAAACAAAACTGGCGATTGCGTTCTCGCTATTTTCGATGGCGCCTGCTCCAGCGGCGAGACCTCCGGCTTTGCCCGCTATTACTGTTAGGGCCGGTTCGGCAATGGTGGTGGAAAAGCCCAGGGCGAACCCGAAAAAAATAATCCACCAAGGGTTTCCTTTCAGAGCAAATTCATTGGCCATTTTTTCGCCAATGGGAAACAGGGCGCTTTCCAAACCCAATATAAAAATAAAAAGCCCTATTACTACCAGCAGGATCCCGACAAGAGTTTGGCTTAGGTGCGGAAAAGGTTTTTGGATAATGGCGAGTTGAAAAAATGCGATAACGACTATAATAGGAAAAACATCCATGAAAGCCGAAAATATTTTTGAAAATAGCAGTTTGGCGATATGCACGGGATCAGGAAATTATTGAGGATTGGGAAAATATTAGTTCTGCAATGGGAAAATATTAGTTCTGCAAGAGGACAGGTTTGCACAATCAGGCAATCTTTCCTGTGAAAGTATAACAAATATATATAAAATATCAGGTATTATAGCTCTATCAAACCTTCAACTAAAGATTGAGAAAGTAAGGGAAATATGAGTTCTGAGGAATTGAACCGGGATGAGTTGGATCAGGATGAATTAAATAAAGAGATGCTCCTGGATATATTTTATAAGACTAAGGGGGGTATTGATGATATCAACGCCGCCATAGACGCCAGTTTGTTTGGCACCCGCACTCGGAGTATCTCAGTATTTGAGAAATTTGTACGGGCTCGTTTATCTCTCAACCCAAAGGTTCTCCGATTGGTCGAACTGGATTTGACGTGGTTTGAAGCTGTTTATTTGAGCCAATATCCGGGTTTGGAAAATGTCGAGGACCTGGATTTAAGAAAAAATCACTTGGGGGATGAGGGATTAGTGGCCCTGTTGTCATCGGACAAGCTCGGTAATGTCCGAAAACTGGATTTGAGAAACAATCAGATTACCCGCAAGGGAATGGAAGTTCTGGCGAAGTCGGAAAAGCTGGGGAAGTTGGAAGCGCTTGACCTGAGGTCAAACAAACTTGGAAAGGCCTGGGAGAGCAAGCTTAAACTTATTGGGATATTCCCAAACCTGTCTTCGTTGAAAACAGCTTGAGCCAATAGGTACTGGGGTTGTTCAAAAAACTTTATAGAACCAGGCGATTTTTATTTTCCCGGATTTTTTGAACTATTTTGTCAGCTATCTCATTAGCTTTCACCTCGTAAGAACCACTTTTCAAGACATCGCGGAACTTGTTCACAAGCTCATGGCGAATTTCGCTGGCAATGGTCTTTTTGGTGCTGGAGGAGGCTTGAGCCTTGGAAGGCTCAGAAAGCGTTACTCGATCAACGGTATCAGAGGAAGCTTTCGAGCTCGTTACCGGCTTGTTGCTTCCCTTGATGGCTCCGTTGACGTTGTTTCGCCGACCTATTTTTATTGTTGGTTCCAGTTCATTCATAATGATTTTTTATTGTTGCAGTAGCAATAATACTCCTT
>CALAGQ010000048.1 GCA_937891765.1 uncultured Nitrospina sp.
GTCATCGAGCATACTGTCGAGTTCCGGCCCGGCTGAATCATCGGTGGTCTCTTCGGCACTGGTCTGTGTGTCGCCGCTGATGAGGTCATCGAGCATACTGTCGAGTTCCGGCCCGGCTGAATCATCGGTGGTCTCTTCGGCACTGGTCTGTGTGTCGCCGCTGATGAGGTCATCGAGCATACTGTCGAGTTCCGGCCCGGCTGAATCATCGGTGGTCTCTTCGGCGCTATCGTTCTCATTTTCCTCATCGATCAACTGATCCAGCATGTCATCGAGGTTATCCTGATCTTCAGGCTCGTGATCCTCCGAGCTGTCTGGAAGTGAAGAACCAGAGGACCTCACCGGGCTTGCCTCGGGTGTCACTAAAAAACTATGCTGGCATTCGGCGCACTTGACCTCAACCCCTTCTTCGGTCAAATCGGGGAGGTCTGCATCATAACTGGCCTGGCAATCCGGGCAGGATATTTTCATAACACAATAAAAATCAAGTATTTATGTAGGTATTATATTTTTTCTGCAATAAAAAGTAAATGTCTAATCCCCAGCCTGAGGAAGCTAAATTGACAAGGCACTGTAACTTTACTATAATCAGCCAAGGGTTGAAGAAACCCGGATGTTAAAATCCACCTGTATAAGGCTTTCTGGCCTTTTTCATGCTTCCCCAAGTTGAAATTATTTACTTTAAAAAGCTCTGAGCCGTTAAGATAGAATATGACCTTCTACAAAGCAAAACAGACTGTAATTCCGCTTTTTCTGGTTCTGGCGTTTACAGGGTTCTTTACGGGCAAAACCCCTCAATACGTTAGTGGATTATCGCCATTCTTTTCTGCGGTAAGCCGGGTGGAGGAGGGTGCGTTCCATAAGGCAAAGGAAACACGTTTTCAAAATGAGCTGGCCTACGATGACCGCATTCGGGAAAAGATACGCCTGATCATCTCTGATTATAACACAGGGCTTGATGAAACCAGTGCTGTGCTGATTCCTGGATGGATTTTAGTGGAAAGCAGGAAATACGGATACGACCCGCTTTTTCTCACGGCCTTGATCATTACCGAGAGCTCTTTTAACAATTGGGCGAAGTCAAATCGGGGTGCTCATGGCTTGATGCAGTTGAAACCAGCTACGGCGGTTGCGTTAGCATCCGAAACCAGTTTGAAATGGAAGGGAACCACCACCCTGTATAACCCCAAAAAGAATATAGCTCTAGGGGCTTATTACCTGAACAAGATGGTGACCCGTTTTGGGGATCTAACCCTTGCCCTGGAAGCTTATAATCAGGGCCCATCGCGGTTGAGCCGATTCCTCAGGAAGGGCCATCTTCCTCATCGTTATTCCGGAAAAGTTCTGAAAAACTACCGAAAAATCCGTTTCCAGCCCATTTAGTAGGGCGCCCACGAATTAAATGTTGCGGCAGGGTCGCTCTCAATTTGGTTTGACTTATATGGATGTATTTAAGGAATTCAAGTACCCGAAAGCCTTGAGAACGGCAGCTTTTGCAAAGCAGGGCCTTTTGATGGTCTTGTTTCTTGTAATATTCTCTGGATGTACCAGTCAGGATGTTGAGAAAGCATTTAAGGGGGATCTCCGTCCGGGACAGGCTAATAAGGTAATAGGTGAGTACTGCCAAAGTTGCCATATTCACAAAGATTTTGATCCTCCCCTGCATGTTTCCAAAGTCAGGAACCTTTATAATCGCCCGGCTTTTAAAAAAGCCCGGGAATGCCGATCCTGCCATTATATTGAAAAAAACTGGATGCATAACCAGCATGAACGCAAAACCCGAATGCCGGAAGACGCAAACCGGGGAAGTTCCAGAAGTTTGAGGAAAAAGATCTGAGTAGAAAGCGCCGAGGTTGATCACACTCCTGAAAAAAAATCAAAATTCCTTTTTTGAAAATCAGAATAATCCGATTAGTATGTAATCAGTGGGCAATGCGAGAAAGCATACACAAAGCCCCGAACGCTTATTTCCCAGCGTCAAGGGCGGCCTGTAAGAAAGAATGGGGTATTGAGTGAAGCTTTTTTTGAAATATGGAGTTTTGCTGGTCGGAATTCTTTGGGTTATGGTGCCTGAAGTTTTCGCGTTTTCTATTGGCGAGTTCCAAGTTAAAAGCAAGTTTGGTGAAAAATTTAATGCTTCTTTAGAGATCGATTTGGATTCTGACGGGCCTGTGGAAGTGGGTCTGGGGGATGTGAATGACTACAACAAGCTGGGACTTGAAAGACAGGATATTATCGATGTTCTGGTTCTGGATCCCGTTCAACCTGGCAGTGGACTAAAAAACACCGTTCAAATCCGTTCCAACAATCCTTTATTTTTTCCTTCGTTCAACCTTGTGATTCGAGCAACCCACAACGGGGGCACTTTACTGGAAAATTTTCTGGTAACGGTGGATTTTCAGCAAAGCCTGGCCTTGAACGTCCCCGGCAAGAAAAAAAAGACCCTTAGCGAAAAACTCCCTGACCCTCAACAAGAACCTGCGCTAAGTCAGGAAGAAGCTCCACGACCTCCCGAGATACAACAGTTTGTGAAGGAGGAGTCAAGTACCGAACAAGAGCAGAAGGTGGCTTCTAAAAGCCCTGAGACTCCTGATGACAAGGCTTCCTCTGAGGAGTCCGAGGAGGGCGTTCAGCCCATTGTCCCTGTTCCTGCGAAGGCCGAGGTGAAGCACCGAAGGCGTCTTTCAGGCGTTATCTGGGCCAATCCCAGGCCCAAGCCTGATTCGACAACCGCAGAGGTGGAAAAAACCGGTCCTGAAATTGTGCGAGGTGCGCCGGCCTCAAGGGACGCGTATGTTTTGCAAAAAGGGGAGGGGCTGTTTTCGATTGCCAGAAAACTCAAGATTGGCAACTACCATCCGGCCCAGATTGCAGCCGCCCTCTGGATGAATAATATTGATAAATTTATATTTGGTAATATCCACGGTATTCGGGAAGGGGTTCAATTGGATCTGAAAAACCTGGAGGAGCATGTTTCCGGTATCGATCTTCAGACCGCAAGAAATATTTTGAATAATCAGGCTGTGGAATGGAAGCTTACAAAAAGTGCTACTCCGGCTGAGGCGAAGGTCTCAACGGTTCTCGAAATACCTTTACCTTCGGAAAGGTTGGAAGACCTTGCCGATCTGTTTGAACAGGTCAAGGGTTGGCAGACCACTTGGGAAAATATGGATGTAGCAGGCCATCTGGCTTATTACCAGGTTTTGGAAAGCGAAAATCCGTTTCTGACCAATAAAAAACAATTGTTGACCCGATACTCTAAACCACACCTTGAAACGTCCTTCAAACTGTTGGTGTTGAAAGAAGGAGTTCCAATAGTGTTTTTTACCCAGGCTTTTTCCTCTGAAAATTTGAAAAGCTGGGGACTGAAAGAACTTGAATGGACTCGCTCTCAATCAGGTTGGAAAATACGCGGGGAAAATTTTTACGAATGGTTTTCTCATTCAGGGGACGAACCTTTTGAAAATCAGGTGGGTTTGGATGATCGTGCCAACGCAACGAAGGCCCTTGCTTTTATCATTCATGTCTCCAGTCATTCCAACGAATCTTCGGCACTTTCTTTGACGAACCAGTTGCGTGAAAATGGGTTTGATGCTTATTGGGCTCCGGTCAGGATGTCGAAGGACACCTTTATTTACCGGGTTTATGTGGGGCGATTCTCAGACTGGAACCAGGCTCACAGAGTGGTTCGGATATTGAGAAAAAAACCTTTCGGCGGTCACGCGACGGCGATTCCCTATCCTCTTGCGGTGCAGGTCGGAGAAGCTAAGTCTTTGCAAGAGGCGAGAATGTTATTGGAATCTTTACGGAAGTCCGGGCTATCGGGTTTGTTGCTGGTTTCCTATAATGAGCCGACGGGTGTCCATTTTCGCGTGGTGGTGGGGGCTTTTAAAAAGGCAGATAATGCGACTTGGATGCTCCAGAAATTGAAGGAATTTGGTTTTGCCGGTGAGCTGGTTTCCCCCTAGAAATGCGGGTTCTAATCACTGAATGAAGAAACAAAAAAGCCGCCCACCTTTCGGTGAGCGGCTTTAATTTTTGACGAAAAAGCTATAGGGAGTTTTTCAATGTCGGAGCAGGTTTAAAGCCAACCGTTTTACTAGCTTTAATTTTGATTTCCTCACCTGTCTGAGGATTCCGGCCTTTTCTTGCTTTACGATTTCTAACCGTAAAGGTTCCAAAGCTGGGATAGGCGAACCGTTTTTCTTTTTTGATCCCTTTAGAGATAGCATCGAAAGTAGCATCGATCACATCTCCAGCCAATCGCTTGGTCAGGCCATCGTCTTTACAAGTTTTGATTACCGCGTTGATTAATTCGTCTTTAGTCAAGATTAATCCCCTCCTCTCTAATCGTTATAAGGCTGGTGCATTATTATTAAACCCGCATCAAATGTCAAACAAAAAAAGGGGGGTTGCATCCATTTTACCCTTTATTGTGGGGCTAATTCGACCCTTCTACCTTGAGTGTGATAAAATAAGATTGGCATTATTAGGAGGTATGGGCCCATATTTTATTCTGACCAGAGGTCAAAAAACTGGTACTTTAAAAATATGTTGCAGGAAGGTGTTCTGATTTTTATGTTTTTATAGAGATGCCACATATGAACTTAGAGGTTGAATATGGCAGTGCTGAAAGTTGCTAAATTAGGCAACCCTGTCTTGAGGCAGGTTGCCAAGCAGGTGGATTTAAAAGAGTTGTCCGACCAGCAGGGAGAACTGCAGAGCTTTATAGATGATATGATCGACACCATGCGCGAGGAGGGGGGGGTCGGTCTGGCTGCTCCGCAGGTCAATCGTTCCCTGCAGATTGTGGTGCTGGAGTATGAGAATAATGAGAGATATCCGGGAGAGTCTTCCATTCCCGTGACAGCCCTGATCAATCCGGTATTGTCGGATTACAGTGAGGAAAAGGATTCAGGATGGGAAAGTTGTTTGAGCCTCATTGATTTCAGGGGACTGGTCCGAAGATCCAGATCGGTGACACTCAACGCTTATGACCGTGAAGGCAATAAGATAGAGAAACGATCCACCGGCTTCGAGGCGGTGGTTTTACAACATGAAATAGACCACTTGAACGGCAAGGTATTTCTGGATCGCATGGAAGACCTCACCCAATTGGCCTATCAGGAAGAATTCGAAGAATTCTGGCTTAAAAAAGATCCGGTTCTGTAAAGGGAGGGATGACATTGGACAACTCCTTGGAAGAAGAGATATTGCACCTGTATCAGGAGCCGGGCATTGGTGCTTCCTACAGCAATACCTACGGCGAAGAGAATATCCAGAGTCTGGTTGGCAAGTATCGCAGCCTCAAAGATGAGGACATGCAGGAGATGCTGGAAATGTTGATCCGCTTTTCCCAGTCCAGCGACTTAGCGACCTGTTTCGTTTCGGTGGGGGTTCTGCACGCTTTGGGAAAAAATGAAGATGTCCAAGAAGCCTACCGGTGGGCCGAAACCCAGGAAGACCCGGCCCGGATCATCAGCCATTTTGACATTGGAAAGTCGGTCGCCGATTATTTCACCTCGGCTTGAATTTTTCCATCTCCCGCTATAGGAGTTGGGTTGAACCCGCTTGGGTCAACAGGGCATATCGAACCGACGCATTGGCCCTGCTTCAATCTGTTCCTGAGAAAGATCAGGAAGCCCACCCATAGGATCCCCGGTATGGCGACCAGTCCCGCCATCCACAAGGCAATCTGATTGACGTTCAGGCTCCATCCATCTGCGGCATAGCCCACGCCCCAATTGCTAAAACCCATCACCAGAGTCAATAGAGCGAGCTCGAAACTGAAAACCCGACCCAAGTAATGATCCGGAGCGGATAGGTGAATCAAAGCCGAACTGAAAACCCAGATGATGGAGCCGAACAGAGTTGCAAGGCCTACACCGAGGGAAAGCGTCCAGAGGTTGTGGGAGGCGGCGATGAATAAATATGAAAAAGCCTTCAGGAAAAATGCGCCGGCAATGGCCCATTGTAAAACCGAGGCGCTTTCCCCGAAGATCCGCTTGACCAGAACGGGCCCCAGAGCGGCGCCTAATCCGCGCGCAGAATAGAGGATGCCGATTCCCAATGAAAGGGAACCGGATAATACCTGGCTGGCCATCAAGGGAATCAGGGTCATGATGCCCCCTGCCACTGCCAGCCCGGCTTTTAATAATGACAACACCAGTACCATCGGTTCCTCCCATAAATAACGCAGAGAATCGATGAACTCCTGATAACCGGTTTGTTTGGGTGAATCTTTTTTCGCCGATTTCTCCTGATCGGGAATTCTCGAAATGAACCAGGCCGAAAGCAGAAATGTGCTGGAGTCCAAGATGAAGGCCGTTCTTATCCCGAACAAATGGACGACCACGCCACCCAGAGCGGCGCCAAAGGCCAGCATGACCGACCAGGTTGAACCGCTCAATGCGTTGGCGGTGACCAGATCTTTTTTGGGGACGAGCGAAGGAATGATGGCGCTCCGGGCCGGTTCAAAAAATCCCGATAATGAAATTTCAACAATGACCAAGGCATAAACCAGCCATAAAGCGTCCTGATCTTCCACCAACAGAAACCCCAGCACCACCCCGCAACGCAACAGGTCGCTGATGATCATCACTGTTTTTCGGCTGACACGGTCGACCACCACACCGGCTATGGGACTGACCAGAACAATAGGCAGAAGCTTTGCCATCATCGCCCCAGCCATGGCCATTCCTGAGTCGCTGAGTTTAAGGATCAGCGCATAAATAGCGATGCTGTTGAGCCAGTCTCCCAGCTCAGACACCACTTGGCCGTACCACAGGTTGCGGAACGCAGGGTTCTGGCGTAGAAGGTGAAAATATCCGACAGTGTTTTTGGCTTGCATTAAAAGTTCCCGGAAAAAGCTGAAGGCGGGTGATGCGGAGCCCATACTAAAGACCCTCGCATGAATCTGCAACTGGAATTCGTTTTCGCGGTCTGGTATCTTTAAATTACAAAAACAGGTTTCAGCATAAAGGTGCCTCATGGAAGAAGAACAACCGATATTAGAGGAAATAGACGATAATACAGAGAAATGGATCCGAAGAATTTCTCTATGGGTCTCTCTGTTTCTGACCACCGCTTTGGTAGTCTGGTATTATCAGGGAAATCCGCCTGACTCGCCGGAAGTGATTAAGATGCGAGTATTTTTTAAAGAAAAAAATAGAGAAGTGGGCAAGTTCATCAACATGAAAAAAAATGAGCAAATTGCATTTGCTTATAAAAACAAGCATCCTTTCTACAAGCGTTATATCAAGGTTTCTACTGTAGAGCAGGAAAGGATTCGTTCGCTCATTCATATATCTACGGATTACACGCCCAACCAGTACTGGTTCAACCTCTTTTTCATGTGGGTGATGTGTTTCACCACCTTCTGGTTTATCGGTCTGATGGCTGAGGCCTGTATCGTGATCATGCGGCGCAATTCAGAAGCACGGGTGAAGAACTATAAAAAAGAAAAAGAAATAGAACAAGGCTTGGCCTCGTCTGAAAGTGGAACTGAATAAACGATTGGCAGTTCGTGCGCCTTTTATTTCAAGGGAGCGTGAAACCCGCAATTGTTGAATTACTAGAGAGTCAAAACTATGGACGCCAATCAGATTCGCTTTGCGATATTTATTTCGGTGTTTTTGTTGATGCTGGGGTTGGAGTCGGTCATTCAACGTCATCCTACCGTTGACTCTAAAAAACGTCGGCTGAAAATAAATTTAGCTTTAACGGGCATCGATATTCTGGTGGTGCGCATTTTTTTTGGCGCGGCAGCGATGGGTGCCGCCCAATTTGCCGGAGAGAAAGGGTGGGGGCTGTTCAACTACCTTGAATGGCCGGAGGGACTGGAAACCTTGCTTGCAGTGGTCATTCTGGACCTGATGATTTATATCCAGCATGTGGTGTTACATATGATCCCTTTTTTCTGGCGCTTTCATGTCGTGCATCATTCCGACCTTGATTTGGACGTTTCATCTGGATTACGCTTTCACCCTATAGAGATATTAGCATCCATGTTTTATAAAATTGGTTTGGTCTTTGCTTTGGGTCCGTCCCCGGTGGCGGTTTTGATCTTCGAGGCAGTTTTGAATGGAATGGCTCAGTTTTCCCATTCCAATATCACTTTGCCCCAGAGCCTCGACCGCCTGTTAAGGTATGTAATTGTCACGCCGGATATGCATCGCATTCATCATTCGGTGGAGAAAATGGAAACTAACTCCAACTTCGGTTTTAATTTGTCTATCTGGGACCGAGCTTTGGGGACATATATTCATGACGCGTCAAAACCGCAACCTCGGATTATAATCGGAGTCAACGCGTTCCGCACCCCTGAGGAAGTAACTCTGAAAAATTTATTGATGATGCCGTTCCGGAAGGTTCCCGAAAGCTACTCGCTTTCCCCCGAAAAAAAATAAGGAGAGGTTATGGCTATCAGATTAACGAAAATCATTGCGACGCTGGGACCTGCCAGTGGCAGTAAAACGATTATCCGGAATCTGGTGGCAAAGGGAGTCAATATATTCAGACTCAACCTTTCCCACGGGGATCATGAAACCGTCCGGCAATGGATTCACTGGATTCGCGAGGTTGAAAAAGAACGCCATACTTTTACAGGAATTCTCCTGGACCTTCAGGGCCCAAAGATCCGTGTGGGAAAATTCGAGAAGGGCTCCATTCATTTAAAGCGTGGCCAAAGAGTGGTTTTCACCACAGAGAAAAAGATGGGGAGTTCTTCCCTGGTGCATGTCCAATACGCGCAGTTTCATAAAGAAGTGGGTGTCGGCAACCGGATTTATCTTGATGATGGAAGGCTCAGCGGTGTGGTGAAGAGAGTTACCGGTCAGCGCGTGGAGGTCGAAATGCTGGTTGGGGGCACGTTGTCGAATCATAAAGGTTTGAACTTGCCCGATGCCCGCCTGAGCGCAAACCCGATAACGGCAAAAGACAAGGCGGATCTCAAATTTGGCCTTCAGGAAGGCGTGGATATGGTGGCATTGTCTTTCACCGGTTCGGCAAAAGATGTGCAAAAGCTACGCGCCATGATCAAGAATGAAGGTGGAAAAGGAGTAGAGATCATCGCCAAAATTGAACGCAAGCAGGCGGTGGAAAATCTGGAAGAAATTGTTGAGGCCGCAGACGGCATCATGGTTGCGCGGGGAGATTTGGGGATTGAGATTCCCTTGACTGAAGTTCCGGTGGTTCAGCAGAAAATTTTGCGGCAAGGCGCCAAGCATTCCAAACCGGTGATCGTCGCCACGCAGATGCTGGAGTCGATGATTGAAAATCCGCGCCCGACTCGTGCGGAAGTTTCGGATGTGGCCGGCGCAGTCATGGATTGTGCCGACGCGATCATGCTTTCGGGAGAAACCGCCGTCGGCAAACATGCCACCGCGGCGGTGGGGGTTATGGTCGAGACCGCGTTGACCACCGAAGCATATTTAGCAGGTACGCGGGCGATCGAACCCTGGAGCCGGTTTTTTCAGGGAGATCCAAGCATCAACGAAGGCATCACTTACTCCGCCAATCGGATGGTGGAGTTGTTGCACGCCAAAGCCATGGTGGTGTTTACCGTCACCGGCGGAACGGCCAAAATGGTGGCTTGCCCAAAGCCTATGGTTCCAATATTTGCGTTCACCTCCAGTTTGCAGAGGGCGCGTCTTTTGAACTTGGTGCGCGGGGCCGTCCCTTTTATGGTCGAGGAAGACAGGCACTTGTTACTCCATATGGACCAAATGCTTGCCATGCTGAAAAACAAAAGGTTGTTGAAAAAGGGTGACCGGGTGGTGATCACCACGGGAATTCCGGTTGGCATTCCTAACTGGACTAATGTGATCCGGGTTGAAGTAGTCGCCTGAAGGAGATAAGCAGCTAGCTTTCAATTTTAATTTTTTCCTGATAAGATTCCGTATGTCTCCCCGATATTATATAGGCACCGCGATTCTGGTTGCGGTTCTCACGCTGGCTATCAGCTGGTGGAAGCAAAAGCAGACCCGGCGTGAAATTTTTTGGGTTATGGCCAAAGTTGTTTCCGCTTTGGCTGTAATTGCTGGAGGAGTTCTGGGTGTGGCCCAACTCCTTGCATTTTTTGGCGTGGCCCAATCAGGATTTTTCTTATGAGCACTCAACCTTCAGACTTCTCAGGATTCATGATCGTTATCCTGGCCCTGTCCTTTTTTACACTCTCTTATTTTATGGGCATGCTGGTCCACTCTGCCCTGATGTATGAAGACACAAAAAATATTGGAAAAGACAGCCGCAGAGGGTGGGTGTTGAGCATGGTCGCTGGAACCGGCATAACAGGGTGGATGTTCTATTATGGGTACTACATGAATTTTTTAAGATAAAGTCTTTTTTTAAAGAGACAGCAGGTCGATCAGTTTCTGGCAGTCATTTTTATACCCTATGATTTCCGCAATTTCATCCTCGCTCAAATCATCAGCCAGGTTTTCCTCAATTAAATCAATCGCATCATTCAGTCCGCCAGCAACGATGTCGAGCTCATTTTCGCTCAGCGCATACATCGACCCGCTTTGCTTGAGCTTGTCAAACACTCGCGAATATTTGGCCTTGTAATCTACGAGCCCGTTCTTTTTTTCAGGAGACAACTCCTGCTTGAGTTCGGTATTCATGTCCGATATCGAATCGTTCAAGGCCATTTTAATGGTTTCAATATCTTTGCCTGTGATGGATGCGAGTGATTTCATGCTTTCCTGTATTCAAAATTAAAGTTGCTGATTGGGTCAATATTTTATTCGAATTTTGACCAAATCTAGAGTTCCTGATGTTTTACCATAAGTTTGCCCCGGGTCGTATGAAAAATTATAGGGGTTGCATGAAAAGGCCGGTTTGTCGATTCCCCGTCCCCAAAAAAATCTAAGCCGGCTTATACAGGGCTCTGCCTCACATAAGCCGACAAGAGATTTTTTCTTTTTAAAGGCTCAAGATTCGACCTTGATCTCGATTTTTTTCGGTTTTGCCTGCTCTTTTTTCGGCAAGGTGACCTTCAGGACTCCCTGCTCCATTTTGGCTACGACGTTTTCCGGGTCAATTTGGTCGCTGAGCCTGAAGCTTCTGGCAAAACTTTGTTTGCTGAATTCGCGGATGCGATAGTCATTTTTATCAGTTTGCGAATTTTGCTCCCGATGGCCCTTGAGGGTCAAAACACCGTCATGGAACTCAACCGAAACGTCCTTCTCTGTCATGCCAGGGGTTTCCGCTTCCAGATGAAATGCTTCATCCTTTTCAATCACATTGACCTTGGGCAGAACGGTTGAGTGCTCCCCGTGTGTTCGGGGGAACCCAAAAAACCGGTCGGTATCAAAAAATCGATCTAAAGCCTGCTCTGGATTAAATGTTACGAGATTCATGATGTTCTCCTTCTAAAAGTGGTTGATGGTTATCATGTCTCTCGGCCGAGAGGATATTTCTTATCCTGCTTTATGAATAAAATGGGGGTTAGAGGTTGTCAAGCTGGCTGGAGAAAATAAATTCCGCTAAAAAATGCTATAATTTATCGTATAAAACTAGGTGGCCCGCAGGATTCATTAAACTCTAAGGGGAGATGGAGGTTTTTATATGGATTATACGGTTTGTGTGGTTGAGGATGAGAGGGTTTCCCGGACGATGATCGTTGAATTGTTGAAAAAGATGGGAATTGATAGAATAGTTGCGTCAACAAATGGTCAGAACGCTCTGGAAAAACTCAAGGTTCAAAAAGTCGATTTGATTATTTCAGATTGGCATATGCCAGTGATGGATGGGCTGGAATTTTATAAGGCTGTTAAGAAGGATGAGGCGTATGTAGACACACCCTTCCTGATGGTGACTGTAGAAGATTCAAAAGAAAAAGTGGTTGAGGCGTTGAAGATAGGGATCCGCGATTACATTGTCAAACCCGTGTCAAAGAATAGTTTTGAGAGCAAGGTGAAAACGCTTTTAAAATTTTAGAGTATCCTCTCGTCTGTAGCGAAATCAGGCATAAAGCAAAAACGCCCTGCGATACCTGTCGAAGGGCGAGTGCCTGTTTTCATCTCGGCCTCCAGTAAGCCGGCCCTTCAGTATCAAACTCTCAGTTCCCAAACAGGGAAAATCCTAAGGAGAGGGCGGTATAAATCACGCAGAAAATGCAGGCAAAAAATGGTTTCCGGTAGATGTCGGAGAGTTTTTTCATATCACCATTATAGATCTTCGGGCAGATTCTGGCAATATCGTCGTTATTTTCCAAAGGACCGAACATAGTGAACCAACTGCCAAATCTGATTGTCTGACAAACCCGGAAACGCAAACATGGAGGTGTTTTTGGAGCCGTTTTTGATGACCCAAAACAACTGACCATCCGGCAATTTCCCCATGGTTTCTCTGCAGGTGAAGTTTCTCGGAGGCGGAGTGCTTTCAAAGTCCGGGTCGCTTTTCCCATTACCCTTTATCCCGTGGCAAAATTTACAGGCAATGGGTTTAGCCTGATTATGAAACAGATTCTCACCGGCCTTCAGAGTCTTGTCATCAAACAAAAGTGGATTTTTCAGGGCTAAAAACTCTTGTGGAGCGGTCGGAGTTTTCCGGTCTTGCGGGCACTCTTGGGCAAATCCTAAGACCGAGGAACTCATAAACAACGCCGAACATAGAATCAATGCGGCCACTTTGCAGATCATTTTTTTTAATCCAACCTTACTGGTCATATTCCGTCGCTTTTGTCAGTGCTCGGCGGTGCCCGAGGCGATCCGATCCATCAGGGCGAAGAAGACACCGCTCAATACAAAGGCCATGTGAATCACGACCTTCCATAAGAACATTTCCGTGTTGGCCTCGGTCGGTTCGGCAGGGATTTCCACAAAAGTTTTCAGAAGGTGAATGGCAGAAATTGCGACAATGGCACCAATGACCTTTAACTTGAGTCCGCTAAAATCAACTTTACCCATCCAGTCTGGCCGATCTGAATGCCCGGCTGTGTCTATTTTGGAGACGAAAATTTCATAGCCCGAGAAGATGATCATGAGCAATAAAGACCCGATCAGGGTGATGTCTATCAGGGCCAGAACACCAATGATCACTTCACTTTCGGAGCTGCTGAAAACGTGGGCGGTCAGGTGAATCAGTTCCTGAGAAAACTTTATAAAAAGCAGGGCGATGCTGATGACCAGACCAAGAAAAAAGGGAGCTAGCAACCACCGACTGTTGAATATGAATTTTTCTAAAAGATTTTCTAATTTATTAAACATTACTTCTCCAGATTAAAATGGGGGTGCTCGCTCTCAGAGCCTGGAAAAAAGGACTGCCGTGGGCGACTTCCTGAATTTTGGGAATATTAACCTCAATAAGCTTAGACGATCAACCTATTTAAACGAAGATATTTCGATCACCCGCTCTTTTATTTTTGAAGTTTTTAGCTCCTTGGGGAGAGACGAAACGATATCTTTATAAAGAGCATCGATAATGCTTTTTTTGAGGTAGGCGCGGGTATAAACAATGCTGACTTCCCGGGCCGGGATGGGTGCCTTAAAAAATCGGACCTTTTTCTTTTTCTCCGTGGTAGACATTCCCAAAGTAGCCAGCCAAGGTAGCAAGGTATATCCAAATTTTTGGTCGACCAGCCGCTTCAATGTTTCCAGGTTTCCGCTTTCAAAAATCAGATTTCTAGGTTTGGAACCTTTTCCTTTTATTTTTTTGCAAATTTCAATCGCTTGATCCCTGAAGCAATGCCCTTCATTCAAGAGCCAGATATCATTAAGACTTAAATCATTTTCTGAAAGTTGACCACGAGAAAGCAGGGGGTGGTCAGGGGAAAGATAGGCCAGAAAGGGTTCGTTAAAAATAGGCTTCTCAGCGATACCATTGATATTTAAGGGGGTCGCCAGAATTCCGGCATCGATCTGGTCTTCTTTCAGTTTTTTGATGATTTGAGGAGTTTGCAATTCCTCAATAATTAAACGCACTCCGGGATAATTTGTCGTGAATTTTTCCAGAAAAATTGGTAATAAATAGGGTGCGAGAGTGGGTATTATCCCTAAATTAAAAGGCCCGCTTATTTCCCCTTTCTCTGCTTTAATCAATTCCTCAATTCTAAGAACTTCCTGCAGCGAAATTTGAGCCTGCTCGATAACTTTTCGACCGATGGCAGTCGGTTCCACTGGTTTTTTTGAGCGGTCAAAAAGAATGACCCCCAAATCATTCTCCAGCTTTTGAATCTGCATACTCAGTGTGGGCTGGGAGATAAAACAGGCTCTGGCGGCGGACCCAAAGTTTCGGGTCTGAAAAACCGCAACGATATAGCTGAGTTGTGTGAAAGTGATAGATTTCATCTATTAGATTATAGTAACAATCGATTAGACTAATCAACTGAAATCCCCAATAATTAAGAAGTGAAAGTTGAGCCCAATCCATTTAAGGGGATAGCAAAAGTGGACAACAATAGACCTCTTAACTCAAAGAATCCATGCTCACGAAAGGACTGTTTTGATGTTGAGGAGTCTTCTGGGCAATTGAACAATCTAGTTGTATTATGTAAACAGTCTTTATAAAGGGGGTAATCACAGTGATAGCGAAAAACGTTAGAAACAAGAAGGTTCAGTTACTGGGAGCGATTGGAACAATTTTGCTCTTGTTGGGTGGGCCTCTCTGGGCCATAGCCGCACCTGAAAAATATGAGCTCAAAATCCCTTTGGGACTGGATGAAGAACAATTTGTTATTCCGGAAGACAATCCTTTGACCAAAGAGAAGATAGAACTGGGTCGTCTCCTTTTTTTCGATAAGCGCATGTCGCAGGACAATACCATTTCATGCTCCACTTGCCATATTCCGGCCCTGGCTTTCACGGACGGGAAACCTGTTTCTGCAGGGATTCGCGGCCAAAAGGGAGATCGAAGTGCACCAACATCCATCAATCGAGGATTCAGCAAAGCTCAGTTTTGGGATGGGCGTGCTTCCACATTAGAGGAGCAGTCTGTTGGGCCATTGACCAACCCGATTGAGCATGGCTTTTCCAATAACGATGACGTGGTTGCCAAGATAAATAAAATCGAGGGCTATAAAAATCTATTCAACAAAGCATTTGGAACCAGCACGATTACTATTCAGCATGTAGGAAAAGCCATTGCCTCTTTCCAGCGGACACTCATTTCTGGAAACAGTTCTTTCGACCGATTTGATTATGATGGAGATACAAAGGCGATTTCCGAAGCGGCCAAACGGGGTAAAATACTGTTTTTTGGTAAGGCCCGATGCAATTTGTGCCATATGGGAACCAACTTCTCAGATGAAAAGTTCCACAATATCGGGATTGGTGTGGGAGTAAAACCCATGGATGTTGGGAGGTTTCAAGTTTCCAAGGACTCAAAAGATACCGGTGCATTCAAAACGCCGACTTTGAGGGAGATATCAAAAACAGCCCCGTATATGCACGATGGTCGGTTCGTAACCCTGAAACAAGTGGTCGATCATTATAATCAGGGTGGTGTTAAAAATCCGTTTTTGGACAACCAGCTCATTCCGCTGAACCTTACTGAGGCGGAAAAACAAGACCTTATTGAAATGCTACGCACTTTGAACGGTGAGAGTTGGCAGCATGCACAAGCCCCACTTTCGTTTCCGCAGTAATGAAATTCAATAAACAATTTTTCTCATTGGAGAAAAAATTGGGTTAAGCACGGTAATCAGCAACTAGTCACTTTGTTTGAGACTGGTGGGGGTTGCGGTTAAGGCCGTAACCCCTTATATAATATGATGGGCCCAACAGGATTCGAACCTGTGACCTACCGGTTATGAGCCGGGGGCTCTACCAACTGAGCTATAGGCCCGCACGATCAGTTTTCGATAAAACTGCGCAACTTTTTGCTTCTGCTGGGGTGGCGCAGTTTGCGCAGAGCCTTGGCTTCGATCTGCCGGATACGCTCGCGGGTGACGGCAAAATCCTGCCCGACTTCTTCAAGCGTGTGTTCGGAATCCAACCCGATGCCGAACCGTTTTCTCAATACACGCTCTTCCCGGGATGCCAAGGTCGAGAGAACTTTCAGGGTCTGTTCCTTTAGATCCTTTTTGACCACTGAGTCGATCGGCGACAGGACTTTTTTGTCTTCGATGAAATCTCCCAGATGGCTGTTTTCTTCTTCGCCGATGGGAGTCTCCAGAGAGATGGGTTCCTTGGCGATTTTAAGAACTTTGCGGACCTTGTCCACCGGCAGATACATTTTGACGGCGATTTCTTCCGGTGTCGGTTCGCGGCCCAGTTCCTGAACGAGATGCCGGGATACCCGGATCAGTTTGTTGATGGTCTCAATCATATGTACAGGAATTCGGATTGTCCGAGCCTGATCGGCAATGGCGCGGGTGATGGCTTGCCGAATCCACCAGGTGGCATAGGTCGAAAACTTGTAGCCGCGCTGGTATTCAAATTTATCGACGGCTTTCATGAGGCCAATGTTGCCTTCCTGAATCAGGTCGAGAAATTGGAGTCCACGGCTGGTGTATTTTTTAGCGATACTGACGACCAGCCTGAGGTTGGCTTCCGCCAGTTCCCGTTTGGCTGTTTTGTCTTTAACTCGACCACGAGCAATGGACCGAACGGTGGCCAGCAGGCTGTCTTTGCTGGTTAACGTTTCTTTTTCTATCTTTTTAATTTTCCGGCGCCCGCTTTGTACGTCTTTAATGAAGTTGTCGTACTGAGCGCGGGTGATTACTTTCCCTTTCGGAACCTTGACGCTTTTCTGCTTGGCCCAGTTTTTAGCCAGCTTTTTGACCCCTGCCAGAGAAATACCCAATTGCCTTTCAATATCTCTTTCCTGTTTTCCTGCTTCCCGATACTCTCCGGCGATTGAATAAATTTTTTCGATGAGGCCGTCCATTTCATTGATGGTGAGGGTCAAGCCGGCAATGAGGCGCTCCACTTCCGTTTGCTGTTTTTGCAACTGCTCAACGGTTTTAGCCTGCATTTTTTCAGACAACTTACCGCTCTCGACTTTCTCTTGGAGTTTTTCAAACTTGGAGAATTCTGAGTTCAGGGTTTTGACTTTTTTGAGAAATTTTTTGGTTTCATTTTTTTGAGCTTGTTCCTTGTTTTCCTCTGGTTCAGGACTCTGAATCAGGCTGAAGATTCGGATTTCTCCTTTTTTAACATTTTCTGCCATGGTGACGATTTCGCGGGTTGTGACCGCACAACTGGCCACTGCTGCGAGCACTTCATTTTGCCCGGCTTCAATTCTCTTGGCAATTTCCACTTCCCCTTTGCGAGTGAGCAGAGAAATGGTTCCCATTTCTCGGAGATAGAGTCGGACCGGATCATCGATGGAAATTGAATCGGATTTGGAGGTCGGGGCGCTGGTCTCATCGCTATCACCCTTGTCGCGATCTTCCTTGGCGGCGGCTATTATTTCACCCTTGTCGGTGGTGTCAACGATGTCTATCCCATTTTCACCAAAAAGGTGCATGAGGTCGTCGATTTGTTCCGGGGTCACAACATCAGAGGGTAGGACATCATTGACTTCTTCATAGGTCAAATAACCTTTTTCCTTGCCCAGTGATATCAGCTTATTAATTTCTGATACATGTGTCAGTTTTTCCATTGTGGCCATCTGGATGTTTTCTCCTAATTACACGTTTGTGTTTTGACTATATATTAATGAGTTAAAGCTGAATAAATTTCATTGAGTTGGACTTTCAGTTCCTGCGATCGCTCCAGTTGTCCGGATTTGAAAGCTTGAGTGCGTTGCAGCTTAAGATCCTTGATCTTTGATTTTAGGTGAATATCTTTAAATTTTCCGACACAGTCCTTAATAGTTCGCTCGGGTGCGTCAAACTCTACCGCTTCCAGCCCTAACCGTGACAAGAGATTTCTGATCTCGAGGTCTTCGGTCTGATCGAGCAGTTGGTCTATTTTCAGGTCTTCGCCATTATTGATTTTTTGCCGACAGGTTTGGGCAATGGTTTTTAAGGCAGGATCTGAAAATTCTTCAGGATCTACTTCCAACAGAATGGCCTCAGCCGTTTTCTTATCGGAAAGAATAAGGTGAACTAAATGCTTCTCCAGATTTAAAAGTGGGGCCAATTCATTTTCTGTCTCGGCCAGCCGAGGCTGGTTTTGTGAAAGAGCCTTTTTCAATTCCTTTAAAAAAGTCGAGTCGTCAATGCCTGTTTTAGAGGTAAATTTTTCCAGCCAGGCGGACCGCTCTACAGTGTTTTTAATTTTTGCCAGTAAGGGAAGAATCTGGTTGGCCATTTTGACCCTGTCTTCCGGGGTCTTGCCGGGTGACTCCTGAATCAGCGCATCAATATAGGATTCCATAAAAGGCTGGGCGGTGCGGATTTTTCCCAGAAAAATTTCCACTCCCTGTTCTTGGATGAACGAGTCCGGATCCTGGCCGTCAGGCAGGATAACGATTTTCACATTCAATCCGTGTTCGAGCAAGATGTCGAATCCCTTTTCAGAGGCAGATCGCCCAGCAGGGTCGGAATCGAAAACCAGGATGGCGGTTTCCGCGTGGTTTCTGAGCATCCCTGCCTGTTTGGCGGTCAGGGCTGTTCCGCAGGTGGCGACCACATGCTCAATGCCATGTTGAACTGCCCGCATCTGATCGAAATAGCCTTCTACCAGAATGACCTGATTCTCCCTGCGTATGGCGTGTTTGGCCTGATCTATACCGAAAAGTGTTTCGCTTTTTTGATAGAGAAGGGTCTCGGGAGAATTGAGGTATTTGGGCTGGTCCTCCTCGTTAATGCTGCGTCCTCCAAATCCAATGATGTTAGCGTGCAGGTCCTTGATCGGGAAAATAACCCGGCCGCGAAAACGATCATAGACCGTGGAGCTGTCTTCTTTCTGGATGATCAGTCCGGACTGAACAAGCTGTTCCTGAGTGACGGAGCTTTTTTGCTGAACATGAGTCAGCAGACCTCTCCATGTTGGAGCCGCCCAGCCTATACGGTATCGTTCCAGAGTGTCGGCATCAAAATGCCGGGACGTTAAATAATTTCTTGCGCTCAGTCCGCCCTCCGGGTTTTTCAATAAGGACTGAAAATATCGTGTCGCCGCCTCATTGAGTTTTCTTAAAGCGTCGCGTTCCTTTTGTTTTGGGTCATCGGCATGGCTCGAAGTATTGCGAGGCAGGGGAACACCGGCGCGGTCGGCCAGCAGTTTGAGCACTTCCGGAAAGGCAATGCTCTGGATTTCCATGAGGAATTTAAAAACATTCCCCCCGGTGCCACAACCGAAACAGTGGTAAATGCGTTTTTCCGGACTGACTGAAAAAGACGGCGTTTTTTCCGAATGAAAGGGGCAAAGTCCCTTATAGTTCTTGCCGGCTTTTTTAAGCACGACATGATCCGAAATCACGGTCACGATATCCGTGCGGTCGCGAATCTCATCAATGATATGGTCTGGAATTGAAATTTTCAAAATAGGGTCGCTTGGAAAAAAACCGGCTTGATGAGGCCCGGGATAATATTTTCTATCAGGGATGGCAGGTTTTTAGTTTGCCAATATTAATTTAAAAATTCGCCTGCCAAGTCTTTGATCTGGGCATTGTCGGCTTTTCCCTTGAACTCGGGAACCAGAACCTTCATGATTTTTCCGAAATCCTTCATGCCTTCGGCTCCGGTTTCTGCGATCACTTCCTGGATCCTTTTGCGCAAATCCTCTGCAGAGACCTGCTCCGGCAAATAATCCTGCAAAATTGCCAGTTCCTGATCTTCCTTTTCCATCAAATCCGTGCGACCGCCCTGCTTAAAAAGAGCAGACGCCTCTTTTCTTTTCTTTCCCTCACGGGTAACCAAGGAGAGAATATCTTCTTCTTCGAGATCTCTGCGAAGGTTGATTTCCTGATTTTTGATGGCGGAAATTATGCTACGGATGGTATTGAGCCTGAGTGAATCCTTGGATCTCATTGCCTCCTTCATATCTGCAAGGAGTTTTTCCTTTAAAGTCATGAATTTATTCCATTCTACAAGGTAGAAAATATAGTGACCCACACGGGGTTTGTCAATACTTTGTGGTAAATAAATAAAAGGCGGAAAAGTGGCACTTGAAGTTTAATAAGTCCTTTTTTATCAAAAAGATATGACGGGCATGGGCCGGCGGGTTTTGACAGGACACTTTAATTAAACTTTCTAAGCCCTTCATTATCTCATATTTTCCTGTTTTGCGGACATTTTTTTAAGTTTGGTCCATTTCCCCCGCCGGAGGAAAAAGCCGGGAAGCGACGAGATTTTGGGAAACGCTGCGCGCTAAAAATAAATCAGGTATTCCTGCCGGAGCTGTGAAAAGGAGGCTAACTCTTCCTGCCAGGAGTTTTCCAGTCTTTCGAGAGAAAAGTCGGCGTCGAAAAGGGTTTCTCGTAATTTTTCGTTGCCGTAAAGCAAGTCGATGGCCAGCCGGTCGCTGACGAACTCATAGGGTTCGGTTCGCCATTGCAATTGGTCGGGATACAGTTCGGCAATGGCACGAAGTAACGCCAGAGTTGTGAGCAGGGGTTTGAATTGGTTTCGGTCGGTGATGTGGAACTGGAGTCCGGCACAAATTTCTCCGGCGTGTTTTTGAAACATGGGTTTGAAATATTGCGGACGGAAAAACACCCCCGGCAAGAGTTGCGAGTCCTTTTCGAGTCGCACCGCCAGTTTGCTTGGGTCGATGAAAGGGGCACCGATTTGCTCGAAGGGCAGGGTGGTGCCGCGTCCTTCTGAAAGCCGGGTACCCTCGATCAGGCACATTCCCGGGTAGACGGTGGCTGTTGCCAGAGTCGGCATATTGGGCGATGGCGGTGTCCAGACCATGCCGGTCTGGTCGTACCACATCTCCCGGTTCCAGCCGGTCATAGGCACGACTTGCAAATCGCACTGGATATCAGCATTGAACAGGCGGGCGAGTTCCCCTGCTGTCATTCCGTGGCGGTTGGGCAGGGCATATTGCCCGACAAAGGAGCGCCAGTCTTTACCCACCAGATTGCCTTCGACCGATGTTCCGTTGATGGGATTAGGGCGGTCGCAAACCACCATGCGCACCCCGGCCTTTTTGCAGATGGTCATGCAGTTGGCCATCGTATAAATAAATGTGTAGTAGCGTGCCCCGACATCCTGAATATCAAAAACCAGATTATCGATGCCCTCCAATAACGCTGAGTCGGGAACCAGTGACGCCTCGTTTTTCCCGTACAGGCTTTTTATGTTGAGGTCGGAAAGTGGGTCCACCTCGTCAGCGATAGGGTCCATGTCCTGCGCCGTGCCATACAGTCCGTGCTCGGGTGCGAATAATCTATGCAGGGTGAAACCCGAATGGGATTTAAAATGCGAGATGGAGTGCCTGCCATCACCCGCCAAACTGGTGTGGTTGACGACCAGTCCAACCGACTTGCCTGTTAAATATTTTTCGGACTGGGCGAGTAGGTGGTCAATTCCTGCAACGGTTTTGGGCATTGGTTTGGGTCAGGGAAACTTGAAACCTTTGGGAATGACGATGATATTGGATTCTTCATCGACGAAGAAACGTTTTTTGTCCTGTTCCAGATCATACCCCATGGTGGTGTCGGGGGGAACCTCAACATCTTTGTCGATGATGGCCATATTGATTTTGCAGTTTTTGCCGATTTTTACCCGGTCCATCAGCAAAGAGTTGATAACTGCCGCGCCACTGTCGATGCTGACTTCACGACTGATGACTGAGTCTTGCACAATTCCTCCGCTGATGATGCTTCCTTCGGCGACGATGCTGTTGACGGCCTGGCCTCGGCGTCCGTCTTCATTAAAGACGAACTTAGCCGGCGGCGTTCCGTAGCTTGCGGTTTTGATGGGCCAATTTTTATTATAAAGGTTGAACTCGGGTTTGATATTTCTCAAATCCATATTGGCTTCCCAGAATGCTTTGATGGTTCCAACATCGCGCCAATAACCAATTTCTTTTCGGGTGATGCCGGGTATCCGGTTCCTGCGAAAATCGTAAGCGAATACTCGGGACTTTTTGAAAATCCGGGGCAGGATGTCTTTGCCAAAATCGTGAGAGGACTCCACATCTGCCGCATCTTCATAGAGCAGTTCAATCAAGACATCTTTGTTGAACAGGTAATTGCCCATGGATGCGAAGGCTTCGTCAGGGCGGCCGGGGATGGGCCTTGGACGTTTGGGTTTTTCCTGGAACCCTGTGACCCTTTGCTTTTCCTGCACCTGAATCACTCCGAACGAGGACGCATCTTTTAGAGGTATGGGCAGGGCAGAGATGGTGACATCGGCCCGCTTTCGAAGATGAAAGTCGATCATCTGTTGCAAGTCCATGCGGTAGATATGGTCGGCACCGAAGACGGCGATGAGATCGAAGTCACCATCCTCAATCAAATTGATGTTCTGATAAATGGCATCTGCCGTTCCCAGGTACCAACTGTCGCCGGTGCGTTTTTGTGCCGGGACAGGGAGAATGAAGTGGTCACGCAGAATAGAACTGAAGCGCCAGCTTTCTTGCAAATGTTCGGCCAGAGACTGGGACTTGAATTGGGTCAGAACGTAAATGGAATAGACTCTGGAGTTGATGAAATTGCTCAGGGCAAAATCAATCAGTCGATACTTACCGCCAAAAGGGACAGCAGGTTTGGCGCGGTGCTGGGTGAGCGGATAGAGCCGACTGCCCTCGCCGCCGGCAAGAATCATTCCGAGGACTTTTTTTATCGCGGCCATATTGAAGGTCTCTTTCTTTGGGCCCGAATTTGAGAAGGGCGATCAGGATTTTGATGATATTGCTAAAACCTCATACTGTCAACAGGCACAAAAAAAACCGGCCCCCCTGTGAAGGGAAGCCGGTTTGATTTTTGCTTTAATGGGAAGGGATTACATCATCCCGCCCATACCACCCATACCACCCATACCACCCATGCCACCACCGCCATGAGCATGACCTGCATGGTCATCCTTTTCTTCTGGCAGATCGGTGATCATTGCTTCTGTGGTCAGAAGCAGGCCGGAGATGCTGGCAGCGTTCTGCAATGCAGTACGAGCCACCTTGGCAGGATCAATGATTCCAGCTTTGATCATGTCGGTGTAAGTACCGGTTCTGGCATCATAGCCTTCGTTGCCCTTCAAGCTTTTTACTTTCTCGCAGACCACAGTGCCTTCTTGACCAGCGTTGGCTGCGATTTGGCGTAGAGGCTCTTCCAGAGCTCGGCGGATGATTTTTACTCCCAGCAGGAAATCATGATCGCCTTTGATTTTGTCCAGTGAACCCAGACAACGGATGAAAGCAACTCCGCCACCGGGGATGATTCCTTCTTCTACCGCAGCGCGGGTAGCGTGCAGGGCATCCTCAACACGGGCTTTTTTCTCTTTCATTTCCGTCTCAGTTGCGGCACCAACTTTGATGATGGCTACGCCACCAACCAGTTTAGCCAACCGCTCCTGGAGTTTTTCGCGATCATAATCGGAACTGGTCTCTTCGATCTGGTTGCGGATCTGTTTAACCCGCGCCTGGATGTCAGAGGCTTTTCCTTTACCATCGATGATGATAGTGTTCTCTTTGTCAATGGTGATGCGTTTTGCGCGACCCAGGTCAGCCAGTTCGACGCTTTCCAGAGAAACACCAATGTCTTCGGTGATCACTTTGCCGCCGGTGAGGATGGCAATGTCATTGAGCATTTCTTTTCTGCGGTCGCCGAATCCCGGTGCCTTAACGGCAGAGGCATTCAGTGTGCCACGCAGTTTATTGACAACAAGAGTTGCCAGCGCTTCGCCTTCGACATCCTCAGCGAGAATGAGAAGAGGCTTGCCGCCTTTGGCAACTTTTTCCAGCAACGGAAGAAGATCTTTCATGCTGGCAATTTTTTTCTCGTGAAGCAGGATGTAACAATCTTCCAGAACCGATTCCATACGCTCAGCATCGGTTACAAAATAGGGAGAAAGATAACCGCGGTCAAACTGCATTCCCTCAACGATTTCGAGGGAGGTGTCCATGCTCTTGGCTTCTTCAACGGTGATAACACCGTCTTTGCCTACTTTGTCCATAGCTTCGGAAATGATCTGTCCAATGGCTTTGTCACTATTGGCAGAAATGGTCCCGACCTGCGCGATTTCCTTTTTATCCTTGGTGGGTTTGGCTATCTTCTGGATTTCAGGAATGATGACGCTAACAGCTTCTTCAATGCCGCGCTTGATATCCATCGGGTTGGCACCGGCGCTGACGTATTTCATTCCTTCACGAAAAATCGCCTGAGCCAGAACGGTAGCAGTGGTCGTGCCGTCACCGGCGTTGTCGCTGGTTTTGCTGGCAACTTCGTTGACCATCTGCGCGCCCATGTTTTCAAAAGGGCATTCCAATTCAATTTCCTTGGCTACTGTAACACCGTCTTTGGTGATGGTGGGGGAACCGAATTTTTTGTCAATGACCACATTGCGCCCTTTGGGTCCCAAGGTGATTTTTACTGTATCAGCCAGTTTGTTAACTCCTGCTAGTATCTTATGTCTAGCATTCTCATTATATGCAATTTGTTTAGCCATAAACCTGATTCTCCTTATCTCTTAAGAGATGTGAATGAATTTGTCGTTAAATGATTGGATGGAAACTTAACCTACGATCGCAAGAACGTCGTCTTCACGCATCAACAGGAAATCTTCACCGTCAAATTTGATTTCTGTTCCGCCGTATTTGCTGTAAAGGACTTTGTCGCCGACTTTCACTTCCAATTTAACCGGCTTGCCGTCATCACCCATTTTGCCTTTGCCGACAGCTTTTACACGGCCTTCGATAGGTTTTTCCTTGGCCGAATCGGGAATGATGATTCCGCTTTTTCTGACTTCTTTTTCCAGAATAGGTTGAACCAGAATACGGTCGTGCAATGGTTGGATTTTCATATAGACTCCTTGAAAAAATGTTAAACTCTGATTAAATAATAGAAAAAAACCAGTTTTACGTAAATATGCCCAAAAAAATCATTAATATATTGAAATTAAGTGCCTTATGCCCCAGAGCGGGAGAACTTCGGCTCGGAATTTGAATTATTGGCACTCTCTAGGCGTGAGTGCTTACACTATATAAAACCCCAGTATCAAAAAGCAAGGTCTTCCCTAAAAAAAAGTGAGAAAACTGCCAATATTATGAAAAATACCAATAAAAAAGAGGTTTTACAGATTGAGACGTTCCCGAATCCGTTTCCGGAGAGGGATTATGTCATTGAAATGGAGTGCCCGGAGTTCACCTGTTTGTGTCCCAAAACCGGGCAGCCGGACTTTGCCACCCTGTATATCAGTTATGTCCCGGAGAAATTGTGTCTGGAACTAAAATCTTTGAAGATTTATCTGGTGTCATATCGCAATGAAGGCGGGTTTCACGAAAAGGTGACCAATATCATTCTGGATGATCTGGTGTCGGCATGTCGGCCGCGAAAAATGAAAATTATCGCCGAGTTTAATGTGCGTGGAGGAATTCACACCACGGTTACGGTGGAACACCTGGCTAAAAAAGCCGCCACTAGGCGTGGGGCAAATTAGCAATAATTCGTTGGGCCGAGAGAACGTTTGTCCGCAAAATAAAGACATTGCTAACTGAGTCCAGCGTCACGCTGGCCAGCGGAGGTACTCCGCGAGCCGAGAGTATGATTGCTAACAATAAAAATCCATTGCAAGTTACCGGCGTAGGTACTCCGCAACGGACAGGTGAATGTCATTCCTGCGGGGAGTGTTGTAAGACGGTCAATATGACCGTTGTTCGAGACATCACACTCCAGCAACATGGTAGCCTGAAAGAATTGGAACTTTATTTGTCCTATCGGGGAATCCGGGTGGTCGGGTCGGACGAAAAGAGGAACCAGCTTTATTATTCTATGGATGTTCCGTGCAGTGAACTGACTCCGGGTAACCGCTGCCGTGTTCATGACAGCCCCGAAAAGCCTCTCATCTGTCACCGGTATCCTTCAAGCAAAGAGGATATCGAAGACATTCCGGAATGCGGCTACACCTTCTTCCGGCGAGCTGCCACTAGGCGTGGGGCCAATGAACAATAGCTTTATTGGGCGAGCAAAGAGTTGTCTCGGTTAATGAATAAACCCTTGCCCAACTGCTTCTCCTGTCAGGGTTTTCGCCCTGATTCTGATTACAAAGTTTTTTTATGGGTGGCAGGTAAGATCACTGTGAAGCAGGAGCCTTTTCCGGGTTGGCTTTGGACCTGAATGGTTCCACCGTGGTTCTCTACTATTTTCTGGCAGATGGCAAGCCCCATTCCGGTGCCTTCATACGCACTTTTGCCGTTCAGTCTTTCAAAGGGACGAAAAATCCGCTCCGTATATTTTTCATTGAAGCCGATGCCCTTATCCTTGATAGAAATTTCCCAGCCGCCTGATTTACAGGGATGACTAGTAACTTCAATTTTTGGAGGTGTGCCTTCATCATAAAACTTAATGGCGTTGGACAGCAGGTTTTTAAACAACTGCTCCAATTGGATGGGATTTCCTTCTATAGTGGGCAGTGGGCCTATAAGAATTTGTCTGTCATTTTTAGGCGGCAATAAATCCAGGTCAGCGATCACTTCTTTTAAAACGGTTGCCAGACAGATTTTTCTAAACGGCCCACCCTGAACGCTGGCTTGTGAAAAAACCTGAAGATCATCAACGAGATCTTGCGCTCTGAGTGCGGTTTTTTGCATTCTCAGTAAATACTCTTTTGACTCCGGTTCGAGGTTGTCAGCCTTTTTGACTAGTCGGGATCCGAATAGGGCAATCTTGCCCAATGGTCCCCGCAGATCATGGGAGGCGAGGGATATAAAATCTTTCAAGGCCTGGTTGCTTTTTTTAGTTCATGGGCTTTTAGTTCAAGTCGGGATTCTGCATCCATGCGTTCCATTTCGCTGGCGCATCGGGCAGCAAAAATATTCAGGATGGAGTGGTAGTGGTCATAATCCTCGATCGGCTTCTCATCCATAACGGACAACACTCCGAAGGGTTGCTTTTCTGAATTGAGCAAGGGCACACCCAGATAGGAGACTGGATATCCCAGTCGACCAGATATTGATCATCGGGGAAATGTTTTTGTGCTTCTTGTGGGTAGAAACCGGTTTTCTGTGCAATGACTTTTTCGAAGGGAGTGTCTTTCAGGCAAAAAGTTAAATTTTCTGCAATTTTGTTGTTATCCCAGAGAGCTACTGTTCTAAGATTTTTATAGCAGCCCTTTTCAACTTTACCGATAAAGGCGTAGCGCATTCCAAAAATAGAAGCCAGGCTTTGAACCAGGCGGCTGAAGTATTCGTTGCCGATGACCGAGCAAGTGTTCTGGTTGATATGAGATAACTGCTGGTTTAAAAGGCGTATTTTTTCTTCGCTCTTTTCCAGTGATTCCTGAGTTTTCTTGTTTTCTTTAATCAGCAGGCTTAATCTTTTTGTGGATGCGTTTCGGGAAACGGCATTGTAGGCGGTATTTTTTGAGAAAGAGGAGTTTTTGTTAGAAGAGGTGGTGGGCTCTTCTTTTTTCCGGCTAAATAAGACGACCGGCGTTTTGAGGGATGAATTCTGGATTGCTCGAAACTTTGATCCTTTGGCGTTCATATCCGGCTCTCCCCTTTTGGTGCGCCGATGGTAGATATGCCTATCGGGATATAATTCTCCCAGTATCGCCCCAAGATTACTGGATCGCAAGTAGTTTTATTGTTTAGGGGAATTTAATATTCCCTGCTACGAAAAAGGTAAAGCTTGAATCTGAGTCAGGTTTTCCGGAAAACAATTGTAAAAGGGGATATTATTTTTTTGTTTCTGGATAAGGTGGGCTTCTGGAAGTTCTGACAATCTCTGTTATAATGTTTCATTTGGATGGAGTTATGGGACAACGCTTTGTTGAAAATGGCAATAGGACGATAAAAGACGTTCACACAGGTTTAGTTTGGCAGGAGAGCTATGCTTATACTGAAACGGGCAATAATATAAGTTGGTATGATGCCCAAGACTATATCCGCAAGCTAAACCGGGAAAAACTGGGAGGCTATGAAGATTGGCGCCTGCCGGATCGGCTTGAAATTCAAAGCCTTTATGAAATCGCCAAACCCTTCCAGTCGCGCGGAAAAACATTTATTCTTCATATAGACCCTGTTTTTGAGTTCAGTTACGGTAGTTGTTTTTGGACTAGCAAGACCCGGCTCTCTGCGGCACTTGGTTTCGAGTTTGACATGGGAGACATTCATTGGTATCCCAAGGGGAGCCATAAAGGTACGGTTCGGGCAGTGCGGAATGATTGGCAACCCCGATTGATGATAGACCCTGACTGGGCAGAAAAAATCAAAGGCAGTTAATAAAAATATGGACGAACAACAATTCAAAGTTGAAAAAGCCAAGGCGCGAAAGCTTCGCCAGTCACAGTGGTGGAAAGAAAAAATCCAGGCCGGCGTTTGCCATTATTGCGGAGGCCGGTTCACACCCGAAGAGTTGACGATGGATCATATTGTCCCAATTTCCCGCGGCGGAAAAAGTAAGCGCGGGAATCTGGTGCCCTCATGTAAAAAATGCAATGTGAATAAAAAGTACTACACCCCGGCAGAGATCATCCTTCGTGAAAAGCTAGGTCAGGACATACAATTTTAAAATTTGACCTTTTTAAACTCTTGGCTTGCGCCAAAGTTTCTTCCAATAAAACTCAAGGCATTAATTCATGCGGATTCTTTTAGATGCAGATTGCCTGATTCAGGCATTGAAAAACAGGGCAGATTCAGCGGTGTTAAACCTGTGCCGTCAGAAGCGCTGCCAGGGCTGGGTGGCATCCACTTCTATTCCCGTTATTTTGGAGAGTGCCGAAGTGTCAGAGGAGGATGTTCAATCTCTTTTGCGCGACCTGGCGGTTTTGACTCCCACGGCGCATGATATCGACCTGGCCCTCGGCTCTGACAAACCTTTTGCGCAAGCCTTGGCGGCGCATTTGGTGAAAGCCAGCGGCTTGGATGCGGTGGTCACGCTTTCACCTGAAAAATTTTCCGGTATAACGGCCCTGACTCCAGATCAGTTGCAAGAAAAACTGGATGCCCCGCCGAGTCCGGTTGAGGAAGTCCGTTTGCTGGATATCACCGCTTCGTATCACCAGATATTAAATGCAGTGGAAAAAGAGATGGCGGAAACGATTCGATCGGGGTATTTCATCCTTGGCCCAAAAGTTTCCCGGCTGGAAGAACGGATGGCCGATTATTGCCAGACCAAATATGCCGTTGGAGTTTCATCCGGAACCGATGCGTTACTGATTGCGTTGATGGCTTTGGGGGTTGGTCCTGGGGATGAGGTGATCACCTCTCCCTACACATTTTTTGCGACGGCGGGCTCTATCATTCGTGCCGGAGCCAAACCGGTTTTTGTGGATGTCAATGACATTACCTTCAATATCAAACCGGAACATATTGAGCGTTGCATCACCCCGAATACCAAAGCCATTATTCCGGTGCACCTTTATGGGCAGTGTGCGGATATGGACCCTATTCTTCAACTGGCCAGAGACAAGGGGCTGGCGGTGATTGAAGATGCGGCGCAGGCGATTGGTTCTGAGTACAAGGGCAGACCGGCAGGTTCGCTAGGGGATATGGGGTGTTTCTCGTTTTTTCCTGCGAAAAACCTTGGGGGTTTTGGCGATGGCGGGCTGGTGACCACTAACTCCGAAGAGATTTACAAACAGCTAAAGATTATCAGAGTGCATGGCTCGGAACCGAAGTATTACCATAAAGTGATGGGCGGGAACTTTCGTCTCGATGCTCTTCAGGCAGATGCTGTGAGCGCCAAACTGAACTTTCTGGAAGAATGGACCGAGAAGAGAAGGAAGAACGCGCAAATCTATCATCAGTTATTTAAAGATTCTGCTCTGACCCCATTTGTGCAACTGCCGCCCGAGGTATTTTCTCGCCATGTTTACAACCAGTATGTCATCCGCGCAGGAAACCGCAGAGATGAGCTCCGGACTTTTCTGAATGAAAAACGGATTGGCTGTGAAATCTATTATCCTGTTCCGCTTCACCTTCAGGACTGTTTCAAATCCCTAGGCTATAAAAGTGGCGACTTCCCCGAATCCGAAAAAGCGGCGAGGGAGACTCTGGCGCTTCCCATATCCCATGAAGTGGATCATGCTCAACAGGAGTATGTTGTCCAAATGATCCACAGGTTTTTTCTGGGGGAGTGAGCCAAGGTCAAAACAGGGGCGGCTTTTCTTCTACAATAACTTTTTCGCGGGGTGTGTGAACCTGACTTTCGCAAATCATAATGATATGAAACCCTAATTTTGTTTTGAGGGGTTCACCAATTTTGAATTTCTCTGAACTCATGATGTGGTCGATCAATTCCTGATTCGTGGTTTGAGGGGTCATGTCCATTTCCTGGTATATCCAGCCTAACGACCCACCCAACGCCTTACTCATGCAAGCGCTGTATTTTTTTGCGAGGCGGATAAAAAATTTCTCCATTTTTTCCCAGTCATGAAAAGGCTTGTCGGGATCATCCATTTCCTGCTGTGCCAGCTCATTCTGATACTCGACAAGAGTTTCCCAGATCATTTTTGCAGACTCGACGGAGGTCAGGCGAATGTTCCTAACCCGGTGCTCCATGGGCTTGTCGGTGGTGAAAGTTTTCTTGGTTGCGACAAAGGCCTTCTTGATTTTTGGCTTGGGCTTGATAGGGGCTCTAGGTCCATCCTCCGCAGGCTTGGGTTCCTTGGTGGTTTTGTCTCGTTCGAAAATGGTCTCTTCAGGTTCCTGAGGTTGTTCAGACATGATAACTCTTTTAATAGGTTATTTTGATTGGATGCAATAACAGTGTAATTTGAACGAGCTCATTTTTCAAGCCATATAGACTCGAGATATTGCAGAACGGCCCCCTGGGCGTTGCTCCCGATGATCTCGTTGGCAGATTCCTTGACTTCCGGCAGGGCATTTTCCATGGCAATGGCGCGGCCGGCGATGCGAAACATGTCGAGATCGTTCAAATAATCCCCGAACACGACGATGCGTTCCAGTGGGACCCCCAGTTTTTGAGCAAGAGCTTCTACCATATTTCCTTTGCTAGCCTCCTGATGGAATGACTGAAGCCAGTAATAGCCTTTCATGGACACGTCTTCGGCAAAATATAAATTGAGGTGGTCAAAATGTTTCTCGTTTAGTGACTGATAGACGGGCTCGAGTCGGTCGTGCGTGTCGATCAACAAAAATCCGGAAACCTTTTCCTCTTCCTGAAATTCGAAATGGTTGACCTGACTAAGTCTTCCGTCATTTTCAAGGCTTTTAACATAGGCCTGAGAACCGGGATTGGTGGCATTGAGATAATAAAGTTGGTGTTTTTCCCCAAGCGTATAGATGAAGGGATCAATGCCCAGAGGCAAGGCTAATTCGAGCATACTTTGAACGACTTTTTTGTCAATGGAGCTGGAATGTTCCAAAATGCGCCCGGTGTCGAAATCGGCCATATAAACGCCATTGAATAAAATGACCGGCAGGTTCAGGTTCAATCCCTTCAAAATCGGATGCGCGGAATCGTAGTTTCGGGCGGTGGCAATGGTGAAGCGCAGCCCCATGTTGATCAGCCGGTTGAGGCGTTTCTTGTAATCGTCAGGGAATGAACTGTCGGGCCGTAACAGGGTGCCATCCAGATCGGAAATATATAAAAGCTTTTTATCCATAATGGGGTGCAATATTCTCTCGTTGAAGGCTCAGGGCAATGGGATTTGAATAAACGGAATTCTCGCGGGCCTGTTTGTAAGGAATCGCTTCGGGAGTATACTAAAATAAAATTATTAATTTAATTATTTTGTGAAAAAGGATTTGGGATTCATGAAAAACAAAATTTTTGTCCGGCACTTGCAATCTGCGGTTTTGGGGATAGTTCTTGCTTTTAGTTTTTGTTCCAATAGTGAGGCTTTTGATTTTTCTGACTGGGACACGCTGATTAAAAAATATGTGGCCCCTAAAACATTGGATGGGGTTCCGATCAATGCGGTTGATTATGCCAACCTGAAAAAAGATCCTCTCTTTTCAGGTCTGGTTTCCAAGCTTGAGTCTTATCCTTTGGAGAGTCTGGAATCCCATGAATCCAAGCTGGCCTTCTGGATCAATGTTTATAATATTTTGGCGGCGAAAACAATCACCGACCATTATCCCATAGAGAGCATCAAAGATGTGGGGAGTTTGTTTAAATCTGTTTGGAAACAGCCAGCAGGTAAGGTGGGAGGCAAAGAACGCGCTCTCAACGACATCGAACACGAAATTCTCAGGAAGATGAATGAGCCTCGCATTCATGTAGCTATCGTCTGTGCTTCCGTCAGCTGTCCGGATCTTCGCTTGGAAGCCTATACGGTAGAGAAGCTGAATGATCAGTTGGACGACCAGATGAAACTATTTTTGCGGTCCCAGGAAAAAGGCATGAAGTTGGATGAAAAGAAAAACCAGGTTTATCTCTCATCCATATTCAAATGGTTCGCCGAGGACTTTGAAAGCCGTGGGGGAGTTTTAAAGTATATCGGTCAATATGTTCCGGCAGGGGGAAAAAAGGTTTTGAATAATTCAAAAATAAAAATTTACTACCTGAACTATAACTGGAAGATAAACGGCCATTAGACGTGGGACTGTGGTGCCCCGCTTGACGAGCCCCATAACTTTCCTACGAAAGAGGGAGGTTCTCCGCCGGCGAGCAAGTGCCCGCCGGTTATCGAACGATGGTTAGTCTGCGTGTTTACGGAGAAATGTTGGAATGTCAAAATTTGCGGTCAGGCTTCCTGGGTCCGGATTTTCTTCCTTAATGGAAGAGGCTAGAGATTTTAAATGTTTATAAGAAGTTGGACCTGATTCGCCATTGGACATTGGGTTTCCCCCGACCACTTTTTTCAAGGCAGGTCTTTCTTGCTGTTTCATCTCGACCGTTTCCTCAAAACCTGTGGCGATGACAGTTACCCGCATCTCTCCTTCCATTTGTTTGTCGATCACCGCTCCAAAAATGATGTGAGCGTCTTCATGGGCGTTTTCCTGAACCAGCATGGAAGCTTCATTGACTTCAACAAGGGTGAGGTCTTCACCGCCAGTGATGTTGATAAGAATGCCCTTCGCTCCGTCTACCGTTGCTTCATCGAGTAAAGGACTGGAGATAGCTTTCTGTGCCGCTTCAATAGCTCGCATTTCTCCGGTGGCGGTCCCGCTACCCATCAGAGCTTTGCCCATGCTGCCCATAATGCATTTGACATCGGCGAAGTCGAGGTTGATGAGGCCGGGGATTACGATCAGGTCGGAGATGCTGCAGACCGCCTGCTTCAAAACATCATCCACCATAGAAAACGCTCCAGTGAATGAAGTTTGTTTGCCGACATAACTGAGAAGTTTCTGGTTGGGAATGACAATCAAAGTGTCAACCGCCTCCTTAAGCGCCTGGATTCCTTCATCCGCCTGCCGCATTCGCCGCTTGCCCTCAAAGGCAAAAGGTTTTGTGACGACGCCAACTGTCAGAGCTCCCACTTCCTTGGCGATACGTGAAATGATGGGCGCAGCCCCGGTGCCCGTCCCACCACCCATTCCAGCGGTGATGAAAACCATATCCGCGCCTTCCAGCATTTCGCGAATGTGGGCTTCACTTTCTTCGGCGGCATCCCTTCCGATTTCAGGATTGGAACCCGCGCCAAGCCCACGAGTCAGTTCTCCGCCAATCTGGATTTTTCCAGAGCAGTCAGATTTCTCAAGCGTTTGCAGATCTGTATTGGCAATAATAAACTCCACGCCACAGATACTGTCCCGGACCATGGAGTTGACAGCATTATTGCCCCCACCCCCTACACCAACGACCTTGATTGTTGCTGAATAATCGTTTTCGTTATCGAACTCTATTAAACTCATTGTGTCCTCCGGTTTTAAAAAAATTCATCTGCCCAATCTTTCATACGTGTAAAAATTTTGTCGAACAGGTTTCTTCCCTGAAGTTCCCGGTTCGTTCCCGACTTAAACCTTTTGGATCCATACTGGATCAATCCTGTACAGGTGGCATACATGGGGTTGTTCACGACATCCATCAATCCTCCAAGACCAATGGGTGTTCCCACGCGCACAGGGGACTGGAAAACATCTTCAGCCAATTCGGCCATACCCTGCATGCTTGCCGCCCCTCCTGTCAGAACAACGCCCGAAGAAATAATTTCCCTGTAACCAGATTCATTAATTTCATGATCCAGCAGTTCAAACATTTCACGTGTTCTGGCTTCAATAATTTCGCTGAGAATCTGCCGCGGAACTGATCGTGGCTCCCGTCCGCCGACACTGGGTGCTTCGATATTTTCCCCTTCCTGAACCATGGGAGGGTAGGCGCATCCATAAGAGTGTTTGATTTTTTCCGCTTCCGCATTTGGGGTGCGAAGTCCGATGGCGATATCATTTGTCATTTGAGCACCGGCAATCGTCAAAACGGCTGTATGTTTGATAGCCCCTTGGTAAAAAATTGCCAGATCAGACGTTCCACCACCGATATCAATCATCGCAACGCCGAGTTCTCTTTCATCCTGGGATAGAACGGATTCGCTGGAAGCCAGTTGCTCAAGCACAATATCCTGAACTCCGAGACCGGCCTTGTTGACGCATTTGACAATGTTTTGCGCGGAAGTCACGGCGGCGGTAACGATATGAACCTTGGCTTCAAGCCTTACACCTGCCATTCCCAATGGAGTTTTAATCCCGTCCTGATTATCGACAATATATTCCTGGGGAAGAACGTGGATGACTTCCCGGTCAAGAGGGATGGCAATGGCTTTGGCAGCTTCTATGACGCGGTCTATATCTTTCTGTGTGATTTCTTTTCCTTTGACCGCGATAATGCCATGACTGTTCATGCTGTTGATGTGGCCTCCTGCAATACCCACAAAAACAGAATCGATTTCGCATCCCGCCATCAATTCGGCTTCTTCAACAGCACTTTTTATAGATTCCACGGTACTGTCAATATTTATGACCACGCCTTTACGCAACCCTCTTGATGGGTATTGGCCCAGTCCGATGATATCTATTTTTTCATCATCACTGACCTCGCCGATGATGCAACAGATTTTGGTCGTTCCAATATCCAGTCCGACTATATAATTACTTTTTTTGGCCATGCGTCCCATCTCCTCCTAGTTGGTTGGTCGCTTCATGGATGTTGAGTTGATTGAAATTCGATCTCGGACTACGACTTGATCCTTAAAGGACAGATCAATCATCTGGATCTTCATGTTGTCATCTTCCAGAGTGTCGAGAACAATCATGAATTTCTTGAACCCTTCTGTTAACGCTTCCATGGACATTTGAATTTGCAGATCGCGATTGCGAGTGAAAAATATAATTCTGGAATCCCCCTTTAGCTCGGCGATGTCCAGTGGATTATTTTCAAAAAAAGAAAGTTTGTTGAAATAATGCATGGTCTTGAGGCTCTGTATGACCCTGTCCCCTGAAAAGTTTTCTGGTTTCGCCCCCTTGGCGGGTTGAACGATCAACGGCAAATGCCGGTATTCTGGTTTTTCTTCAGAGAGGATCACTCCAAAATTATCCATTAAAAATATCTTATCGAACTTGACCCGGGCATAGGGGACACGCTCGGTTAATTCGATTTGAACCTCCTGAGGGAACTTTCGCTGCACAGATGCGGAAAGAATCCAAGGGTGCTCTGCGAGTCTTTCAGAAGCTCGGGACAGATCATAAGTGAAGAGGTTTTCTCCGTGAATCGGTCCCATCCAGTCCAGAAGCTGTTTGTCCAGCATGGAATGATGGCCGCGGAATGAGACGTTCGTAATCTTAAACCTGGGATCGGAAACCAAAAAACTATAGCTGGCATAAACTAAATAGATGACTACCCCTGCCAGGAAAAGTTTTGAGGCCAGTTCAAACAATATTCTCGTCCAGGAAAAATCACGGCCTGATGTTTTTAAAGGCGCTTTCTTGCTCAGGTTGCCACCACGTCTCTGATTTTTCTTTCTTTCAGAGCGCAGGTCCGACCATGCTATGGAGGGACTCTTTTGACCTGTGATTGCAAAATCCATGATTATTCCGTGTAATCCCGTTGAGCGGTTTTTAATATTTCAATGACCAATTCATCAAACTCCAGTCCCATCTCCCGAGCCGCCATAGGTAAAAGGCTGGTGGGGGTCATTCCGGGGATGGTGTTCATCTCCAGAACCTGTGGGACTCCGTCTCCATCCAGAATGATATCTACACGAGGGAAACCTCTCCCCCTTAACACCTGAAAGACCTGCTGCGCGGTTTGCCTGCACCGGTCCGCTTCGTTTTCCTCAAGGTCTGCCGGGCAGATGTATTCGGTTTTTCCCGAGGTGTATTTTGCCTCGTAGTCATAAAAGCCGGACTTGGGACGGATGTGGACAATCGGCATGGGTGTCATTCCATTCATTCCAATTGCCAGGAGTTTTCCGTCAATAAATTTTTCTACAATCACTTCGTTAGAATAAGAGAATGCGGTTTCCAGTGCCGATTCCCACTGGTCCTCGTCTCTAACTATGGTGACTCCCAGGCTCGACCCCTGATTGATTGGCTTGGCGACAACGGGAAGATCCAGTCTTCGGCTTTTTTTTTGGTTTTTATAGAACACTTCATAGTCGGCTGTGGGTATCCCATGAAATTTCAAAATCTCTTTAGACTTTAATTTGTCATAAGCCAGAGCGCTACCCATAACCCCTGACCCGGTATAAGGGATTTTGAAATACTCAAGCAAGCCTTGAATGCATCCGTCCTCCCCAAAGGTTCCGTGCAGGGCCAGAAAAGCCAGGTCGATAGGATTCGACTTGAGTGTTTCCCCAATATTGTGATCAACGTGAATCGGCAAGGCGGTCAATCCTTTCCTGTTAAGGGCCTCAAGGATCGAGTTTCCGGTAACGATTGAGACCTCTCGCTCGGGAGAAAGTCCTCCCATGAGCACTCCAATAGTTTTATCTTTTAAATTCTTCAAAAGCCTTGTTACAAATCCCTTTTAAGCAGGTCCGCCCCGGCCCTTGGCCAAAAGGGCCGGAGAACAAAGGAAGGAGGGGGTTACCTTTGTTTGCGGACCAATTCAATATTTATGTTCATCCCTCATTCGCCTGCACTAACAATTTCAGTTTGTAATTCAATACCCGTTTTTTTCTTAACCTCATTTTGAATATTCTCAATCAAATGAGTCACATCTTTGGCTGTTGCGCCCCCTTTGTTGACAATGAAATTTGCGTGTTTGATCGAAACCCCGGCATCGCCAACAGAAAGTCCTTTGAGCCCTATGGATTCGATCAACCTTCCCGCTGTATCGCCTTCGGGATTTTTGAAGACGGAACCCGAGTTGGGCACCGTTAATGGCTGGGTCTGCGACCTTTTGGCGAGATGCCGATCCATCGCGTTCTGGATATCAGTACGATCTGCTTCTTCCAGTTCCAGCTCTGCTTCAATAATGATTCCGTTGTCATCAGGGAAAATAGTTTTTCTGTATTCGAAAGAAAGCTCTTCGCGTTTTAAGGTCTGAATTTCTCCGTCGGAGGTGATCCGGGTTACACTGCGCAGAACCTGGCCTGTTTCGACGCCTTCCGCTCCGGCATTCATGACAATTGCGCCTCCCAATGATCCGGGAATACCCACCAACTGCTCGATTCCTGTCAGGGAATAGCGGGCCGCGTATTTGGCGAGGTAAGACATTTTTACTCCGGCTCCTACCTTGATCACTGCCCGGCGGTTTCCAGTTTCTTTGCGGAAGAATAGAGGACGTTTAATTTCCTTGCAGCAATTTTTTAAGGAGATGACCACTCCTCGTATTCCCCGGTCGCCGACAAGCAAGTTAGTTCCCTCGCCAAGAACGAAAAGAGGTTGGGAGCCTTTATGTTTCAAAATCGTTTTAATGTCGCGAACATCTTCAGGGAAAATCAGTACATCCGCTGGGCCGCCAATTTGAATGGAAGTGTATGGGGCCATAATTTCGTTTTGCAGGACGGTGCCTTTTATTTTGTGTAACCATGGAAAAGAATAGCTCATAGTTTTACTCTGATGAATTTTGTGACCGAGAACGGTTTTGGGGTACTCCATTTTGGTTTTGAGATTGAAATCCCTTCCCGTTCCAGAATGGGCAATGTGAATCAATCGGCGTTTCCAAGCTTCGTTGAGCATAGGTGACGGTCCTTCCTATTGAAAGCGATCAATCATTGAAGTGGGATGCGAGCTTGTGGCTCAACTCCCCGATATTCCCAGCGCCAAGAGCCATGACAATGTCTCCCGGTTTAAGAATCTTTTGTAAATGCGGGATCACGGACTCCGTGCCCCCGATGTATTCCACGTTTTTATGTCCAAACTCTTTCACGCCTTCCGCTATCCTCTGGGAATGGACGCCTTCTATGGCCTCCTCGCCAGCTGAATAAATATCAAGCAGAAGAAGTTGGTCGGCATCGTTGAAAGCGGAGAAAAAACTTTCCATGAGATGTTTCGTGCGCGAATAGCGGTGTGGCTGAAATATGACGACGAGCCTTCGGTCTGGCCAGACTTCTTTCGCGGTTAATAGAGTGGCTTGGATTTCTACCGGATGATGGCCGTAGTCATCAACGATCACCAAAGAGTCTGACTGTTTCAGAATTTCAAACCTTCTCTGTACTCCGGTAAAGTTTTTCAGCGATTCGGCAATTGTCGGGAAATCCATATTCAATTCCATTCCGACAGCGACTGCCGCAAGGGTGTTGCAGACATTGTGTCGCCCTAAAGCCCCGGACAATATTTTCCCCAGCTTTTTATCCCGGTGATATACGGTGAAATAGGTTTTCAATCCTTCCACCGAGATATTGCGGGCGGTGTAATCGGCCTGAGATTTCAAACCATAGGTAATGGTTCGTTTCTCAATTCCAGGAAGCAGGGACTGAAGATTGGGGTCATCCAGACACAAGATCGCGGCACCATAGAAAGGGATTTTGTTGAGAAACTGCAGGAATGTGGATTTCATATTCTGCATTGTCAGGTAAAAATCCATATGTTCTTCGTCCAAGGTCGTGACCACCGCCAGCGTGGGAGAAAGTTTGAGAAAAGAACCATCACTTTCATCAGCTTCGGCAATCAGGTACTGACTCTGGCCGAGTTTCGCGTGTCCGCCCATATTCATGATTCTTCCGCCAATTACTACTGTCGGGTCAAGGTCTCCAGCCGTAAGAACTGTGGCGACCAGTGAGGTGGTTGTGGTTTTTCCATGCGTGCCGGCAATGGCGATGCCGTGTTTCATCCGCATCAGTTCTGCCAGCATTTCAGCCCGGGGAATGACCGGTATGGATTGTTCCCGAGCGGCCTGCACCTCCACGTTGTCGTCACTGATGGCGCTGGATACGACGACAACATGTTTGCCCATGACATTTTCCGCGCTATGGTTATGGTGGATGTCAGCCCCGAGAGACTTCAGGTGGTCGGTCACCCGGTTGGAAGAAGGGTCGGAACCGCTCACCTCATAATCCTGATTGATTAAAACTTCAGCGATTCCGCTCATTCCTGACCCTCCGATCCCGACAAAATGGATCCGTTGTGTTTTTCCTAGAAACATGACAGAACATAATTACCTTCTTTTTTTCTGGCCTTGCCGGATGTTGGATTCGCGTTACCCAGTAAGTCCATGCATAGCTGGCGGACTTTTTCCGTAGCGTCGCGGTTCCCTAACTGATAGCTGTTCTCTTCCATCTCCTGCAACCGTTCGGGGTTTTCCATGGCGCTTAGAATGGATTGAGCAATACGTTCACCTGATAATTCATGGTCGAGCACCAATTCACCGGCATTGGCGGCATCCAGTACCCGAGCATTTTTTTCCTGATGATTGTGGGCCGCATGGGGATAAGGAATTAAGACAGATACTTTTCCGCAAGCGGTCACTTCTGCCAGAGTGGTTGCACCAGCCCGACAGATCACTAATGAGGCTTTACGATATTGCTCCGCCACGTCATCGATAAACGGCCTGACATCATGAGAAAAGCCACTGTTCTTATATTTGTTGCTCACCATTTTATGATCGTTCTCACCGGTTTGATGAGTGATATGAATGTTTTCCCGTTTGGAAGCAAGAGACTCCAACGCTTCTGTCATAGCAACGTTAATGGAGTGAGCTCCTTGACTGCCTCCGAGAACCAGTACGCGGAAGGGTGCTTGTGGGTCTTTGGGAAATTCTTCCCGAGGCTGGCAGAATTCATCGCGAATCATATTGCCTGTCACCTCGACTTTATCCTTGGGGAAGAACTTTGCAGAGTCCTTGAATGAAACTGCAACCTTGTCCGCGATCTTTCCCAACCATTTGTTGGTGAGGCCGGGAAAGGAGTTTTGTTCGTGAATCAAAATAGGCACTCGTAATATCCACGCAGAGAGGACTAGTGGGCCTGACGCGTATCCACCTACACCTACAACCAGGTCAGGCCGCTTGCTGATCAAGAAACACATGGACTGGGCGGTGCCTATCGGCAACTTGGCCCAGGACATCCAGCGGCTGAGGCGTTTTTTGCCGAGCAAACCTGCTGAGAGAATGGTTTTCAACTCGAATCCTTCGCGCGGAAGAACCTTTGCTTCGAGTCCTTTTTGAGTTCCTACAAATGAAATTTCAATATTCATATCGTGCCTCATGAGGGCTTTCGCTAAAGCGATTCCCGGATAAAGGTGGCCTCCAGTGCCGCCACCGGCTATGACAACTCTTTTTTGCATTGAATCAATGTTTTACCGTTTGTTCTGAAATATTTAGCAGAACACCCACTGAAAGCATGGTGATTAACATTGATGACCCGCCCATGCTGATTAGGGGAAGGGTCAACCCCTTGGTTGGAAGAAGCCCCACAGCCACTCCCAGATTGATAAAAGCTTGAAACCCGATCAAAAGAGTCAGGCCGGTTGCCAAATGAGTTCCAAACGGATCTTTGGCCCGACAAGCGATGGTAAAACCTCTCCAGAGTAAAATTGAAAACAGGAGAATAATCGCTGTAGTCCCTATGAATCCCAGTTCTTCCCCGATGACGGAAAAAATGAAATCCGTATGAGCTTCGGGAAGATAAAAAAGTTTTTGATGGCTGGCTCCCAACCCGGTTCCCCAATAACCTCCCCGACCAAAAGCGTAAAAAGACTGGATGGCTTGAAACCCTGCATTCGAAGGATCCTGCCAGGGGTCGAGAAAAGCGATGATCCTCCGGGTGCGGTATTCCGCACTCATGATTGCCGTTGCTATGAAAGGGATCAGCGCAAGAACGGAAAGAAACAGAAACTTTTTTCTTAGACCGGCGATAAAAAGCATTGTGAAGGTGACCATGCAGATAATCATGGCGGTGCCAAAGTCGGGCTGGAACAGAATCGGGATGAAAAAGCAACCCAGCACAATCAGGTTGGGAAGATAACCGTAAGCGAAGTCCCTCAGCTTGTCGGCTCTTTTGACCAGAGACTTGGCGATAAAAAGAACAAGGGCAAACTTTGCCAGCTCCGAGGGTTGAAAAGTAAACCCTCCGAGAGTCAGCCACCTTCGCGCTCCACCGGCCTCTTTGCTGATTCCCGGAAACATGACCGCAAGTAAAAGCAGAAAAGTCGCCATCATGATGAGGTAGGTGTGCTGGTGTAATTTGTGGTAGTCCAGGTTTTTGGTGACGAGCAAAACCCCTGTCCCCAGAAGACACCAGACTGTCTGGCGTTTGAGGAAATAATAGGAGTCGTTGTATTTCTCCATCGCATACACCGCGCTGGAACTGAAAACCATAACGATACCGATCAGAACCAAGACGGCTACGGTGATGCTCAGCAGAGAATCTGAATGTTTTGTCTGAGACATTGCCAAAGTCCATTACCCTTCCAGATTTTTAACGATGGTTTTGAAACTGTTTCCCCGGTCCACGTAATCTTTAAACATGTCAAAGCTGGCACAAGCCGGGGAAAGAAGAACAACATCTCCATCTTCTGCTTTTGCTTTGGCCAGACCCACAGCCTCTTCCAGGCTATCGCTTTCTTCATAACCGAAGGAGCCGTTAAGAATTCCTTTAAATTTATTGCGGGTCTCTCCGATCAGAACCAGATGTTTGACTTTTTCTTTCATCAGGCTCTTTAAGGGAGAAAAATCCGTGTTTTTGTCAATTCCGCCGGCGATGAGAATGATAGGGCGGTCAAAAGTGTTCAATGATTTGCAAACAGAGCCTACGTTGGTCCCTTTGGAGTCGTTGACGAAATCAACGCCGTTCAGGTTGCGGACCCATTCCAGACGATGTTCAAGGCCAATAAAGTTTTTTAAAGCTTGCTGAATAGCTTCCATCGATACATTGAGCAACAAAGCGGTGGCGACGGCGGGGAGGACGTTCTCGACCTGCCATTGCATTCCTCTGGGTAGCGACTCAAGGGATATGACTTCCTGCTCGCTATTCTGTAGTCGGGCGATGATTTTGTTGCCACGTAAAAAGATTCCTTTTTCCAGCTCAGTTTGAGTGCTAAACAAAATGCGTTCTGCCGAGCAGGCTTTTCCCATGTCGCGGGTATTGGAATCGTCATGGTTCAGAATTAAAAAATCGCTGTGTGTTTGATGGGCGAAGATTTTTTCCTTCAGCGCAACATAGCTTTGGAAATCCTTATGCCGGTCCATGTGGTCGGGACTTATATTAAGAATGACGGAAACGACAGGGTGGAGCCCTGATGTGGCCTCCATCTGGAAACTGGAAAGCTCAAGAACTCTGTAATCGGCCTGATCCAATAAGGAAATAAAAGGGGTGCCAAGATTACCTCCCGCATGCACGGTTTTCCCAGACTGTCCAAAAATCTCAGCGATCAAGCTGGTGCAGGTGGACTTGCCATTGGTTCCGGTGATGGCAATAATCGGAACGGTATTGAACCGATTTGCCAACTCAATTTCGCTGATGATTTTGATTCCTTTCCGTTTGGCGTTTTCAAGAAACGGTGAGTGAATGTCCACTCCGGGACTCAGCACCACCATTTCCGTGTCGGAAGGTGGTTCGGGATTTTGAAAACGGATTTTTATACCTGCGCTCAATTGCTTCAAAGGCTCCAATAATTGTTCGCGGGACTTACTGTCTGTCACCGTGACGTGAGCTCCATGCCGGGAAAGGAAATTGGCCACAGCAATGCCTGTTTGGCCAAGTCCGATTACAGACAGATTTTTATTTTTAAGTTCCATCTTTACCTTAACTTCAGGGTGCTGAGACTGATCATGGCTAAAACCACGGCGACGATCCAGAATCGCACAATGACCTTGGGTTCTGACCAGCCCAGTTCCTCAAAATGGTGATGAAGCGGAGCCATCTTGAAAAAACGTTTTCCACCTGTGTATTTGAAATAACCGACTTGGATGATGACGGACAGCGCTTCAATCACGAAAATGCCACCAACAAGGATCAGCAGGAGCTCATGCTTAACGATCACCGCGATGGTGCCCAACACTCCTCCCAGAGATAAGGACCCGACATCGCCCATAAATATTTGAGCGGGGTAGGAGTTGTACCAAAGGAACCCTAAGCTGGCCCCAAGAACGGCTGAACTGGCGACTGCGACCTCTCCCGCATCTCTGATGTGTTGAATGCGCAAGTATTCCGAAAAATTAAAATGACCCGAGATATAAACGATGCCGGTATAAGTGAATGTGGCGACGATAATGGGGCCGATGGCTAACCCATCAAGGCCGTCTGTCAGATTGACGGCGTTGGAGGTGCCCACCACTATGAAGATAATAAAAAGCAGATAGCCAATTCCCAGGTCGGGCTGAAAACTTTTGAAGAAAGGAACCGACAAGCGCGTGGCGTATTCGGCACGCACAGGGTCGAAATACAGCAGATAAATTCCAATCGCCAGACTTACTAATATCTGGAGAAAAATCTTTTCTTTTGCGGTAATGCCATCGCCTTTTCTTAGTTTTAGGAAATCATCCCAGAGTCCGATAGCTCCAAAGCCGATAGCGGCAAAAACAACAACCCAGATGTATCGATTGCTCAAATCAGCCCAAAGCAGAGTAGAGCTTATAAAGGTCGCCAGAATAAGCAGTCCGCCCATCGTCGGAGTTCCAGACTTGGAACTGTGGTGTTGCGGGCCGTCGCTGCGAATCTTTTCCCTTATCTGGAGTTTCTGCAAAGCGCGGATCATCAATTTCCCCAGAAGCAGGCTCAATGCCAATGCGGTAACACCGGCATAGGCAGACCGGAAGGTGATGTACTTAAAGACATTGAGTATCGAATAGTCCGAACTGAGCGGATAAAACACGTGATAGAACATTTTTAGTTTTTATCTGCGATAAAGATTTGTAATACTTTTTCCATTGCGGCCCCACGTGAACCTTTGAACATCACACAATCGCCACTCACTGCTTCCCGGGCTAAAAAATCTGCCGCCTCTTCATGGTCGGCGAATTCCAGGACTTGAATTTTTTCTCCGGCAAGAGTTCGAACACTTTTTGCTGATAGACCCGCCAGCTTTCCGACTGCGACCAGAGTGGTCACTTCGGATGCTGCTATTTCCTCTCCCAACTTTTGATGGGCGGCGACAGACCGATCTCCCAACTCGAGCATGTCTCCGATCACCAATATCCGTCGGCCCTGGGTTTTGAAGTTCCCCAGTGTTTTCAGGGCTTCGGTCATGGACCGGGGGTTAGCGTTGTAAGCGTCGTTGATCAGGTCAATCCCTTTATGTCGGATCTGTTCGTTGCGCTGGGACATGTGCTGATAATTCTCCAGTCCGCGGGTCATGGCCTCTTCTTGAATCCCTAGCGAATAACCGGTCGCCAGCGCGGCCAGTGCGTTATAAATGTTGCAGTAGCCGAGATAAGGAAGGCGAACGGAGAGAGTTTTGTCGAAAAGGCTGACTTTGAATCGAAACCCAAGATTATCCTTGCTTTCAATTTCGCTGGCCCGCACATCCGCAGGCTGGTTGATGCCAAAGGTAACGGTCCTGGCACGGAGCGACCGGGCCAGCTCCAGTACAAGAGGGTCGTCGGCGTTAACAATGGCCGTGCCTTCTTTTGTCAGCGCATCAAACAACTCTCCTTTTGCAGACTGAATATCTTTCAGGCTCTTCAATTGCACCAGATGCCCTTCGGAAATATTGGTGATCACGCCAATGTTGGGTTGTGCGATCTCGGCCAGTTTTTTGATCTCACCAGCTGCGCTCATACCCAACTCAAGAACTCCCACTTCATGAGAGGGCTCTCTCTTCAGAAGAGTCAGGGGCAGGCCGATATGGTTGTTCAGATTACCCTGTGTCTTCAAAGTCTTGAATTTGGTTTCCAATATAGAAGCGATCATTTCTTTAGTGGTCGACTTACCGTTTGTTCCGGTAACAGCAACAACCTGAAGCGGAAACCGTTTTCTCTGAAAGCTTGCTAGATCCTGCAAAGCCTTAAGTGTGTCCTGAACATGAATCACAAAAGGTTTCTCTCCAGACTGGACAGGACCGCCTGGAAGCTTTTCCGGATCGGACAGAATGATCCCTCCAGCCTTTTTATCAATCACCTCGGCCAGAAAGTCATGCCCGTCAAACCGCTCCCCCTTAACGCAAATGAACAATTCCCCTTTCGAGACCGTCCGGGAATTTATGGAAACTCCCCGAAACGGGCAAGCGAGGTCTCCCTGCAGGAGCCGGCCTTCAAATGCATTGAGGCAATCTTGTGTTTGACCTTCCATCAATGGTTTCGTTTCCTTAAAGCTGAACGGGCAACTTCCCGATCGTCAAAGTGAATGGTTTGTGTTGCCAAAATCTGATAATCCTCGTGACCTTTACCGGCTATGAGAACTAAATCGTTTTTGCCAGCGAGATGAATAGCATGTTCAATGGCTTCTTTCCGGTTGATGATTGTGGCATAATCGTCACCCTTACGGGCAGAAGACGGAACGCCTTGAAGAATATCCCCAATGATCTGTTCGGGATCTTCTGTTCTGGGGTTGTCGGAGGTGATGATGGAAAAATCCGCTTCATTCAAAACAGCTTGCCCCATGGCTTTTCTTTTGCCTTTATCCCTGTCGCCGCCGCAACCAAATACAACAATCAGTTTTCCTTTGGTAAATGCTTTTGCCGCAGAGATCGCGTTGCAAAGCGCGTCATCGGTGTGCGCGTAATCAACCAGAACGGAAAATCCCAGGTTGTTTTCAATGCTTTCAAATCGGCCGGGAATTGGCTGGATATGGCGAAACACTTCCTGAACCTTTTCGAGAGAAACATCCTGAACCATGGCACCCGCCGCCGCAGAGAGGAGGTTGTGAACATTGTGCCGACCGAGAAGGTTTGAGTGAATTTCTCCAGCGCCAAAGGGTGTTTTTAAGATGAATTGGCAACCTGATTTTGTGAGCACAATATTTTCAGCTTTAAAATCCGCGTTACTGTCAATGCCAGTGGTGAAGGAATCGGTTTTAAATTCTCCGGCGAATTCTCGCCCGACTGAATCGTCAATATTGAAAATTTGTTGTTGCACCCGGTTATCCAGAAAAAGTTTTTTCTTGGCGTTTTTGTAGCTCTCCATATCGCCATGGAAATCTAGGTGATCGCGGCTCAGGTTGGTAAAAATTCCGACCTTAAATTGCATGTCATGAACACGGCTCTGGTGCAGGGCGTGGGAGGAAACCTCGAGAAAACAGTTTTCAATTTTTTCTTCGATCATTGCATCCAGTATCCGATTTAAATCCAAAGACTCAGGCGTGGTGACAGGGGCTGAAAACTTTTTATCCCCGAAATGGTAATTGATAGTGCCGATAACTCCTGTCTGAACCCCTTGCGCCCCTAGCAAAGCTTCAAGAATATAGGACGTGGTGGTTTTCCCGTTGGTGCCGGTGATCCCCGTTAAGGCCAAACGTTCTGACGGGCGGCGATAAAAACTGGCACTGACGATAGAAAGCGCCTTGCGGGAATCCTCCACAGACAAGGCTGTCACGTCACGCGACCCCAGGTCGAACCCATTCAGAGAATCGAGAGGGGTTTGCGTGATAAATGCTGACGCTCCTTTGGCGATGGCATCTTTTATGAAGCTCCCTCCATCGCAGGTTCCCCCGGGTACGGCCACAAACAGGCTGTCCGGCCCGGCCTTTCTGGAGTCGTAGACGATTTCGCGAATATCCCGGTCCATGGTTCCCAGAATATTGGTAACCGGTAAACCCAGGATTAAGCGCGAAAGTTTTTGTCCAGTATGATCAGTCACGTTAAGGTAACCACTTTCAGGAAATTCCAGCCAGTTTGTTGAACTTGTTGGTTCCATCAGGCTCGGTCGAGAATGAAAACACGTTCTTTGCTTGACGGAACGTTTAAATAACGCAACGCCTTTTTTGCTATTTGCTGAAATACCGGCGCCGCCACAACACTTCCCCAATGCAATCCCTTGGGGTTGTCGATCATTACCAGGATCACAAGTCGCGGAGAATCTGCCGGAGCAAAACCTATAAAAGAAGAAATGAATTCTGTTTTGGAGTAAGACTGGGTCTCCATGTTATATTTCTGCGCCGTCCCGGTTTTGCCTGCCACGTCGAACCCTTCCAGGTCCGCTTTTTTCCCAGTGCCGCTTTTCACCACCGACTTAAGAATCTCAACCATTTGAAGGCTGGTTTTTTCGGAAATGACCCGCCGGATTTTTTTAGGCTTAAACTGCTCCACGACTTTTCCGTCTTTAATCAGCGCCTTGGTGATATGTGGCGCCATAAGATTTCCGCCATTGGCGATCGCCGCCATAGCGCTAACCATTTGAATAGGGGTGACGGCGATCTCGTGCCCAAAAGAAATAGAGGCGAGAGACATCTCGGTCCATTTTTTCTGGTCCTTGAGCTGGCCTGCGGATTCGCCGGGAAGTGACAGGCCGGATTTTTCGCCGAACCCGAATTTGCGGATGTACTCATAAAAAGGTTTCTTGCCAACCTGCTGGGCAATTTTGATCACGCCGATGTTACTGGATTTGGCAATGATGTCGCGCATGGTCAGCCAGCCAAATTTATGCTCGGAAGCCTCTCCGATATGAGCTTTTCCGATTTTAAGGTCCCCGTTTTCACAAAAGTAAATATCCTGCGGTCTGGCCAACCCTTTATCGAGAGCCGCAGCGGCAACGATGGGCTTGAAAATCGACCCAGGCTCGTAAGAACTGGCAACGATGTTATTTTTCCAGGCTGTCCGGGAAAACGCCCCGTAGTGGTTTGGGTTGAATTGCGGGACATTGGCCATCGCATAAATTTCCCCGGTGTGAGGATCCATAACCACAGCCATCCCCGAGTCCGCTTTAAAACGTTCAATTTGTTTTTTTAAATGGTATTCGGTGGTGAATTGAATGACCTCATCCAGAGTAAGGACCATGTCATAACTTTTGGAACTGGAGTCGCGCAATCCCTCGAAGGATTGAATATTTCTTCCACGGGCATCACGCTCCGTAACCTGCCTGATGATGGTGCCCTTGAGCGTGGATTGATGGGCATGCTCAATACCGGCAAGACCCTGATTGTCTATCCCGACAAACCCCAGAACACTTGCCGCAAGTTCACGTTTTGGATAAAATCTTTTTTGCTCGGACACGAACCCCACGCCTGACAGATTAGCTTGTTTTAGCGCAGCAACCTCCTCGAGACCGGCTTTCCGCTTAATCCAGACAAAATGTTTTTTAGCGGAGATCTTTTTGTAGACCTTGTCTCGATCTAGTTTCAGCGTTGCCGAAAGAATGCGAGCGGCGGTTTTTTGATCCAGTATTTCCGAGGGAGTTACATAAATAGATTCCACTTCGATATTTCGAGCTAGCTCGTTCAAATTCCGGTCGTAGATCACTCCGCGTCCGAATTGAGTTTCGACAGTCCCCATGTACTGTTTTTCGGATTGTGCCAGAAGTGTTTCATGCTGGATGATCTGCAGAAAAGCCAGTCGAGCGATCAAGGCCGCTCCGAACAGGAATAGCAATATCGAGACAACCCCAATTCGGATTTTGATTCCGTCTCGAAACGTTCCGGTGATCTGTTTGTTGTTTTTTGCCATGATTGCTATTTCAGAAAAATGGTGATCACTTTACCTTCTTCAGGCTCTTTCATCCCCACCGCGGTTTTAGCCAAAAGATGAATACGATCCAGAGACCGCAGGCTTTCGCGTTCGAGGCTAAGCAGATGGTTCTCTTTCAGCAGCTCCCTGTGCTCTTTGGCCAGATCCTGATACTCATAGGCCAGTTTGATTTTCTTGACATTGGGCCAAACCAGAGCCAATGCTCCGAGCATGAACAGGATGGCGATTGAAATGACCATCCAGAAATCTTTAGAGGAAACATGGAGCCGGCCTTTGATAAGCCCACGAACTCCGTCAAACATAAACTCTTTCGGCGACTCTCAATTTCGCGCTGATCGATCGCGGGTTTTGTGCCACCTCTTCTTCTGAGGGCACAAGGGGTTTGCGAGTCAAAATTTTCAAGGTTTGAGTTCTTCCACAAACACACATTGGTATTTTGGGTGGACAGGAGCATCCTTTTTGCTCATCCCGAAAAAATGTTTTCACGATCCTGTCCTCCAGAGAGTGAAACGAGATCACCGCAACACGAGCTGTTGAATCGAGCAGGTCTATCATGTTGGTCAAGGCCATTTTCAGTTGTTCCAGTTCATCATTGACGGCTATCCTTAGAGCCTGAAAAGTCCTTGTTGCGGGATGGATCCGTGAATGCCGGGGTGATGACACCACTCGCGCTACAATCCGGGAAAGCTGGCCGGTAGTGGTGATGGGGCGCTCAGTCTGTTCCCTGCGAATTGCGCGGACGATTCGTTTGGAATAACGCTCTTCGCCAAAATTTTTAATAATGGATGCCAGTTCCTTGTCAGAAAGTTTTTCCAGAAGATCAGCAGCTGAAGTTTTCTGGGAGGAGTCCATTCGCATATCAAGCGGACCATCATGCTGTATGCTGAAGCCGCGCTCGGCCGTATCTAACTGGGGCGAAGAAACTCCCAGGTCCATCAGCAGTCCAACTACACGGGTGATCCCGTTTTCGGCGGCGAGGTTTTTAAGGTTCCCCAGGTTGCCGTGGGCCAGAGTCACCCTGTCGCGGAAAGGAGACAGCCTTTCGCTGGCTCGCTCTATAGCAGAGCGATCCCGGTCAATTGCGAAAACCCGGATTTTGGGAGCTGTATTTTTAAGGATGAATTCGGTATGACCTCCATCCCCGAGTGTGCCATCCACGATTACACCCTCCTTGTGAACATTCAGGTAATGAAGCACTTCATTTTTCATTACCGATTCGTGGTACGTTGGCATGATATTTTTGGCGACTCTATAGATGACTAATGTCTATGGAATGCCCTTTATGCTTCCTCCTGCCTGGACCATTCTTCGGGGGACCAGACCTCAAAGGTTTTGGACATTCCCACCAGAATGGCTTCTTTGCTCAACCCTGCAATGTCTCTCTGGTTGGCAGGGAGCAATATCTTTCCCGATTTCATTTCGCATTCAGTTGCTTTAGAATAAAACTCGCGCAACCGGTTTCGGTCGGACTTGTCGAATGCGTTCAGGTTGCTCAGCTTGGCCTCGTTTTCAAACCATTCTTTCTGAGGAAAGACGACCAGATAATGATCCATCACACACAACACCAGCTGCGGGCCAGACTGTTCCAGCGCACTGCGAAATTTCGCCGGTACGTTGAAGCGACCCTTGTCGTCCAGGCTGATGTTGTAGGTGCCTAAAAAATTGTTCATTGATAGCGCTCGCTGATTAATATGACTCTGACATAAAGTGACATTTTATGACACTTTAGTACACAATCCTATCATAATGCGACAAACTGTCAACTGAAAAGGAGACATAAATACGGGAATTCTATGCCGGGGAAATTGGCTAACTTTTTATTTACACAGGGGTTGGTGGGTTTCTAGTGGGACGCGAAAAGGCTTTTTCCTGAGAAATGAGCAAAATCGGGTTGTGACACCGCTATTATCGGAACCGGCCCAAAATGCTATTTCCAGACGGTATCGACTGAGACAGGGGAATGGGGCAGGGCAAGTGAGCTGTTGGAGTTAGTACATTATATAGGCAATGCCTACTCCATGAATTTTGGGGTGGGGATTTTTTATCCCTTTCCTTTTCAATGGATTTGCTTTGACAACGCCAAATTCTGGATGCTACTATAAAAAAAGCCTCAATAAATTAATGAAATTCTTTAGCCAGAGGATGTGGCCCGGTTATGAAGCAGAAAAAAATAAGATTTTTAGTGGGTAGTTTGCTGATTGTCGGTGCCATCGGTTATCTAATAACCATGGGCATCAGCAATACCTCGCAGTATTTCTTTACCGTGGATGAATTGATGAGCCAGAAGGTCTCTTATGCCGGTACGGGACTAAAAGTTAAAGGCAAGGTGGTGAATGGCTCTATCCAAAGAGATCCCAGCGATTATTTAGATGTGAAATTTTCCATCGAGGAGAACGATGCCTCGTTAAAAGTGGCTTATCAAGGGGTAACGCCGGATATGTTTTTAGAAGGCGGTGAGGTGGTGGTCGAAGGAACTTTGGGACATGATGGAGTTTTCCACGCCAACACTTTATTGACCAGTTGCCCGTCAAAATATGAAGCTGAAAAAGAGGCCGGAAAGATGCACCCGGGAGCATTAACCGATAAGTATCGGGAACCGGGCCTCAATAAAGCGGAAGCCTTGCCAAAAACAACGATCTGACCTTCCCTGTAAAATCGAGTAACCCAGCCATCCAGCATTAGTGCGGGATTTAAGGCGTTTGCATAGAAACCATGAACGATATTGGTGAGTTTACATTACTGGTAGCCTTGGCAACGGCTCTCTATGGTTGCGTGGCCTATGTAATGTCAGCCCGCGGAAACCGCATCGACCTTTATTTGAGCGCCGACAAGACGCCGTTCATTGTCTGGGCGTGCGTGATGATTTCTTCCATTTGTCTGTTGAGAGCTTTTCTCACCGATGACTTCAGCCTGCAGTATGTCTGGGCCTATTCTAACCGCGAGCTCGACACGTTTTATAAAGTAGCCTCATTCTGGGGCGGACAAAAAGGTTCTCTGCTTTTCTGGACCCTGCTTCTCACCACTTACATGTTGGTGGTTTATTTCCAGAACCGGAGTAAAAACCTCAGAGTGGTTCCCTATGCGATGGCAGTTATGCTCGTCGTCGTGGTGTTTTTTCTTTTCCTGATTAATTTTTCGACCAATCCATTTGAGCGCATCCCTCTGCCTCCCGAAGACGGGCGCGGCCTGAATCCACTCCTGCAAAATTACTGGATGGTGATTCACCCGCCAACGCTATACTTGGGATATGTGGGTTTCACCGTTCCCTTTGCCTTTGCTGTGGCGGCTCTTATCAGCAAAGACCTGGATGACGGCTGGATTCGTATGACCCGGAAGTGGACTTTGATCTCTTGGTTTTTTCTTTGCATGGGCAATTTGTTTGGAGCTTCCTGGGCCTATGTCGAGCTGGGCTGGGGTGGTTACTGGGCCTGGGACCCTGTTGAGAACGCCGCGTTCATGCCGTTGCTGATCGCAACTGCCTTTTTACATTCGGTGATGATTCAGGAAAAAAAGGACATGATGAAAGTCTGGAATATGTCCTTGATCCTTCTGACATTCGCGATGACGATTTTTGGGACGTTTATCACCCGCAGTGGTCTTATTCAGTCGGTGCATACCTTTGATGAAGCGACCCTGGGATATTATTTTCTGGCATTTCTATTTGTAATTATTGTTGCATGTGTGGCCTTGATCATTGCGCGGCTACCCTTGCTAAAGAGCGCGAACGAACTCGACTCTTTTCTATCCCGTGAAAGCAGCTTTTTGTTTAATAATCTGGTTTTGTTGGGGATTGCTTTCGCGACGTTCTGGGGAACCATCTTCCCGATTATTTCAGAAGCTGTGCGAGGTGTGAAGATCACCGTAGGGCCGCCATTCTATAATCAGGTGAATGTGCCTATCGGGCTTGCGTTGCTGGCGCTCATCGGTATTGGCCCTGTCATCGCCTGGCGCCGGGCGACATTTTCGAATTTGAAAAAGAACTTTTTAAGACCTGTCCTCGCTGGCCTTGTCATGGCAGTAGCGTTATTCCCGGTCATTCCATTAGGAAATCGAGCCGAGATTTATACTTATGTGACGTTTGTGCTTTGTGCTTTTGTGTTGACCAGTATCTTGACGGAGTTTTACAAGGGAACGGTTTCACGAATGGGTTTGAAGGATGAGTCGGTTGTCGGAGCTTTAACAACCATGACCTGGCGCAACAAGAGGCGTTATGGTGGTTACATCGTTCACATTGGCGTGGTGTTGATCTTTGCCGGCATTGCCGGGTCGCAGGCTTATGGAACCCATACGGAAAAACATCTGAAAACGGGTGACTCCTTTGAGATAAGAGGGTACACGATCACATATGAAAAACTGATTGCGATAGAGGCGACAAGCGTTAAGACTAGAATCATTGCCCAGCTTGCTGTCGAGCGTGATGGCAAACGATATTGGACGGGTCATCCTGAAAAAGAATTTTATAAAGGGCAGAACCAACCGGTCTCGGAAGTGGATGTCCTGTCAACCTGGAAGGAAGATTTATATATGATCCTTGCAGATTTCGGGGAAGATGAGTCGGCAACGATAAAAGTGTATGTGAACCCGATGGTCAGTTGGATGTGGACGGGCGGATGGGTCATTGCCTTTGGAACCATGATCTCCATGTGGCCGGATCGATTGGAGCAACGTCGCCGCCTGGACAGAGTCCGCAAGCAGGAACAGTTGTTTCCCTCTCCCGCACAGGAGTGACCGAATGAGAACTTTTAAAATAAAACTATTGACGGGATTATTTGTGCTGGTGTGGGTTTTAGCAGGCCAGGCACCTGTCGCCGGGGCCGGAGCTCTTTTGTCGGATCTCGAAAACCAGTTGATGTGCAAATGCGATGACAAGTGCGGAAAGGTTCTTATCAACTGTACCTGCTCCACGTCTGATAAAACCCGTGCCAAGTTTTCGAAAATGCTGGAATCCGGTCTCACAGTTGACCAAATCGTAAAAATGCAAGTGGATGAATATGGAGAAACCGTATTGTCCGCTCCTACCAAATTTGGATTCAATCTCACGGCATGGATGACCCCGTTTGTGGCCTTGGTTGCTGGTGGGTTTGGGGTTCGTAAAGTTCTTCGGGCCTGGGTGGGGAAAAGAGATGGAATCGACACCGCAGAGACGCCCGCGGCCGAACCCGAAATTTCTAAAAAATATTCCAAACGTTTAAAAGATGAACTAGACGGGATCGAGTTATAGGAATGGGATTCATCCACTTCTTAGAGTTGATTCTGATTGTTGTGATCCTGCTTGCAGTGGGAATACCGCTTTTCGGAAAATTGAGACTCAAAAAGCTGGTGGAAGAGGTGGATCCTACTGCCGATGAATATAAACATCTTTTAGTGCGTAAAGAAGAAACGCTGATTTCCATTAAAGAACTGGAGTTTGATTTCAATACCGGGAAAATTTCTGAGCCTGATTATGAGGAGCTTCGCCATAGGTTGGAAGCGGAGGCGACGGAGATTTTGGAACATCTGGACCAGATGGAGCAAGCAGGCAAAAAAAGCAAATCATCCCATTAAGCCAACCGTTTATCAGGGGCCTATTCAGAATGTCAGACAATCCCAACCCCTCCGATTCCGCTATTGAAGTTCGCCAGCTACGCAAAGAGTTTGGGGTCTTGAAAGCGGTGGATGGCGTTAGTTTTGACTTGAAGCGTGGGGAATTTTTGTCGGTGTTTGGTCCGAACGGAGCGGGCAAGACCACTCTGATCAAGATTCTTGCGGGATTGACCCGGCCTTCATCAGGCACAGCCCGGGTTGCCGGTTATGAAGTGGCAGAGGGAAGGTCTGAGATGCGGCGCGAAATCGGTGTTATTTCCCATTCGTCCGCCTTGTATGCTGATTTGACCCCCATGGAAAACCTGATTTTTTTTGGCAAGATGTATGGGCTGGATCATCCTAAGGAGTCGGCGCTGGAAGTTCTAGAAGATGTAGGGCTGGCAGCACGCAGGCACGACCGGGTGCGAACTTTCTCCCGCGGCATGTTGCAGAGACTATCCATCGCCCGGGCCATCCTGCACGACCCTTCCATATTATTTTTGGATGAACCTTTCACCGGCTTGGATATCCATGCCTCCAATGTGCTCAAGGAACATCTTCAAACATTACATAACAATAAGAGAACCATATTGATGACCACGCATGATGTTTCCTGCGGCCTGGAAATGTGTGACAAGGTGGCTCTGCAGGTGATGGGCAAGTTCGCCTTTTTTGAAGATATTAAAGATGTCGATAAGGAAAATTTTGAGACGATGTATTTTGATGCGGTTCGCAATAACCAGTTCACCATGGGCATTCGCCCTCACTGAGACAGCATGAACCTTTTTTTGAGTCAAATTACGGCGATTGTCTGGAAGGACGTTGTGACCGAGCTCAAGACCCGGGAACTGTTCAGCGCGATGTTTATTTTTGCATTGCTGGTGATTCTGATATTTATTTTTTCCGTGAACCTGAGTATCGTCAAGGCCAGTGAGGTGGGGCCGGGGATTTTATGGGTGGCGTTTTTATTTTCCGGAACCCTGGGCCTGAACCGGTCTTTCGTGATGGAAAAAGAAAATGGTTGCCTCATGGGGTTGATGCTGGTGCCCGCCGACCGAACGGCTATTTATTTCGGTAAACTGATCAGTAATTTTGTTTTTCTGACCATTATGGAATTATTCATCCTGCCGCTGTTCATGATTTTTTTTAATATCGACCTACTCGAACATTTGGCGCCACTTTTACTTGTTATATTTTTGGGGACTCTGGGGTTCTGTGCTTTGGGAACCCTGTTGTCTTCGCTGGCCTCAAACCTTAAAACCCGGGAAATCATGTTGCCCATTTTGCTCTATCCCATACTGGTGCCGATTATTATCGGAGTGGTTCGGATGACCGGGCAGATACTGGCTGGCGAGCCTTTGTCGGAAATGATGAACTGGATTGGTTTGACGGCTTCCTTCGATATCATTTATATTGGTGTCTCCATTATGACCATCGACCATATTCTGGAGGAGTGACGGAATGGATAATATGGGATTTTTATTTGCGGCCAATGCGTTTGTATGGGGCGGCATCATTTATTATGTGTACACGCTCAAACAACGCAACCGCGCTCTTGAAAAAGACCTGGACTTGCTGAAAGAAACTTTGAGTAAGGAAGGATGATGATGAGTCCCGATGAGGTAGAAGATAAAGAGGAAGAAAGCAATATCATGGTCTGGTTGACCGGCTCGGCATTGCTGGCGGCAATGATCGGGATATTTATCTATGTTCCGACCGAACGGACCGAGGGCGTGATTCAGCGAATCATGTATTTTCATATTCCGTGTGCCTGGCTTTCATTTTTCGCATTCTTTGTGGTTTTTATCTGCTCTATTTTGTTTCTGTGGAAGAAGGACCGGGAGTGGGACATATATGCCCATGCCTCGGCAGAGATCGGGGTGGTTTTCTGTTCCTTGGTATTGATCACAGGTCCGATCTGGGCAAGGCCTATTTGGGGAGCCTGGTGGGTGTGGGATGCGCGCCTCACTTCCACTCTGATACTTTGGATCATATACGTGTCCTACCTCATGCTCCGGGCGCAAAGCGATGCCGGCTCCATGCGGGCTCGTTATGCCGCCGTGCTGGGCATTGTCGGGTTTCTGGACATTCCTCTCATCCACTTTTCCGTACTCTGGTGGCGGGCATTTCATCCCCAACCCAAAGTCATCACCTCAGAAGGAATTGGCAAGGGAATGGACCCCAGCATGCTGGCGACACTGGGACTATCTCTGTGTGCCTTCACTCTGCTTTATTTCCTTCTGATGGGTGAGCGAGTGCGGCAGGAACAACTAAAAGATGAAATTGACCGCCTTAAAAGAGAAAAACTTTATTCGTCTTAAAGACGGACTGCTGGGCCTGTTGATTCTTGTGGCTCTGGCTCTGCTCATACTCCGTATTCAAAAACCCGGCCTGGAAAATCCACAACCGGAAGTCAACCAGTTCAAGTCGCAAGAAGGCTATCTGGCGCCTCCGTTTAAGTTGAGGAATCTCAAGGGTAACTTGGAAGGATTGGACGATCATTCCGGTAAAGTGATTGTCATTAACTTCTGGGCAACCTGGTGCGTTCCCTGCGTTAAGGAAATGCCAAGCTTCGAAAATCTGTACCGCCGTTTTCGCTCAAAGGGGCTGACCATTCTCGCGATCAGTCTGGATAAGGGGGATGCTTCCAAGGTTCAGGAATTTGTGGATAAGCACAAATTATCTTTTCCGGTTTTGCTGGATACCGAAGGGGTAGCCGAAAAGCTCTATCCGTCTTTCACCATTCCATTCACCTATGTGATCGATAAGCAGGGCAGGGTTGTCGCTCGTGTCGATGGCGCTAAAAACTGGGAATCGTCTGAAACGTTCGAAGCGGTGGAGCATCTTTTAAAACAATAAATGGAAAGTATTTAATGATAAATGAAGAGAAAGCCAAATTTGCCAACGAAAATTTTTATGAAGCCTTTAATAAAAGGGATATTGAGGCGATGAAAAGGGTGTGGGGGTATGATGAAAATGCAACCTGTATCCACCCTGGTTGGCCGCCCCTCAAAGGCTTCGAACCAATTTTAAATAGCTGGTCGGGTATTTTTGAAAACTCGGGGAATATGGAGATTCAGATTTCTGATGTGCAGGTTCATGCCTCGATTGATCTGGCCTGGGTTTCCTGCACCGAGAAGCTTTATACCATCGCTGAAAGCGGAGTGCTGGCTTCTATGGTTTTTGCCACCAACTTGTTTCATCTTGAGGGCGATGTCTGGAAGATGGTCATGCACCATGCGTCGCCTATCCCCGACATCCGTGAAAAGGAAGATGTATCGAGGAACTGAAAGGCAGTCCGGCTAAAGAGATCATTGTTTCAAAAAACACGCGACATGATGGCCGGGAACGATTTCTTTAAGGGCAGGTATTTCTTCTTCGCATTGTTTTTCCTTGATGGGGCAACGGTTGTGGAAGGCGCAACCCTTGAGAGGGCTGGTGGGATCGGGGATGTCTCCCTTTATAGATGCCTTTTGTTTGATCCGTCCTGACTCCAGATTTGGGATCGCGTTCAGCAGCGCCGTGGTGTAAGGGTGCTGAGGCGAATTGTAAATTTGTTCGCTATCCGCAAGCTCAACAATTTTTCCTAGATACATCACCGCGACCCGGTCGCAGAAATATTCCACCACCCCCATATCGTGAGAGATGAACAGGTAGGAGATATCCAGCCTTTCTTTCAAGTCCAGCAAGAGGTTGATGATCTGAGCCTGTATGGAAACGTCCAAAGCCGATACCGGCTCATCCGCCACCACCAGTTTTGGATTCAAAGCGATGGCCCGGGCAATGCCCACGCGCTGTAGCTGGCCTCCGCTCAATTCGTGGGGATATCGGTTGAAGTGACCGGGGGTCAGGCCCACGTGCTCTAAAAGCTGTGTTGCTTTTTCGGCATTTTCTTTTTTGTCTTGGAAACCATGAATTTCAAAAGGTTCCTGAAGAATGTTGCCGATACGTCTTGCCGGATTGACGGAGGAATAAGGGTCCTGGAAAATGATCTGCATTTCCCTTCTAAGGTTTCTCATCTCAGTTTCTTTGAGAGCGAACAGGTTGGTGCCGAAAAAGTTTACCTGCCCTGAGGTCGGTTCGATCAGGCGGAGCAAGGTTCGGGCCGCAGTGGATTTGCCGCATCCGCTCTCTCCCACCAGCCCCAGTGTTTCTCCTGCTTTAAGGGCGAAGGAAATTCCATCTACGGCGCGAACCGGTGGAGCCTGTTTTTCGAGGAATTTCTTTTGGGCTGGAAAATATTTCTTTAGATCGTGGACTTCCAGTAGGGGAATGTTAGTCTCAGTATTCATAACGATCCCGGCTCCAAGTGGCAACTCCATTGTCGCTCGGTATCTGCCGGACGCAGTTCGGGTTTTTGGGTTTTGCATTTATCAATAGCCCAGGCGCAACGGGGATGAAACGCGCACCCTGAAGGCCGCTGGTCGAGACTGGGAACGTTGCCCGAAATTTCTTCCAGCCGGGTGCCTTTTTTTTTCACGGCTCCCAGCTTGGGGACAGAGGCGATGAGGCCCTTGGTGTAGGGATGCAGGGGACTATTAAGAAGAGACCGGGCAGGCCCGGACTCCACGATTTCTCCTGCATACATGACCAGAACCCTCTGAGCGATTTCCGCGACTACCCCCAGGTCATGGGTGATGATGAGAATAGACATCCCGGTTTCATTTTTTAAATTTTCCAGAAGCTCAAGAATCTGAGCTTGAATAAGAACATCGAGAGCAGTCGTGGGTTCATCGGCGATGAGGACTCTGGGAGCGCAGGACAGGGCCATTGCAATCATGACGCGTTGCCGCATTCCCCCACTGAGCTGATGGGGATAGTGTTTCAGTTTTTCCTTTGGTGATGGGAGTTCCACCCGACTCAACAGATATGCCGACTTTTTCAGGGCTTCTTGCCGATTCATAGTCGTATGGCGAAGGAGCGTTTCGGCCATTTGTTCTCCAATGGTCAAGACCGGATTGAGAGAGGTCATGGGATCCTGAAAGATCATGGAAATTGAGCGGCCGCGCAGGTCCCGCAAGGCTTTTGCATTGAGGGATAACAGGTTCTGGCCGGCAAACAGGATTTTCCCGCTCAGAATTTCCGCCGGTGGCTCCGGTAAAAGACGGAGAATAGAAAGGGCGCTGACGGTCTTTCCGCAACCGGACTCCCCGACCAGTGCCAAGGTTTCGCCTTGATTTAAATGAAAGCTGATTCCATTGACGGCGGTCAGCTTTCCCCTGAGAGTGGAAAAAGAGACTTTCAGGTTTTGGACATCCAGTTCCGGTGATGACATCTTTATTTTAGCAATAATAGGTTAGGACGAATCTAATCCGGCATAAATTCGGTTTTCGAATTTCTGATGCTATAATAAATCATTTGCATGCTTAATGGTCATTCTGGAGAATTTTAATTGTTCTCAAGTGAAAATTAAATGAATCCCTTTACAAAAATATTGGTGGTTGAAGATGACCCCACATCCTCAAAATTGATGACTTATCATCTTAGGATGATGGGATTCAAAAACGTAACGGAAGTCGCGGACGGAGACTCGGCGCTGGAGCAAATGAAAAAGGAAAAAGCGGATTTGGTGATCGCCGATTGGCATATGCCAAACCTGAATGGACTGGACCTTTTTAAAGCAATTCGGGAAGAGGAATTGTGGCGGGATATTCCGTTCCTGATGGTCACGGTGGAAAAAGATGGTCAAAAGGTGCAGAAAGCCATCCAGGCGGGGGTTCGGGACTATATTGTGAAACCCATTAAGGGTGAGAATTTTAAGCGGAAGATCCATGAACTGTTAAGGCTGGATCGGGTCTGAATCGAAATGAAGAAAATGAATTTGCGGGGGCGTTTGTCAGAGCTAAAGAAAAAGGCGGTCAAGTGACCGCCTTTTCAGAAAATTAGTGTTCTATGAAATTTTATTTGGATTTAACAAGGCATTCCTTTTCAAGTTCCTTGCTCACGATATTGTCGCATTGTTTAGGATTTCCGAGAACGATGGCATAGCAATAGGCCTGGCTATCCCGGTTCAAGATCAGGGTGCAATAATAATTGCTGTGATCTTTATGTTTGTAGCGGCTTTCGGGATCGTTGATGGGGGTCAGGGCAAGGCAAAGGTTTCGCTGATCTTCTTTAGAAAGCTTTCCCGTTGGTTTTGCCGCAGACGAGAACAGACCGGTCCTCGACATGGCCTCGGCGGGACCTTTCCCATCAAGAACGGTTACCGGGGCTACCCCGGGGCGTCCCTTTCGAACTTCCTGGGTTATTTCATCACAAGCTTTTGTGTCGGCAACGTCTGTTGCCATGGAGAGTGGAGCATTCACAAAAAATGCTAACGACACTACTATCCATCCCATAGCCCTGTTCATCCACATATCAGTTTTCCTCCCAAATGACTTGTTTTTTTTTGACGTCTGACAAAAAAAAGAGATAAATCGATGCTTGCAAGGATACCTTATTTTGTGGGGAAAACCAAAAATTGTATTCAAACTATTGAAAATATATGAGCTTATAAAAACCATGCGGGCGCAGGAAATGACGCGCTGATAAGGGGCTTTTCCTCTATGAAAAGCCTCGGAAGGGGTTGATCAATGAATCTGGTTTGGTTACTTTGTTTCGGCTGGCTTTTTCTTGCGCATGGCTCCAAAAACCACCTTCACCACAGTACCGAGCATCAATAGCAATAAAATGATTAAAAATGTTTCGTTCATATTCATAAGGGTACTTTGAGTAATATAATCACTGAGATTTTGAAATTTTCATATCGGAAGCAACCCCGAAATAATTAGCTTCCAAAAATTTAAACGTGGTTCATTATACCAATAAAAATAAATGATTAATGTTACATTTATGTCATAAACGCGTTAATAGTTAGCTTTTAGGATATCCTTATTCCTATTTTATAGGGAAAAAATTCATGAAATCATGGAAAAAGTCGCAAATAAGAAAATATCTTGGGCCTCTATTAGTAGTCGTGGGGCTGGCCTATACTTATCATTCCCATATTACCGGTTGCCCACGTTATGTCATTTTCGCGGGCTGGGCACTGGGACCCCCTGTTTGGTTTCTTTTGGAATATGGCCAGCTGTTTGACAAAGAAAATGAAGATTTGACGACCTTTAAACATTATCAAAGCCTCTGCAGAAACCTTTGGTTGGGGTTCCTGGCCTATTTGGCGGCGTTTTATCTTGGCCCGTGGAATTGATTTATATTTTTCGAGCTCATACTTCCGTTTATACTAGCCCGCTTCATGAGGCCGGAAAGTGAATACGAAAGATCTGAGATAAGCGCCCGGCGCAAACCCTGAAGTTTTTAAAGTCATATGCGAATTTTAAGTTGGAATGTTAATGGCGTGCGGGCTGCAGTCAAAAAAGGATTTTTTGACTGGCTGGAGTCTGAATCACCGGATGTGGTGTGCCTGCAGGAAATCAAAGCTCGAACCGAAGACCTTGATGAATCCATACTAAATCCTGCCGGTTACCATGCGGCTTGGAACCCGGCCGAGCGCAAGGGATACAGTGGCGTCGCCATTTTCACCAAAAAGAAACCGCAAGCGGTTCATAGAGGGATAGGCATCGAGCGGTTTGATGTGGAAGGACGCGTCGTTAGAATCGAGTTCAAAGATTTTGATCTGTTCAATGTCTATTTCCCTAACGGTACCAGCGGTGAGGAACGACTGGAATATAAAATGGATTTTTATGACGCCTTTCTCGATCATTGCGAGCAACTGCGGGCCGAGGGCAGGGAGTTGGTGATTACTGGAGATGTGAACACCGCCCACAAGGCGATTGATTTGAGAAACCCCAAAGCCAATGAAAAAAACTCGGGCTTTTTGCCGGAAGAGAGAGCCTGGGTCGATAAATTCGTTTCGCATGGATATGTGGACAGCTTCAGGGAATTTCACCCGGAACCAGATCAATACACCTGGTGGAGCTACCGGTTTAATGTGCGGGCCAAAAATGTTGGTTGGCGCATTGATTATTTTTTCGTCACAGAAAAACTCATGGCAAAGGTTAAAGACTCTTTCATCCAGCCTGATATCATGGGCTCGGATCATTGCCCTATAGGTCTGGATATCAAGGCCAAATAATCGACATATGCAACGTTTGCGGATCGCCCGCATCTAATGATTTGCCATCCTGATAAACGGGGTTCGTCATTCAAGCGTAATAAAAATGAAGTATTTTGAACTGAAGTGGGGATTTTATGGGATTTGAGCTCAACAAAAGCTATAGCGGATTCAAACTGACTCAGAAGAAGGAAATTGACGAACTGAAATCTCTAGGTCTTCTTTTTGAACACGAGGTCACCAAGGCTGAAGTGATGGTTCTGGAAAACGATGATGATAACAAGGTGTTCAGCGCGACGTTCCGGACGCCGCCGGAAAATGATACCGGCATCGCCCATATCCTCGAACACAGCGTTTTATGCGGCTCTAAAAATTTCCCGGTCAAGGAACCCTTTGTCGAACTCATGAAAGGTAGTTTGCAAACCTTTCTCAACGCCATGACATTCCCTGACAAAACGATGTACCCCGTTGCGAGCAGAAACCGAAAAGATTTTTTCAACCTGATGAATGTTTATCTGGATGCGGTTTTTTATCCTAATATTTCCGAGGAAACTTTCAAACAGGAAGGCTGGCATTATGAGCTGAACAGCCCGGAAGATAAAATTGTTTATAAAGGCGTGGTGTTCAATGAGATGAAAGGCGAGTTTTCCAATCCGGAAAGTTGTATTGACCGTCAGTTGGCCCATTCCCTGTTCCCCTCTACCGCATACGGGTTTGAGTCGGGGGGCGACCCTAAAAATATTCCCGAGCTGACGTATCAGGAGTTCACGGAGTTTCACCGAAAGCATTATCATCCCTCCAACAGTAGATTGTTTTTATACGGAGATGGAGACACCCAAAGCTATCTTGATTTTTTGCAGGAAAAATATTTGCAGGACTTTGAGCGTATGGAGGTCAATACTTCCATTGCTCACCAGAGGTCTTTCAGAAAGCCGAAAAGAAAACCCATGGCCTACCCGGTTTCCAGCGATGAATCGTTGGAGAAAAAGACCTATGTTCTATTGGGCTACAAACTGGATAAGGCCATCAATCATGAGCATTGCCTTGGATTCAGCATACTGAGCCACCTTCTGCTGGGGTCTTCCGCGTCGCCTTTAAGAAAAGCCCTCATCACTTCCGAGTTAGGCAGCGAAGTCATTGGCGGAGGGTTCGACGACAACCGCGCCGACACTATGTTTGCCGTGGGCTTAAAGGGAACAGAGCTCGAGAACGAAAACAAAATTCTTGCGCTTATAGATTCGACCCTGAGGGAATTGGCCGAAAATGGAATAGAAGAAGATATGATCCTCTCGGCGGTCAATTCCATAGACTTCAGGCTTCGGGAGGCCAATTTTGGCGGGTTTCCCAAAGGCATTGTTTATAACATTCAAGCGTTGGGCTCATGGCTTTATGATAAAGATCCTTTCACCCATCTCAGCTTTGAGAAGGTCATGCGCAAAATCAAAAAACAGATGCACGAAGGATATTTTGAGGATTTGATTCGCCGTTATCTGATTGAAAATAACCATCGCAGTATTCTGGTGGCCACACCCAAACAGGGTCTGGGTAAGAAATGGGAGGCCAAGGAAAGAAAGATTTTAAAAACGATTAAAGAGGAACTTTCCTCTGATCAGATTGACAGCATGATCGCGGAGACGAAAAAACTGCAGGAACTGCAACTGGCACCGGACTCGCCAGAGGCGCTTGCCACGCTGCCTTCGCTGGGGATTGAGGATGTTCCCAAAGAAATTGAAAAATATCCTTTGGAAATAAAAAATCAGGGCGACTCAAAGATACTGTTCCATGATTTGTTCACCAATGATATCGCTTACACCCAAATAGGATTCAACACGCACTCGGTACCGACCGAAATGATTCCTTACATCCCGTTACTGGGAACTCTGATGCTGGGGATGGGAACTCGCAAACATAGCTACACAGAAATATCCAAGTTGATCGGCATGCATACCGGTGGAATCCGCACTTCCCATTTTTCTTCGGCAACGGTTCAAGACCGTCAGCAGGTTCTCTCCTATGTTTTTTTCAACGGCAAAGCGTTGATGGAAAAAGTCGATAACTTGTTCGATCTTTTTGATGAGTTGTTGGGTGACTATAGTTTTGATGACACTAAACGGCTGGTTGAAATCATCCGCAGTGCCAAGTCCGATATGGAAGATTCGATTGTCCCGCATGGCAATCATTATGTGTCGGCTCGGCTGCAGTCCTACCAGTCCCGACTCGGGAAGTTTGATGAACTTACGGATGGGATTACCTATTACCGGTTTTTAGAGCAATTGCTGGAGCGTGTGGAGAAAAATCCGGCGGAGGTTGCGGATCAGTTCCGACAGGTCGCGGAACGGGTCTTTACCCGCAAGAACGCCCTGTTTAATATCACTTCGGGGAAAAAGGATTACCATGTTATAGAAAAAAGAATCGCTGGAACGGTCGGCATCCTCTCCGATAAGCAATGGGGTGAGGAGAAGTGGGACCTGAAAGCAGTGCCTCTGAACGAGGGATTTTTGACGGCCAGCACCGTTCAACATGTCGGTAAAGGGGCCAACCTGTATGATTTGGGATTCAAATATTCCGGCCAGTTTGAGATTCTTAAAGCTCTTCTTAGGACCGGGTTCTTGTGGGACAAGGTTCGCGTGCATGGCGGCGCCTATGGCAGTGGCAACTCATTCAATCTCTTCACCGGCGATTATAGCCTGGTCTCTTACCGCGATCCCAACCTCGCTGAAACTCTGGGAGTCTATGATGAGATTGCCGACTTCCTCACTAACCTGGATATGTCATCGGAAGAGTTGACCAAAATCATCATCGGCTGTGTTGGTAAAATGGACCCGCCATTAACCTCCGACCGCAAAGGTTCGGCTTCCATGATCGATCATCTCACCGGACGCACCCACGAATTAAAACAGCAATACCGTGAGGAGTTGTTGTCCACCCGGTTGGAAGATTTAAAGGGTTATGCCCCGCTGTTTGAAAAAATCCGCGACGGCGGCAATGTCTGCGCCTTGGGTAATGAGGATAAACTTAAAAAATCCAAATCAGTCTTCGGCCAACTAGTCAAAGTCTTCAATTAACCTCTCGGCGTGGGGCCAGTGAGCAATGGCTTTATTTGGAAAGCGTAGGGTTGTCTCGGTTTAACTGGTGAGTGTAGCCGGAGTCAAAAATTCCCTCCCTTCATAGGGAGGGATTGAGGGAGGGTTGGTTTGATGGGTTTGGGGTGTGTCTGCTGAGCCTGTCGAAACATCTCGTCCTTGGCGGTCGCATCTGCGTCACCGTCATTCTGCCCTCGACCGCTGGCCGAGGTTAAGTTTTGAGTGTTTCCTGTCGATAAATAGTGGAGAAGAGTCCCCTGTTGACAGGTGAGATTATGAAGCTCAAACGCAAAGAAATTCTGGACCTTTTAAGGTCATTTGGGGTGAGTCAGGTTTCCGAGCTGAAGGACGGTTGTCGCGATTACGAGACGTATTTCAAAAAGCGTCAAAGGTGGGAAAACCCGCGGCGACAATCATTCCGCTCATAAAGACCGGCCAGCGTGACGCTGGACTCAAAATGTAATGACTTGGGTTTGTTTGAGCATTTAGCTATTGCTCATTGCCCCCAGCCGTTGGCTGGTTGTTTATTAGGCCCCACGCCGAGTGGAAAGCTTTCTCCATTTCAGGCAGTCGGGCCAGATCTGGAACCACTTCCAGATAGCGGATGACACCGTCACGGTCGAGCACTATGATGGCTCGTGCCAGCAGGCGGCTTTCCTCAATCAAAAGTCCGGTCGATCGACCAAACTCAGCATCCCGATAATCCGATAAGAATAGAATGTTGTGAATATTGGCTTCTTTCGCGAAACGTTTTTGCGCGAAAGGCAGGTCCCGGCTGATTGTTATCAGATTGGCGGTTTGTTCCAGTCCCTTATTTTCCTCACTGAGTATATGTGTTTGTTTGTCGCAGGTAGGAGTATCCAGAGAGGGAACGACACTTAGGATTGTCACCTTGCCCTTGAACGACTGCAGGTCAACCATATTCAAACCCAGGTCAGGAAGGCGGACGGTCGGGAGTGTTTGTCCCAATTGTACGCGTTCTCCCATCAGCGTCAGCGGTTTTCCCCGCAAAGTGACTGCCCCACTCGTTCCCGTAAAAATCAGAACTAGAATTAAACTTCCATATATTTTATGAAACATGAGCCGACTCTCCATTATTAAGTTTTTAGTTTTTTTATATGCTAGCATTTTTAATGACCGGCCCTGCTAAAATAGAAAAGGCTATTTTTTATAAAAGAAATCATGGATACCATTACAGAATTGAAAAGAAGCATCAAAGCCTGCACTCTATGTGAGGCGGAGCTTCCTTTTCCTCCGAAACCTGTGTTTTCATTTTCTGCGACATCAAAAATACTCATTGTGGGTTAGGCGCCAGGAATCAAAGTGCATGAGTCTGGGATTCCCTGGAACGATGCCAGTGGTGACAGGTTACGTGAGTGGATGCAGGTGTCTAAGGAACAATTTTATAATACAAAATATTTTTCAATCGTGCCGATGGGGTTCTGCTACCCCGGAAAAGGTAAATCCGGTGATTTACCTCCTCGTCCTGAATGCGCGGAGAAATGGATGTCACCCATTCTTGATGAACTGCCCAAACGGCAGCTCATTCTTCTGATCGGACAATATGCACAAGCCTGGTTTTTAAAATCGAATAAGCAGGCAACCTTGACCGATACGGTGAAAAACTGGCAAGCTTATCTGCCCGAATACTTTGTTTTGCCACACCCCTCACCGCGCAATAATATCTGGCTTAAGAAGAATTTATGGTTCGAGAAAAAACTGGTGCCAAAACTGGAAAAGAGAATTGCCGAACTTTTGCGCTGAAATCAAAACTCCACAACAGTGACGCCATCGCCACCTTCGTGGCGTGAGCCGGGGGTGAACTGTTTGCAGAGTCCGGCCTTTTCCAGATAATTGCGCACCAGAGCCTTGATCGTTCCCATGCCGTGACCATGAATGATGAGCACCCTCTGTGCTTTTCGCACAATGGCCTGACTGAGGAAAGCCTCCATAACCGCTTCAGCTTCTTCTGAGTTCATGCCCCTCAAATCACAGGACGATGCCGAACCGCCCTCCGACTCGGTTTGAACGTCCATGGAAAATTTCTTTTCGGGTTTTTTGTCTCTTTGCTTTGGGTTGCCGCGAAGGGCGCTAGCCTCGACAATGGTTGTGATATTGCCCATTTGCACCCGCAACTTTTTTTTTCCTTCAGGTGACTCCAATAGAGTGCCGAGGGCTCCCAGGTTTAAAATTAAAACCGGGTCGCCGGTTTTCAAGTTTCCGGCCGGCAGGGACCATTCGTCGATATCTTCTACTTTCGGGGACAAGGGAACCCGGCCCATGGACTGCATTTGTTTTTCTACCTTGCGGATTTTAGGAAGGTCTTTTTCACCTTTGATCTCATCAATCATTTTCTGAATTTCAGCTTTTCCGGCACGCACATGCGCTTGCAGTTTTTTGGTTTTATCTTTCTGGAAATCTTTTTCTTCTTCCCGCAGTCTCTGGGTCAGGACTCTCTGTTCCCTCGCGAGGGATGCAGTATTTTCTTTCTCCTGCTTTATTTCTTCCCGGTCGCGACTAAGTTCCAGTTTCTGCCGGGTCAAATCTTCCAGCAGGTCTTCGGCGCGGTTCTCCTTGGCCAAATACAAACTGCGGGCCTGATCGATGATGCTTTTTTTTAATCCAAGTCGTTCGGCAGTATCGAGGGCGGCGCTTTGCCCCGGCGCTCCAAAAATCAAGCGGTAGGTGGGGCTCAACGCATCAAGATCGAACTCGGTGCAGGCATTGAGGAACCCTTCGTGAGTCTGCGCCAAAATCTTCAAAGTGAAATAGTGGGTGGATACCAATGTCATCACATTTTTGTTTTTAAGATCAAACAGGATAGCTTCCGCCAGCGCCGCACCTTCTGCCGGGTCGGTGGCAATTCCCAACTCGTCCAGAAGTACTAATGAGCCTGCGTCAACATGATTCAGGATATGAACGATTTTTTTCAGATGTCCAGAAAAGGTCGACAACTTCAATTGAATATTTTGGTCATCGCCGATGTCGGAATAAACTTTCGGGAAAAATGGAATCTTCGAATTTTCTTTGACTGGAAGATACAGTCCGACTCGAGCCATCAGAGCCAGCAGACCCAGTGTTTTGAGCGTTACCGTTTTGCCGCCGGTATTGGGACCGGAAATGATCACCACGCGAACAGAGGCGTCCCACTCAATGGTGTTGGGAATCACTGTTTCACCGTCGAGAACCAGTTCCGGATTTCGCGCTTCTTTAAGCTCCATGATCGAGTCGCGGTTCATGGGGCAGTTTACCGCCGACATGGTTTTAGCCAACCGGGCTTTGGAGTGAATGAGATCCAGAAATACCAGTGTCTCAAGATTTGTTTCCAGTGGCCCTTGAAATTGCCGGGTTTGAAGGGCCAGAGCCTGCAGGATTTTTATTTTTTCATGGACCACTTGCAGTCGGGCTATTTTCAATTGATTGTTCAAGGGCACGATGGAAGCGGGTTCTATAAATAGAGTCTGCCCCGTTCCTGAACTGTCATGCACAATGCCGTCGACTCTGGACTTGAACTCTGCCCGCACCGGAACGACCATGCGTTCTTCACGTTCGGTGATGTAGGAGTCCTGTAGCGCTTCGCGGATGCTATCGGAACTGAGGAGACGTTGCAGGCGTTCTTCCAGTTTGCTTTTTGCGGTGTCGGCATTGCGTAGAGCCTGTTTAAGTTCCGGCGTGGCGTTTTCCCGGATGTTCCCTTCGTCGTCAATGCAACGGACCAGATCATCGAGAAACTCTTTGAGAGGATCAAGCTTTTCCAGCCAGACCAGTAAGCGGGGGTAAACGGATTTTTTATCGCGACATAAATTTCGGCACAACCGCAAAAGTTTGATGAGCGACAGGCATTGCTCTGGCTCGATCATCTTTTGCTCTTCTACATCCTGAAAAACAGGGCGAAGGTCCTCAAACCGATCCATAGGAAAGGGGTCTACAGAATCCAGCAAGGCCACCATCTCGGCGGTTTCTTCGAGCAGGGTTAGTGCGGAGTTAAAATCGTCTTCGGGTTTTAGCTGTCGGCAGTGATCCTGGGTGATGGGAGAGCAGGCATGGTTCGCCAATGCCGAGACCACCCGGCCCCAGCCCAGAAGCTGCATGGATTTTTCAATCAGGTGAACCGAGTCGGATGAAGGCGTGCTGTTCATAACAGGGATTATGCGCTGAGGAGGAAACTTTGAACCTTGACCAAGAACTTCTGTCCTGCATCAGCAAGCGCCCTCCACCCACTTCCGGAGGAGAGAGCTTGCAATGGCTCATTTAGCCGAGACAACATAGCTATTGCTCGTTGCCGCTTCGGCGAGGAGTGGGCTAAGGTGGACTCAAGAAGAATACTCACCTTGGCATCGTAAAGACGGTTGGTATCGCGGAAATTTTTATAGCCATACAAAAGAACAGCGAGATCTTTTTCCACTTTCTTTTTATAGATGGTCTTTTTTTCTCCAGGAATCAGCGTGCTGCCATGAACCTGGAGTTTTTGCGTGGTGATGGTGACGGGTTTATCGAAGTCAATGGTTTCGCTATTGAAATACAATTCATACTCAATGATGTGCTGACCCATCACCTCAAACTGGTTGGGTCCTTTGCGGGTGGCGAACAGGGTGGCGACTTTCCCATCGCGTTTAACCGGATTTGGGCTTTCCGGTCCGGGCAGCTCAAGCAATGCGAGATTACGGCCTTGAGTCAGTTGGGCCCAGTGGATCGCGCCCAAGTGGTTGCCTTCTCTCGTCATGCGCACGACATCCGGATTTGGCCGGCGCCTCTGCTTGCCAATCCATTCGACCATTGCGGGTATTTCCGATTCTGGCAGGAAATGGCCACCGTGGGCCTTGCCTTTTTCTGCATGCTCCCGGTAGCGGACGGGATATTTCATGTCGGAAAGAATTTTATGAATTCGCCGACTGAGTTGGATAGGGAAAATGGGATCGTGCGCTCCCTGAATCATATAAATCGGCGTGTTGCTGAGGTTTACCAGAAAATGCATGTATCGGGGCGTGATGCTTCCGGCGATGGGGATCAGTCCGGCAAACCGGTCAGGATAAAACATGCCGATCATGTAAGCCCCGATGGCACCATTGGACAACCCGGCAAGAAAAACACGATCTGAATCTATATTGTATTTTTCACGAATATGGTCAATGAGACTGAGCACCATTTCCTCAGCGGGCCGGGCCCACCAGGCTCCCATCGGATAAGTGGGACACAACACTGCAACCTTTTTATCCAAACGCTCGACCCAGGCCGGAATGGTGTTGGCACCGCTACCGCCCATCCCATGCAAAACAACAACGAGCGGGATTTTTTCACCTTTCGGTGACTCAGGAAGAAACAAGGCATAAGGATAGTTTTTTCCGTTATGCGTGACCTGTAAATTTTCTTGAAGTCCGGTCGGGCCGGGGCTTTTCTTTGCCCGTGTGAGCAGGATAGATTTGACGGCTTCGTGTTGGATCTGGCCCAACTGTAAACGCTTCAGCACCTGATTTTCCACTTCCAAGTCCTGAGTGGAAAGAAACAAATCCACTTCCGCCTTGATATCCAGCCGCACCTTGGCCGACTCCTGCACCGCAGAGCACGCCACGGCAAACAGCAGGATCAAACTAATCTTAAGGATATTCATGCCCTACACAGTATCGAACTTTAAAATCTTTGTAAAGGTTTTAGGGTTGGCCTAAATGACTAATTTTATTGGAATTTTCTCTCCTCATGCGGTAAGATTTATCTCTGTTTAGCTGCGTGGCATACTTTAACTCTTCTTAATGGCCTGCCGATGAATTTCTTGAAAGTACCTGTTCAAACTCTGGTTAAAACTCTCAATCTCGGAACTCTTTCGTTGGGGAAATGCCGAATGGATGCAGGGGAACCTGCCGCGCTGACCCGGATGTTTACGTTAAAGAAAAACGGGATGGATTATGTGGGGCAGGTCCGCGTGCGTCCCGGTGACCCGGCCGTTCGCATCGAGGTCTTCAACGAAAGTTATTTTGAAGAGTTCGACCAGCTTGAATTGGCTGTGCTCGGCAACCTGACTGGTAAAGTTCTGAGCCGTCTATTAAAGGATAAGGAGTCGCCGGAAGAGGCAAAAGCCTTGATACGCGAGTATCTTGAAGATCAGGAGCCCGAGGCAGAGGAAGAAGAAGTCATTGCCCAAAGCGGTGACGAACGTGATATTGATAAAATATTTGCACATTTGAATCAGGAATATTTCAGTAATCGCATTCAGGCCAAGATCATGTGGGGACGCGACGTGAAATCGCGCAACAAAAGCGGTTTTCGCTATGGCTCTTACGATGAAGGTAAAAAACTCATCCGCATTCATCCACGGTTGAAGCAGGACTTTGTGCCTCTATGCGTGTTGGAGCTCACCGTCTACCATGAAATGTGCCACCAGTTTGCCCCGTCCTATAAAAAGAACGGAACCTGGCAGAGCCATCATCCTGAATTTAAGAAAAAAGAGCGGGAGTACAAGGATTTCAAAGACGCTCGCAACTGGGAGAAGCATAACTGGCATCGCTTGCTCCTTCCCTCTGAAGAAAACGCCGAATTGGTGACAGCTTGACTCTCTACCAAGGGGAGCATTTATTCAACTGAGAAATTTTTTTGCTCGCCACCCCTTAGCATGGGAAGCAGACAGCAGGGGCTCGTTAAGCCGAGATAAATCTTTGCTAACCAGACAGAGCTATTGCATATTGTCTGCGGCGCCCTCGCCGCTTGCAATTGCCATTGATTTGGCCTAAATTGGTTTCACGCTATGAAAATGATCAAATGTTACATTCAGTATGAAAAACTGGAAGCGCTCCGGGAAAAGCTTTTTGAACTGGGAGTACCCGGAATTTCTGTGGTTGACGCCAAAGGCATTGGTAAACCGATGAGCCATTTGAAATCCGATCCTGCATTGAAAGTTCCGCAGTTTCACCCCTGTGTGGAAATTTCAGTGGTTCTGGAAGCCGAAGCGGTGGATGAAGTGTTGGATATGATCGAGAAGACATTGCATACCGGCAGCTTGAGCGATGGAAAGATTTTTGTCCTGCCGGTTGAAGAGGCCGTCCGTGTTCGCACCGGGGAACGGGGCAAGCAGGCCCTCTACTGACCGGCGAGTCCGCCGCCAGCGTGACGCTGGACCCAATCCTGAAAATTTTCCGCTTGAGGCAAGCTTCTGATGATCGCTGAAAATTTATCTGAGGTCCGGGAGCGAATTTCCCAAGCCATCCAAAATTCAGGAAGAAAACCGGACAGTGTCCGTCTGGTTACGGTTTCCAAGCAAGTGAGTGTTGCCCAGATAGAGGAAGCCCGGTCTGTCGGGGCAATGATATTTGGCGAGAATAAAATTCAGGAAGCGGTTCCCAAGATAGAACAAATAGGATCGCAAGATATTTCCTGGCACTTCATCGGCCACCTGCAAAAAAACAAGGTCAAGTTTCTCGATGCTCGCTTTGACTTGATCCATTCGGTGGACAGTCTCGAGCTGGCGGAGAAAATCTCTATACTTTGTCAGGCAGAAAACCGGGTGCAGAAAGTTTTGTTGCAGGTCAATGTCTCAGGCGAAGAAGCTAAATTTGGCATGTTCACAGACGAAGTGGAAAAACGGCTGGGTGATTTTTCCCGGCTGCAAGGCATTGAGGTTGAGGGACTGATGACCATTCCGCCTCACGATTCTGACCCGGAAAATTCCCGCAGGCATTTCTCAAAATTGCGGGAGATTCGTGAGCGATGCGAAAAAAAGAATGGAGTTCCCCTGCACGAACTTTCCATGGGCATGAGCCACGATTTTGAAGTGGCGGTGGAAGAGGGGGCGACGCTGGTTCGTGTTGGGTCGGCTATTTTTGGTCCTCGTCAGACCATGCCCGAGAGTTAAAATCAACTGGGAGAATAATGCAGTGCTGAAAAATAAAAAATTAGGATTCATCGGTGGCGGTAATATGGCAGAAGCTATGATTAAAGGATTACTTTCCGCTTCTTTCATCGAAGCTAAAAGTATTTTTGTTTCGGAGCCGTCTGAGCAGAAACGCGATGCCCTGCATGCGGAGTATAAAATCAAAGTCACCGCCGACAATCGTGAGCTGACGAAGAAATGCGACATCCTCATTCTCGCGGTCAAACCGCAGATTTTGAAAGAAGTACTGCATGATATTCGGACACTGGTAGGCAGCGACAAACTGGTGATATCCATTGCGGCGGGAGTTCCCATATCCATCATGGATGGCGTCCTGCGTGGTGATAGCAACAAGAAGTTCAGTGTGGTGCGCACGATGCCCAATACTCCGGCGCTGGTTCAGGAAGGGGTGACAGCCATCGCTTCCGGCAAACATGTCAGCAAGACTGATATAAAAATCGCCCACCGTATTTTTGAGGCGGTAGGATGCACCGTCGATGTCGAAGAAGGCCACCTCGACGCCGTGACCGGATTGAGCGGGAGTGGACCGGCTTACATCTTCATGTTGATTGAAGCTCTTTCGGATGCGGGGGTCAAGATGGGTCTGTCACGAGAAGTGGCCAATATTCTGACCATCCAGACAGTGCTGGGTTCCGCCAAACTGGCGCGTGAAAGCGGCAAGCATCCCGGCGAACTTAAAGACATGGTCACCTCACCCGCCGGTACCACCATCGCCGGCCTGCACGCCCTGGAAGAAGGGGGCCTGCGCACCACCATGATGAACGCTGTGGAAGATGCCACCCTGCGCTCCCGCGAGTTGGGCCACATCGCTCTCAACGAGGACAGCGACCACTAGCCGTGGGGGCAGTAACAATAACGCGCGATGACGTGGAGGAGGTTGTCTATCCATGCCTTTGGCGGTCGCGACAGCGTCACCGCCCCATTGGCCCCACGCCAAGTGGCTATTTGCAGCGGAATTTTTTGTATTCGCCCCAACCGGCGATGGCAAAACCAAGAATGAGAATCCAACTGGGATGCAGCACATGTTCCGGTTTCGTGAAGTAGAGGAGCAGCATCAGTACTACTCCAGCCATGCAGACGAACAAGCCGAGGAAGACAGCATTCAATCCTTTTTCAAATCCATCAGGATCTTTAAGTTGTTTTCTTATTTCAGGGCGCAGTTCATATTTAAACATGGTCTTTGTTTTCCAATTAAGGCTGAAATGAACTACCCCGCCGCAAGCGGACGGGGTATCCTAATAAAACGTTATTTAAAAAGGCGTGGCAAGCCAAGGGGAATAAAACCCACTGGTGGGTTCAAACTTCCCATTCTGTATCCTTCCGGATCCAGAAGCACGTCGCTAAATCCTAAAGCTTTTAATTTTTCCTGAACAGATTTTTGAATGGAATTATCACTTTGGTAACGCGGCATTTCATCTTTGCCCAGTTCAATGCGGGCCTGGGTTTCAATGTGTCGGACACGGACTTGCTTGAACCCTAAAGAGAGCAGGAGGTCTTCGGCCTGTTCGACTCTGGAAAGTTTTTCGGGAGTGACCGGCTGGCCGTAGGGAATGCGGGACGACAGGCAGGCCATGGCTGGTTTGTTCCAGATCGAGAGCTCCATCATGTGGGACAAATCCCGAACATCCTGTTTGTTGAATCCTGCTTCCACCAGTGGACTGCGCACGCCTTGTTCGCGGGCGGAGTCGAGCCCGGGTCGATAGTCGCCGAGATCGTCAGTATTGATGCCGTTTAGGATATGAGAAATATTTTCCTGCCCGGCGACTTTTTTGAGGCTGGAATAAAGTTCAGTTTTGCAGTGGTAACAACGGTTGATCGGATTGGCCTGGTATTCCGGATTGGACATCTCCTCTGTTTTTATGATCCGATGTCTTGCGCCGATCTCCTCGGCTAACTGGCGGGAGGCTTGCATCTCCCGGTTTGGCACGCTGGCGGATTGTGCGGTCACGGCCAATGCTTTTTCACCGAGAACTTCATAGGCAAGAGCGAGAACAAGCGTGCTGTCCACTCCGCCGGAAAAGGCGACCAGTGCGCTGTCCATTTCCCGGAGCAGCGATTTTATTTTTTCTGACTTTTGTTCCAGCGTCATGAGAAGCTTCTAGATTAGTTTTGGCTAAGAATAACACAAAGAATGGCACAAAAAAAATCCGGGAACAGAGAGTGTGTTCTGTTCCCGGACATTCCGAGGAGGAGGTGCTATTTGAGTGGGTAAAGAGCACTAATCTCTTTCCCTCTCATACTGATAATAGTGTAACGGAACATTCTGGCAGAGCCTCAGGTTTTCCAAATGAAGCCTGCCCTTATTTTGAGGTTGGGGGTCAAACAGAGTTGGTCGGCAATATGGAATCTTGAAACCCAATAAATACAAGGGGATATTTGCTTCCAATTGTGGGGTCGGTTCGTCCTTGCTACGCAAATTCTACAGGGATTGCCTCACCTGCGGATTAGGGCTTAAATTCTACCAAGGCAGGGTCAAGATAAGTCTGCTTTAAGTTTCAGTTCCCGTAGTTGCTTTGGATCCACTTCCGAAGGTGCCTGAGTCATCAGACAGGTGGCTTTCTGGGTTTTGGGAAAGGCGATCACGTCGCGGATTGACGCGGCACCTGAAAGCAGCATAATGATTCGGTCCAGTCCCATGGCGATACCGCAATGCGGCGGGGCTCCATACTGCAACGCGTCGAGCAGGAACCCAAATTTGGCTTGAGCTTCTTCCTGGCCGATGCCGAGGAGTTTGAACATTTTTTCCTGCACTTCTTTTTGGTGGATACGGATACTGCCGCCACCGATCTCGTTGCCGTTCAGCACCAGATCATACGCCCGCGCTTTAATGGAACCGGGATCGCTCTCGAATTTTTCCATATCCTCTTCACGCGGAGCGGTGAAAGGGTGGTGCATGGCGGTATATCTTTTTTCTGTGTCATCATATTCCACCAAGGGAAACTGGGTGACCCAGATGAAGGAATTTTTTGATTTATCGATCAGGTTCAACTGTTTGCCCAAAGCCAGCCGCAAGTGAGCCAGCGCATCGGCTACAATTTTGGGCTTGTCGGCGATGAAAACCACCGTATCGCCGGGCTCGCTGCCCAGAGCTTTCAACATAGTGTCGAGCATTTCCTGTTCAAAGAATTTGATGATGGGCGACTGCAATTCGTTTTCCTGAACCTTGATCCAGGCCATACCTTTGGCGCCGTATGTTTTGGCAATTTCTGTCAAATCGTCAAGAGCTTTGCGGGACAAAGATTCGGCGCTGTTTTTGACATTGAGGGCGCGAACTTGTCCGCCCGATTCCAGCACCCGGGCAAACACTTTGAACGAGGTGCCCCGGACAATTTCTCCGAGGTCAACGATTTCCATGCCGAACCGCATATCCGGTTTATCGCTTCCGAACCGGTCGATGGCATCCTGATATTTCAGGATCGGGAAAGGCGTCTCGATTTTAACGTCGAGGACTTCCTTGTAAATTGCCGCCATCATTTCCTCGGTTATCTGGAACAATAATTTTTCATTGCCGAATGACATCTCGATATCGATCTGGGTGAATTCCGGTTGCCGGTCCTGACGCAAATCTTCATCGCGGAAGCATTTAACAATTTGGTAATAGCGATCCATGCCCGCGACCATGAGAATTTGCTTGAACAATTGTGGCGACTGCGGCAGGGCATAAAACTTTTGCGGATTGAGTCTGCTGGGCACCAGATAATCCCGCGCTCCTTCCGGGGTACTCTTGGTCAGCATGGGGGTTTCGATCTCCATGAATCCATGCCGGTGCAATTCGTTTCTTGCTACCCGCGTGGTGTCATAGCGCATTTTCAAGTTACGCTGCAACTCTGGTCCACGAAGATCGAGAAACCTGTATTTCAGACGCAGGGCTTCCGAAGTGTCTTGAGGTTCCCAAGGCGAGATGGGTGGTGTTTCTGATGGATTGAGAATGCTCAACGCATCGACATAAACCTCGATCATGCCGGTTTTCAGCTTCGAGTTGACCATATCATCGGGTCGGGCGCTCACTTTGCCAGTGACGCCGATGACATAATTGCCACGAATGGATTGGGCGTGCTCGTGTGCCAGTTGGTCGATTTGTGGATTCAGCACAACCTGGGTCATGCCGTATTTGTCCCACAGGTCGACGAAAATGAGTCCCCCATGATCGCGCCGGGTATGCACCCATCCGCACAGAGTTACTGTTTCGCCGATATTCTTATCTGACAATGTCCCGCAATCATGCGTTCGTTCGTTGTTCATGAGTGGTCTTTAGTTTTTATGGAATATCTGGAGGTCTTAGGAAAAGGCCACAAGGTACCGAAAACAAGGCAGACTTGCAAGCGTTAATCTGGCGGGGAAAGGGGGGAGGTTCAAGTTTCCTGCTCTTTCGAGGGTTCTTTGTTCTCTTGGCTGACAAGGGATTCCTCCTGCTCTGCTTGCTGTTCTGCCTGTGCAGCAGCTCGCTGCTCGGCTTCGATTTTGGCCAACTCCTGTTCTTGACGTTTTTTGTGGAGTTGATATTCGACGACCATCTGCGGTTTGATCTTGATAGCCACGGGAATATTGACCGTACTGCACGAGCGCATGCAGACCCCGCATCCGGTACAGATATTTTTGTCGATGACCGGTTTTGAGACACCACTACCCGTATGCCTTTCGTCGATCTGATAAATTGCTCCGGGAACCGGGCAGTCGATCACGCATTGTTGGCAGAAGGCGCCGTCGTAGGCCGCACATTTTTTCTTATCCAGAATCGCGTAACCCATATTCACATCGCTCAGTTGCTGAACCGGGAGCAAGGCCCCATCCGGGCAAGCTGTGATGCAGGGCAGGTCGGTGCACATCACACACGGATTGCGCATCGGGTCGATATAAGGCGTATTGAAAACGAGGAAGCCCATTTTTTTGGGAGCACGTTGGATGGCATCCTTCGGGCAGGCATGGATGCACTCGTCGCAACGGGAGCAAGCTTGCAAAAACTGTCTCTCAGAAATCGCGCCCGGTGGTCTCAACAGTGGAACCCGCTTGGTGATCTTGTCCACCGCCTTGTTGACATTGTCGATTTTGCCTTGGATATTTTCAACAACGGGTTTGGCGAAAAAGTGGACGCCCTGCCGTAACAAATTGCGGCGGTCGTATTCTTTGTCCTCGACCTCTTCGAGCGCGAACATATTATGCCCAACCTCAACTTCGCTGGAATCTTCAGCGGAGGCTTCTACCTCCTCGGGTTCCGGAGATTCCGGGTCAGGCTCAAAGTTTCCTCGAAGCATACGCTTCTCTTCAGGACTTTCTTTAAACCGCGATACCAAACGCTTGAAGAAGCCCTCTTTTGGGGCAGGATCCTCTGCTTTTTCGATGCCTTCGCCACCTTCAGTCTGTTCGACCCCTTCAGTTTCTTCAACTGCAGCATCTTCGATGAGTTCTGATTCAGCAGTGAGTTCCTTATTTTCTATAGGTACTGCGGGTTTTTTTCGAGTCTGGGCTTCCTCTTCCACGGCTGTGCCGAAATCGAGAAAGTTGCCGAAAGATAATAGATCCCGGCGAGACGCTCCCCGGGGTTCTTCTGCGACCGGTTGAGGGGTGATGGTTTCTTTATCCAGGCTCAGGGGGTTCGGTTCCGTCTGGGCGCTGGAGTGGTTTCCGCGCTGGTCTTCAGAGATATGATCCTCAACGTTTCTGCTTGAGGTCTTCTTCTTACCTTTGAAGGTTTCTTTTGCGAGACTATGTCTAAACTTCATGATTATTTTTCAAAGTTCTGCGTTCTGCGAGAAAACGGGGGAAATATTTAACCCCCCTAGCCCCCTTGTCAGGGGGGAACCGGCCTCTCTCTGCGAGGGAGGCAATTGGGCAATGACTCGTTGAGCCGAGAATCCGGTTGCTAGCAATTAAAAGCTATTGCAGTCGGCCCCACGCCTAGTGGCGCCGAGCAGTTAGAGCCAGCCGTTTTCTGTGGCGATATTATTATAGTCGTGCCAGTTTTGTGCGTTGGCATTTTCCAGCATGTATTCGTCCATGGCCAGTACTAATGGATGGCCCTTGTTGACAAAAGACTGCACTGTTGGAAACCGTAATACGAAAGTGGTGACAGCGGCTTTGCCCAACGTCATGAGATCTGGGTCTTTCGCTATAGTTTCGAGGATTTCTTCGGCATTTTCTGGTGTGATCGACTCGAACAGTTGCGCTGTTTTTTCTTCCAGTTCAGGGTGGTCATCGCAAGCGATGGCGGCACGCATTTGCAACTCAAGAATCTTTTGATAGTCGGCTTCGTCGTATTCCCCTTCCATACGACCTTCTTCCCAGGCAGAACCTTCCAGATTGCGTTCCCCCGGACTATCTCTACGTTCAGACGTTTCTGAAAATGCCAGATTTGCTTCATCCAGCAGGATTTTGGCTTTAACTTCAGCGCTAGTTTCTGTATTGGACATGACTTGATTCGTGCTCCCTGTTAATACCGGGTCCCAGCCGGGCCTGACCCCTGAGTCTTTCAGGGAGCCTAACCTCTTGGGGCTCGATTTTGATCAATGGTTGTGATGGCAATATGTTAGCATTAACCCTTTCAATTCCAAAGAATTTCCAGAGAATTCCCAGCGGTTCGATTGAAATTGAGGGTTCTGATTATGTTACCATACCCACTAGCTTGGGATGCAAATGGCTCCACGCCTTCGGCGGTTGCTTAAAACAGGGCTGTGCGAAGAGCTATTTTTAAAAATTTCCGGGGTGCCCTGCTAATGGGTATGCCGGGTGTTCGATAAAGGCCAGGTGTTTTATGAAGAAGGTCATGTTGATATTTCCGCCGGAATGGGTGCCCACCGCACCTTATCTGGCATTGCCGAGTCTTGCGGCTGTTCTGCGTCAAAACGGCATAGAGACCATCCTCAAAGACATCAACGTGGAGATGTTTGACCACTTTTTCACCCCAGGGTTTCTACTATTCGTCAAAAGCAAAATAGAGGCCCGGCTGAAAGCGCTGATACAAAAAGAGAACGAAGAAGGTTTGAGCCAGGAAGACACCGAACTGAAAATAATGCTCAACGACTACCAGTATATCGACCTCGACCACCATATCAGTAAAGTGGGTGTTGCCAAGAAAATCATGCGCGGGCCGGAATTTTATGAGATCGAAAAAGCCGAATGGGCGCTCAATGCTTTCCGGGAAGTGATGGAATATATTTCTGTCTGCTACTACCCCGCCAGCATCAATTTTTATCCGATCGAGAGCAACCTCAACGTATACCGACCCTGGGTTTCTGAAGATCTTTTGAAAGCGCCGCACGACAGAAATGTCAATGTTTATGCCGACATCTGTCGACAGTTGGTGTTGCGGTCGATCAAAAAAGAAGAGCCTGATGTGGTGGGCATCTCCATCGGCACCCCGGTGCAACTGATGGCGGGCATCACCTTTGCCACTTTGATCAAAGCGGCCTATCCCAATATCCATGTGACCGTAGGCGGCAACATCATCACCCGGCTCAAAGATGAATTTGCCAAGAAGCCGCATTTTTTCGGCAAGGTGTTCGACTCAATGATCACCTATGAGGGTGAGCACTCTCTCGTCTGGTTGGTGGAAGCGCTGTCAGGCAAACGAAAGATGTCCGAAGTTTCCAACCTCATCTATAAAGATGAGGTTGGAAATATGCATGTCAACGATACCTATCAGGAGAAGGTCACCGAACTGCCGCCGCCGGATTTTGACGGCATGCCCTGGGAAAAATATTTCTCACCGGAAAAACTCGTGCCCTATTTGGGTACGCGCGGCTGTTACTGGGGCAAGTGCACGTTTTGCGATCACGGTGCCGGTTATATCGACCAGTTCCGTGCGAAGCACGCCGACCAGATTGTCGATGAATTGGAATATCTGAAAAACAAACTCAACGCCAAACATTTTTTGTTCACCGATGAATCGTTTCCGCCGGCCCTGTTCATCAAACTGCCGCCGTTGATGGTCGAGCGTGGGCTCGATATTTATTGGACCACGCTGATCCGGTTTGAGTCGCAATTGCTGGAGCCAGAGATGTGGGACATGGCACATAAATCCGGTTGCCGGTCACTGTATTACGGGCTGGAGTCGGCCAACGAACGCATCATCAAACTGGTGAAGAAAGATACCGACATTGAAGCGGCAAAGATTAACCTGCAGCAGGCCAAGCGGGTGGGCATCTGGAGTCACGTCATGTGTTTTTATGGCTTCCCCTCAGAAACCGAAGCTGAGGCCGAAGACACGCGCCGGTTCCTTCTGGATAATCAGGACATGATTCCATCAGTAGAAATGTATTTTTTCGTGCTCTATAAAAACGCACCCGTGATGTTCCAGAAGGATGAATACAAAATCCAAGTGAAAGAAATTCCCGAACACGATCTTGCTCTGGATTTTTATTACACCCCGGAATCGGGCCAGACCACCGAAGAAGCCATGACGCGTTACGAAAACTTTTACCGCGACGATTTTGATCCATGGGCCTTACGCATTAATGCCCGCGAACATGTGCTTCTCTACATCACGCATTTCGGTACCAGCGATTTGCCCCACCTCTACGTCAAAAATTCATCCGGATCCGAAGAGTTCCAACTGCCCCCCAAAAAATGTTGGGATACTCGGTAACCCCCCACTCCTAGTGGTTAGTTGTCTCTGCGGAAACCGCGCATTTGCGGGACGCTGCCGTCGAAGGTGGTTGTTGCTTGATCCGAAGCAGGTTGGATTTCTTTCTTTTCTTCCGGTACTTTTTTCTCTAACAGGAAAACACAGAGGTCAGGATGGACCTGATTTTCCGGGCACATTTTGAGGTGTTGCCGGAAAAACGGCATGTTGTAGACCGGGTCGTTATAAAGCGTGTCGAGTCCGTAATGCTCGAACAGTCCCTGCAAGGGGCGTGGCCCGACCAGGTAGAGGAACCCACCGGGCAGGAGTGCTCCGGTCAAGGCTTTCAACATGTTTTCGCAGGCTTCGCGGTCGGGATGGTACATGAACGGAATCCATTTGAAGATCAGCCCGTATTGGGTGCTGTAGGCGTGGGCGATATGATCTGCTTCCGGTAGGAATGAAACTTTTTGTAGATTGTCCAGCTGGTCGCGTGACATGGCGTAGTTCCACAACAGTTGCGCGTTTTTCTGCGCGAACTCCGGGTCGCTGTACAGCACGGTGTATTCGCGTTCTTTGGTGCAGTCGATGCAACCGGCCAGCACGGTGTCGAAAGTGTGAATGAGAACCTTGTCAATTTTTTCCAGTCGATGCGGCATGGCCGGAGCCATCTCCATATAATAAAAAATCTGGTCGAGCACCATGGGTTGCAGCGAGGACTCCTCAATGTCGGCAGCACCTTCAGGATAAAATGGAACGGTGTACTGCACCTTGACCGGATCGACCATTGGCGGTTCGCCGTTGAAGAACCATTGCCAGGTGAATGGATGCTGGGCTTGCAGTTTAGTCGGATAGGTTTGTGGTCGCAGGTTCCATTTAGGATCAAAAGGAATCTCTCTTCCGCGTTCGCCTTCGAGCAAGGTGAACGATTGTGGGCCGACTCTGACCTCCCGTTCGATGGCGGGTTTTTTCACACCTCCGCAATTGATGAAGGGAAACGTGATGGGGTCGTCGTAAGCCGTGACTTTATAGAGGTGGCCGTCCTGCACGGCGATGGCCACTTTATGGCTATCGCTGAAATAGCGTACCGGCGCGTTTTTTTGCGGTGTCCAGGTGATCTCGTGCGAGGTCATAGGATCCATGAATATTTTTTTGATGTCTTTGCCTTCGGGTCCCTGTGGTTCAAAGAACGCCGAAAAAATGTTGAACGCTTCTTTCGAGGGATAAGTGGGAAGGCCGCGATACCTCAAGGGCGGGAGTTCTTCTTCCCGCGACTGGTCGTTATAGATGCCCCAGATGAACTCGAACACAGCACCGCCGGTTCCCTGCAAGGTGGACTGGAACAGTTCAACGACCGGAATCAGGTCGAGCCGGGCCCAGTTGACTTGGAACATGAAACTGATGAACAGGGATTTATCGAACGTGCCTTCGTGCAGGGAGTAGAGTCCGTCTTTGGTGAGTTGGATATTGTATTTGCCGTCACCCTGATGAACCATATGTTCATCGTCGTAAAAGTATTTCACTTCGGTGAAGGGCACGCGCCAGGCTTCGGCGGCTTTTTCGCGCAGGTTATCGAGCGACATTTTATCCCAACCTTCGTGGGTGCTGATATCGACTTGCGTCTCGAAGGTTTTCGCGCGGGGTTTGATGCCGACCCATTGCCGGTTGTCGAGTTGCATCCTCGCCAGGGCCAGTTGCGTGGCTCCGGTATTTTCGTCCTGCGACCATAGAGCCTCATGCAGGGGATGTCCTTCCGGATCGGTGCAGAGAAAACGTCTGCCTTCTTCGTTGTAGAAGACGATATGCCCGGTCGGGGCGATGATGATACGGGTATTGGCGACGCTGGCAGACCCGTTTTCGAACAGCAGGGTGCTTCCATCCTGCTGCTGGGACTCCAGAGTGGGGATTTTCTTTTCCAGCTCTATAGCAAATTCAATATTACCGGCGAAGATCAGTGAATCTTCCAGGGTCAATGCATCGATCAGATGGTCTGTTTTTATCACGTCAATTCCTCAGCAAAAGGGGTCAATTTATATTAACCCTCGTGCGCCCGCAAGGTAAAGTTGCCACAGGGGCCCCAAATATCTCGAAATCCAGCGTGACGCTGGACCCAGAGAGCAAGCTCATTGGTTTGAGAAAAGCCGATTGAGGGCAAATAAAGATATTGGGTCGGGCAACGCCCGGTGGAAACAGGGCAAGGTCTTCTTAAGCCGAGAAAATGGCTGCTAGCGGTAAAAAGCGATTGCTAGTTGCCCCCACGGTGAGTGGGCGATGTTGACAGGGAGCGTGTTGACCTTTATAATTCATAACCTAAATCCGTGAAATATAAGCTGTTTCCAACCGTTGCCGACTTGGCCTGATCGGGCAGATTGAAGGCCTTTATATCGGGGAACGTTTTCATATTTTAATTACAAACGCATTTTTTGAAGGTGGGAATATGGAAGAGGGTAGAAAGTTTGAGAAGCTCGGTTATGAGAATTTGCAGAAAAACAACATTGAAGAGGCGGAGTCCAACTTCCTTGAAGCATTGAAGTGCATGGAAAAGGACGGGGACGACACAGGTCAGGCGTATGTGCTGGGCAACCTGGGCAATATTTGTTTTCAAAGTAAACAGTTCGATAAGGCAGAAGATTTTTATTCCCGCTCCTTGACCTATATGGAAAAACTCAAGGACGCCAAAGGCATTGAAAGCTCTCTCGGAAATTTGGGCAGCGTTTATTTTTATCAAGGCAGTCTGGAAAAGGCTGAGGAGAGTTATCTGCGAGCCTTGCAGATCATGGTTGAGGCCAATGACCCGCTGGGGCAAGGCATCTACAACGAATATCTGGGCAATACCAGCCTGAAAAAAGATGATCTGGAACAGGCCATCGGCTATTACCAGAAAGCCAAAGAGTTTATGGAACAGGCCAAGCAGGATGAACGCAAGATCCAACAACTGGCAGACAGAATCGACTCTCTCCATAAGCACCCTGCATATTTAGAGAAGAACGAATCTGCCCTGCTGGCCGAAGTGGAGTTGCTCACATCAAGCGGACAAAAGACCAAGGTCATCGCCAAACTGCAGGATTTGGAAGAACTCTATTTCCAATGGAAACGGATGGACAAAGTGGTGGAAACCATTCAAAAAACCATTGCTGTGCTGGAAGACAGCGGAGACAAGACCTCGGCGGGAGTTTGTTACGCAAACCTGGCCGGGATATATCTGCAAATGGCCAGCGAGGGGCAAACGGAAAAAGTCGATGAGGCTGAGGCCAATTTCAAAAAGGCTTTGGAAGTGATCGGGGATTCCGACAAGCGCAGAAACTCATACCTGCTGGGAAGTCTGGGAAATATTTACCTCAACAAAAACCAGCTCGATCTGGCGTGGGAAAATTATGAGAAGTCCCTCAAGGCGATGCAGGAACTGGGCGACGAATTAGGGGAAGCCAGAGGTTATGCCAACCTGGGTAATGTCAGAAGTTTGCAGAAAAACTGGGACGGCGCCCAAGAGCAATATTTCAAGGCTCTGGAACTGATGGAGAAACAGGAGAACCGACCTGGAATCGCTCAGCAATGTGAATCGCTGGGAGATATTTTCCTGAAGAAAGAAGAGTTTAATCACGCGGAAGATCACCTGATGCGGGCCAGCGATTTGTATGAAGCCATGAAAGAGAAGGGATCGGTGCAGGAGGTGCAGAGCAAATTGATGCTCGTTTTCTCTCAGCCTAAATACCTGGAAAGTAGAAAACAGGAGATCCGCGAGACCCTGAAGAAGCCGGAAATCGAGAAGGATCCCAAACTCAAGCTGGCCCTGTTGAGTGATCTGGGCAATGTTTTATTCATGGCCAATGATTGGGATGAAGCGGGCGATGTGGCCAAGGAAACAATTGTCATTCATGAAAAGTCCCAGGACAAGGCGGCATTGAGCGCGGCTCTGGGGAACCTCGGCAGCATTTTGATGGAAAAGATGGATTATGCCGGAGCAGCGGAAAACTATGCCCGCGCTCTTGAACTAAAAAAGGAGTTGAAGGACCAAAAAGGTATTCGGGATTTGCAGGCCAGTTATCTGAACGTCCTGATCATGGGCGGAAAAATGGCCGAGGCCGAAAAACTGGTCACAACATCTTTGAAGGTTCATCAGGACAATAAAAACATGCCTGGGGTTATGTCTGAATCCCGCAACCTGGGAAATCTTTGCCTGCAAAAAACCGACTGGTTCAACGCCGAGAAAAATTATTTAAAAGCTCTGGAAGTCAATACCGAGTCCGGCAACAAGGCGGAGATGGCAGAAGATAATAGAAATATTTGTAACTTGTATTTGCAAAAAGAAGACTGGAGCCAAGCAGAAAAATTTGCGCTTAGAGCTTTAGCGATTTCTGAGGAGATCAAGGACTATCGCAATGTTTGTTCCGACTGCCGCATTCTCTCAAATATTTATGTTGAAAAAAAGGAGCGCTCCAAGCAGGAGGTCTATTACAAAAAGGCTTTGGAAAATTCGCAGAGGCTTAATGATCCGAAGGAGATCCTCATCGACCTCAGGCATTTGGGTAAATTCAATATGGAGCGGGGCTACAGGGAAAAGGCCGCAGAGAATTTCAAACAATCTTTCGAGCTCTCCGGCCAGTTGAATGACAAAAAGGAAATCGCCGAAGATTATCGCAATCTTGGTAATCTCACCTTCAGCAATGGCGACCGCAAAGAAGCCGAAAAGTTGTATTTGAAGGCTTTGGATCTCACCCGTGAGGTCGGGGATTTCAAAGGGGCCGGTCAGGATTTGACCTATCTGGGTAACCTGAAGTTTAAAGACTATTTGTTTGAAGAAGCGGAAAGCTATTTTGCCCAGGCTGGTGGTTGCTTTGAAAAGACTGGCAGTTGGACCAGCCTGATTCAGTTTTATCTGACGGTAGCCCGAATAGAGATTCTGGTTTCCCGCTATGATCAGGGGGACGAATACATCAGTAAAGCCAGGAAGATTGCCAAGGATTTAGGTGATCCCGAACAGATCATGAAGGCGATTCAGGAGATCGAAAAACTCAAAGACTCGGTCGATAAGAAATAGTCTCGGCTTAATGAGCCGTCAGGTTATACAAAGTTCTCTAAAACGAGCGAGCCTTGTAGGATAATTCCTATACAACGTTGCTGAAAAAACAGGTTGGTGGCCCTTTTAAAAGTTTTGGGGCATGGAATTTTTGCATCCCCGTCCAGGTTAATTGCAGGGTGCAGGTTTAAGAATGTAAATTGCAAGCCTTTTTGGGTTTAACGATATAAAAAATAAAGGCCATTTGTCTTGACACAGGCCTTTAAAAGGAGATAAATTATAATATCGAAGGCCATAAATTAGCGGGCAAATTTTGTCTTGGGCAGCCCGGTTTTTCAATATTTTTAACCCTATATTTGTGTGAATGAATGAAGGTCAGTTATAGTGCTCAATTAATGGAAGAGTCTGTTTTTCGGCATCTTAATCACTTGGAAAGGTCTGGTTATCGTTCCGACTATGACGAGTTCCATTCCCTCGCCGATCCTATTTACGAGCTCCCTGAAGATGATCGGGAGATCGCCTTTGAAAAAGTCAACCGTCTGTTTTTTCTTGAAAGATTAAAGCTGGGAGATCACGTGTTACGTGCTCTGGAGGCGGTAGGTCTTATTCCTAAACGCAAACGCACGGTTAGAAAGTCGGCTTTGATTCAAAAACCCGAGTCGGAAGAGCCGGAAACTCTGGAAGCCGCGCCCGAAGAAGCATTGGCGCAGCAGGCAGAAGCCAGCGCTGAAGAGGAAGAGACTGAGGAAGGGGTGACCGCAGTCGCCGAAATGGAAGAAGATGAGCCCGAACAAAATGACGAAATCGCCTATGACTTGGCGCGTGAATTCGAGGAGCGCATCAGGGAAGTGGTGGTGAAACGAGGCATCAATAAAGTAGATGAAGGCTCCAATGTTCTCAACCGGGTTTCCGGGAACCCCATTATTGAGATGAGGGTTCTGGCGAGTCGGTTCAGCAACCCTGAAGAAGCTCAGGAACTCGATGCATTTCTGATCCATGAGTTCATGCACGCCAAAGATATGGTCGACCCCGAGTTCGACTATGAAGACGCTTTTATCCCCGGCAACCCATCGGTAAAAAACCTCATCACAGCGAGGTTCCAACTTTTGTGGAATATATATGTGGATTCCCGATTGGCACGCATGGGTGTTGTTTCTGTTTCAAATAGAGATGCACGTTACCGTGAATTCGATAACTTTTACCGTAAGATCCCCGACAAGCAGAGAAAGGGAATTTTTGAAGGACTTTGGAAGACGGAGAAACTGACTCACGAAGAGCTTCTCTCTATGGCCACCGACCTCGATACCCTGATGAGTAAGTATGTTGATCCGGGAGAGATGCAGGATGAAGATAGAGATTATATCCATCTGCAAGGGTCGCCTTGTCCGCTTTGTAAATTCCCGACTTATAACTGGGTCGATGATCCTGAAAGTATTTGTGACGAAATGGTGATCGAAGCCATTCAGATCGACTTCCCGGATTGGGAAAGCAAAGACGGCGGTTGTGATCGTTGCATCGAGGTTTATGAATTAAGGGCTGGTGTTGGTTAACCAGCCTTTTTTTGTGTTTGGAAGTAAAGGGGTAGCAAATTAGTTAGAGGTTGAGTTTCGTTTTTCAGCGTCTGGCAAATGTTAATCAAGGAGGTACGATAATGCCTGAAGTTTATAACTGGCAGCTAGGTCGGATGGCCAC
>CALAGQ010000049.1 GCA_937891765.1 uncultured Nitrospina sp.
CGTACATATTCGATTTTCGGACCATGAAAACTCTTAAAAACAAACCCATCACCTTCATCACTTCGTTGATGGGAAAAGCAATAAGAGTAGCGGCGAGGGTTCCCCCAAGAACGATCATCGCGGAAGGAATATTAACAAACAGGTCCAGCCCACTGTTCATCAATATCGAGACTAAAACCAGCCCCATACCCGCTATGACCCCGACTAGAGAAGCTAAATCCATATTTTATGACGGTTGCTTGACTTTAATAATCCCGGAAATCGGGTCGACATTATGAAACTTTAAAATTTTATCCAGCGTTTCCTGATCCAGAACCGTACCTTTTCTTAAAAGGTTGATTCCCGACTCAGAAAAAATATCCGAAGCCAGTTCCATACCCGCGGCTAATGCAAAAACAGAACAGTGCATGCTAGGCGCTTCTTTAACATCGCCCTGACTCTCGACATATTCTGTAAGAACTCCCATGACAGTCTCATCAAATATGGTTCCTGATTTTTCTTCCATCATGGCTAAAATCTCTGCCCCGGATTTGTCAGGGGCCGCCATCTTGTTATGGTCAAAATAACTGGCGGCACAAACGATTCGGGAACCAATAGGGATACGATCGCCATACATGCCATCCGGAGCCCCGGAGCCATCCACATTTTCATGGAGATGGCGGATGATTTCGGCGATCAGTTCGAAGCCTGGGAATTCTTTCAATAACATTTCCCCAACCAACGGATGGTTGGTGGTTGCCTTGGATTCAAAAGCGTCTCGTTTCTCTTCGCTAAGAGCTTCTAATCTTTTTTCTTGGGTCGGGAGAGCAACGATTCCCAATTCGTGCAGACGGGCGGCAGATTTGACGTTCCTGATCTGATAATCTGTCAAACCCATTTTTTCCGCGATATGAATCGAAGCCTGCGCAACTCGCTCAGAGTGGCCTCGGTGTTGCGTCTGATGCATTTCAATGAGAGTGACCAAAAGACCTTCCGTTGAATCAAACCGGCTAGCGAGCTCCTCTACCATGGAGGATATTTGCTGATTCTTGCTCTCCAACTGTTCGTTGAGCTCGGTCATTTCCTTAAGGCTGACACCCAGCCGTCTCTTATCATTCCTGAGTTCTTCATTCAAAGAAGCGAGCTTCTGGTGAAATTGCTTCAATTGCCCTAAGGACGCTTCCAACTGCTTGTTCTTTTCAAAAACCGCGTCATTGAGGTGGGCCACCCGCATAACAAAATTAACCACAAACAGCAGTTCACCTTTTTTGAGGGGCTTGGATAAATAGGCATCCGCTCCTGTTTCACTGGCTTTGATGGCATTGTCCTGTTCAGCATCGTAGGCGGACATCAGGATCACCGCAGAACGGAGTTTAAGCTCCCGCACACGTGCACAGACATCAAACCCACTCATCCCCGGCATATGGATATCACAAAGAATAATATCCGGCTTGATTTCACGCATCATCTCAAGCCCTTCTTCACCCGTTCCGGCTTGAAACACTTCAAGGGTTTGCGGACCAAAAGACTTCACCAGAATCTGCTTGACGATCAGTTGCAGCGTTCGATCGTCATCGATACTTAAAAATCGTTTCGCATGTTTGTTAATGGCCAAGTTCCAAAGCTCCCATACTCGTTGGAAAAAGAAATAGAGGAGATTTTTTAAATATTAAAGAATCTTCCTCTAATGGAATCATACCGATATTTTTTTAAACCCTTCCGGGTTCTTTTCGCCCAAAACTTCACAAATCGAAAAACATGCCTCAACTCATTGAAGTTTAGCTCATTTTTCGGATTTTAGGCGAACCCGAACCTGCCCCTTCTTGAATAGGGGTAAACTTGTTGTTCAGTTATAACTTGATAATAGAATTTAACTGGTTATTGTCAAGAAAAACTTGATCAAATTCAACTCGTTATGGCCTTCAACCTTGTTTCTATCTTATCGTCCAAATGAGGAATTCTTTACCGTTTTTATCGTTTTTTTAAGGAAATAACAGTTTTACAGATCCTCCTCATCATCGCTCTCAATTTCGGTAAAACGAGGAGCTTCAACGCACCGCAGTCCCACCGCCAAATGTCGCTCGGCAGGATCAAAGGAATTCCTGAAGGTGCATTTGGCATGCACCAGATAATTCATCCACGATCCACCCCGCACAATCCTTTGAGTGGTATGCTTGGTGGCATTTTTTTGCATGCACCATTCCCAGACGTTACCCGCCATATCGAAACACCCGTAAGGAGACATGCCCTGCTCCATATCCGTAACTGCATTGGTCTTGCAGGCCATGAAATCACAGGTATTGGCAAAACCTTTTTCATAGCCCATCGGCTCCCCCCATGGGTAAATCTTGCCATCCGTTCCTCGGGCTGCTTTCTCCCATTCCTGCTCCGTGGGCAGTCTCATCCCCATCCAAAGAGCAAAAATAATCGCCTCATAATAATTGATGCCAATCACAGGCTGATCGTCATCAAAAGAATATCTGGGAAATCGGTTTTGGTGATGCGGATCGAACTGCTGATATAAAGCGTTGGTAACTGGAAATTTCATGATCGAAAATTCTTTCAGAAGAACCCAGTCCTCCTCATCCTTCTCTTCCTGATAAATGAATTTTCCTTCTGGGATGGTGACCCTCTCGGCGAACTTTTTAAGGACTGCCTTGTTCACCTGTTCCCGGCCAGTCACTTCAGAAAAAAATACCTTAAACTCTTCGAGATCTTTCAGAGATTCCAAATCAAACGTATCCAGAAGCTGATGAAAATTCAGACCATGCTTTGCCAGAATCAGTTCGAACACGCTGAACAAAATGCGACTGTCCCTATGCTCGCGCTTTAACAAACGGCTTAGCAGGCGATCCAGATATCCAGTTTCGTTGCACTTAATAACTTCTTCGACACGCACCAGCCGACACTGGGCAAATTGCGGAAAAGTTTCCCTGCACTGGTATTTCAACAACTGCCTCACCAGCAGATCTTGTTCCTTTGGCAGGTCGCCCACCTCAGCCAGCGAACTCCCCGCCAGCATCACCGCCCCCTCTGCAATTAAAATATCAAACAACTCTTTTCCAGAAACACCTCCAGCCAGAATCTTAAAGGCTTCGTGCCATTTCTCATTGCCACAGTTTTTCCGAACTATTTCCTTCCAGCTATCGTTATTCTGTATATACCGGCTTGCAAAATATTCCTGGAATGATGGGTGGCGATATTCCCAACGTCGAATCGTCTGCTGCAAGATGTCTTTCCACCAAGGAGCAACACTTCCCTCCTGCAAAAGAATTTCTTTTCCTTCCAGGATTGTTTTTTCGTAACCTGGCTCCACATCACGAAAACGTTGTTGCCGATCCTCGGTCATCAACTTATAAGAAATTTCGCCAAGTTGGTCGAGGCAGCTTTTCACCCAACCCTCATCCGCAGAAGGATTGGCCGTTTGTAGTTTAAAACGGAACCAAGCGGAATAAATCTCCATCCGGTTATTCAATCCCTCCAAGAGTTCGTTTTCAGAAAGCTCACGAATCATCTGCAATAAAAGTGGGACTTCTAAAAGTTCTGGAGTGAACAGAGCCAGATCTTTGACCTTCATATTTTTAGAGGCCTCTCCCAGATAGACAGCGCTATCTTTCGGGTCAATTTTCTGAAAAGCCATTTGGAACGCAGCGCCTTCTCCACGTTTAATCACCGCGTCGGTGGATAAAGAACCAAAGTTGAATCCACGGCTGGCAAGCAAAACAAAATTGCTGCGAAAGGCGTTATCTTCCAGAAATGATTCCATGAAAAATTGAAACCGGTCTTGGGGATGGAGCTGGTCAAATCCGTCCAGCAGAAACTGGCACTTGCTATAGTTGAAGATAGCGTTAACCGTATTTCCCAGGAGTTCTTCATCTAAGATCATATCCGGGTTGTCTTCCCGTTCAAGCAGAACCACATCGATAATTTCACGGTTCACCGCTTCACGGAACAAGTCGAACCGACCCCCTTCGGGCAAGTTTCCAAAATGGAAATAGACAGGCAGAGAATAGACCTCATGTGCCGACTTCTGAAGCAGCGTTTCCAGGTAACGTTTCAAAAAAATGGTTTTGCCCATCCCCGATTCGGCATCCAGCATGATCTTCAGCCGGTTGACCTCCAACAAATCTTCATTGATGATTCTTGGAGCGGGAAACACCTGTTCAAGCAGGCTCTGCCGATGCATGATCGGGTTGACATCGAGCAAGACCAATGGAATAAGAGTTTTACTCCTTCTTCCCTTACCCAGTGTCTCATCCAGCCAATGGGAAACCCTTTTCAACTGGTGCTTCCTGTAGGTCTCGACGACCCATTCAATGGATTCTTCCGGTCGTTCCCGCGCAACGGGAACTTCTTCTCCGTCAAAACCGGGAACCAGCCCTTCTTCAACCTCACTCATGAATAACCACCCAACAGTCGTGATTGATATAGACAGCCATATTGATGATAAACCTGTTATGATCTAGGAATATTGTTTCAATACTATCATATTGCCCGCCAAAGCCCCCACCGATGATCCCGCTAAAAGACGAGAATCCCACAAAAAACTTCCCGGTATTCACACTTCTTTTTTTGGCACTGAACGTCATCGTGTTTATTTATGGGGTCAATCTGCCTGTCCACCCCAGCGTGCTTTATGCAGACTATGCTCTCATTCCCTACCAACTTGTCCACAGTCCAGTTACCGCCTATCCGACCCTTTACACCTCCATGTTTCTGCACGCGGGAATCGGACATCTCGGAGGAAACATGCTTTACCTCTGGATTTTTGGCAACAATATTGAGGATGTTCTGGGAAAATTTCGCTTCATCCTGTTTTATTTTGTCTGCGGGACGATCGCGGCACTGGGACATATCGCCACCGACATGGACTCACAAATCCCCATGGTCGGAGCCAGTGGCGCCATATCAGGAATACTTGGCGCTTACCTGATATTGTTTCCTTTCGCCCGAATCAAAACCTTTATTTTTCTCGGGTTTTTCTGGACCATCGCCAGAGTTCCAGCCATCGTTTTATTGCTCATATGGATTGGCCTGCAAATTTGGAACAGTGCGGCAACGGGCGCAGGAGAAACAGCCTGGTTCGCGCACATCGGGGGGTTCGTCGCCGGCATTCTTCTAATCCTGCCGTTCAAAAATATCCGCCCAGCTTTCTAGCGGGAAAACATGGAAATCAGCATCGCCATCACCAGAACCAAGAAAAAAATCCATATACCAAAAAACCATTTTGGACTCAGGCTGGGATAATTCGGTTGAATCGGTTCCTGACAATGCGGGCAAACCAAGACGGGAGAGAGAATCTCTTTTGAACAATTCGTGCAAACTTGCATTTTCAAATTTCCACTTCTCCCTGAATCATTAAACGCACCAGATCCAAAGCGGCTTGCGCCGATCGTTCTTTGTTTCTAATCCGATCATGCGTGAAGATAAATTTTTTGCAACACGTGCCAGACCGGTCATGCACAGCAATAAAGGTCAAGCCTACAGGTTTGAGATCACTACCTCCCGATGGTCCGGAAATTCCGGTTACAGAGACCCCGATATCAGCTCCGGTCACCCGGCAAACTCCTTCGGCCATGGCTTGAGCTACCGGTTCACTCACCGCACCAAACTCTTCAATCAACTTGGGATCTACACCCAGACGAGCCACTTTGGCTTCGTTACTGTAAACAACAAAGCCTTCCTTATAATAATCGGAACTGCCCGACACCTGCGTCAGACGATGCCCTATCAAGCCTCCGGTGCAGGATTCAGCCGTAGCCAGAGTCAACGATTTTCCCTTCAACAAAGCACCGACTTTCTCCTCAAGCCCTTCTTCATCCTTCCCGTAAATATAACGAGACAAACGTTGGGCCAGAAAACCTTCCACTTCATCCAAGCGGGACTCTCCTTCCGGCCTAGATTCTGCCAGCGTCGAAATACGAATGCGTACCCCCAAGTGCGAAGGCAAAGAAGCAATCGCCGCTTTTTCCTGCAAGCTTTCCAAGGGTCCCACCTTGGCCCACAAATCGGCTTCGGAAATTCCGGTGGTTTTTATCAATCGGTGCAGAAAAGTTTTATTCTTTTGCGCGGCCATTTCCGGGGCAACATACTTTTCAAATAAATATTGCATCTCCCGAGGAACACCCGGCAAAGAAAACAAAATAGTTTTTCCCTGGCGCATTTTAAATCCGGGAGCCGTTCCTTTTTCGTTGTAGAGGATTTCCGCTTTCTCAGGCACCTCAAACTGACTTCTCACCATGCCAGGAACCGCGCAACCGCGGAACCGGAACATTTCCTCCAGCATGCTGGCCACTTTGGAGTCTTTTTTCAAACCACACTCGAACACTTTAAGTAAAACGGATTTAGTAATATCGTCATGCGTAGCCCCTAAGCCTCCGGTCATGACAACCCAGTCCGAGCGTTTGAGGGCAAGTTTTACACAATCCTCAATAACAGATGCTGAATCACCCACAGTGGTGATACGGGAAACTTCTATTCCCAACTCGTGGATCTTTTCCCCGAGATATTGCGAATTGCGATCCAGAATCAAGCCACTGACCACTTCATCGCCAATCACCACCAATTCAGCACACGGCGCTTTAGAGTCGCCAAAGATCATGAGACACCCTAATTAAGAATAAAATTTGTATACAGGCATTCTACCTTCCAGAATGTGCAAGTACGAGAAAAATGAAAGGAGAACGTTTTTCGCTCAGGTGATAACCCCCTATCAGGCGATTTTCTGGGCATTTAGCAACCTACGAATCATGGACCTGCTTTTATTTTAAATTTACGGAATATTTTATGGCAATCCAAGACCATATATATCAGCACAGTTTAAAGAATCAGGGTATGATGACACGGAATTTTCTTTGCTGTTGAACAGAAGTCACCTGAACCATGTAATTGTGATTTTTAAAAACGATTTATTCTTTCGGGAAGAACGTTGAAAATTTTCTTCGCAGTATTATTTTCCCTATTTCTTGTCAGCGAGGCTTTTGCCGTCAAATCCTATAAGGGATACAGCAAGCTGCCTGCGCCCTTGGCAGCCACCAAAGGAGAATCCATTTACAAAGAGTCGGACTGCTCCATGTGCCACGGTGAGATGGGAGATGGAGAAGGATTTCTTGCCGCCGGACTGCAGCCCAAGCCCAGGGACTTCACCGATTTCATGCAAATGAATACGGTTCCCGATATGGCCATGATCAATGCGATCCGCGATGGACTTCCAGGAACCGCCATGCCCGCCCACCCCGATTTCAATGATGAACAGATTGAAGAACTTATTCTTTACCTGCGTTCACTACTCGCAGAAACCTATCTCACGCTGAATGTGTGTTTATCCAAATCGCATGTGGTGGATACAGGCGACTCGGGTCTTAACCTGAATGATTTTAGAATAATTGTAGACAACCCCGAATTGATAAACGTTGAGAAGGATGGAAAGCTGCTCAACATATCCACCAAGGTTAAATTGGACACGATCAAAGCTTTATTGGAAAAAAGGGTTACTCGAACCCATATAAAGCTGGTGGAAAAAGATAGTACCGTATCCATCATATCTGTAAGAGTTCACCGCTGCCTTCGTTAATATTAGGGAACTTGATTGAGGACGAGCCTACATGCATAAAAATTTCAAAACAGGTTTTTGGGTTTTACCTCTCGCACTGATAGTGAGCACTTCAATCGCTTTTGCCAAGAAGCCGACATACACCGAAATTGAAGTTGTTGATGGAGGCTCCATCAATGGGACCGTCACATTCAAGGGTTCGGCACCTGCCCCAGTCAGCGTTAACTTGAAAAACGAAAAAAACTCAGAATTCTGTCTGGAAAATGCCAAGCCCAACGCACAGGGGGAACTCCTCATCCAGCATGTCGAGTTGAAAGACGGGAATCTCAAGGATGCGGTGGTTTATATCCAAAATATTGACAAAGGAAAACCCTGGGCCAATGAAACCCTGGATATACACTTTAGAGACTGCCAGGCTTTTCCAAAAGTCGCTGTGGTCAGAAAAACCCCGAAGATTTTAACAAACAACCTTGTCACGATTGAAAACCACGACTCTGGAGTCCTGCACAATCCAAAGGGTTTTTCAATTGGGGAAAGCACACGTAAGATTTTTTTCAAAAAATGGCTCCTCAACAAGGGAGCAAAGGTGGATGTCACCAAATCAATGAAACTTCTAAAAAAGAAACGGGATTCCCATTTCTATATTGAGTGCGAACAACATCTCTGGATGTCGGTGAGCACTAAAGTGGTTTGGAATCCCTATCAGGATATCAGCAAGAGAGATGGCTCTTTTAAAATTGACCGAATTCCCCCCGGCCATTACAAGGTTGTCGTGTGGCATCCTTATGTAGGCGAAAAAACAATAGAAGTTGATATTTCTTCGGGCGGTAATACCCAATTGGATTTAACGTTGCCGTAACAAAGTTCTTTCTGCGCCTCTTCTTACAATCGGTCAACAATGAAAAATAAAGATATTACCCGAAGAGAATTATTTTCCTATGGCTTTATGGGATCAAGCCTGCTTGCTGGCATGGCTCTCCTAGCCTACTACGTAGCGCAATTTCTTTTACCCTCTGCAAATAAAAATCCGACCCGAAAAATTTATGTCACGACAACAGACAAGATTGGTCCTGGGAAAAGTTTCAAGTTCAAGGACTTGAAAGGTAGCAACATTACCGTCACCAATACCGGCAAGGAGTTCATTGCCCTTTCTACAAAATGCACCCATTTGGGATGTCAGGTATTTTGGAAAAAGGATGAGAAGGTGTTCTATTGCCCTTGCCACGAAGGTTATTTTAGTCCTCAGGGCAAAGTGTTGAAAGGGCCTCCTCCAAAACCCTTAAATTCTTACAAGGTCGAGGTGGTTGACAAGGCCATTTACATCCATGTCGATGAGGTGCTCAGTGGGCGTGCCTAAACTAAATTTACTGCTGAACTGGACTAAAGAGCGCATTCCTGTCGATTTCCAAGAGTTGAAGAGTATCACCAATGAACCGGTTCCCAATCACCTGAAGCACTGGTGGTTTGCGTTAGGTGGTACCCCGGCAATTTTATTTGGCATTCAGATTGTGACGGGAGTCTTTCTATTATTTCACTATGTTCCCACACCCTCCGATGCTTACGACAGTGTCACTAAGATCACCTACGATATCCGGTTCGGCTGGTTTATAAGAAGCATTCATAAATGGGCTTCGGAGCTGATGATCGTAACGGTAATGCTTCACATGACCCGCGTCTATTTTACCGGTGCCTACCGAAGGCCCCGGGAATTAAACTGGATGGTTGGCGTCCTTATGTTTTTTGTGACTCTGGGGCTTGGCTTCACAGGATATTCGCTGATCTACGATCAACTATCCTATTGGGCGGCCATGGTGGGGACGGAAATCGCCGAGAGCACACCTTTGATCGGACCCCTTGCGGCTGATTTTATCAGAGGCGGTTCTGAGGTGGGCGGAAACACACTGACCCGCCTCTACGTTTTTCATGTTGTGATTTTCCCTGCGGCACTGGTGGGGCTGGTTGTCGTACATATTATTTTTGTTCGACTGCAAGGGGTCACGGAGTTTGAGTTTGACGAGGAAAAAAAACTTGAGCATAAAACTTTTCCACTATTTCCCGATCATGTTCTTACGGAACTCCTTATCGCCATACTGATTCTGTATATCCTCAGTATGATGGCGGTAATTTTCCCTGCGGGTCTAGGGGAAAGGGCTAACCCTCTGATCACACCCGAACACATTAAGCCGGAATGGTATTTTTACGCTTCTTTCAAGTGGCTGAAACTAACAAACGTTTATTTTGGAATCCTCGGACAAGTCGCTTTCGCCGGAATTATACTTTTCTGGCCGTTTATAGATTATTTACTCATTAAATGGCTCCCAAAAAAAGGAATGAGCATCAAAATCGGTTTTATAGGGTTCACTTTTTATCTAATCCTCACCGTTTGGGAAGCTATGACTTGAATGATACTCAAAAGGATGGTGTGTTATGTCTCTGAATACTAAAAGAATAATCATCGCGGTGATTGGTTTGTTTTTTCTGAGTGCTCTTTTAATAGTGGGAGGCATTGAGAGTAATAAGAGAATTCTCGGTAAAAAGGCAGTCATTAAAGTATCTGCTACCAGCGAAAGTTGCGTCGACTGTCACACGGTAACAAGTCCTTCTCTTGTTGAGCAATGGCGAGATAGCAAGCACGCCATAAGAGGCGTTGGCTGCATGGATTGTCATCAAGCCGAAAAAACGGATGTAGATGCATGGGAACATGAAGGCAAAACCATTGCGGTTATTGTGTCGCCAAAAGATTGTTCAAAATGTCACGCCAGGGAAAACGAAGAGTTCCAGGCATCTCATCACGCCGATGCAGGAAAAATTATTGGCTCCCTCGATAATGTTCTTGCGGAAGTGGTGGAAGGCAATACCGGTCGACTGGGGCTGGACGGCAGCTCTCCGGCCGCTATCAGTGGTTGCTGGCAGTGTCATGGATCAGTCGTGAAAATTGGTAAAGATGGCAGACCCACTCCCGCCACCTGGCCAAATACAGGGATAGGACGTATCAACCCGGATGGAAGCAAGGGATCATGCACAGCCTGTCATTCGCGCCACACATTTTCTCCAGTGGTCGCTCGTCAACCCGATAGTTGCGGAAAATGCCATATGGGACCCGACCATCCGCAAAAAGAAATTTATGAAGAATCCAAACACGGCATCGCTTTCAAAGCATTTAAGGAATACATGAAACTCGATGCGCAGCCGTGGCGGGTGGGCATAGAATATACCGCCGCTCCAACCTGCGCCACCTGTCACATGAGCGCGACAGAGGAACAAATGGTCACCCATGACGTGGGAAGACGGATCTCGTGGAACCTGCGTCCACCCATTTCTGAAAAAATTGACGCCAAGGCGATTAAGGCAGGAAAAAAAGTGGAGTCATGGGAACAACGTCGGAAAAACATGAAGAATGTATGCGGCAAGTGCCATTCAGAAAAGTATGTCGATGGATTTTATATTCAGTTCGATTCCGCCATCAATCTGTACAATGAAAAATACGGAATTCCTTCCACAAAAATCATCAAAATGATGAAGGCCGGGGAAATACTGACGGCAATTGCTTTCGATGAGGCACTGGAGTGGACCTATTTCTACCTCTGGCATCACGAAGGTCGGCGGGCGCGCCATGGGGCTTCCATGATGGCTCCCGATTACACTCAGTGGCATGGGTTCTTTGAGGTCGCCGAGAGGTTTTACATTCACTTTGTACCAGAGGTGAGAGAAGCGTGTGAAAAGGCCATTCAGAAAGGAGGAAAGAGCGCGACTGCCGCAAAAGAGGTGCTTAAGGAGTTGGATATTATTTTAAATAAAGAGGAACACAAGTGGTTCCTTGGAAAAATGTCTGACGATGAAAAGGCCAGCAGAAAAGCGGCGGCAGATGAGTTCAAAAAAAGGTACGCTCAGCATTAACCCAAGAAAGGTTCAATACACACGCGCAATAGCAGACAAAAAACCCAAAAGGCACAAAAATATTTCGTTGCCCTATTTTTGAGAAGCAATTTTGTGCCCGGTGACCTATCATATCCCTCCGGGGCTTTATTATATGCCCCCTTTTTTTGAGCCATAACCTTTATCACCGAACCGCACGTAAAAACCGTGACCTCCTGTACGGTTTTGAATTTTTAATTCTATGGCTTCCAAATTCAAGCAGGATCGTTCCGCGCTGACGCCTGATGAGATCACACAGAAAACCTATAACTGTGATTTATGGCGCGGCGGATTTGAAGGAGTGCTTTCTTCCGGCGCGCAAACCTTTTGCCTGTTCATAGCCATCCGGTATTTTAATGCTGGCGAAACCACCAAAGCGTTGATCGCCGCTGCACCGTTTATGGGAATGTTCCTTTCCATGGTGCTCTTGCATTACGCCTCGGCCACCCACTGGGAAAAGTCGGCATGGGGGGCGCTGCCCTCTATGATTACCGGAGCCTGCCTTCTGGTTGCTGCGCGGGCAACGTCTTTACATATGTTCGCGTTTTTTATAATCATCGCGTACATTTGCCGCAGTGCTCTGCTTCCCTTCATCACCGATATTTATGGAGACAATTACCCGGCGGATCGTCGCGGGGCATTCTTCTCGAAGCCTTTGCTCTTATCTGTGGGCGTGGCTGCCCTGTCTGGCTATATTGGGTCTACCATCCTCGAAAAAGATATCGAGTATTACCACCTCATCTTCACCTTTTTCGGGTTCTGTGCCTTTTTCAAGGCAATCGCAATCTATAAAATACCGTCAAAGACGATGGATCAGAGTCCTCATGAAAATCCCTTTGGGAACATGAAATACATCTGGCAGGACCGTTCGTTCGGTTATGTTTTACTGACCTGGTTCATTATGGGATTTGCCAATTTATGGACTCTACCTTTGCGGTTGGATTATGTCACCTCGCCGCAATGGGGCATTGAGGGGTCGGCTGTTTTTGTGGCCATGATCATCACCGTCATTCCCGAAACACTGAGAATGCTACTCATTCCATTCTGGGCCCGGCTGTTCGATAAAATGAATTTCGTCATTCTCAGGATGATCCTGAACCTGTCATTTGGCGCCGGTGTCCTGCTGTTTTTCATCACCTCCAACCCTTGGGTCATCGGGGCCGGCTCGGCCCTGATAGGAATCGCCTTTGCCGGCGGTAGCGTCGCCTGGAATCTCTGGGTCACCAAATATGCCCCTCCCGGAAAAACCGGCGCCTACATGTCGGTGCATGTCAGCCTGACAGGAATCCGCGGCACTATAGGCCCGCTAATCGGCTACTGGGCAGTGGGTTTGATCGGTCCCAGAAATATCGGTATGGTTTCCTGCGCTATGATGATCCTGGCGACCCTGATGCTCATCCCGGAAATCAAGCACGGAAGGCGAAAAATGGCCTGAGGGCAGCCCTTTGTTCCCCTGTATTACTTTGGTACAATATAAAGGTAAGGTTTCCACTTATTTTCACCGTTTAATTAGATATAAACCCTTAAAAAACCTCAACTGCGACCCATCATGACCGGGAAAAACTTCAGCCTGAAAGATATCCAATTACTGGCGGATCAATACTCCCAAACGGGTGATCCTGCGGCTGTAGCCTTGTTTCAAACAGTCCAGTCTTTTTACCCTGCCGGGCAAAGCCCTGAAGCCCGGGTTGCCATAGATCCTCTCGAAATATTGAAGAAACTTGAAAAATCCGGTTTTTCTCCAGAAAACCAGGAACAAGGTTTGGTGTGGTTGAATTCACTGCGGGAAAAATTAAATCGTGAACTCTTCGACACCATTTCCCGCCAGGGAAACCCGGCAGAACTGATCGTCGGCCCCGACTACACATTCATCCAAATATTGGAGAACCCCAAACCTGCGGACGCTCCGGTGAGAAGGAAATTCAAGGAATCTGAAATCACCTTCAATCTCCCGGACGAACTGAAACTGGAATTCGAGCAACAGCTCGAGCGCCTGAAGGAAAAGGAAGAACAAGCCAGCACCCAAATGCGGGAGTTTATTGCAAAGGAAAAAGAACTGGAGCAAAACAAGGTCCGTCTCGAAGAGGAAAATTCCGAGTTCCGCATTCGCCTGCAAAAACTGCGAGATGAAGAGCAAAAGCATAATGAACAATCCAAAGAGCAATCCGTAAAAGAAACCACCCGGCTTCATCAGGAGTTGGAAGAAACTCGAGAAGAACTGGGAACTCTCAGGATCGAAAGAAACCGTCTATTAGAGGAGCATGAAGCATCGCGCTCAAAGTTGGACACAGACTTCTCGCGACGAGATCAGATATTCAGAGCTAAATTCGATGAGATGACAGAGTTGATGGAAAAACTGTTTGCCGACGAGCAAGCCCTCCAGCAGCGCAAGGAGAAGGACTATAAATCCACCAAAGCAAAACAGTTGCAGATCAAAAAAGAGTCCCTGCAACAAGCTAAAAAGAACCAGCAACTGCTTAAGCTCTCAAAATCGCTGGAAAGCGAAAAGAAAGCCTTCAAACTCAGACTGAAAGAAGAGTTTGAAAAGCGCAAAGAGGAACTGGAGAATGAATACCAGAGAAGGTCGGAATATCATATTCGCCGGTTGGAAGAGTTTGATGCGGATGAAGAACGTCTGGGCCGTGAAAATGAAAGATTGAAAATCCGCGAACAGGGGCTGGCTCTTGAAGCACAACAAAAAGCCGATGAAGCCACGAAAAAACGCCTGGCAGAAATAGAAAAGCTGGAAAAAGAACTCACACGAAAGCAGAAAATCCTCAACAAGCATGAGAAAGAAAATGACGTTGAAAAAGCCAGCCTCCTGAAAGAAATGAGCGGCATTGAAGGAGGCAAGTTCGCGGTTGACCAGATCAAAACTGCCGCGAAAACTCAGGCCAGACTTTTAAAGAGAAAGACAAAACTGCTAAAGGAAATGGAAGAGGATCGCCCTAAGGTAGAACAGGAAATCCAGCAAAAAACTCAGGAACTGGAAGAAGCACACCAGAAGGAAGCCCAAAAAATAGCCGAACAAACCAAAGCTCTTCTTGAAGAACAAAAGCGCCTTCGAAACAAAGAAAAAGTTTTATTGGAACGGGAGACCGAGGAACTTCAGCGCATGAATGATGAGTTCGAAGGGTTTAAGAACTCTATTGAAGTAGAACAGATAGAAAAAGATATGGCCCTCGATGCAAAAGAAGAAAAGCTTGAGCAGGAGGAACAGAAAATTCTAGCACTCCAGCAACAGCAAATGGCCGAAGAAAAACTAGGACGCGAAAAAATATCTGAAGTGGAAGCGGAAGCAATGCGGGAGCTCCAGGAAATCCAGCTTATCAGGACCAATGTCAGCCAACATCAGGAAGAGGTGAAAAACTTTCTCGCCGATTTTAATACAACCTACTCCGACATCCTGAATTCACAAAGTTCTGAGTATGAGAACTTCAAACAACGAATCACTTCCATGGAAAATGAGGCGGTACGCCTGACCTCAAGCCTGAAGGAAAAGGAAAAATCCATTACTCAAGAAACTATTACCGCAGAAAGGGAGTTACAGGAAAGGCTCAAACACAAGGAGTCACTGGTTGACTCTATGGAAGACGACCTGAGAAAGCGTGTGGAAGAATATCAGACTTTCGTCAAGGAACTGTCCGAGGTTAAGCAGTCCATGAATGAGGAAGATGAGGCCAGAAAATCGGAGTTGATGGATAATCTATCTCATTACGAAAACAAACTAACCAGCCTGGGTAAGGCCTTTGAGGAACTTTCTGACGCCTTTCATACAGAAAAAGAAAAAGGCCAGATTGAGATTGTCCCCGATGAAGACGAGAAAAAACCCATGGAATATGACGATGCCATGGCCAAGGCCGAATGGCCTCAGGCCATCCGTTATCATTTAGACCTGACCACCTCCAGCGATCAGAGTCCCGAGATCATGGAGTACCTTTATAAATTCAGTGAGAAATGGGATGAGTGGGTACGTGTTCCCGAAGGAAGCCTTCTGATGGGTCACCCTCGCTCCAAAGATTCAGCACCTCACAAACAGGTTCGGATTGAGAAACCTTTCCTGATCAATAAATACCCTGTGACCAACGTCGAATTTTTTCGCTTTATCAGCGAGACTCAATACAAAACCGAGGCGGAAACTTTAATTGATGCCATCGTCTATCAAAGCGGAAACCTGGCTCTACAAGGTGCCGGAGAGTACGCCACCCGGTCTTCATTTGCCAACCCCAGTCTGGGACCGGTTAAAAATGCCTTCTGGCTTTGCCCCGATGGACAACCCGACTCCCTGTACGGAAAACATAATCACCCTGTCACTCAGGTCACCTGGAATGACACCCAGGCCTATTGCAAATGGCAAAGCGAGTTGACAGGGAAGAATATTCGCTTGCCGAGCGAAAAAGAATGGGAATATGTCGCCAGCAACTTCGGCAAGATACCGCCGGATCAGTTTTTCTGGGATGAGGATCGGATTGTTGAATTCTGTAATATTGAGGAAACCGGAATTCTGGACACCCTGCCGGTCGACCATTTTCCCGAGAGTGAATATTCTGGTGGAACCCGTGACCTTTTTGGCAATGTTTTCGAATGGGTCGAAGACACACATGACAAAAAGTTTTCCGATGGGTCTCTCCAGAGCCTGGAATACAAAATAGCGCGAGGCGGAAGCTTCATCACTCATTTCAAGCATATTGCCGTCTGGCGCCGAATTTCCTTTTTAAGGAGCTATTGCACCTCCTTTCTGGGCTTTCGAACCGTTTGTGATGATACCTAACCCCAAGGCTTGATCCAGTCCTGAAAAATTGCTATAAAAGTTCTCCACTATTTCAAACCTGTTCCTGAGTTAGGAGGCATTGTTTTGAGCAAACCTTTAGTCGGTATTATAATGGGAAGTGATTCGGACTTTCCAATCATGGAAGAAGCCAGCAAAGTGCTGGAACAATTCGATGTAGCTCATGAGGTTCTGGTCACCTCTGCCCACCGCTCTCCGGAAAGAACCCGGAAATACGTACAAGGGGCTAAACGCCGTGGCATTCAGGTGATTATCGCCGGTGCAGGAGGTGCAGCCCACCTCGCAGGTGTGGTGGCGGCAGAAACCCAACTTCCGGTTATTGGCGTTCCTATTGACTCCACATCGCTCAACGGCCTCGACTCTCTCTTATCAACCGCGCAAATGCCGGGAGGCGTTCCCGTGGCCACGGTCAGCATTGGAAAACCCGGCGCCAAGAATGCCGGCCTTTTAGCCGTGCAGATCCTTGCCCTGTCCGATGACAAACTGGCCGGACAACTCACTAAATATAAAAAAGATCAGGCCAAGGCCGTTGCGCAAAAAAGCAAAAAACTGAAAACCAGCCATGCCGCAAATTTTAAAGATTGACTCAAACGTTGTTTCTGATCAGGCACGAAAAGTTTTACTTCAGGGTGGAGTGATCGCCTTTCCCACAGACACTTTTTATGGTCTGGGAGTGGACCCTTTCAACCGCGAAGCTGTTGACCGGGTCTTTGAGATTAAGGGCCGTGAAAAAAATAAACCCCTCCTTCTATTGATAAGTGCAATAGAGCAACTGGAGACATTGGTAAAAGAAATCACTCCGGCTCATTCGGCTTTGATGCAAAAGTTCTGGCCGGGCCCATTGACCTTGCTTTTTGAACCCCGTTCCGTTATCCCAGAGAATGTATCAGCGGGCCGAATAGGAATCCGGCAACCTGGAAACTCCATGACACTAAATTTAATTTCAGCACTGGGCCAGCCCATCACCGCCCCCAGCGCCAATCTTTCCGGTGAGGAACCTCCTGTCACTGCAGAGCAGGTACACCGGTCCCTAGGTAACCGTGTCGACCTGATCCTTGATGGCGGCACATGCCAAGGAGGCGAGCCCTCAACCCTTGTTGACGCGGCAGAAACACCTGTCCGGCTTGTCCGGCCGGGTGCCATTCCATTTAGCGAAATCGAAATGGCCCTTCGCGGTAACACCCAGTCCGTTCATCCAGAGGTACTGCGATGATTTTTGGAACCGGCCTGGACATCATAGAAATAAATCGGATTAAAAAATCACTGGAAAAATATTCCACCCGCTTTGAGAATAAAATATTCACCGACAAAGAAATTGATTACTGCCAATCCCAAGCGGACCCGGGAAAACATTTCGCGGCCCGGTTCGCCGTTAAAGAAGCGGTATCTAAAAGCCTGGGAACCGGTATCACTCGTGATGTCGGATTTAAAGATATCGAGGTTGTGAACGAGGCTTCAGGAAAACCTATCGTCAAAATGGGCGGCCGAGGAAAAATACTGTTCGACAAGTTGAACCTCAAGTCCATCCATATCTCCATTTCGCATGACCGACACTACGCGATCGCCCACGCCATTGCAGAACAATAACCGTCCTTTGAAATCGACCCGACACTTTCTGGAATACGTTTTTTTCAACTTACTTCTATTGCTGGTACGTCCCCTTCCTCGGCAAACAGTGGTGACAATGGGAAGAAGCTTAGGCGGTCTGGCTTTTCTCTTTTCCGGAAAACGCAAACGATCGGCGAAAATCAATCTTGACATTGTTTTCGGGGATTCAAAATCATCCAACGAGAAAAATAAAATTATCAAGAAGTCATTTCAAAACCTGACAGTGTCGGCTTTGCAATGCCTCTGGGCGACCTCTGACACGGAAAACCGGGTGAGAGAACTTATTGAGGGAGAGCCTGCTGGGCTGGATCTGTTGCGCCAGTCCTTAAAAAAAAATAAAGGAATATTTTTTCTGACCGCTCATTATGGAAACTGGGAAATAATGGGATTATTTCACGGTTATCTGGGCATCTGTCCACTTTCTTCTATTGTAAGAAAGTTGGACAATCCTTATCTGGATCGAGTGACAAAAAAATTTCGCACTGTTTCCGGAAACAAAATTCTTTATCGTGACGAGTCCCCTTTAAAAATCGTGAGAGAACTTAAGAACAATGGCAGTGTCGCGGTGATGATGGATCAGAACACGGCTAAAGGCGCGATCTTCGTTGACTTTTTTGGTAAAAAGGCGGCTACACCCCGGTCACTGGCATTATTGAGTTATCGTACCGGAACCCCCATCCTCCCACTATTCTGTTTTCCTACTGATAAGGGAACCTATCGTATAGAGTATGGACCGGAAATCCAGTTTGAGAAATCCGGCAGCAAGCAAAACGATATTCTGAACTGGACCCACCACTGCCAACAGTTTATCGAAAATATTATCCGGGAAAACCCAGCGCCCTGGATGTTCGGTCATCGGCGTTGGAAAACCCGACCCTCGGAAGAAGAGGGAACTAGCATCTACTGAGCCCATCTCGCATCATGAAATGTCCTGCCTGCCAAAATGAATTGCATGAAATCGTCGTTGCCGGAATCAAAGTCCAGGCTTGCCGGGGAGAATGCGGTGGTTTGTGGTTCGACCGGTTCCAATTCAAAAAAATCCAGGCTCTGAAACCCGGTATAGGACAATCACTATTGACGATAGAGAGGGCGGAAGGAGTAAAAATTTATCGGGGGGCTGAGCACACCTGCCCCGCCTGCGAAACCACTTTGCTCTATCGGCATTTTTTCAGCGTCGATGGGAATGCCGAAATCAACCAATGCTCCAAGTGCAGAGGATTCTGGATAGACCTTGCAGGGCTGGCCAAACTGCAGTCGCTTCCGACAAGCCAAATAAAGCAGGCGGTGGAAAAATATTTCGAGACCGTCATCAATGAAAAAATATCAGGAATGCGTTTGCTTCACGATGATATGGCACAACAGGCACAGATTCTAATATGGATTCTACAATTCCTCTGTCCTGAAGATCAATGGGAGGGATAGTCTTTTAAAATGGCGGGTTACATTTCTTCTGCGATGATGGCTTTTAATTTGTTGCGCAGTCTGAACACAGCTTTGGAATGGATTTGCGAGACTCGGGATTCGGTGATGCCTAACACTTCCCCAATCTCCCTCATGGTAAGTTCTTCGTAGTAGTAAAGAGAAATCATCAGGCGTTCTTTTTCCGGCAGGGTATCGATCGCCTTGGCAATGATTTCCTTTAACTCAACCAGTCTAAGGTGGGTTTGCGGGTCCGAATCCCCTTTACCCGCCAGACAATCGAGCAGGCTTTGTTGTTCACCGGATTCCTTGGCAATACCCAGATCTTCCAGACTCAGTATCGGCATGCTCTTGGTTTCATTTAAAGTGTCAAACAGCTCATCCAGGCTGATCCCCATATCGTCGGCAATCTCATCATCTTCAGGAGGACGCCCGAGCTTGTTTTGCAGTTTCTGCACCACCGCATCCATGGAAGAAGCTTTCTGCCTCACCGACCGGGGCACCCAGTCCATCGATCGCAATTCGTCAAGAATCGCACCACGAACCCTGAACTCTGCATAAGTTTTAAACTTGGCACCGCGAGATGAATCATATTTGTCAATTGCATCGATCAACCCCAAAACCCCAACGCTGATCAAATCATCCACCTCGATATGAGGAGGTAGGCGCATGGCAATCCGGTTGGCCACATATTTGATCATCGGAGCGTACTCCTTGATCACGGCCTCCCGGTTTTCAACCGAAATTTCGATTTGCTGCATTGCTTCCTGTTTTTGTGCCATTTAACGATTTCTTTCGTTACGCTGTTTGATCCAGCTCGGTTCCCTTAGCAGGGTCATTCTCATCCATGGGCATGTCTTGAATCATAGTATTTTCATCTTCCTGCAAAAATAAATGCGCAAAACCCCAAACCAGTCCGCCAAAAATCAATGCTCCTAATCCTCCGCGAATCGCCCCGGTTATTACCCGGCTTCCCATCAATACACTGCCAACCGCCAGAAAACCGAATGCCAGCAATCCAAATGCGAGGGCCATCTTTTGAATATTGATCGGATTCATTGTACTTGGAACGCACTCCGCCAAAAATAAGGTTGATCCCCCTCGCGTGACAGAGGATTGGGTTTCTCTTTTGAAATTTTTTCCGCCAATTCATTGAGACACCCACTGAATTTAGAAAAAGGATACAACTCTAAAAATGCTTTTTGTTGTCGCACTGCCTTGGGAACATTTGGATCATGCAGAATATAGCCCAGGTATTCGACGGAAATATCTTTAAGAAACCGGTCTGTGACCGCCGTTAAATTACGATAAACCCCCTGCGCTTCTCGCTCTGAACTGACTGAATTGATCACCATTCTGAAATGCTTTTGAGAGTGTTTAGTATGAAGGATTTTCATCAATGCATAAACATCGGTCAATGAAGTAGGTTCTGTAGTGGCGATGAGAATCGTCTCGTGAGCAGCACTGCAGAAATAAGTAACATTGGTGGAAATACCGGCACCAGTATCAAAAATCAGGAAATCGTATCCCTGACTGACACGGTCCAATTCATCCATGAGAACCATTTTCTTTTCGGACGGTAACTGCGTTAATTCCTGCAGTCCATCTCCAGCGGGCAGGACATGAATATCGGCAGGACCGCGTAGGATGATATCTTCCACATTGGACTCTCCAGACAGAACATGCCCGATGTGCTTTTGCGGAGCCAGCCCTAAAAGGATATCAATATTGTTCAACCCCAAATCGGCATCCACAACGAGCACCTTCTTCCCTCTCTTGGACAAGGCATAAGCCAGATTGACGACGAAGTTGCTTTTGCCAACGCCACCTTTTCCGCTACTAACCGCCAAGACCCTTAGGTTCGATCCGCTCATTTTTCCGTATGCCATTCTTTTTAAAGTAGTTGCCTGACTGCTCATAACATACCTTGATCCCTTAATTTATCTTGAATTCAGTTAAAAATCAAACTTATTACCCGTTCCGGCCTCGCCGCTTCCAAGTCTTCGGGAACCCGCTGACCGGATGTAAAATAAGATATAGGCAACCTGTTTCGTACACTAAAATTGAATAAGGAGCCAAAACTCAACCCCTCATCCAGCTTGGTAAATAGAACCCGGTCCACCCCAATAGGAGAAAACTGGCGATATGTTGCCGTGAATAACTTTTCCTGGGCAGTCACACTGAGAACCAAATGAATTTCCACCCCTCCTACTGCATCAAAAATTTCCTTCAACTGCCGTGAATAGTCTTTATCCTGATGCGATCGACCGGTGGTATCAATAAGGATAAGATCCTTATCCGAATGAATGGCGACAATACGGCGCAAGTCTTCTTTTCCCCCTGCTACTTCAAACGGAACTTCCATAATCTCGCCATAAATCCTCAGTTGGTCAATCGCTCCCAGCCGGTAAGTATCCAGAGAAACCAGAGCCACCTTTTGTCCCCGACGTAGCGCATACTCTGCCGCGATTTTTGCTATCGTGGTGGTTTTCCCCACTCCCGTAGGCCCTACAAACGCGACCATTTTCGGTCCATAGCCTTTGAGGTCAATCTCGCCCATACAGGGAAGAACCTTTTTCATCAGATTCATGACAGGCTCATTACCGTAATCAGCGGTTTGTTGCGAGTTTTGCTCCAGGGTTCTTTGCAAAATTTTCGAGGCCAGTTTTTCATCAAGACCATTTTCAACGAGATGCGAATAAGTATCAAACTGGTGCGGCTCAAGGCCGAGAGACCGCGCCTGATCGGTCTGACTGAGAAGATTGAAAATCAGGGATTTCAATTCCGCATCCCCTTTTTCCGGCAAAGATTTAATTTCATGTTCCGAGGAAACCACGGGCGTAACAACCGGGGCGGCATATTCCACAGCCGCGGTGATTTCCACGCGCGTCGCCTCTTTTCTTCCCGCTTGAGGTGTAGGAGGTTTGATGGAACGAGTGCTTAAAATAAGCGCGTCCTCACCCAGTTCCTTTTTCACCTGTTCTAAGGCAATAACGTAATTGCTCGCCGTAAATTTTTTAATTCGCATTTAAATCCACAACACCTAGGTTCTTGATTTGCACCGAGGATGCCACCTCACTGTGCGATATGATAACCAGATCGGGAAGAAAACGTTCCGTGAACTTTCGAATATGCATTCTCAATCCCGGAGAAGCCAGTAACACCGGCGCCGTTTCAATATTGGGAGTAATTTTTTCGATCATCGCTTTAAGACGGGTTAAGAATCGTTCCGCCACATTTGGTTCCAGCGCTAAAAATGCGCCGGTGTCGGATCTTTGTATGGAACCCTCGATGGCGTCTTCAATTCCCCTGTCCAGAGTCATGACTGAAAGTGTTCCGTCATTAGACTGGTATTGCTTGGTGATCGGCCGGGCCAATCCCTGACGAACGTATTCTGTCAACACATCCGGATCCTGAGTCAACGAAGCATAATCGGAAAGTTTTTCCAGAATGGTTCTAAGGTCACGGATAGAAATTTGCTCGCCGAGAAGGTTTTGCAGAACCCTTTGAACCTTGCCCAGAGACAGAGCATTGGGAATAAGTTCTTCAACCACCTTGGGGTTGGTTTCCTTGAATTTGTCCAGAAGCGCCTGAGTCTCTTGCCGCCCCATAAGTTCATGCGCATGTCGCTTGATGGTCTCTTTAATATGAGTGGTGATAACCGTTGCCGGGTCTACCACCGTATAACCGGCCACCTGCGCCTCCTGTTTCTTGTTGCTAGGTATCCAGACCGCAGGCAGCCCAAAAGTAGGCTCAGTGGTTTTTACGCCTTCAATTTCACGATCCGTCGTTCCCGGATTCATAGCCAGTATCCTTCCCATCATGATAGAGCCACGCGCCACATCCACACCTTTTATAAGAACCGCATACTCGTTCGATTTCAATTGCAGGTTATCCCTGATATGCAAAGGAGGAACGATGAAACCCATCTCCAGGGCAAACTGCCTACGAATGGATTTGATCCGCTCTAAAAGCTCACCATTCCGATCCGCATCAACAAGAGGAATCAGTTCGTAACCCACTTCCAGTTCCATGATATCAAGGGGAAGGATGGACTCGACTTTTTCAGGAAGCGGAGCCTTGGCATCGTCTTCTTTTTTACGCAGTTGCAGCTGTGAAACTTTTTCATTGTCTGAAATTTTGTAATACGCAATGACTCCAGACACCAGAGACAATAAAAGAAACGGAAAATGTGGAAGACCCGGAATCAGGCCAAAGAAAAACAGGATGCCTGACGCGATGACAAACGCATAAGGCTGATCCAGTAACTGTTTGATCAATTCGCCGGGTAAGTTCTTGTCCGATGTAGCCCGGGTCACAACCAGGCCTGCAGCGGTAGAGATCACCAGTGCCGGAAGTTGGGAAACCAGTCCATCACCGATAGTCAACAGCGTATAAACCTGTGCCGCTTCGCCAGCAGCCATGCCCTGCTGGAACACGCCAATGGCAAAACCGCCAACAATGTTGACCAAAGTGATAAGAATACCCGCGATCGCGTCACCGCGTACAAAGCGAATGGCACCATCCATACTTCCATAAAAATCCGCTTCTCGCTCCAGGTTTCTCCTTCGCGTGCGTGCATCCTGTTCCGTAATGAGCCCGGCATTCAAGTCTGCGTCGATACTCATCTGTTTACCAGGAATGGCGTCCAAGGTAAAACGGGCCGCAACTTCCGAGGTACGCACAGAACCTTTGGTAATAACGATAAAGTTGATCATCACCAGAATGATGAAGATAACGGTTCCCACTACATAATTACCGCCGACAACAAAAGATCCAAAAGATTCAATCACCTGCCCAGCCGCAGCACTGCCCTGGTCTCCATTTAAAAGAATGATTCGGGTCGAAGCGATATTTAAGGAAAGCCTCAGCAAAGTGATGATAAGTAAAAGAGATGGAAATACAGAAAATTCCAAAGGCGAAAGCATAAACACCGCCACCATGAGCACAATCAGGGCAAAAGTAATGCTGAAAGAAAGCAGGAGATCCAGCAACACGGTGGGGACCGGCATCACCATGACTCCCAGAATCGTGATGATTCCCAACCCAACCAGGAGTTCCTGCGGTTTTTGTGAAATAAGTTTTATAACACTCGTTTGCGCCATGATCTATTCTTTCAACCTTCCAAAAATTTGACACCGCCCAAACCCGCGATGAAAACCAGAAACTGTTTTAAATAAAGGCCTTGAAATATATCTGCCTGATTATCCTGAGAAAGGATCTCTCCCACTCTCCTTTAAAAACCATATAATGCAAAGTTCATACCTAAGAGAAGTGTTTGAGCTTATAAACATAAGCCAGTATCTCCGCCACCGCCTTATAAAGGCTGGATGGAATCATCTGCCCCACTTCAACGGTTTTGTTCAAGGTCCGTGCCAGGGGCTTATCTTCCACCAGAGGTACGCCGTTTTCCTTGGCAATTTCACGAATTCTCAGAGCAATGGGACCAACACCTTTGGCAACCACTATAGGGGCCGCAAAATTTTCGGTATCGTACTTGATCGCTATGGAGATATGCGTCGGGTTAGTCACCACTACATCTGCATCTGGAACCGCTGACATCATACGTTTTCGCGCCATTTCCATTTGCACCGTTCGAATGCGTTGCTTGATCTGCGGGTTACCATCCGTCTCTTTTCTTTCTTCTTTAACTTCCTGTTTGGTCATACGCAGGTTCTCGCGGTAGGTAAACTTTTGAAACGCAAAATCCAGCAGGGCAAGAAAGATCATGACCAGCAGAACGTTGAAGATAATTTCCAACGCAACAAATCCCATGAAGGAAAGTATCTGCCCCACTCCAAGTCCCATCAAAGGAGGAATCTCCTTCCAATGCGACTTGATGACAAAGTAGGAAATCACCGAAATGATCCCGACTTTGAAAAGGGATTTGAACAACTCCATCAAGGAGTTTTTTGAAAAAATCCGGCCGAAACCAGTCAGTGGATTCAGCTTGCTAAATTTAGGGATTAAAGGATGGGACGAAAAACGCAAACCACCGATTTGCAGCAAATTAGATCCAAGTCCTGCCAGCATAATAAGAATCAGGAAAGGGCCAACAGTCTTCACAAATGTGGTCATGGAATTTGCGGTGACTTTGTACAGCTCTTCAGGAGTCAGTTGCAAGGTCCATGAGTCGGCGATCATGTTATTCCAGGATCCCATCAGGTTGCGAGTGCTTTGCTCTCCCAAAATCATAAAACCAAGAAGAGCCGCAAGCAGGATGAATGAAGAATTGATCTCCCGACTATGAGCAAAATTACCCTTTTCCTCGGAATCGGTAATACGTTTTGAGGACGGCTCTTCAGTTTTTTGGTCTTTATTGTCTTCAGCCATCGCGCCCTCTCAGGTTTATATCCCGCGTAAAAAGCCTATGAACTTGACAGGCAATTCCTGCATCTGATGCTGTACCAGAATACTGAAAAAAGAGATCGACAGGCCGACCATTAGAAGTCCCACACCGATTTGCAGAGGAAAGCCCACAATGAACACATTCATTTGAGGAACTGTTCTGGCAACCAGACCCAGACCGACACTGAGAAAGAAAAGAATCGCCATGATGGGTGCCGCGATTTTCACTGCCGTGGTAAAAGTTCCTGAAAAAAGATGGAGCATGTACTCCGGGGTAATACTGGCAAAGTTAATCTCGGCCGGGTTGATGATGAAAAAACTTTCAACAATCGCCTGGATGATGAAATGATGTGCGTCGCTGGCAAGAAAAATCAGCACCGCCAGAATATTATGAAACTGCGCCGTGACAGATACCTGCGTGTCGGTTTGCGGGTCAATAACGTTGACCACGCCGAAACCCATCTGAAAATCCACAACCGTTCCGGCAACCTGAACCGCCGCAAAAATAAGACGCGCAATATAGGCAATGCCCAGGCCAATGGTCACATCCACCGAGAGGAAAATAGCCAGTTCAGCTAGCCCATCCGGCTCCGGCAACGGCAGATCCTTCACCAGCGGAAAAATCACGATAGCGATGAAGAATATGAACCCGACTTTCATGCTCGGAGGAATCTGCCGACTCCCTAATACCGGCACAAAAAGAATCAGAGCCCCAACTCTGAAGAACACAAACAGGAATCTTTCGAACTCAGCATAATTGAGATTGAAAATATCCATTATTGAATGTATTCAGGAAAATTAATGAGCACTCTGGAGGTGAAGGTGATCATCAACTGCATCAACCAGGGAAAAAACAATAGAACCGACAAAAATACAGCCAAAATTTTCGGGATGAAGGTTAGAGTCAATTCCTGAATTGAGGTGACCGCCTGAAAAATAGATACCGCAAGACCGGTCACCAGCCCGAATCCCAGCATAGGCGCAGACAAAAGCAGAGTGGTTTTAATACTCTCCATCGCAAAATCAATAATGAATGCCTGGGTCATGAATTTTCAGCCTCCAAAACTTCTGATCAGTGAACCCACGATGAGATACCAGCCATCCACCATCACGAACAGCATCAACTTAAATGGCAGAGAAATTAAAACTGGGGGAAGCATCATCATACCCATAGATAAAAGTATGCTGGCCACGACCATATCCAGAATTAAAAAAGGAATATAGATCAAAAACCCGATCTGAAACGCTGTTTTCAATTCACTGATAATGAATGCGGGGATCAAGGATTGAATCTCTACCTCGTCATCGTTGTGGCGTTGCCCATCTCCCAAATTAACAAACAGCGAAAGATCTTTCTCACGAGTCTGTTTCAGCATAAAACTCTTCAGAGGAGCTTCCGCCATTTTCAAGGCATCCATCTGGGATATTTCTTCATTCAAATAGGGTTGCAGAGCTTTTTGGTTGATTTCTCCCCAGGTCGGCCCCATGACAAAAAGTGTCAAGAACAGGCCCAGTCCAATCAGAATCTGGGTTGGAGGGGTTTGTTGAGTTCCCATCGCCTGTCGCAAAAAAGACAAAACAATAATGATCCGGGCAAAAGACGTGGTCATGATCAGAATCGATGGGGCCAGAGTCAGAATCGTAAGCAGGAACAGAATCTGCAAGGCACTGGAAACTTTTCCAGGGTCGTCCACATCTTCCATTCCCAATTGAAGGGAAGGCAGCGGTATGGCCTCGGCAGCGGTAGCCCCGCCAACGAAAAGACCAATGACAATTAAAAGTAGACTGATTTTTTTTATATTCATGCGCTTGCGCTTTTAAACCTTCCCATTTGTTGCCTGATCTGCGCCGTCACATCGGCGACGGATTTTTCCTTAGTGATTTTTTCAGAGCCCGAAAACTGTTTCATGTAGTTTGAAAACTGGCCGGCCATCTTCCCTGTAGACGTTCCAGCTTCTTCCGGTTTACGGTTTGCCTGATTCCAACTCAGTCCGCTACCACCTCTGCTACCTGTGGATTTAATTTCCTCAATTTTTTCCGGATCGGTAATACTGGTGAGTAAGGCAATATGATCCTGCGACATCCCAAGCACCAGCACCTCCCCAGCGACTTCAACCAGGACAATGTTCTTTTTGGGTCCCAGAAATCCGCTTCCCAAAACATTCACCAATTTTTCACCACCTCCAAACATTGTGTTTTTCAAGACATATTTCTTAAAACCAAAAAACAGAAGAAACATGACGCCAAGAACCACAGCAAGCATGGAAAACATTTTCATGCCTGAGGGAACCAGTTCAATGGGTTTTCCTGCCGGCCGAGAATCCGAAAACTTTGGGGTTCCATGCGCTGCGAAACGATCATTTATGGATTTTTGTGCGCCTGATTTTTGTTCCGTTTTGGAATTCGATAAGGCGACTTTTTTAATCTGCTCAACAAGTGGTTCCACCCCCATTCCCGCTCGGGTTACTTTGACTTCTTGTTCTACTTTTTCTATTTCCTGAGTCTGAACAGGGGCCCTTTTTGGTTTTGTAGCATCTTGGGCATTCTGTTTGCCCTGGGTTCGGATTTTTTCTGAAGCCCGAGCCAAGAATTTTGCCAACTCGTCTTCGCTCATCATCTTATCGCCGGCAGTTTCCCGACTTTTAACCATGCTTACAGAGTCCGGTTGAAGAACAGGTTCTGATTGATCAAAACGAACAATCACAAATCGTCCCTGCCGGGCATGGTGAAACCGATCCCGGATGTCGGAGCCATCCTTTTTAAGGAAGCGAACCCGCAAGGTTTGGTCGTCGTATTGAGCGGCAAATACCCTTGTCAGGGCAAAACTGTCCGCAGGGTAATATTTTTTGGAGGGCTTTATAAAAGCCAGGGGGAAATCAACCTGGATCGACTTATCAAAAAACTCCGGCTCAATATAGTCGCCGACAGGCTTCTCAAATTCGAGCCGAACAATAAACCCGTCATCCACTTGGCTAGTTTTTACATTTTTTAAAAGGTTGAGGGAGTCCCATTTTCCAGATGCCCCAGCCAGAGTGGTGAGGGAAAACAGAAAGATCCCGACCAGCAATTGAATTCCTAAAGTACGTTTCATTTTTAGTGCCCTTGCTAGTTTTAAGTTAAGTCAAAAAACCGACGGTTTTATGTCTTAAACATGAATTTGCAAAGGTTGTACCTAAATGAAACAAATTCTCAGGAATCACATTTTTTTAGAAACTTTTTTTTGAGATTTTTTATACAACAGGCAGGGAAGTTTGAATAAAACAGACTTTAACAGGACAGGAAAAATCATAAGGGGCACAAGAAAACCAGCCGCAAGACTATTACTGCGGCCGGGTTTATGCCAGAGACTGCACGCGTTCCATAGGTGAAACGATATCTGTCAGCCTTACACCGAACTTTTCATTGACCACCACTACTTCACCGCGGGCCACCAGTTTCTGGTTGACCAGAACCTCCAAAGGCTCACCCACCAGCTTGGTCAGTTCTATCACTGAACCCTGCCCTAATTGCAGGAGATCGTTGATCAGCATTTTGCTTCGGCCCAACTCCACGGTCACGGTCAGGGGAATGTCGAGGATGAGATCCAGGCTTTTGGTTTCGCCGGTAGGGGCCGCGGCCTCTCCCACCTCGTCCATATCGTCATCATCATCTCCTGTTGCGTCGATATCTTCGATATCTTCCAGAGCTTCAAAATCCTCTTTTGCGGCTTCGTCTTCCATAATCTTACCCTTCCCTTTCGATCACTTCAGTTATTTGTACGGCTTTGTTTCCTCGTGAAACACCGGGGAAACCTTTAAATTTTGGATTCTGCTCCACTTTCAAAGTTAACGGATCGGTAACATCATTGCCCAACATAAGCGTATCACCCACCTTGAAACTCATGAGGTCCTGAGGGGTGATTGTTGTTGTCCCCAACTCCGTGATCACTTCGACCTCGGTGGTTAAAAGCTCTGTTCTGAGCCTGCGTACCCAGACCTGATCCACTTCCATCTCTTCACTCTGGAACTGGGCTTTAAGTTTGGGAATGACCGGCTCAATGGCCGCATATGGAAGACAAATTGTCAGCGTCCCGGAAATGTTTTCCATTTCAATTTCGAACAGGATGACCAATACAATATCAGTCGGGGGCACAATCGCCGCAAACTGGGGGTTGACTTCCGAACGGACAAAATTTGTGGTTACCGTATGCACAGGCCGCCAGGCTTTTTCGAGATCTTCCAGAGCGCTTAAGACAACGCTCTTGGTCATTCTGATTTCGATGGCACTGAAATCCCGGCCGGTTATCTTGGCCTCCTTGACCCCGGACCCGCCAAAAAAAGTATCGACCACCGCGAAAACCAGTTTGCTTTCGACAACGATCAAACCATGACCGCGCAAAGGTTCCATGCGGAAAATATGCAAGCTGGAAGGTACCGGAAGAGATCGGAGAAAATCGCCGAACTTGATGGTATCCGTAGAAACCGTACTGACATCGACGGACTTACGCATCAAGGTGGAAAACGTATTCCTGAACAACCGGGAAAACATCTGGTTAATGATGTCCAGAGTTGGCAGCCGGCCACGAATGATTTTTTCCTGACTGGTGAGATCGTAAGGGACTATACCGGAAACTTCTTCCGGCGCTTCATCCATTTCGGTCTCGATTTCACCGTCTCCGACACCTCTTAATAAGGCATCAACCTCGCCCTGTGATAGAACCTCACTCATAACTCACTCACGCCTTTTAAATAACTCTTATATTTTATCACTGAATAATAAATTCCGTAAAATATGCATCCTTAACATGCCCCACCACCAGAAACCGATTCACTCGAGTGGTGATTTCATCCTTGAGCTTGAACTTGCCCTGCACTGAGTAAACATCTTCGAATGCCTTACTACTCAGCAAGACCAAAATGGAGTCTGTGATTTTCTGGATATTTTCCTTGAGCTCCATATGAACTTCCGGGGTGCTCAATTCCAGGGAAATCGTGACTTTGAGAAAACGCTTTCCTTCACTGCCAGCTAAATTGACCACGAATGGATCCAGCGGAAACATGACACCCAGGTTGAGGTCTTCCTCTTCCGGTGCCTCCTCTTTAGCTTTCTCGCCTTCAGCAGGTATTTCCTCGGCTGGCTTTTCTTGGAAAAAATTCATGTAGGCATAATAACCCCCACCTCCCAATACCGCCAAGCCAACTATGATGCCGATGATCATACCGATGGGTTTTTTGCCACCGGTCGCTTCCGCTGCTTCCAGTTCTTCTAGTATATCCTCGTCTTCTGCCATAACTCGCTCTCCTGCCCCTTATATGATCGACAAAAAGAAAAAACTAAACATTAAAATTCAGGGACTTATTTGCTTTCTCCCTGTTTTTGAGCAATTTGTATGCCAAATTGGATCACATCCCCCCAAAAACAACAAAAGCACTATTTTAAAAGGGCTTACAAGTTAGCTCTTCAAGCCATCCCACAAAAACTCCAAGAAAGATTCTTCCTATCCGGTCATATTTTTGACGTAAAGCCTGGAGGAATCGATTGTAAACTTCAGAGCCTGCACTAAAAAAGTGATGTATTTTATAGCAGTTGTTAGAAGCAAGTGCTTGCTAAGCAAGCAATTCGCTGCTATCGACGCACCCTGTTATTTTACCCCAACGGCTCTAAAATATACATATAAACAATTGCTTTTAAAGTGATTAATCAGGAACCCCCAACTTCATGAAGGCTGTTTTCCTGTATTGGTATAATAATTGAAAACCCCCTCCTAAGAAGATTATTAACCAGCACCCCTATTTTACTTTATTTAGGAGATCGGGTTTTATGAAAATCAGAATTCAAGCGAACAGGGTCATCCTAACTATATTATTTATGCTCTTTCCTGTGGTCGCGTCAGCTGAGGAAATCCCTCAAATCAGCTACCCGGACACCGCCTGGATACTGATTTCATCGGCACTGGTTATGCTCATGCTTCCTGGCCTTGCACTATTTTACGGTGGCATGGTACGGCGCAAGAATGTTCTCAGCACATTGATGCACAGTTTTATACCGCTCGGAGTCATCACCGTGCAATGGGTGCTGTTTGGTTATTCTTTAGCCTTTGGTAACGATATCGGACATTTTGTCGGAGACCTGAGCAAAGCTCTCTTTATAGGCATTGATTATAAGACCCTTTCCGGCACGATCCCGGAATATCTGTTCAGCATGTTTCAGTTGATGTTCGCCATCATCACAGCAGCGCTCATCAGCGGAGGAATGGCCGAGCGGGTGAGTTTTAAAGCTTATATCGCCTTCATTTTCATTTGGTCCACCGTGGTTTACGATCCTATTTGCCATTGGGTCTGGGGCGGCGGCTGGTTGGGCGACCTCGGGGCTCTGGATTTTGCCGGTGGTACAGTGGTTCATATCGCTTCAGGTACGGCTGCACTGGCCGCCGCCATGGTCCTTAAAAAGCGCAAAGGCTTTCCGGGAAGACTGATGATTCCCCACAGTTTGCCTCTTACTCTTCTGGGGGCGGGACTACTATGGTTCGGATGGTTCGGGTTTAACGCTGGCAGTGCGCTGGCAGCAGACGAACTGGCGGTGCTGGCATTCACCAACACCCAAATCGCAACAGGAGCCGGACTCCTCGGCTGGCTGGTCGCCGAGTATATCAAAGTGGGAAAAGCCAGCGCTCTCGGTGCCGCATCCGGAATCGTAGCCGGACTAGTCGCCATCACTCCGGCCGCAGGATTTGTCGAACCGCTTTGGGCCATGGTGATCGGCTTTCTCGCCGGAATCATCTGCTTTTACGCCGTCATCATGAAGATCAAGGTTGGTTACGATGATTCGCTCGATGTTTTTGGAATCCATGCCATCGGCGGTGCCTGGGGCGCTCTAGCCACAGGATTATTCGTCACCGTAGGGGGAACAGGTTTGCTGGCTGGCAACCTCAATCAGGTCTGGGTCCAGTTGGTGGGCATCTTTGCCGCTGGTTTATACTCGTTCGTCGTCACCTATGTTCTCGTCATAATTATTGATAAAACGATCGGGTTCAGGGTTAATGACGAGGATGAGGAAATGGGGCTTGATACCACCCAGCATGGGGAAACCGGATACAACCTGGTCTAAAATTATCTGGATAAAGCCTTTATTTAAAACTATTATGCCAAGAAATACGCTAAAACACTTTATATCAATTGACTTTTATCCATTGATAAATTATTGTTTTAAGACTCATTACAAAGTAGTCCATTCATTGTAAACTTATGCGAAAAAGTCTAAAATGCCTTTTTCATTACACCTAATATTTAGAGAGGATTTAAATATGAGCACGTTGAACTCTTTCGTTTCTAAAACTGCCTTGGCACTACTCCTTGTGGCCAGTTTAATTTCGGTTGATCACAACAGAGCCGCCCAAGCCGCAGAAGAGCCCGAACTCATAAATCTTCCAGGCAGCTTTTCCGGTTCCCTCGGATTCTTCACAGACTACAGGTTTCGTGGTAACAGCCAAACGGTTGAAGAAGCCGCTGTCCAAGGAAGTTTTGACTGGAACCATGAAAAAGGATTTTACCTCGGTGTCTGGGGTTCCAACGTGCAATTTGGAGCGACTGCACCTGGTCAAGGCAACACCGAGTTTGATATCTATTTTGGTGCCGCACGGGAATATTATGGAATCACTTTTGATGTCGGCGGCGTTTATTACACCTACCCGGGCGCCACTGAAAGCGTAGGACTGGACTACTTCGAATACAAGTTTGGCATGTCTAAAGATTTCTCCTTGATCGCAATGGGCGCCACTATTTACTACTCGCCCGAAAACACCACGAGCAGTGGAAACGCAACCTATGTGAGTTATGATGCAGAAGTGCCTCTGGTCAGCCGACTAGCCTTGACAGGGCATGTCGGACACCAGTGGATTACCGATGAAACTGCGTTTGGCAAGCCAGATTATTTAGACTGGAGCATTGGCGCAGCCTATGCTACTCATGGCTTCGACCTTAGCGTGACTTATGTCGATACAGACTTGACCACTGCTGAATGTGCTACAGGTTGTGACGGTGAAGTTATCTTTGGAATTTCACGAAGTTTCTAGTTTTACTTTATAGCTCAATGAAGCCCGGTTGTCGGACAAAAGTCCGCTCCGGGCTTTTTTTATTCGGAGCTTCACCCTCCCCCAGCAAGGAACTTGCAAATTAAAAGTTTCTATCTCCCGACTTACCTTATAAAATATTGGGTATCTTTGAAAACCCTTTGGAACTTTAGAAACCGTGCTGACGCAAGCCCAGAACCAGATCATTTACCTGATGTTTTTAAACGGAATCCTTTTCCTGGGTTTGAACTTCGTTGCCTACTCCATCGTTTTTCCGGGACCAAAAGGCTCCAAGCGAATCGGTTATTTATTCATCACCTGTGGGCTGCTGGCCTATCTGGCGCAACTCATGTATCAGGGACTGCTGGCTTTGGACTACCCGGCAGATAAAATAACCGGCCTGTTACTGAGCGGGTTTGTCGTCCCAATCTTTTTCATTTCGCTGGCTTATTACCGAGTCAAACGTAACCGGATGGACCGGGCCACGCCCGGGGAGAATGAGCAGTGACCCATAAAGCAGAGAAAACGATTGCCAGCAGTAATAAGCCATTGCACTTTGGGTCCAGCGTCACGCTGGAAAAGGAAAATCATGATTGATCTAAGAAGCGATACATTGACCCAACCCACCCCGGCAATGCGCGAAGCAATGGCCAATGCCGAAGTCGGGGATGATGTTTTCGAAGAAGACCCGACCCTTAAAAAACTGGAAACCTTGGCCGCAAAAAAAACCGGCAAGGAGTCGGCTCTCTTTGTTCCCAGTGGCACCATGGGAAACCTCATCAGCGTGCTCAGCCTTTGCCAGCGCGGAGATGAAGTGTTGCTGGGCGACCGAAGCCATATTTTCCTGCACGAAGTCGGGGGCATGGCCGCCTTGGGCGGAGTCCATCCAAGAATCCTTCCCAATAATGAGGATGGCACCTTGCCCCTGCCATTACTGGAACAATCCATAAGGCACACAGATATCCATAACCCTCCTACCCGCCTGATCTGCCTTGAGAACACCCATAACTTCTGTCATGGAACACCGCTAAGCCCGGAATATATGGGCAGTGTGGCGGCTCTGGCGGCAAAATATGAACTCAAAATTCATCTGGATGGAGCAAGGCTGTTTAATGCCGCTGTAGCCCTGGATGTAGAAGTGAAGGCTCTGACCCAGCAGGCAGACTCGATCATGTTTTGCCTGTCCAAAGGACTGTCCGCCCCGGTCGGTTCTCTAGTTTGCGGTGACAGGGACTTCATCCAACGTGCCAGAAAATACAGGAAGATGATCGGAGGGGGGATGAGGCAGGCCGGGCATCTGGCCGCCGCCGGTCTGGTCGCCCTGGAAAACCTCGTGGAACGCTTAAAGGGCGATCATCAGAACGCCCGACTTCTGGCAGAACAGCTGGCAGCCATAAAGGGCATCGAACTGGATCAATCTAAAGTAAAAACAAATATTATTTTCTTCAAACTGAACCACCCCGAAATCGATGGAGATACATTTTTGAGTCGGCTGGAAGCAAAGTCCATCAAAATCCTCATGACCGACCCGGGAGTTTTCCGCGCCGTCCTGCATCGCGAGGTATCCAGAGAGCAGGTCGACACCGCAGCCCAGACCATCCAATCCATTTTAACCCTCTAGCGAGGGAGGCTAATAGCTTTTGCAGGCAAACAAAAAGTTCTCTCGGCTTGACGAGCAATTCTTAATTGGGTCCAGCGTCACGCTGGCGGCTAGCAGTTGACAGAAAATGCAATTACCCCTAGAATAGGAACAACCTTTAACGCTATAGGAAAACTATGATCGCCTTAGAAATGAAAGACACCCTGGAGTTGATTCGCCAGGCGCAAGATGTAGTAAAAAGCCGGTACCTGTTATGCATTCTGGTAACCCAGAGAATCCATCAACTGGAAAATGGTGCCCAGCCAACTATCGATGTAGACCCCGAAGAATACTCGAACCCAAAATCTTATTTTGAATTGGCACTCAGAGAAATTATTGAAGGCAACATGGATCTGGAACAAGTTGCTGAAGAAGAATAATCCCTCCCTCGTTTATCCCAGAAAATCTATCTCAATAAAGCCGGCTTTCGAGTTGTGACGCGAAAGCCCACTCGGCACCGGGCAACGCCCGGTAGTAATGGGCAATAACTTTTGCTGGCTGGCAAAGAGTAGTCTCGGCACAATCAAGTTCTTGCCAACTGCCCCTACGGCTAGTAGCCATTCAGCGTGGAGCCGAGTAGCTGTGATATCCTCTTCCTAAAACTTCATGCCCGGTACGGGTACTTCGTGCCCCGAAGGGGTAAATAGCTTATTGCGCGATCAAAAATAGTCTCGGCTAAACACGTCACTGCCTTCTGCCCTCACGGCTACTCTTCTTAAAAAAACTAAAGACATAAAAAAAAGCCCGCCAAAAAATCGGCGGGCTTTCTTATAAAACTAATGATGACTATTTAGGAAGCTCATCACGTCGAATCTTTCCTTCGTCATACATTTTACGTGCACGTTTTGTCATCCATACCAACCAACCCTGGAAGCAGACAAAAACAACTGCCATGATGGGAGGCATATAGTATAGAGACTGCGGCAGTGCCGGCTTCAGAATGGTGTAGTACCAGGTAGAGATGGCCATATGCTCATCCTTCTCTTTATCCCGTCCTGCCCATTGCATGAAACTAATCGGAATGAACTTCTCCGTAGGAATCTGGACATCAAATTCACCTTCCGTTTTCAAGTCCCTTTTGAACAGGATCTTGATACGGCCTTGTTTGAAAATGGAGTCCACAACCTGCACTTTGCTTTCAGACTCTTTGGCATTAACAGACTCAATGCCAAACCCTACTAACTCCTCAACCTTCACGTCCAGTTTATAGCCATCAGGCTTCGGAGCGTTGGTTGCGCTGTAGTCTTGAGGCAGGAAATTAGCCTTCCAGATATCTACCGGCTTCTTGGAGTCACCCATGATGAAATAGGGTTTTTCCGCACCGAACAGATCCTGAAGTTTTGCCGGCCATTGAATGGCAACTGCATCCGGGTATTCCGGATCTTGCGACATAAACCGCAGGTGGTATTCAACCAGATAATAAACCGCATTATCTTCAGCACTCCAACGGGAAGTCACCCAGAGGTCATCAGTTTTCGGGTCGAAATTTCGTTTTCCCCGAGTGATCTGGCCGGCCATCGCGATATAATGCCTCTTCGGATTTTCCGCCTGCTCTTCAGGGAAAGCAACGATCCTTGAATCGGTATCTGGAGACTGCCAACTCGGGTCATCAATGCTCGGAGAAACCTGGCCTTCCGTATAAACGGACTGAATGAGGAAGTCCGGGATCGGCTTGTTGGTCAGCTTATCAATATTCTTCCTCGGACAGAGGGAGTTAACGAACGCTGCAAGTTTCCAGCGATCCTCAACCGTGACCTGATCCTTGAAGTTCGGCATCGGTGTGCCATTCAATCCGGTAGAAACCGTACGAACAACATTGAAAGGATTGTAAGGATCCCGACGCGAACCACGGAAGTTCCAGCACTGTGTCCAGTCTGCCGCAACGATCGGGAAACCCCAGTCGTCTTTCATCGTCGGGTTACCATCACCCCGGCCTTCGCCGCCGTGACACTCAAAACATTTATTCTTCAGGAAAACTTCTTTACCCGCATCAATATCAGCTTGGGGCACACCCAAGTGATAAGGACCTTTTGTTCCCCACGGGTTAGTACCAAAATCCTGAATATTTACTTCTTCGTCCGTATCGCCAAAATCCCGATCCTGTATCAGGGTTTTAACAAATTGCACGACAGAGACGATCTCATTTTCCGACAAAAACTCACCCCAAGCTGGCATTGCCGAACCTTGGAGACCATTTTTGACTGTATCAATCAGGTTTTGCTCCATTGGGAGCTCCCCAGAATCCGTGGTGCGGATCTTGAAAGTTCCCTGAATGAAGTTTCTCGGCCGGGTGAACAAGCGGTCTGCAGAAGGGCCATCTCCGCCCCCCTCAACACCGTGACACCAGACGCATCTTTTAAAATAGACCTTTTTACCTGTTTCCAGCATGTCTTTTTTGACCCCATCCGGAGCCGCGGCAAATGCCGAAGCAGGGATTACGATCAAAGCCACAGCCAGAAAGGAAAAGATCAGGCGTTTGATATAGTTATTATTCTTAGTCATTGTCATTCCCATATGTTTAGGTTTTAGTAACCGAAAATACTATTCAAGTTAATCTCCTAACCCTCGGAACCTTCAGTACCGAAAGTTCTTGGATGCCACCCTGTGTACCAGTACTCAAACAGGATAACCTTCCAGATTTCTTCCGTATTCAAATGTTCCTCCCAAGGAGGCATTGCTGAAGACCAAGGGGTCGACTCATTCGGCAGACCAGGTCCACCTTTTGAAACCCGCCAGAAAATGAAAGCTTCCTGCAACATGGCGATGGTACCCGGGTCGATGAAGTTCGCCGGGGTCGGGTTGAACACATGAGAGAACATGCCCAGTCCATTCAACTGGTCACCATGACAGTAATGGCAGTTCTGGAAGAAGATCGTGCCGCCTTCCGTCACATACTTCATGTACTCGTGCTTGTCCGCATCCAAGAACGGGAAACTATCTTTATAGTTATCCTGCTCGTCAACACGGAAAGGGTTGTTAGTAGACTCCAGTGGATAAGTCTTGCCATGCACTTTCGTGGTAGCAGGAGGTGCGGGATGAACCGTCCGCAATTCCACCGGTTCCTGATAAGACGGATAAATCGTCTTATAAGTTCCAAAGCCAACCAGAATCGGCATAGCCGTCAACAAAATGATCTGCGCAAACTTGTATTCACCAACAATCGTTTTAACGATCGGTTTCCTGAACTCTCTAAAGGTCTCGGGATCCTGACTGATATAAAGAAAGGTTCCGATCGACCACATCACCATATAGGTGATGAACAAGGTCCATGGAATTGGCGGATACAATACAAATTTATAGAAATAAAAACCTATGCTCCAAACAAACAAGCCCATCATGGCAATCGGCGGTTTGAGTCTGAGCACAAAGTGCGTAATGATTAGATAGGCTACGAAAAGCAAAAAGTAGACGTACCTATTCAAAATCCAGCCGATCTCCTTCGGTGTAAAGATAGGAAATATGGCGTTATGAAACACCGCCAGACCGACAACAAACACCAAAAAGCTTACTAAAGTCTTATTCATTGTTGTCTCCTATTAACTGCCAGCCGGAGGCTCGGTCTGACTAATAAAATCTACAAGTTTATCGAGAGCTTGAACTGAAAGCATCTCTGAAAAAGTTGTAGGCATTAAACCATCCGGGAATGACTCTCCCGCTTCTTCGTTAAAGACCACATAGGCACCCGGGTTCAAAATAGACTCCCTGACATACTCCCTGGTATTGGTCGCTTTACCTTTGTAGTTGGGATCCTTGATGCGCTTCGGAGCATTGATCTTCTCATGAAGCTTCGGTCCCAACTCGCCAACAGCACCCTCAACACCAGGAATGGTGTGGCAAAGCGGACAACCTAATGTATTGATCATGGCCTGGATATCTTCCTTGCCGGTGACAAATACAGGTCTATCTTCATCGTCAGCAGGAGCCTCAGCCACTGCACCACCCGTATTACCCGCATCATCCTGCGGTAACGGAACGGTCACAGAAGCAAACTCACCCGGTGTGTCTTTGGACTGCAAGTAAGCCACAACCGCGTTCACTTCAACACGGCTCAAGCTGATCGGAGGCTTAACAATAACCGGCATCGGACTTTTTGTATCGTTGTCTTTACCGAATCCCTCAACAACGTAACAGGTTGGACACATTAAAGACTCGCGAAGATAGTCTTCACCGACTAATTCATCCGGACCATGTTGCCTTCTATACTCCTCAGGAATCTCGGCCGGTTTGCCCTTCGTAATCCCCGAAGCAGGCTCCAACTCGCCGATGGCCATAGGGCTGGTCGCATAGCGATCTTCCTTAACACGTTTGTGGCTTCTTTCTTCAACACCAAACAGGTTCGGACATCGACCCATGTTATCACCCGGATCAAACGTGTGACACAGAGGACACTGACCTTTACCGATCGATTTCTGACCAGCAACTTGCTTGGCACCAAAAATAATAACCCGTCCCATATCTGCAAATTCTTCCATGGTCAGGTCGCCCACTACCGCTGCCGCTTTAGGCGGTGGGTCACTGCGCTGCTGCGGCAACCAGTTGGTGTACCCCGCGAGCAAAACAGATACCGTGGTCCAGAAGAAAAATCCTCGAATGATCGGAGGAGATTGACCTTCAATTTTGTTGCTTTTGAAGAATACTCCCCAAAAAAACAACATCATGAACACAACCAAAATATAAGTTGAGAAGAAAAACTTCAATTGATCGGCCTGAACCAGGTCGAACATATGAACCGTCATCAAAAAACACCCAATTGCAAAGGCTCCAAATATTCCGCCCCATAATTTGATGTTTATTCCCTCTCTCTCCCTGCTGGTTTGAATCACATTGATAAAAACATAGATTCCGAACAAGGCAAATGCGATCGCAAGAAACGAAAATAAAATATCATGTTGCTCTGGTAGCATCGTTCTCCTCTCTCTCCTGAACCCTCAGATTAAATTGGTTGGGGCTCCCCAGGGGGAACCCCGCCAAATAGTTAGCAGTTATTGCTGTTGTTGGGCCGGTACCGGAACACCCTCCGGAGCTTTTGCAACTGCTTTTTTACCGGTCAAGCTACCTACCCAGAACACGACTACAAACTGTGTCCACACGAAAAGAGTGTTAAAGGTAAGCATCTTACCCGCTTCACCAATCGTAAGCGTATAAGCGTCAACAGAGTTATCACGAACAACCTCCGTCACGTGCCAGAACAAACGAACCGCAGAACGGATGTAGCCCATGAGACCCATCAACCAGGTGAAGGAAATTGCCAGAAGGAAAATGGCGTAAGTTCCCACCTTGGACTGGGTGCCCCATTGGATATCTCCGTAGGATTCAGAATCCTTAAACATGGAGATATTGATCGCCGTACCCGCAAACAGGGTCGTCAGTGTAGTGGTCACCTGAGGTACGGAGAGCCCAACCCGCTGGTTAGCAGGGAGGAAATAACCATAAACGCCCAAGAAGATGATATTCAATGCCGCGCCGACAAAAATAGCCGATATCCAGCAGTTGCCCACTGTGGCCCATGGCACATTAATCTTCTTATTGGCCTTCTGGTACAACAGAAAGCAGAGAATCGTAGTGGTGATCATCAAGTTCACCGCCGTATTCTTCGCCGACATTACACCAAAGTGACCGATAACGGGATGCTGTGCACCACCCATCGCTTTCAACTCCGCCGGAGTCATAACGATGGTGTGCGGGGTCATCCACATGGTGAAAGTACAAATCAACAGAAGGATCATGTACTTACAATATTTCATATAACGATGCGATCCCTTGACCCGCGACATACCATTATGCAGATAAGAGTTTGCACCGAAGAACAGCAGACCAATCATTACCGCCTGAATGATGAACAACCAAGCCATGATTCCACCCATCAGGGTGATTCCCATCTGCTGGCGGAACGCATACACTTCTTTCATCAACCAGTAGCCTGCGAAAGGCAGAGGAATCAGACCGAAGATGGCGATAAACATTGCCACATAACAAACCCAGTCATAGTGGGCTCTTTCCTCTTCCGTCTTAGCGGTGAGGTAATGATACGCGGCGTAAGCACCAACGATTCCACCACCGAATACGATGTTTCCGAGAATCCGGTGAACACCGACCGGATTCCAGAGAGTGGAATGGATAACGTGCCAAATATTTCCAAGGAAACGGCCTTGTGAGTCAATTCCACCGGGAGCCTGCATGAAGGTCGCCCAGGAATTAGCCAGATACATCAGAACTGTACCGATGAGGTTGAGCAGAACTGAAAGGCTACAGTGAATCCATTTCAGGAACTTGTCTTCGCTCATCCTGTCCCAGCCGTAGTAGTAGACGTAGAGAACGCCGGACTCAGCCAGGAACATCAGTGCATACACATGCATAACCGGGCGGAAAATGCCCGCCATATACTTAAAGAAGCCCGGGAATAGTGTGATGAAGGTAAAAAGAAGGATACCACCGAGGATTGCTGTCCAGGAATAAGCAGTCAAGCTGACCTTCATCAAGTCATGCGCCAGCCGATCGTACTTGGCGGACATAACCGGGTCTTCTTCCTTGGTTCGAATCCCGATAAACTCGATGATCATACAAAAAATCGGAACCGCCAGAACAAAGCTACCAAAATAAAGATGCTGCTGATTGGCAACCCACAAAAGCATGCGGCTGGGAGCGAACTCGTAATTATTATAGTCCGACTCACCCAGTTCCGGAGCGGGAAAACCACTCACAGGACCTTTCAGCGGGTTACCTTCCCAGTCCTTATAAAACACGTCCTGGCCCCACTCAATTTCCGCCTCGCCTTCGCCTTCAACGGCTTCTTCCGCCATTACTTCTTTGGCGAATGCCTCCTCAGCAAAAACCTGTTCCGCAAACACTTCCTTGGCAATCGCATCGCTGGTCATGCCTGGAACAAGATATATGGCCATGGCCAGAATCAGTCCCAATGAAAATGTCGCTATGCTACGTTTGTTTTTCCCCAACATGGCTTAACCTCCTTTTGGATCTGATCAGGATCCGTTGCTAGTAATACGAAACTTTAAGTAGGTACCTAATTTCTTTCTATATATATGAATCTCACTTCTTAAAACTGAGCTGTATTCAACATAAGTTTTCTAACAAAAATCTCAAACCTTTCAGGGCTAGTGACAATACCAGATGTCTCTATAAACCCTTCACCGGAGCAAGGTCTGAAACCCCCCAAAAACCCGTAACTTGCGTTTTTATATGGGTTTTACAACCCTGTTTTGCATCCTTTTTTCGGGCGCACAAGTGCCCAAAATGATGGTGATTAGAACATAGCATTTCTTAAGTGTCAAGACAAAATCGAGGTCTGAAACCCTGAAAAAATGGCGCTTCTAAGATTTGTTTTTGCCTTCCTCAATACGCATTTTGACCGAGTTTGCATGCGCCCCCAAATCCTCCATTTCGGCCAGTAATATTACAGTTTTGCTACATTTTTCCAAGGCCGAGCGGGAATAGGAAATCAAGCTGGTCCGCTTCACGAAATCATACACCCCTAGCGGCGACGAAAACCGGGCTGTGCCGCTGGTGGGCAATACATGATTGGGCCCTGCCAGGTAGTCCCCGACTGCCTCCGGCGTGTAATGTCCTAAAAATACCGCCCCCGCATTCTGAATCTTTTCCGCCCAATGTTCCGGGTCTTCCACAGCCAATTCCAGATGCTCCGGGGCCAGACGATTGGCCAGATCGACCGCCGCCTCCAAAGACTCCGTCACCAGCAGTCGGCACTGTGTGTTCAAAGAAGTTTCCATAATAGACTGCCGGCTCGAGAGCTTCTTCTGCTTGTCCAGTTCGGCCATCACCTCCTGGGCCAGTCCTTCCTCGGGAGTCACCAGAATCGGTACCGCCTCTTCATCATGCTCGGCCTGCGACAACAGGTCTGCCGCCACGTATGCCGGGTTGGCACTGTGGTCAGCCACAATCAGGATTTCACTGGGCCCGGCTATCATATCGATATCCACAATTCCAAACACCAGACGTTTCGCCAATGCCACAAATATATTGCCCGGCCCGACTATCTTGTCCACCTTGGGCATGGTTGCAGTACCGAAAGCCATGGCGGCGACCGCCTGAGCACCGCCGACCTTATAAATTTCTGTGACCCCTGCAATATCCGCCGCGACCAGAACATGCGGCCGGGTTTCCCCATCGGGAAACGGCGAGCACATGACCACGCGATCCACTCCTGCCACTTTTGCCGGAATGGCGTTCATCAGCACCGAAGAAGGATAAGACGCCTTGCCACCCGGAACATAGATTCCGGCGATGGCAAGCGGCCTCACCATCTGGCCTAAAGTGATGCCCTCTTCCTCATACCGCCATGAGCCCTGCTTCTGGCGCTCGTGAAAACGGCGAATACGTTCCGCCGCTTCCTTCAGCGCCGCGAGTTCTTCTTCCGTCACGTCGTCATAGGCCTGCCGAATCTCATCCGGCGTGACCCGCAACTGCTCCATCGAAAGAGTGTGGCGGTCAAAGCGGTGCGTGTATTCCAATAAGGCGGCATCGCCTCGTTCCTTCACATCCTGTAATATCTTGCGGACGGTTTCATCGTGGGTGAACAAATCCATGCCGGAACGATTTTCCAACGCCTCGATCACCGCCTGATAATCCGAATCTGTAAATTTGCAAAGCTTCATATCTATTCCGTTCAATTAAATTAAGAGGCGCGCCCAAAACAATTTTCAGTCGGACGCTAAAATCTTATCCAACAATTTCCCTGTCTCACCGGCCTCTCCGAGTCCGGCCTGTTTAATGAGATCCAAATGGGATTTGAAAAATTTCAAATCCTCCGGACCGTCGACATCGTACCAAACCGGCAATAGCTCCAACTCTGCCCCACTTCGCACCAGGTGTTCGCACGTTTCCCGCAAGACCGTCTCGGTCCCCCAACTCACTCCATCAAAAAGCTCGACCACTTTTCCCTGCATGCCGATCAGGTAATAGCCGCCATCCGTGCTCGGCCCCAGAACCACGTCCTTATCGCAACGCAGAGCCTGATCAATATAGGAAACCGGCAGCGAAGGACTGTCCGAACCAATGATAACCACTCTCTTATACCCTTCTGCAAACCGGTCTTGAAGGGCTTGGCGCATTTTATCGCCCAACTCCTTACCCTCCTGAACAAAAAGGTGGATATCGGAACCGGGCATTCCGGTAAAGAAACCGGACTCGTTCGAGGGAGCAACTCCAACAAAGCGGTCGGCGTTTTCCACTTGCCGGATCTTGTCGATACTGTCCTGAAGAAAACAGGTATAAAGTTTGAGAATAGCATCTTCCTTTAGAAAGGAAGATAGCCTTGTCTTCACCTTGCCCAAAACCGGATCACGAGCAAAAAGGATTAACGCATTGTCATGAGTTTTTGCCATCATCGACTCCAGCCGAGAGATAACACGTGGCACCCGGACAAAATCTTTCCAACCTGTTCTAACAACGGGCGACAAATCGATTGACTCAAACCCATTAACTCCATAAAATTAACTAAGTAACCGTAATCCCCGCAAAAAGGAATCACCATCTTATACGATCTCGACGTTTCGCTATTCTACTGGATCAACCAGCATTTTCAATCCCCAATAATGGGACGGTTCATGCTGTTTATCACCATCAAGGGGAATTTTATCTACGCAGGCATTGTCTGCATAGTGGCTGTTCTGGCGTTTTACAAACGTTATGGTTTGGCCTTTCTAGTGGCAATAGGCGCGACCGTCGGTCTCACCGATGCCACCAGCCATTATATTCTCAAGGAAACCATCGCCCGCCTCCGGCCCTGTCATGTTTTGCCGGACCTGATAAACGCAGTAAACTGTTCTAACAGTTTTTCTTTTCCGTCAAACCATGCCGGCAATACTTTTGCCGCTGCAACGATTGCCAGCCTTTGCTTTCGTAGAATCACCCCGGTGGTTTTTATCTTTGCCCTGCTGGTCTGCTATTCAAGAGTCTATCTGAAAGTGCACTACCCATCCGATGTTCTTGCCGGAGCTCTCTTTGGCGGTTTGATGGGCTACCTGGGGTACCACCAAATCTTTTCACGATTTTTAAAACTCATCAGCCCCAACGAGGAAAAACAACCCGGCGAAGAACAACCCCATGATGAACCCACGCAAAATACTAATCCTTAAGTTCAGCGCCCTGGGAGATATCGTCCACGCTCTTCCCGTTGCCGCCACACTGAGAAAATCCTTGCCCGATTCCCACATCACATGGATGGTGGAAGAACGGTTTCAGGATATCCTGCGCGGCAACCCCGATATCGACGAGGTCATTCCCCTGCGCACCAAAGTGTGGCGCAAAAACTGGAATGCTAAATCGCTGAGAGAAATTCTGGACACGATCAAAACCCTGCGCCAACGCAAATTTGATCTCGTTCTCGACCTGCATGGGCTGATCAAAAGCGGCATCATCACCAAATTGAGCGGCGCCCCAACCCGAGTTGGGTTTCATCGAAACAACTGCAAGGAAAAATTCAGCACCCTGTTCACCAACCAAAAAGCCCCCTACATGGCAGGAGGACTTCATATAGTCGACATGTACCTCACGCTTTTGCAAACTGCGTTAGGCAAAGTTGTGGAAACAAAACTTTTTCCACTCCAGATTCCTGACGAAATGGATAAAAAAGTAGCGCACTTTTTTGACCAGCATCCGGACCTGACCACCCGCCCGATTATAGGCATCAATCCCGGAGCGGGATTCGAAAGCAAACAATGGGAACTGGTCCACTTCGCCAAACTGGCCGACCGCATTTCAGAAGAGTTGGGGTACTCCATAATACTGACCTGGGGACCGGGAGAGAAATTTAAAGTCCAGCAAATCTCCACTCATATGCAACAAAAAAACTGGGTCGCCCCGCCCACTTCGATTTTAGAATCTATTGCTCTGTACAAACGGATGGCACTGCTGGTAAGCTGTGACTCAGGTCCGCTTCACCTCGGCGCGGCATTGGGCATTCCCACAGTTTCCATTTTTGGTCCCACCGACCCAGTGCGCAACGGAGCCTATGGCGTGAATCACGAAGCGGTTTACAAAGTGCTTCCATGCAGTTTTTGCTGGAAAAAAACCTGCCCGCTGGGAACGAAAGAATGCATGGATCAGGTGACCGTTGATGACGTATTCCAGGCCGTGCAGCAACAAACAAAAAACTACCCCTAATTTTTTATAGGAGAAAGATCATGGGAATCGATAAGGAACTGCTGGAAATTCTAGTCTGCCCCAAATGCAAGGGAGACCTTGAACTGGCAAAAAACGAAGACGGGCTGGTCTGCAAACCCTGCGCTTTGAAATTCCCGATTAAAGATGACATCCCCATCATGCTCATTGATGAGGCGCACCCGCTCTAAAACAATCGGACGAGCAAATGTATCACTCAACAGTTCCCGCACTCAATTCATGGCCAACCCAACCCTGCACGCGATAGAAAAAAAAGCCAAACAACTGTTATGGAAACTGATCGGTGCCTGCGCTGGCAAGGCGCCCAGTCCGCCAAACCTGCCTCTGGACTTTGCCCACATCAATAAAGTTTTGGTCATACGCCCCGACAGACTGGGCGATGTCGTGCTCTCTACCCCCGTCTACGAAACCCTTAAAAAAGTATTTCCACATTTGTATATCAGTGTTCTGGTGGATAGCGCTCAGGCAGAGATACTGGCAGACAACCCGAACATCAGCCGGATATTTGCCTTCGACCCCAGACAACCTTTAAATATTTTTCGCCAACTGCGAGACGAACATTTCGATCTGGCGCTGACTCTCAACAAAACATTCAGCGCCACCGCCACATTTTTCACACTTTGTTCCGGCGCGAAAATACGCATCGGCTACGACCATAAAGAAAACGCCTGGGCTCATAACATCCGGGTGTCGGTACAAGGTCCTCCACGACACGAAACCGAAAACAATCTGGAAATTCTGCGAGCCTTGGGCATTGAGGAACTCCACAGTCAGCCCCAGCTTTATTTTAATCCGACCGAGACACAAAAAATTGCAGGCATCATGCGGGAGTATCACACTTCACCGGATCAAAAGGTCTTGCTGGTCAAGTCCGGCACCCGCATCGCGAAATGGGGCTGGTCAGTGGAAAAGTTCAAGACGGTGATCGAACAACTGCTGGAGTCTGACAAAACACAAGTCTGGATGGTCAACGGCCCGGGAGAAGAAGCCGAGCTCAAAGCCACCATCGCCAGCATGCAGAGAAAACCCCAACTTCTTCCCCTGCTCAGCGCAAAAGAACTTGCGCTTTTGATTCAGGAATGCGATGTTTTACTTTGCAATCACACTGGCATCATGCACCTTGCCTCGGCAGTTGATAAACCGGCTTGCGTGATCTTTAAACATGGGGAAATCAAACGCTGGGGCCCCCTTAACTCAGCCAGTGTAGTGCTGGAAGAAAGAGACGACGACTCCCTGTCCCCCGACACAGTCCTCGACATCCTGCTGAAAATGTTAAACACCCATTAACGCTTCCTTAATACATAGAGGAAATTCATGAGCCAAGCACCAGAGTCGAATAGTCCCGGAATACCAGGGTTGATCTCCAAGGAACCCCTCGTCTTTGAAATGGGATCACCGGGACGAAAAGCCTATTCGCTACCTTCCTGCGATGTGCCGGAAGTGGAAATTGAAACTTTACTTCCGCCGGCAGAAATCCGAGAGGCCATTGATGAACTCCCCGAACTGACAGAACTCGATGTGGTGCGCCATTACACCCGGCTTTCGCAATGGAACTTCAGCATTGACACCAATTTTTATCCATTGGGATCGTGCACCATGAAATACAATCCAAAAATCAATGAAACTCTGGCGCGGTTACCCGGTTTCGCCCAGCATCATCCCATGACACCCGATGCAGACTCGCAGGGCAGCCTGCAGTTGATGTATGAATTGCAGGAATGCCTGAAAACCATCAGCGGTATGGAGCACGCCAGCCTGCATCCGGCCGCCGGAGCACAAGGCGAGTTTGCCGGCATGCTGATGATCCACGCCTATCACTCGGCCAAAGGCAATCCCAGAAAAAAAGTATTACTGCCCGACTCGGCGCACGGCACCAATCCGGCCAGTGCCACATTATGTGGATACAAGTCCGTGCAACTGCCATCCAACGCAGAAGGAACCATCGATGTCGCAAAACTCGAAGCGGCGATGGATGAAGAGACGGCGGCGATCATGTTGACCAACCCCAACACGTTGGGGATGTTCGAGAAAGACATTTTAAAAATTACCGAAATCGTCCACAAAAAAGGCGGACTGGTTTACTGCGACGGCGCCAACCTCAACGCAATTATGGGCATCGCTAAAATGGGAGATATGGGAATCGATGTGCTGCACATCAACCTGCATAAAACGTTCTCGACTCCACATGGCGGTGGTGGACCGGGCGCAGGCCCGGTGTGCATCAAAGATATTCTCGAACCCTATCTGCCTGCGCCAGTGGTGGAAAAAGTCGGATCAAAATATCGACTGAACAGAGATCGACCACAAAGCATCGGCAGATTGAAATCGTTCAACGGTAATTTCGGCATGCTCCTGCGCGCCTATGCCTACATCCGCACACTCGGCCCCGAAGGCATCCGGCAAGCAGCGCAATCTGCGGTGCTGAACGCCAACTATATCCGCGCCCGATTGAAAGACACGTTTCACCTGCCCTTCACCGGAGCCAGTCTGCACGAATGCGTGTTCAACGATAAAGGACAAGGTATCACCACAATGGATTTCGCCAAGGCGCTCATCGACCACGGCTTTCATCCGCCAACGGTTTATTTTCCGTTGATCGTTAAAGGGGCGTTGATGATCGAACCGACCGAAACAGAATCGAAAGAGACACTCGACAGCTTCATCGAAGCGATGAAGTCCATCGCCAAAAAAGGGAAAGAAGACCCCGACAGTTTTCACGCCTCGCCAAGGCTATCGAAAGTGTCACGTCCCGACGAAGCCCAAGCTGCGCGCCATCCAAAATTAAGATGGGTGGCCCCAGCGTGACGCTGGACTCAGCTTACGGCAGAGCCACTAGCGTGGCAGGCGAGGGGCGGCAGACGCGTGGGTTCCCTCGCGAGCCGCTTGAAATTCTGGCAAGGTGAGCTTTGCATAACCTGAGATCCTTCGGCTCCTCGAGGATGACAAGCTGGCGTTTCTTGTCATTCTGAACGTAGCGAAGAATCTGCTCCTCACGCATTTTCGACTTACACAAAAGTCTCCTTAACAAGTAAGGACTGAGGAAGATTAGGGTTGCTCATCAACACTTTGCTTAGATCACAGCTTTCCGTTACAATAAAGCATGACATTTTACCTACAGGCCCACTGATATGGATAATGAACAAGCTTTTGAGTTGATTGATCAACTTTCTTTTTTTCATGGGTTTACCCAGGAAGAAAAACATTTTCTCAGCACACTCGAAAGCCAGATCTACAAATACCTGCCTTCCGATATCATCATCCAAGAGGGAGAGACGGATTATTCTTTTTTCGTACTCCTCAAAGGGGTGGTCGCTATTGTCAAAAACAATCCCAAACAAGTGACCATCGCCAAACTCAAGGCCGGTGCCGTATTCGGAGAAATCGCCTACATTGCCAAACGAACCCGAACCACCACCGTCATCGCCGATGGAGACGTCATCGCCCTGAAGATCGATACCAAAAGTATCGACGAGCTCAAACCGGGGATTCCCACCAAATTAAAAGATAACCTGATCGAGATTCTGGTGAGACGGCTCGAAACCATGAACGAACAGGTCACCCGAAACGTTTAACCCACTCGGCTCGGGAAGCGAAGCAAGCGTCAGCCGCCATTTGCCAAGCAGGCTACTACTTCCACTTGGCGTTGATAGCAAGGGAGCCCATGCGGATGCCGCCCATCCTGAGGCTGGTCAACAGGTCGAGGGAAGGGATGAAAAACACCCCGCGTGAAACCGGGGAACGGGAGACGGAGTCTCCATGCTCTTCGAGCTGCGCTGGATTGTTACTGAAGGTCATGGTGTAGCGGTCGGTGTTGCAAAGGAAACTATTTTGATAGTGTGTTGAAGGGATATCTTCCTCCCCCTGAAACCTCTGGGTGAAGACAAAACTGCTCTTCTCTGTATCGAGATTGGTGGATCTGTCGATGAGAATATTTTCTGTGTCATTCGTCCGATCAAACTTTTCCAGAGAAACTTCTTCAAGAAGCTCCCCATCATTACCAAACAAGTCGCGCACCTGATTGGCTATTTCCCGATTCAGATCTGCATGGTCGGAAGAAAAATAAAGCAGGATATCGCCCTCGGTTTCGGGGACGTCTTTCCCCTCTATTTCGGTTTCATCAAAAGCACGAAACCCGCCGGGTACCGGCTTATCCGGCGTGAGCCATATCCAGGTCATGGGACCAAATCCGACCACGGCGAAATGCTTTTCCCTGCCCGCAATTTCGTAGGCCATGCCAGGAGTCTGTGCTCCGATCCGCGCCACGTTCATGGTGATCAGCGGCAGATCGTTAAAATTATAAACCTGAATCAATGAATGTTGTTTTGGGGGATTCAACACCCCCGGTTGTGCCTGCATGGAGTTCCTCCGGAAACGAGCAATAACTTTATCTAGGGCTTAGGAAAATTGAGGATTTCATCGGTGAAAAACCGTTTCTCACACTGATCAACGCTTTTTTTGACGAGGGAATGCCTGAACGCGCTGTCTATGCGAACCCGTCGCTCGGCCATATCTTCCGGCACACCACAAGCTAGAATGCTTTCTTTTAAAATTTCAGGTCTCAGGTCAAACAGTTCCTCGGTGATATACATGTGCCGGTACACATTCTTGGGCATACCCCAGAATAGATTTTACCGCCGCCCATATTGGCAACCATGAAATCGGTCTGCTGGTTTTCAATAATTTTCTGCTCAATGTGTAGAAAAAATTTCTTCAGCCATTGATGTTCGTAAAGTTTGTCGTAAAAAAGTTTATGGACTTTTTCCAGCACCGGCTTACCACCAATTTCCCGCAGCAGGGTATTATCTTCCATCTTCTCTCTTTCCAAAACCCGGCTCGCGCCGGTCTTTCTTCGGTCCGTCGCCGTAAACCAGATTCAGAGCGCCCATCAAATAATCATCGTTCGGCTCAATCAGCCTCGCCACCACGTGAAATATTCTGGGTTCTGTTTCATCAGAATTGCTATCACAACGGAGCACCTCGGCCTGCACCTGATTTTTCTTCATCCATTCGCTATGTTCCATTTCGATAGTAGTCAGTTCACCCATTTCAAGTGGCCGCTTCACTTCCAGCGAAACTCCTTCCACCGAAAGATCCAGAACCTTGCAATCCACCCACTGGTCTTTGATCCGCGTTTTAACCACCAGCTCCACTAGTGAGCGTGGAAAGCCTCTCTGATCATTCCCCATATCGCATCTCCCCTTGATTCATCTGCAAGTTAGCTAGTTCGATCATCACGCTATAATATTTACCACAGCTTCCATAAAAATAAAAAGCCTCTACCCTACAAGGGTAAAGGCTTCTTGATTTTTTTTCAACCCCACCGGCTCCTCGGCAGAGGGCCAACTAGCAATAAATTTATTTAGCGAGCAAAGAATATCTCGGCTTAACAAGGCTTTTTCCGTTTGCTCCGGCGCTTAGCCGGTCACCCCACATAAACGCATTTGCTGGCGGGGGTACGGGTGTCCATATTTTTACCACGGGAAGTGTGGTCATCAATTTCCGCGGCGCACCCAATCATCCTGCCAAACAGGAAGGTGGCGAAACTGGCGGACTCGACATCCTCTTCTTTCATTTTGCCTTCACTGAAATCAGCCCAGACAACTTTGAGCAAAATAACGGCGATGACCGCATCAATATTAACGCAGTAAATATTTTTACTGACCTTGGCCTTGAACAGAGACTCAACAAGGCTGTGGTAGAAATCCAGAAAGACATTGTTGATGCCCTTTTCTTTAAAAAGCTCTCGCACAAAAACTTCACGGGGATCGTAGTTGACATCTTTCCCCTTGAAGATCGGATGGTTGACACAGGGCAGTTTGGCATAATCGAGATTGCCAATAGCTTTCTGTTTCTTTTTATAGTCTGAGTACTTATTAGCCACTTCCATAGCCATGGCGTCAAGGTCCAACCCATGCCCGGTATCGGCGGCATTTTTAAGACCTTTGTCTTTAAAATTTTCCAGCAGGAAGGCCGCGGCTTCATAACCGTTTCCGCCATGGGCGAATCCGGTATGAGTGAGAAAGCCAATGAAGGCCTTGTTCACCTGAACCCGTTGCGGTTGTTCCGGTCCATCAGCACTGACCGCGCCCTTACATCCTTGGGCCGAGATGGTGCCGGGTCCGTTGGTGATGATGAGTCCGAGCAGAACCTGAAACTCATAGAGCTCCGATTCGGAAGGCTGTCGACCGAGAAGCGTGACAAATGCCGTTTTGGTAAAACTGTAGTTCGGAATCAACTCTTCCAGTTTCACGCCAGCGATGCTGTCTTCACCGTGCCGCGATGCCGGCGCGGAAACACCGACGATGGTGCTGTAGATGCGTGAATACCAAGGCATACGCACAAGTGTGTCTTTGGAAATCTTTTTGGTTCTGAGGGCATGCCACCCAAGGGTTGTCCATACGGCGGCGAACAACGCATCGGTGGACAGTTTGCCACCGTTAGCTTCTGCAAAATCCTGCACAAACTGGACGAAAACAGAGTAACCGGCTTTATTGAGACAATCGGCCAGCTTTTTGGCGCAGGCATCTTCGCCATCGGCGAGGAGCACGTCTTTATATTTATCGGCTTCCTTCAATTGGGCGGCATAATCGAACTTCTCACGCGCGTCGTTCATCTTCGTGTACTGGAACAATTCCAGAAGCGCTTGAGAAGCATCCATGGCTTTTTGAACCATTTTTTTACCGCAGATAGCCACCGCTGAAGACACTACTGTGTTCGGGGAGTTGCCATTTTCCCTTGACGCTTCTGCTGCGGCCAAGGTTGGCTGACCGTGCTGATTGACATACATATTCAGCACAATGTTGGCGATCTTCTCGCCATATTCACAGGTGTAAACCCGGGTCAACGCGAATACCAGGTTTGCTTCAAAAGTTTTCACCGAAGCATCGAGGATCGATATGCCATGAATTTTTGAAACCTGGCTTTTCGGATCCATCATGGAAGCGCCACTGGCATCCTTGAGATTTTCCCGGCGATGCTGGACACCGACCATTTTATTCAGAGCTTCAATCTGCTGGTTATAAGGTTCGGTTGCCTCAACAACCGGAACATCCAGTTCAGGCGGTAACGACAAACCTTGATTGTTGCCGAACCAGCATTTCAGGGCGAGACTTCCCTTGGACTCAAAGTCAGGCTTTCGTCCATTCAGCTCCATGACCTTGGTCACGGCTTCCGGGATGTGAGCGATGTTGGTCACCAACGCGCCCTTTTTCGAGAAAATCGGTTTTTGCGGCGTGTAGATACCGTCCACGCCAAAATAGTCCATGAACCATTGTTCCTTGGCCAGGGCATCGTCTCCAGAACCCGCCAGCGACCCGGCGTGACCACAGGCTTTGCTCAGTCTGGCTTTCCAGCGACCGACCACACAGGCGACAATCGGTTTGTTGGATTTCAAACCGCGTTCATAATATCCACCCGGTTCGCTGTACATCACCGCTACTTTTGAACGGTCATCATTGTCGAAAGCATGTAAGAACTCTTTCGCTCCATATTGAATATAAACATCCTTGCCGCTGGAGACAGAAGTCGTGGTGCCCCACCCTGCTGTGGTCAGATAAACCGCGATGGTGGTGGTGAAGTTACCGGAATTAGAAAACAGGGCTACCGTTCCTTTAACCAGCGACTCTTCGGGAGCGTTACCACCCAGCGCACCTCCGAGGCGGACATGGTTCCAGGCATCAGCAAGTCCAAGACAGTTGCCGCCAAACAGGTCAACGCCATTGGCCTGACAAATAGCACGCATGACACGGGAATCTTTGACCGACACTTTCTCAGTCAGGATGATGGCTTTTTTCAGGTCAGGATTTTCGCGCACGGCTTCTGCGATGCCATCCTTCACGCCAGAGGGCGGAAGATAAACCACGACGGTGTTGAATTTATGACCGGCCGCCATTCCTTCTTTGATGGAGTTATAAACGGGAATTTTCCCCGTTTTGGTTACCAGAGATTTACCGGATTTTCCCGGCCCGGTTCCAAACACAATATTGCCACCGGAATAATCGTTACTGATCGGTGTTACTCCTGAGCTTTCGTTGCCCAGAATGTTCAAAACCACCACCCTGTCTTCTTTGACTGCCAGTTCAGACAAGGAATTGATGCCGCAGTAAAAGGGGAAATCTCCCACGCCTTGCTTATGCATTCAAACCTCCAAAACGGAAAACGGTTCTAATTGATATTTTTAAGAGAGCCTTTTAAAGAGACTCTAAATTTTGAGTTTAGCTTTAATTTCGTCCTTGCCACCGTTCTTCATCCACTCATTGACCGCCAGAGCGTAATTGATCACCTCGGACATGGCACTGTCGTGCCCGAAGAAACGGTAGGGGACTCCTAAAGAGTCGAGAATTTCCTGCAAATAGTTCATGCCGCGAATAACATTGGGTCCGCCTCGACCCACCACGACAAACAAAGGAGTCGGTCCGTTTGTCTGAAAGAACTCGCGCAGTCCGTCACCCATGGCTCGAAAGGTTTCGTAAATATCAGTGTTATTGGCCTTGCCCCCGATGATGAACAGCACATTCGATTGCGGCAACCAGTATTTGAAACTGATCTTGGAAATATCGTTCATCTTTTCGTATGGGGGGTTACCACCAAAGTCGGAAGAGATGGTTGCGTCTTCACCCAGAAGTTCGGTGACCATGGCGTTGGCACCACCCCCAAAAGTCGGTGCGGTGATCGTTCCCATATCGTTCATGACGAACACGTCACTCTGCCCCTGATAAGTGCGGAGCTGATTGATCTCCTGCTCGAACTCGGAGTAATCGGATGCAAACAGGTGTGACGGAAGATGCAGGCGTTTCCAGGCTGGGTCATCCTGATCGAAGGCGCATTTAAAGTCACAAGCGATCGGGGCCAAGCGACCTCCCTTGCCCGGTTGCATGCGGATAGGGTTGAGCTCCAGCATCATCATGCCATAGTTGTTATAAAGATCCCATAGTTTGGGCAGGTTTTGCACCAGCGGACTGATCACCTCTGGTGGCGCACCCAGTTCCATCAATGCGTTGGAAACATGAAACGCTTTCAGTCCGGTCAATGCGTCAAACGGCACCACTTTAAGTTTATCCTCATCCAATTCTTCGATATCGATCCCACCATGATGGGTGATCGTCATAATCGGAGAGCGGTGCTCGGTGCTTTCCGAAATGGAAAAATAGACTTCGTAGTCGGCAGGTACCGCGCCTTCATAGGTCACACCGTCAGACTTCACTTTACTGAAGCCGTCAACGTGTTCGCAAAAATAAAGACGTTCCTTTTCTTTAAGGGCGTCGGTAATGTTGTCGACCCGACCGAGCAAACCGGACTTGCCTTTTTTACCAACACCGCCTTTGAACAAAGGCTTGATAAAAACCTGACCGTGCCGCTTGATCATGTCTTTGATGTCGTCAACACTAAGCTCAGGACCTCGGACTTCTGAATGGGGGAATTCTACGAGGTCTAACAATTTGCGTCCCCAAAGCATGCCAGTTATCTGCATCGTTTTCTCCTGCCTTCCAAAATAAAAATTAAAATGGGTTTACGGTATGAGAGTCTAAAAGAATCAATAATTTAAGGAATTTCATCGGACTGGAGTCCGTCTAAATCCATATATCTGCTTAAGTTCAGGGTAATTCGAGGCAGTATTGTAAGACATTTCAGTATTTTGTCAATCATATCCTGAGTGAATATCTGCCGATGAGGAGGGAAAAGAAATTTTTCTGTTTCAGCGTTTTGAAAAAGCTTATTTCAGGCGCTTTTTCAGCTCTTTGATGCGGAACTTTTCTTCATCGCGGGAGATGAATTTGAGAGAGGAATCGTGCTCAAGCATGAGGATCTCAAAGCGTAACGCCGATTGAACCGCTTCACGGTAATCCCGGCCCGGCTCCACTTTGAACGTGACGACCCGGGTGTTGAATTTACCGGGCTGGACTTTTTTCAGATACCCATCAATGGTTTCGGGGGTGATTCCCCCTCCCACCGAGACGGGAATGTTTTTGCTTTGAATTTTTTTGACCACCTTCACCACCAGAGCTATGAAACTTGCATCCCATCTAGTTTTTTTCATGGACTCAGAAAGGTCACTGCAACCAATGGTGATCTCGTCAATATATTTCGCTTCAGGAGCCGAGAGGATGGCGTCCAACTGCCGAACCGCTGTCTCGGTCTCAATATTGACCTGTTTTTTCAATCGCTCAAACCGCATGGGAGTGGTGAAGTCGCGCACAGCAGAAATGAAATTTTCCAGACCATAAGGTGATTCCACCATAGGAGCGATCAACCCATCAATGTTCAGCAGCAAAAGTTGTTTGATATCGTTGCGCGCGTTGGGCCCACCAATCTTGACCACTACAGGCAGGGTATTGCCGGCGGACTCTGCCCAGTAACCGATCTGTTCAATACTCATAGCCGCATCTTCGGTGGACAGCTTGAGACCGCAAGCCCCGAATCGGTTTTTCAAATGCCGGAGAATCGACCACAGGTCTTCTTTCGGTTTGACCAGCACCACCTTTAAATTTGTTTTTTTGGGTTTCACTCAGCGGTCTCCCTTTTTACGGAAAATGACAGAAGGGTCAATACGATCGATGGAACCGCAACCTGTCAGGATCATGGCTTTTTTCAATTCGTTCAGTTTTTCCCGCAAATAAAATGAAACGCCTTCCTGACCTGCTCCAAATGCAGCGATGCAGACCGGCCGACCGATCATGACAGCATCCGCCCCCAGTGCCAGCATTTTGAGGATATCAATGCCTTCGCGAATACCTCCATCGACCAGAACTTTAATGCGCCCTCCCACGGCATTGGCGATTTCGGGCAACACTTCCGCCGTCCCCGGCATATGGTCCATCACCCGCCCACCGTGGTTGGAAACGACAATGGCATCGGCACCGGCTTCTATCGCCGCCAACGCCGACTCCACATTCATGATGCCTTTTAATATGAAGGGAACTTTTAAATACGATTTCAGTTCCTGTAATTCCGCTATGGTCTTGGGCCCTACAGCCTGACCCTTCAGAGTCATGGTTTTAAACGAGGCGGCATCAATGTCAATGCCCACGGCAACGGCTCCCGCATCTTCGGCGGCCTTGAACCGCTTGATGATATCGAGATTGTATTCCCGGGGCTTGAAGATGGGAATTCCCAACCCACCACGTTTTTTAATCGCTTCCAGTCCAATCAAATATTTTTTCGGGCTTGCGCCATCGCCCACCATTCCAAGCGTGCCAGACTCGAGACAACCGTCGAGGATGGCATCGGCATATTCTCTTTCATCCATGCCTCCTGCAAGATTGGTTTCCATACCGGTGATAGGTGCCGCCAGAACCGGTAGTGCCAGCTTGTGCCCGAACAACTCAACCGAAGTATCGGGGGTTTTCACTTCATGAATGGTTCTCAAGTTGATCTGATAACGGGCCAGCGCCGTCAGGTTTTCGGTGAACGCGCTACCCGTACCGATCCCACCAATTCCCGGAACTTTTCCGGCGCATTCCAAACCATCGCAAACCACACAGGCTTTGCAGGCGATATAAAACTTTTTGCGGGCGTTGTTGCGAATGATGTCCCAGGTCAGGTCACTGGGCGCACCGATTTCTATTTTCAGGGTTTCACGGGCCAGGTCATTGACGCGAATGGCCTCTTCACGGGTTTTTCCAACGGTGATGACATAACCCACCTTGCCCATATTGCTTCGGAGTTCTTCCGCCATGTCCCCGGCTTCTTTCATAAGAATGATTTCTTTGACCCCTTTAATCTTGCGGGCTTCCTCCAACCCTCGAATGGAAAGGATTTTTCCGGCCGGGGGCAGCAGAGACCGTTCCGCCGATACCAATGAGGTTTTCGGTACCAGATCGGCAGGCTTTTCACCCAACGCAATCTGAATCGCAGCTTTGTAAAGGTTGACTCCGGTAGCCAGCGGGTAAGTGTAGGCCGACATCCAGCCTCCGCTCAAGCGAGCAGCAATCTCGACAATCTTCGGGCCCTCAGAGGTTATTTTGATATCACCCTTGGCCGCTCCGATATCTATCCCCAATGCGGAAATGGCTTGTTTGAAAACTTCAACAGCCTTCACCTGCTGGTCCGCAGGCAAAATGGAAGGAAGCGTGTGCCCAACTTCGACAAAATAAGGCGCCCGTTCGATGATTCGATCCGCCACGCCAGTAATATGAATTGTGTCTTCAAACACCAACGCATCCAGACTCAGTTCCGGCCCTTCCATGAACTCTTCAAGGATCAACTTGCCACTGATGGAGGCTTCTTTGGCCTCACGAAATGCAGGAATCAGGTCATCGAGACCTTCTATTTTGCGCACCCCACGTGCACCCATATTGTCGCAGGGCTTTATCACCAGAGGTAGAGGCATGGTTTCAATCGCCTCCCTGCATTCTTCCAGGGTCCAGATGGGTCGGAAGTCTGGAACCGGCACGCCTTTCTCTTGCAACACCTGGCGCATCTTGATTTTGTCGGTAGCGCGTTCGGCAACTTCAAAAGGAATTCCCGGCAGGTTCAAAGCATCGGCCACAGCCGCCACGGTCTGCGATGCATCCGTCCCCACAGTCAATACTCCGTCGAGAGGGCAAGCCCTGTGGAACTGCTTCGCCATGTTGACGGTGAGATTGATATTGCGGGTGCTAACTTCAATTGGGTAGTCGGCCAGAAGCATGCCTTCCGCTTCCGGGTTATAGTCCGTCACCACAACTTTCAAGCCCATGGACTTGGCGGTCTTGATAGCCGGCACCTGAAAAACCCCACCCCCAATTATCAGCAAATGCTTCGGACGCTTTATCGGCATTACCCTTCCTTAATTTGCAATGGGAACTAAAAGAACACACACGAACTGACAGTGTCTTAACGACATCTCAAACCACGACCTTTAACAATTCAGCCCGAAAATGGCGTAAATTCTGCTAAACTGAGCCCAGCGTGGAGAATCAAGTTTTTAAAAGTTGTCCGGGCCCTGAGCACGCATAGGGATTTTGACCCGGTTTGGCTTGCAAATCAAGTCCACAACCCGAATAACAACCCGTTTTTCCATCCCAAGACATTGCCCGGAGAACCTGTGAAGCCTTCCTTTACCCGGTTGAACACTCTCAGCATTTTTGTTGCCATCGCCGGAATCATCTTTCTCATTTACGCCAATGGATTGAACACGCCCTTCCAAAGCGATGACGAAAGGCATATTCAAAGTTCATCCTATATAAAAAACTTAAGCCATTACACCAACCCATCCAATATTCATAATCGCCACATCACTGGCCTGAGTTTTGCCTTGAACTATAAATGGGGACAGGAAAATCCTTTCGGCTATCACCTCTTCAATGTCCTGATTCATATCTGCTCGACCTTTCTGGTTTTTTTCATCACCCGGTTGACCATCAGCAAGGGAACATCCTGGGACGAAGATGCCGCTCAGAAAATAGCGCTGATCACCACCCTGTTGTTTGGGCTTCATCCGTTGCAAACCGAAACCGTGACCTATATCTCAGGCCGACCTGGTGGTCTCGCTGGCCTGTTTTATTTTCTATCTTTGCTGTTATTTATCCTTGCCAGCTTGAAAGATTGCAGAGTTCCCCGTCCCATTCTTTATCTTCTCTCTCTGACAAGTTTTTTTATGGCCATGCTCGGCAAGGAAATAGCCATCACCCTGCCACTGCTGATTATCATTTATGACTTATGTTTTATCAAAGGCTCCAACTGGACATCCTTTCGTTCCCGGCTCAGCTATTACCTTTGCTATCCGATACTGGCGGCAGCAATTTTTTTTCTTGCCCCCAATATGATCCGGTTCATGGACACCTTGAACGTTGAAAGGTTTCTTAAAAAAATTAACTTTACTCTAGGGCTGGTGCAGCTAGACCTTCTCAAGCACCCGCTGAAATTATTCCTGTTCCCGGTCAACCTGACCTTTGAATACGATTTTCTGGCTCAGGTGTCATGGCTCTCGCTCACGGCTTCCATTGCCATCGTTCTGCTATGTGTTTTTCTGGCCTTCAAAAAATTCTATCTGAAAAATTCGCTCCTGACGTTCTGCGTCTTATGGTTTCCCCTGACCATCGCCCCCACCAACTCTTTTATGGAACGCACGCATTTGTTCAGTGAGCGCAATATGTATATCCCCTCATTCGGACTCTGCCTGTTCTTTGCGGTCATCCTCTTTCTGGCAAGCAAAACGCGCAGCGCGATATGGGGGACTGCCCTGCTACTATTTATCTTCACTACATTTACGGTCATGACCGTCAAGAGAAATCAGGTCTATGCATCGCCTTCATCCTTATGGGCCGACACCTTCAAAAAATCTCCCAATAAATTGAGCGTCGGGAAAACCCTGAGCATTCACTACCTGATGGAAGAAGATTATGTCAGCGCATTAAAACCCTTACAGGCATTGTTGAAGCTCAACCCAAATCTCTACGACGTTCACCAGAACCTCGGCATCGCCCACAAAAGCCTGGGTAACTTCCCAGAAGCCGAAAAAAGCTTTAAAGAAGCGATACGCATTGAACCTGCAGACCCCAATTCACATTTCAACCTCGCCAGCCTGTATGGAACCTTGGGGGAATTCGTTCAGGCGAGTCAGGAATTTGATAGCGCCGATGCCCTTTACAAAGCCAAAGGAAAAAATCCGCCTGGGCAGTTTTATTTCGATAAGGCCCGAACCCATAATCAAGCTGGCATCGAACTGATACAATCTCAGAAGTTCGAAGAAGCGCTCATCCAGCTTGAAAAATCAGTCCGGCAAAACCCAAATCTACTGTCAGCCCGATTCAACCTAGCAAAACTTTTACTGGAATTCAAAAACGACCGACAGAAAGCCAAGACCCATCTTCAAGCAGCGCTGGCTCTGAATCCCACTGCCGAGCAAAATCAGGCTTTGAAGGATCTACTAAACAACATAAAATGACGTTCACTCTATGACCACCGAGCCCCCTTGCCGGATTTGCAAATCCCCTTCACCCGTTTTTTATCGGGACGCGCGCACCTTTTACAAATGCCCCAACTGTTGGCTGATTTTCACCAACGATCTTCTCGACAAAATTCTTGAGGAAAATCATTACAAGTCGCAATGGGAAACCACAGAGCCGGAGTTCTGGGAAAACCAGACCACCGCCCTGCTCTCCTATATCCAGAAATATCTCACTCCCAAAAGAATTCTCGACTTCGGCGCAGGGTCAGGAGAAATGACAGAAGAACTCAAGCGCCAAGGCCATGAGGTCACTGCACTGGAACAGATGCGCGACGGATACCTCAAAGACCAGCAGTACCCGCATTTGTTCGATGCTGTCGTCGCTGTCGAAGTCATCGAACACCTGCCCAATGTTTGGGAAGAGCTGGAGCAGATTGAAAAAGTCCCCGCACCTGAAGGTGTCATCGTAATCTCAACCGGACTGACCAATCCATTCATCGAATTGCCCAATGCTGTCGAACATTTCAAATCATGGTGGTACAAAGACGATCCGACGCATCTCAGCTTTTTCTGCAACCACACCTTAGGCGTTATGGCGGATATAGGGGATTACACCATAGACATTTTCGGGGACAAGCTGTTCGTCGTGAGAAAAGGCAATTGAGGCAGAAAGAACTCTCAGGTATGATGGAAGTATGACTAAATACTTAGCGATTCTCATATTGATCATGATGGCGGCTCCCGTTTATGCCAATGACTTTGAAGAAGGGTTGGCCGCCATTTATGAAACCGACTACGACAAGGCGCTGGAAAAATTAAGACCTCTGGCCGAGCACGGCCACGCTGCGGCGCAATACAACCTCGGCGTCATGTATGAATGGGGCAACGGTGTGCAGCAGGACAACGACCAAGCTCTCAAATGGTACAAACGCGCTGCAGAGCTTTCCCACAAAGACGCACAAAACAACCTCGGCGCTCTGTACAGCAAAGGTGAAGGAACAGAGGAAGATTTCATCGAAGCCTTGAAGTGGTTCATGATCTCCGCCGAGAACGGCAGTGAAGGCGGGCAAAAAAATATCCGTATCGTCGAAAAGCGCATGAACTACGAGCAAATCTCTGAAGCACAAAAACGAGCCAACGACTGGATGAGAAATGCTAGAAAGAAGTGACAGCCTCTGACAGAGAGCCTAAAACACTTTTGAGCCACAGATGTACCGGGCATGAAAGCTAAGGTTGGATACCACACACCGATTACACAGATAATTATGGTTGGGCTTTATGGATACGTTGATCTATTCTGTCATCTTTGGATCGATAGGTTTTGGATACTTTATATACGGTAAGAAGCAGCAAAGGATGGTTCCTTTTATCGCGGGCTTAGGTCTTTGTGTTTTTCCCTATTTCATATCCAATCTCTATGCAATGGTTATCGTAGGCATTATCTTGACAGCCGCGCCTTGGGTGCTGAAAGAATAGTGATTGTGCGACTGGCTCTTAGCTTACCGTTAGTAGCTCATTCCACTGGGTTGTGTATCGTGGTGACCGCGACCCGCAACGCATCTTCCATTCCCGAGTCACACCCTGCGCCCCGAAAAATAATGTGTCGGGGCCATGATTCTTATTGATCCGATCGACAACATCCATCAAGTGGTCACCGGGGCAATGGGTGAAATCCACAAACAGTTGTTTCTGTTCCAACGAGGCGGGGATCAAGCCCGTCAACATGATTCCTGTTTTTTTGTAGCGGTATCCCTGTTTATAAATCTTGCTCAAGCAAAACTTTGCGGCGCCAATGATGAGTCGCGTATCACTGGTGGGGGTCGTTAAAGTGCAGGTGAGTCCGTTATTATATTGCTTGTCGGTTTCTCGGAACCCATTGGTCTGAACAAACACATGCACCGCCTGCGCCCGACTGTTCTGTTTTCTGAGTTTTTCACAGGCACGTGCTGCGTAATTGGCCAAGGCTTCTTCTATAGGTGCTTTTTTTGTTAGCAGGTTGCCAAACGACTTGGACGACATGATGCTTTTTCTCGGTTGAATCTCCTCCAGATTGATGCAGGATTGTCCCTTCAGTTCCCGCAATATACGCTCCCCGACAACTGACAGATGCTTGCGGATGATCGTGGGGCTTGCGTCTCTGAGCTCAGAAGCTTTGTGAATACCCATGCGGCGCAAACGTTCAGACCACCTCCCGGCAATTCCCCATATCTTGTTTACATTCAGAGTTTTTAGAATTTCATCTTGCGTCTGTTGGCTGCGAAGATCGAACACGCCCGTCTGTTTTTTTGCGATGTTATTTGCAATTTTTGCCAGGACTTTGCTGGGACCAATGCCAATAGATACAGGGATACCTGTCCATTGAAGTACTTTTGCGCGAATGGTTTTGCAGTATTCATATAAGTTACGGGGCTGTAAATGATCCAAGCGCAGAAATGCTTCATCAATCGAATACACTTCCATATCGGGAGTATAAAGACGGAGGCTATCCATGACCCTTTGCGACATATCGCCATAAAGTTGGTAGTTCGAGGAAAAAACCGCGACGTTATATTTTTTGATGACCGCTACTTGCTCAAAAAAAGGAACCCCCATAGGGATGCCGAGAGCCTTCGCCTCATTGGAGCGGGCGACGATGCAACCGTCATTATTTGACAAGATGACAATGGCGCGTTTTTTCAGGCTGGGATCAAACACACGCTCACAAGACGCATAGAAATTATTGCAATCGACCAGGGCAAAGGTTTTCACAACAAATTATGGAGAACATGAGTGACAACCCCCCAAACCACCACCTCATTTCCTTCCTGCAACTCGATGGGCGGGTAGTTCACATTCTCGGATTGTAACGAGACGCGATCCTTTAATTTGGAAAGCCGCTTAACGGTGAGTTGACCCTCCATTTCAGCAATGACAACCCTTCCATGAACGGGTTCCAAACTTCGGTCTACAACCAGCAAATCTCCATTAAAAATTCCAGCTCCCGTCATAGAGTCGCCAGAGGCCCTTACAAAGTAAGTTGCCGAAGGGTGCTTGATAACATGATCATTAAGATCAAGCGACCCTTCCATATAATCATCAGCCGGTGATGGAAACCCTGCCTCAACATGGCACAAGGCCAATGGCAAAGGACATTGCCTAGCAACTTCAGGGGTAGTTGGGATGACGGCGGTCATAGACACTCGGGTTAGAGGATTGATGAAAAATAAAACTACCCTGCCCGGATGGCGGTGTCAATAAATTTTCGTTTAATTTTCGCCTTATGGTAATATTAGCCCTGTTTAAGCCCTATTCCCATACTTTAATGCAGGCTTGACCGAATCGGTGCACTGGTGTAGGTTGAGCCCTTGATCGGCATGCCAAATAAGGCAAAACCATCAAATCAGGTTGGATGAAATTTGGTCGCACTCGTTCATAGTGGAGCGATTCTGGGCATAGACGGTTACCCTGTTGAGGTCGAAGTCAACCTCTCGCAAGGCCTGCCGGGTATGTCTATCGTCGGCCTGCCCGACGCCGCAGTCAAAGAAAGCAGTGACCGTATCAGTGCCGCCATCCGCAACACCCAGTTAGCTCTGCCGGTACGAAGAATCACCGTCAACCTCGCTCCCGCCGATATCCGCAAAGAAGGTTCCGCGTTCGATCTCCCAATAGCTATTGGTATTCTTTCAGCCAGTGGAATGATCGACAACGGCCGACTGAAAAAAACTGGTGATTCTCGGCGAGCTGTCTCTCGATGGCCGAGTCAAACCGATTCGAGGCGGGCTCTCCATCGCCTCTCTCGTCAGTGGGTTTTTGTATCTAATTCAGGGAAAATGCGTTATAGTTACTGACTAGGATCGGTTATTGGAAGTCCCCTTGCTACACCCCTCTCTTTTCACACCTCTTCGTTTTTAGGGTTCTAAATCTCAATCCTTCTGCAGTTAGCTTCTCAGGGCAAATTCTTTACTAAAATTTAGTCAACATTAAATTGTTTGGGAGTAGAAATGCATCGTTGCGTGCGTGTGTTTGTTGCAGGTGTTTTATGTTTTGTGTTTACGGGGTGTGCGGCAGGCAAGGTTTATATGGCCCAGTCCACGGATGACCAGGCCTCCTGTTCGACACTCGAAAACGAGTTGCAAGGGGCTCAAATAAAAATAAAAACTCTGGAAGATACCGATCACACCTTGAAGGACCTGAGAGATGTCGCTCTTTCGGCGGCGGGGTTTGCGTTTCCCCCTCTCGGAATATTGAATGCCATATTGACGGTGTCTGATTCCCACGTGGCGGATCTGGCAGAAACCGAGGCTTTGAAAGACCGATCCAATGGCATGGTCGCTCTCTCCAACCAAAAAGAGTGCGGCTACAAATACGCCCAGCGTACCGAACACTAGGCGTGGGCCACTCGGCGTGGGACCAGTGGGCAATCACTTTCGCTGGCGAGCAAAACTTTATCTCGCTTGCCCAGCGTGACGCTGGACCCAGTAAGCCGAAATACTCTTCCTTTTCAAATTTACTTTTGTCCAATACCTTTGTCCAATACCATAGAAGGTAGCCATTAATTTTGCCATTGGGCTCATAGATTTTTCCTTAGGCAGGCAATTCTTGCCTGCTTCATCCGACCCCTTAAGAGTTTTCAGTTTTAAATTTTGCTTTCTGGTGCTTGAATTCATGTTATTTCCCTTTCAAAAAATTGACACATACCTATAGATATTTATATGTGCAATTACCGGGCCAGTAATTGAATTCAAGCTGTCAGGGGCATATTAGGTCCAGCGTCACCTTGGCCTCCGGGGGCTCACCGACACTCAGCGTGAGAGGCAATAAACGGCGCTGGCGCCCATGCAACAACGACAACACCCTTGATTGTCATCACCCCAACCCTCTTTCAAAAGAGGGAGCAAAGCCTCTTCAAACCGAGATAACTATTAGACAAGCAATAAAAGCTATGGCTAGTTGCCCCCACGGCTAGTGGGTGGGGGGTAATAAATCTTCGAGGAAGAAGGCTGCGAGTTCGGAGCGGCTGGCCAGGCCGGTTTTCTGATAAATCGCCTGCGATTGCTGTTGCACGGTTTTCAGTTTTGTGTTGCGGATGTCGGCGATTTCTTTCAGCGAGAACCCTTTGAGCAAGAGGAATCCCACCTCCGTTTCCGCCGGAGTCAGTTGCCAATGTGCAAACTGGCTCTCGATCTTGACCGACAACCCTGCCAGCAGTTGATGCGTCTCACCTTTCCACTGTTCTTTTTCTTCGTCCAGTTTTTCCACATCAATTTGTAGCGATTCGATTTTCTGCCGGGCCTGGGACAATTGTTTTATTCCCCAGCCAAACACCGCGCCGCTGATGGCGAGCAGAAGTCCTTCCAAAATCAAATGCGTCCTGCTACCACCATCTGAATAATCGCTGATGAGGTCGAGTCCGACCAGCACCACAAAGGTTCCCGACAGCACCAGAAGCATGAGGTTGGTTTCCCGCGCATCCGCCATTTGCCCTATGCCTCCTGTAACCGATTGAATTTATTCATAAATTTTATCCCCCATAGTGCGGATGGATGTTTTCCATTTTCTGGCGAAAACTAGTTACAGGTAATTTAAAAACTATTTTCCCGGAGGTTATCATGTTTGATTTACCGTTGCACCCCATTGTGGTTCATTTCCCCATCGTTTTGGGTTCCCTGCTTCCTTTCCTGGCGTTACTGCTTTGGTGGGCCATTAAGAAGGACCACCTGCAACAACAGGTCTGGGTATTGGTGACGGTGATGGCCTTGGCCTATGGAGCCACTGCCATTGTTGCGGTGGAACTGGGTGAAAAAGATGAAGACAAAGTCGAAGAAATCGTTTCTGAAAAGGTGATTGAAGAACATGAAGAAGCCGCGGAAATGATCCCTTGGGTCGCCGGAACTTTGTTTCTGGTTTCTATTGCCGGATTGGTTAAGAAAAACTCGCATTCGCTTCGCTTGGGACTGGCCGTGTTGAGTCTGGTCGCTCTCATTCCATTGGTCTCGGCAGGACACACCGGAGGGGAACTGGTCTACCAGTATGGCGCCGCCAACGCGCACCTGCCCACAGACAAGCAGGCCATGATCGAATCGGGAAAATTCCGCATAAATCATGATGACAGCGAGAAAGATAAAGATAAAGACGATGACCACTAGCCCCACTCGGCGTGGGGCCAGCGTGCGATGGCATTGATAGGCGAGCAAAAAGTCACCTCGGCTTATAAACTATTGCATCTGCCCCCACGGCTAGTGCCAGTGATCCACCCAACGGAACAGCGGGTTTGCGCTGAACTGTGGTATTCTCCCCCAAGCCACTCGCCGTGGAGGCGACTAGCAAGAAATCCTTCAGCCGCGATAACTCTTTGCCTCCGGCAAAAACTATAGCATTCAGAGTCCAGCCTCACACTAGCCTGTTGAGCCGAGAGTATGATTGATAGCAATAAAAAGCCATTGCAAGTTGCCAGCGGGGGCTCCCCGCAACGCGAAGGCCTGACCTGGGCCAAAGCTTCCCGATTCCTTGCCCTGCCCTTCAGCCCTTCCCGGTTGAACACCTTTATGCAGGCAAGAAAGTTTGAGGACATTCCCATCGAACGGCTTCAAGGCTTTCAAGGAATTCTTCTCGATGCTGATGGCACCCTTGCCCCTCATCATGCCAGAGAATTCAGCCTGCCCGTTCTGGACCATGTGCGCTCCATGCTGAATAACGGATTGAAAATAGCCATTTATACCAATGCCTGGGAAGATCGATTTGAAGCGTTTGAGGAAATGGGAGTCAAAGTCGTCATCAACGTACCCGCCAAGCCAGACCCGCAGGGATTCCACATCGCCATGACCAATTTTCTTCATCTGAAAGATCCTGCCAAGGTGTGCATGATTGGCGACAATTATGTAACGGATGGTGGGGCCATAGATGCAGGTATGCAGTTTATCCACGTTCGGCCGGTAAAAGGTAATGAGCCCTTGCTGCATTCTGCGACCCGGCTTCTGGCTTATCTATGCGCCAAAATGTATGGCCGACAAACTGCAAAATAGTGCTTGGGGCAAAAACCGGAAATTCCCGCAATAAAGGGTTTACTTCCTTCCCCATTACAAGAATAATGGTCAGAACTAATGCCACTAATATCATCGTCAACAATCATCCCTTAAAATCAAGATATGGAATCCGAACAAGTTCAGGAATATTGCAGGGAAGCGTTACAAATTGCCGAGCGTGCGGGAACGCATGCAGGGCTTTCTTTTCTGATTGGGGAAAAGTTTGGATTAAATTTCAGCCTGCTCAGAAAAGCACGACGGAAACTTCAGTTTCTGTATCCCAGCGATGATATGTCTGCAGACCATCCACTGAATCAGGGGGGGCGCTCCTTGAAGATGAGCTATGCCTTGACGGTTCAGGAGCATTACACCGCACCGTTGGAGCAGGTCAAACATCTGGAGTCTCTTCTGGCCGATTTCGCCAAAGCCATTCTCAACACGTTCAGTCAGGACGAACTCAGAAGCTACCTGGAGTCTTCACCCGGCATTGGCTCTGACACTGAGGAACCTGCAGAGTTGGAAACCGATTTTTCGGTCGACAATCTGCTACTAGAGGCGGAAGAAATTCTGGCTCTTGAAGATATCAAGAAGCTGCTTCTACAAAATCAAAAAGATCAAACCAATTAAATGTCTACGGAACCGGAACCGATCCTAAAACAAAGCACCCGGCTTATCCTGGCATTCCTCATCCTCTGCGCCTGTTCTGTGTTGATCCTTTTTACCGGGCCCGGGTTCAGCTTTGTATGGCAGGTCGTTCTCTCCGGCGTTCTTTTCTTTTTCCTGTTTTGGCTGGTCACCTGACCGTCAACCAGATCACTCCCAATAAAGCCGCAGCCGCCAGAGCCAGCGCGGAAATAGCCAGGGTTTTTGATGCCGGCAGATCCTTTTCCAGTTTTATATTGATGGGCTCTATTTTCGACTGAATGGATTTATCAAGTTCTTCTTTAACTTGATTCAAAATTTCCATTTTCGTGAAGCGCGTGTTCTCTGCGATCAGCTTATCGAGGTCTTGCAATATTTTTTCGGTAATCTCTGGAGTCGCTTTCACCAGTTCCTGCCGCACCGCTTCGAGTCCTTCTTCATTCAGACGCGCCATCTTGCGGTCGATCTCTTCCATCTTCGTTCGGATGGCTTTTTCCACTTTCGGCGCGATGTTTTCCTCGATGCGTTCCATCGAGTCCCGCGCGTTGGCTAGCGACTCGTGCAGGTGCTCCTGAATTTCTTCTTCCAAGGCCTCTTTTCTGGACTCCACATGTTCGGCAAGGATGTCCAGCTTTTGGCGAATTTCGGATACCGTTCGGAGTCCTTCACGCGCCTGTTCTTTTTCAAATTCCGGGTTCTTTGAATCAGACATAATGACGATCTATTTTTAGCGACCCGTTGCAGGGCCGGCGGTTAACAAAATGTGTTTATAAGGATTATGAACTCAATTTCGAGCAGTTTCAAATGGTAAACATCGCTTGGCGTAACTTGACTTCCCCCCTGCGGTCGGGTATTTTGATACTGTTGATAAATAAAGGATTACTGCGTGGAAAAGGCCATAACAGAATTCAAAAATTACCTGCTGGTGGAGAAAAATGCTTCTCCCAATACGCTGGACGGTTATCTCCACGATATCGCTCAGTTTCAGGAATTTTTGATCCACTCCGGCCATGCCATTGAATCGGGCTCTATTCAAATAGAAAAAATCGACCGATTGGCGGTCCGCTCGTTCATGGGTTATCTCTATGATAAGAATTATTCAGGCACCACCATGCGGCGCAAACTTTCTACATTGAGCTCATTTTTTCGCTTCCTGTGTCGCGAAGGCACTTTGAAAAACAATGTTGCCAAAACCGTGCCCGCGCCAAGGATGCAAAACAAACTGCCGTCCTATTTTTCCGTCGATGAAATGTTCCGCCTCTTGCAACTGCCGGAGGGAAAAGGGTTCCTGCCCATCCGCGACCGAGCTTTACTGGAACTGTTTTACAGCTGTGGCCTGCGTATCAGCGAACTGGTTGGGCTGAGCTTGGAAGACATCAACCTGAACTCCCGCATGGTCAAAGTGCTGGGGAAAGGCGGCAAGGAACGGCTTCTACCTATGGGACGCCATTGTGTCGAGGCACTGAAAAACTATCTCAACGCCCGCATGGATAAAGTTCGTAAGCTAGGCCCCGACACAGAGCAACTGTTTCTGAACCATCGCGGTGTCGCTATCACCGTCCGGGGAGTGCGTAAAGTGGTCGACAAATATATCAAGCAAGGGAACTTCGCCGGCGGGGTTTCTCCGCATTCGATCCGCCATTCTTTTGCCACCCACCTTTTGGAAGGCGGGGCGGATTTACGGTCCATTCAGGAATTGCTGGGTCATTCCAGCCTGTCCACCACGCAGAAATACACGCATTTGACCCTCGATCGATTGTCCGAAACCTATGACAAGGCCCATCCCCGCGCTAAAGAAAAACCTGCGGAAAAAGCCGCGCTGGAATAATATTAACCTCCATTTTTTTTCTGATACCAGTACAATACCCAATATGATGCATGCAACCACAATACTCGCTGTTCGTCACAAGGGGCAGGTCGTCATCGGCGGTGACGGTCAGGTCAGCCTCGGCAACACAGTTATGAAACATACCGCCAGCAAAGTCCGGCGCATGTACCACGACAATGTCGTTGGTGGATTCGCAGGCTCAACCGCAGACGCGTTTTCGCTGTTTGCCCGGTTTGAGGAAAAGCTTGAAAAATTTCAGGGCAACCTGCCGCGCTCGGCGGTGGAACTGGCCAAAGACTGGCGCACCGATAAAATGCTGCGACGACTGGAGGCCATGTTGATTGTGGTCGATAAGGATCACTCGCTCCTGCTTTCTGGCACCGGAGACGTGATCGAACCCGATGACGGCGTTCTGGCCATCGGCTCCGGGGGCATGTTCGCTGCTGCGGCCGCCAAAGCACTGGTGCAACACAGCGATCTTTCGGCGCGGCAAATCGTCGAAGAAGCGATGAAGATCACCGAGACGATCTGTATTTATACCAACTCTCATTTAACGATTGAGGAATTGTAGTTCATGGATGACACAGCAGTGACCGAACCCACAACCCAGAATGCCAACGATACGTTCATGGCATCATTAACTCCAAAACAAATTGTTGCTGAACTGGATAAGTTTATCGTCGGGCAAACCAATGCTAAACGGGCGGTGGGCATTGCCCTGCGTAATCGATGGCGTCGGCTGCAGCTTCCCGACTCTCTTCGCGATGAAGTCGGACCCAAAAATATTCTCATGATCGGCCCGACCGGAGTGGGTAAGACAGAAATTGCCCGGCGACTGGCAAAGCTTTCCAAGTCTCCTTTCATCAAAGTCGAGGCTTCCAAATACACTGAAGTGGGTTATGTCGGGCGCGATGTGGAATCCATGGTCCGCGACTTGGTGGAGTTGTCGAAAAACATGGTTAAGGAAGAAATGGAAACCACCTTCCGCGCAGAGGCCCGCGAGCAGGCCATAGAAAGGCTTCTGGATTTACTTCTTCCTCCACCTGCGGGGATGCAAGGGAAACCCGGCTTCAACCTGGACTCAAATGGCAAACTGCATTACGAACAGACGCGTGAAAAGTTTGCCCAGATGATAAAGGAAGGTAAACTCGATGATCGCGAAGTGGAAGTCCAGGTGCGGGACAAAACTCCCTCCATCATTGACATGAACTCTGGAGCCGGAATGGAGGAGATGGGCAACAATATTAAGGACATGCTCGGCTCGTTCATGCCGCAAAAAACTAAAAACAAAAAACTGAAAGTCCCCGATGCTTTCAAGATTCTTTGTCAGGAAGAAGCGGAAAAATTACTCGATCAGGACATAGTGATGCAGGAAACCTTGAAGCGTGTCGAGCAAAACGGAATCATCTTCATTGATGAGGTCGACAAAATCATCGGCCGCAATGCAGGCGGAACCGGTGGCCCCGATGTCTCCCGTGAAGGGGTACAACGTGACCTTCTGCCTATCGTTGAAGGCTCATCTGTGAACACAAAATACGGCATCGTGAAAACCGACCACATTCTTTTCATTGCAGCAGGGGCGTTTCACGCTGCCAAGCCCTCGGACCTGATACCGGAATTTCAGGGTCGTTTTCCCATCCGTGTTGAATTGGATTCGCTGACCAAAAATGATTTCGTCCGCATTCTTACAGAACCCGATAACGCTTTAGTCAAGCAATACACCGCTTTGTTGAAAACGGAGCAGGTCAACCTGACTTTTCTGGAAGATGCCATTGACCAGATTGCCGAAATGTCTGCGCTGGTTAACCAGCGCACAGAAAACATTGGAGCCCGGCGACTGCAAACCATCATGGAAAAGTTTCTCGAAGAAATTTCTTTTGATGCTCCAGACATGGAAGAAAAAAATATCACGATTGATGCCAATTATATTCAAGAAAAACTGAAAGACATTATTCAAGACGAAGACCTGAGCCGTTACATCCTTTAAGGCGATCTCTATTAAAATGGAAAAACTCATTCATAAAGCGGAAATCCTTTTAGAATCTCTTCCTTATATTAAGAACTTCTACGGAAAAACCATTGTCATAAAATACGGCGGCAATGCCATGGTTTCGGACGATCTCAAGGAAAATTTTGCCCTCGATATCGTCATGATGAAATACATCGGCATCAACCCGGTCGTGGTTCACGGCGGCGGTCCGCAGATCGACAAAACCCTCAAGGCACTGGGAATTCAATCCCAGTTTATTGAAGGGCAACGCGTCACCAGCAAGGAAACCATTGACGTGGTGGAAATGGTTCTCGGAGGCAAAGTGAATAAGGAAATCGTTTCCCTGATCAACCGTCACGGGGGTAGTGCGGTGGGCATCACCGGCAAAGACGGCGACCTGATTCTGGCAAAACGACATAAAAAGATGAAGCAGTCGCCGGAGACCGACCGCCCTGAAATTATCGATCTCGGGCTGGTCGGCGAAATCACTGAAGTGAACCCGCGGATTCTCGAGACCCTGGACCAGAGTGGATTCATTCCCGTTATCGCACCGATCGGCAAGGGAGAAGACGGAGAAACGCTCAACATTAACGCCGACTTTGTCGCTGCCGCAATCGCCTCTGCCCTAAAAGCCGAAAAACTGATTTTGATGACCGATACCGAAGGCGTCAAAAATAAAGCCGGAAAATTGCAAACCGGCCTTAGCCGGAAAAATGTTTCCGACATGATCAAGAGCAAGGTCATTCGCGATGGAATGCTGCCAAAAGTCAATTGTTGTCTGGAGGCCCTCAAATCCGGTGTGCATAAAACCCATATCATTGACGGCCGTGTTCGACACGCTCTGTTACTGGAAATTTTCACAGCAGAAGGTATCGGAACGCAGATCGTGGAAAAAGCCAATGACCTGAAACCGGCCCACTAGCCGTGGGTATATATTGACAAAAATTTTACCGGTTGATAGTTTAGTTAGAGTGAGTAGGACTCCTCAAACCTTTTAATGTCGCCTGATACAATGAGTTCGCCTTTAGATGAAAGAAGCAAGGCCGTTCTTTTAGCGGTCATCGATAAATATATTGAGTCTGCCGAGCCTGTTGGTTCTCGCACCGTGGCCAAGATTCACCCTGAACACCTCAGCCCTGCCACACTTAGAAACGTGATGGCCGATTTGGAGGAAAAGGGTTTTCTCAGACAACCGCATACATCGGCGGGGCGTATTCCCACTGACAAAGGCTACCGGTTTTATGTGAACCACCTCCTGCGTCCGCAAAGTTTTTTGATGAACGCCGAAGCACTGTCAGACACCCATGAGCTTGAATACCCGCTCGGCAATCCAAGTCTTCAGGGACTGCTTGAGCAAGCCTGCGAAAATCTTTCTACAGTTTCCCAGCAAACGGGGTTGGTCATGCTCCCCAGTTTTTCAAGTGCCTGTTTCAAGCATATTGAATTCACCAAAGTAGGACCTCAAGCGGCGTTGGCGGTCTTCTTCTCTGAACAAGGCATCCTGCAAAACAAAGTGCTGCCCATTGACCCGGATATGACGCAGGATCAACTGACCTCTATTTCCAATTACTTGAATAGTGAGTTCAGCGGAAAACCGATCCAGTGGATCCGGCGGGAATTACTGAAACGGTTAAAACTTGAAAAGGAACACTATAATAATCTGGCCAGAAAAGCCCACTCCCTTTCCTCCGCCCTGTTTGAGGAAGAAAAGGATAATAACGAACTGCTTGTCGAAGGCGCTTTAAATTTTCTCGACCAGCCTGAGTTCACCGAAGATCTCGGCAAGATCAAAGCTCTTCTGGTGACTCTCGAAGAGAAAACAAAACTGGTCAACCTGCTCGACCTTTGCCTGCACAATGATGGGATGACCATATTGATCGGCGAAGAAAATCTACAAGAAGAAATGGGGAACTGCAGTTTGATCGCGCAAAATTATCAGATGGGACAAGACAATGTTGGCACACTGGCTGTTTTCGGTTCCAAAAGGATGGACTATAAACGTATAATTTCTATTGTGAACCATACTGCAAAAATGGTTTCCAAATTAATTTCTGAAAATCAGGGAGTTTGAAAAAGTGACATCTAAAGAAAAATCACCACCAGAAGAAAATCCGGAAGTTCTGGAACCAGAAATTCTCGAACCAGAAGTTCTGGAGCCCGAGGAAGACGCTCCTGCCGAAGAGGAAAAAGACCCGATCGAGGCACTGCAGGAACAGTTAAAGAAAAAGGACGAAGAACTTGCCAAACAAAAAAATGATTTCCTGAGAGAAAAAGCCGATCTTGAAAATTTCCGCAAACGGTTGATCAAGGACAAGGCAGATGCCGTTCAATTTGCCAACGAGCGACTCCTGAAAGACTTGGTGCAAATTGACGATAATCTGGAGAGAGCCTTGAACGCTCCCAATGCTTCCCTGCAAACGTTAAAGGAAGGCGTCGAAATGATTCAGAAACAGTTCATCTCGTTTCTCAAGAGTCAAAAGGTGGAACCGATTGAAGCGATGGGAAAACCTTTTGACCCGAGTCTGCATGAAGTCATGACCCAAATGGAATCGGAAGAACACGACGAAAACACCGTGATGCAGGAATATTCCAAAGGTTACACTTTGAATGGACGAATTCTTCGCTCCGCAAAAGTAGTGACCGCCAAAAAGCCCGCTAAAGAAACGCCAACCCCGATAGAAGAAGAAAATGTTGAGGGTAAGGAAAAATAATATGCTGCATTGTTTTTGCCGCTTTTGCATCCATGCCCGAACTTCCTGAAGTCGAGACCCTGAGGCGGGCTCTGCTTCCCCTGGTCGTCAACAAAACCTGCACCGCTCTCAAGTTCTACCGCAAAGACATCCGCTTTCCCATTCCAAAAACTACTTTGCATAAGCAGTTCGAGAACCAAATGGTTTCCCAAATCCAACGCAATGGGAAATACCTACTCTTGAAAGTTTCCAATGGGGCGATGCTCTGGCACTTGGGCATGAGCGGACGTGTAGCTCTGCAGGTTTCGATGAGTCCGCGGGAAAAACACACGCATGCTATTTTCCAATTTGGCCCCGAAACCTTTTTGCACTTTATCGACCCGAGACGTTTTGGCTGCATACTCTGGGTTCCTCAAAATGGAAAACATCCTTTACTGGACAAAATGGGACCGGATCCCTTCGCACCGGAAACCAACGCCGCAGCCTTAAAATTCCGCGCCAAAAACTGCCGGTCACCCATTAAAACCTTCATCATGGATGCCCGACGCATCACCGGGATCGGCAATATTTACGCCTGCGAATCCTTGTACATGGCAGGCATCAGCCCTAAACGAAAAGCCGGGAGAATCACTCTCGCAGAATGGGAGCGGCTCATATCCTGCGTGCGCACCACTCTGGAGAACAGCATTTCCGCTGGAGGAACCACCTTGCGCGATTTCTTCGATCCCAGCGGGTCGGCGGGATATTACGCAGTGAAACTCTCGGTCTACGGCAAAGAAGGCGAACCCTGCCCAAAATGCATAACCCCCATATCCCGCATGATCCATTCCGGCCGCTCCACTTTTTTCTGTACGATTTGCCAAAGGAAATAATCGGCTTGTCTTATTCAGCAGGCAACCTATATGATGTTGTGAAACTACCAAACTACAGGACAGGAACCGAACGTGAAACGTTCTATTGGACTCATAACGCTTAACGCAAAATTTATTCACTCTTCGCTGAGCTTAAGGTATCTGCGAAACGCCAGCCGAAATGCAGGCTACCAGAATGTATGGATCCGGGAGTTCGTCATCAACCAGCCGGTCTGGAAAATTGCCGCAGAGATCCAGAAACTTAAGCCTGAAGTTTTGGGTGTTGGTATTTATATCTGGAACCGAAGCCAGAGTCTGGAACTGATCGAACGCCTGCAAAAGCAAATGCCCGAACTTAAAATTGTCGTGGGCGGCCCAGAGGTATCATTTGAAAAAAACAATTCCCTCCCCTTCCCCGTAATTTCCGGCGAGGGTGAAAAGAAATGGCTGGAGTTTTTGGATCTGGCCTGCAAACAAGAAGTTCCCTCAGAGGAAGTGCTCACACGCTGGCGAACCTATGGCACCGACCTGCCGGAACTCACACCCGCTTACCTGAAAGAAGACTTCCCTCAGTTGAAAAACCGAATCGTCTATTTCGAAACATCCAGAGGCTGCCCTTACCTTTGTTCGTTCTGCCTGTCCGCATTAGATAAAACAGTGCGCTATTTCGATGAAGAAACCATCCAGAGCCAGATCGAGGAACTTGTCACTGCCGGTATTAAAAAAATCAAATTCGTCGACCGCACTTTCAACCTCAAACCCAGCCGCATGAAAAAGCTGATGCAGTGGTTGACTCAGTTCAAAGGCAACGAATTTCATTTTGAGGTGGTGGGAGATATTTTAACGTCTGACATTCTGGAATTTCTAAAAACGGTTCCCCCGGGAATGTTTCAATTTGAGATAGGCATTCAAACGACTACAGAGTCGGTTCAGGAAACCATTCAAAGAAAACAAAATAACGATAAACTTTTTGAGACTATCAAACAACTGGTGGAGCAGGATCGCATTCATTTCCACTGCGACCTGATATTCGGTCTGCCCGGAGAAACTCTGGAAGATATCCAGCAATCTTTTTCGCGGGTGATGGCACTGAGACCCCACGAATTGCAGCTGGGATTTCTGAAATTCCTGCCCGGCGCCCCGATCAACAATCTTATAGAGAAGGAACACTATCATTACCAGTCCACTCCCCCCTACGAACTGATCTCGCACCAGAATCTATCCGCCGAAGAGGTTCTATATTTAAAAGAATTCGAAGATATTTTCGACCGTTATTACAATTCCAAGCGATTCCGTTTTTCCATCCACTACCTGCTCGGGAAAATGGACCCGGTAACCCTGTTCAACCGCTTGCTCGAACACCATGATTCTCGCGGACTATTGATGAATCCTGTTTCTCTCGACGAGCATTACCGTATTTTCCGGGACACATTTTATCCGGTTCCTACTGCCCTGGAGCAGGATCTGCTGAAGCTGGACTATCTCTATGCCCAAAGGTCATTTCGACTGCCCGAAATTCTGGCCGCAAAATCCCCAGGAAAAACTTGGAAAAAAGACCGCAAAACACCGGTCATTCCCTTCGACCATGAAATTGAGATTTCCGGCTCGCAAGCCATTTTAAAAGTGGCGGCAAATCCTGTATACTATGCAATCGCGCATTCACAGAATGGAGACGGCTATTTTCACCGCCCCACCGTCAATGCCGTTTCAGAGTCAGAGAGATAATCTTCTCTGCAAAAAACCAAATTTGAATAAAACCAGACTGTAAACCCTCTTATAAAAAACACCATCAGGAAATAAAGATGACGCAAAAATCACAACCTCTGAATTCAAAAAGCCGAGCCATCACTCACGGAGACCGACGAGCCCCCAACCGCGCCATGCTAAGAGCGGTCGGGTTCACCGATACAGATTTCGACAAACCCATCGTAGGAATCGCTAACGGACAAAGTGAGATCACTCCCTGTAACGCAGGACTCGGCAAACTCGCTGACATCGCTTCGGCAGAAATCCGGAAAAGTGGCGGCATGCCACAGATGTTCGGAACCATAACTGTCAGTGACGGCATATCCATGGGGACCGAAGGCATGAAATGCTCTCTGGTCAGCCGCGAAGTAATTGCCGACTCCATAGAAACGGTCTGTCGCGGTGCCAGCATGGACGCGGTCATCTGCATCGGCGGTTGCGATAAAAATATGCCCGGCGCGATGATCGCCATGGCCCGATTAAACATTCCCGGACTCTTTGTCTATGGTGGCACCATCAAACCCGGCCACCTCGACGGTGAGGACCTGACGGTTGTCAGCGTGTTCGAAGCTGTCGGACAGTTCGGTGCCGGAACCATTGATCAGAATAAACTCACGGATATCGAAAAAAATGCCTGCCCCGGTTTTGGCTCTTGCGGGGGAATGTTCACCGCCAACACAATGTCTTCCGCCTTTGAAGCAATGGGTATGAGCTTGCCCTACAGCTCCACCATGGCCAATGAAGACAAGGACAAGGAAATTAGCACTGGGAAAAGCGCGAAGGCCCTTTTAAATATGATCGAGAAGAATATCCTACCTCGAGACATCATGACACGGGAAGCTTTCGAGAACGCCATCGCCGTCGTTATGGCTGTTGGCGGCTCGACTAACGCTGTCTTGCACCTTCTCGCCATCGCCCACTCTGCCGAAGTACCGTTGATCATGGATGATTTTGAAGTCATTCGAAAAAGGATTCCTCTGTTTTGTGATTTGAAACCATCAGGTAAATATGTCGCCATCGACCTGCACCATGCCGGTGGCATTCCGCAAGTAATGAAAATGCTGTTGAACGCCGGACTCCTGCACGGCGACTGCATGACCGTGACCGGGAAAACCATTGCTGAAAATTTGAAGGATGTTCCCGACCAGCCCCGCGAAGACCAAGATGTCATCCTGCCAATGGATCGACCCAAATACACCGAAGGCCATCTGGTTATTCTCAAAGGCAACCTCTGCCCGGAAGGCGCGGTCGCAAAAGTTTCCGGCGTAAAAACCCGGAACTTCACCGGTCCGGCGCGTGTCTTCAACTCCGAAGAAGAGTCACTGGATGCCATTCTCGCTAACCGCATCAAGGCAGGCGATGTCGTGGTCATTCGCTTCGAAGGACCGAGAGGTGGACCCGGCATGCGTGAAATGCTCGCCCCTACCGCTGCCATTGTCGGCGAAGGACTGGGAGACAGTGTCGCCCTCATCACCGACGGCCGATTTTCCGGAGGAACTTATGGAATCGTCATCGGCCATATCGCACCCGAGGCACAAATAGGTGGAACGCTGGCTTTAATTAAAGATAACGATACCATTACCATCGATATAGACAGCAACCAGCTAAACGTAAAACTGTCCGACCAAGAGCTTGAACAAAGAAAAAAACAGTTCGTCGCTCCAGAAATAAAATATAAGTCTGGTGTATTGGCAAAATATGCAAAACTCGTCGGCACTGCCAGCAAAGGTGCAGTAACCGACTAGCCACTCGGCTAGCGGCCAAACGGCCGCGGGCAATAAGGCGATGACGCTAACGCGACCGCCAAAAAATGCAACTACTAACAATCGTGTTCTCGGCATAATGATTCATTGTTCATTACCTCCACGGCTAGTAGACCATTTGACGTGGAGTTCTGATGCAATATAAAATTCTACCGGGACATCTTTATCCCAACGACAACCGAATAAACCTTTATTATTTTCACAATCTTTTAAAGGTTGTTGGAGAATCTGTTTCCCTGCAACTGAAGCAGCAGCATAAAACAAGCATCCCTATTACCGCCGGGATGTGGGGAGGCTCCTATATGGTCGCCGATGACGATGGGCAAGCCAAAACTAATGTCGTCCGCCTATACTCCATCGTCAACCTGCCGCAGAACAGTCCTCTTAACAGAACAGAAAATTTTGAGTGTTTGATGGAGATATATCAGCAAACACTTTGCACGACCTTTAAACGTTATGGATTGAATCTGGTAGACCCGCGTTGGGGAGAAGCCGTCCCCTATTCCAACAGCGAGCGGCCCACCACCGCCCTGCAAATGTGGGACACCAAGGGAAGAGCCAATTTTGTGCGGGCCTTTTTCGTGTGGAACGAGGCAACTTGGGAAGAGTCGATCATCTACGACATGATCCGCAATATTAAAGTCCTCAAGGAACTTTTGAATATCAACATCCGCCCACCCAAAAAAGAAAGTTCGGAACTAAAGTTTTTACTGCAGGATGTCCTCATCACCTACTTCACCCTGCACGACGCCTTGACGCCGGATTTTGTGGAACATGCCAAACCCATCATCAATGACCTGTTCAAACAGTTTATAACCGGGATGCATTCAGAAGAATCGATTGAAGAGCAATACCACAAGGTTTATGCAAGTGCCCTGGTTTATGGCTTTGAAGAAGCTCTGCAAATCCCTTACAAAAAAGCAGGTCTGGATGTGCAGAATGTGGAAGACTGGCCAGTGGAAAAAATCAACTACGTGCCAGATGAATTGAAGAACAAGCTTGTTCCCGCCTTACAGGCCCCCTGGAAAAAATTTCACGCCAACCTGGAAAAAGCCTCCCGCGCAACAGTAACCAACAATTGAGGGTTTAACTCAGTTTTAAAAGAAGCCAACCGGCGATACCCTTTTGCCCGTTCAGTTCTTTATTAGAACCGTTCCAAACCGCGATGGCCATTAAGACCGATTGCTTGAACTGAACGTCGTTGGCGTTATCATTGGTGAGAGAGCGGTTGAGGACCAGACGCCATTTATTATCTTTCCATACTGCCCCGCCTTTAATATCTTGTTGGTTCTGATCGGTCAAGGTGCTGTATCCTTCGGCGTTTAAATCTTCAATGGTCTGGTACGAGACCTTGGAGTTGGGGTTGTCTCGCACACCCGGCTGCCCCCTTTCACCGCCTATCGCCTTCCATTGCCAGATGTTAACTGGTTTTCCCGGCTCGCCCATGGTGATCGATGGAGCATCCTTATCAGTAGTGACCGGGAACATCACCGCCGCCCGGTCAACGTATAACGCTGAGTGGTCGAAATTGCTATCACGAGTCGGGTCATCCCATTCCAGCATGATGGCCATGCCATCGGAATTTTTAACAGCACGCACCGTGACTTCTCTTGTTGACGGATTCGGCCATTTGGGATTGGTGATCATTTGCGGCCCAAGTTCCACCTTGACCGCAACAGGTCCCGCATCCCAGAAAGGGTCATAAGGGTCCATCGGCAAGGCTTCGTCATGGCTAACCACCTGTATGGTGGGGCCGCAACTTTTATCCTGCAAACAATCTTCAACATTCGCGCTACAGGCAGAGAGGAACAGAAGCATAACCGCCAGCATTGTTTTTTGAATCATGGAATCAATAATTATGAATCAGTGTTTCGAGGTCTTGTTTTAGTACGGGGGTATAAGGACCGACCAGAATCAGGTTCAACACTTCTGGAACAAAAGTCCTTTTGGCGACTTCAATAATTTTTTCTTTCGAGATCATCTGAATCTGATTTATTTCTTCTTCCACGGAGAGCTCTACGGAGTAAAGGTGTGGAAAGGCATAACGCACCACCGCCTTGTAGGGGTCATCCAACTCCGAATCCAGGTCAAACATATAACGTTTTTTCACATGCGCCACTTCATCATCGGTGGGGCCATCATTGGTAAAGGTTTTAATTTCCTCAAGCAGGACTCGAGTCACCTCAATGAGCTTCTCTGGTCGCACCGTCACATCAAAGTCCATCGTGCCAATATCCGACATGCTGGTTGCCCGGCATTCCACTGAATAAACCAAGCCCCGCTCCTCGCGAAGCACTCTCTGCAATCGGGAGGTGAAGCCATCGTCGAAGATCCGGCTGATCAGCCCCATGGTCAGAAAATCTTCATGATTGTAAGAACAGGAGCGGAAACATATTTGTAGTTCGATCTGACTGTCGGAATCCTGTTGAAAAAGAAACTGAGGCTTGGACTGCTTGTCGGGAATACTTCCGATAAAATAATTTTTTGTAGTCGGAGCCACATCGCTGGAAAAACTGGAAAAATATTTTTCCGCCAATGCAAGATGACGTTCATGCTCAACCGGCCCCGATATTGCCAGCACCATATTGCCGGGAACATAACGGGCGTTGTAGTAGTCCCGCAACATTTCCACCGTGACCGATTTAATGGTCTCTTCCGTGCCAATGGTGGGCCAGGATATTGGCGTTCCAGGGTAAAGCAGTTTGCATGCATGGTTGTTGATGTCTACATTCACGCCTTCTTCGTTGAGTTCTTCATAATATTCTTCAAGAATGATTCCACGTTCCAATTCAATCTCCGGAAACGTTGGGGAAGAAAAAAACTCCGCGAAGATTTCCATTCCCTTATCCAACTGCGAGACATGCGGACTGAATCCGTATTGCGTGTATTCACCCAGGGTGGAGGCACGAAGATCGCGGCCTATTTTTTCGAACTCCATGTTCAGGGAGATCGAATCGGGGTACTTCCGGTTGCCCCGGAACATCATATGTTCCAGAAAATGGGAGATGCCATTATTCTTTTCATTTTCAAATCGCAAACCGGCCCGGACAAACATCGACACTTCCATGGTATGAATATGCGGCATTTCCACCGTCACCACCGTCAAGCCGTTGGCCAGAACATCTTTAAAATATCGTAACGCGAATTCTTTGACTTCCATAATCTCTATAGTTTCGCAAAATTTAAGGGTTTAAAGTGAAGAGGCATTATCGCACAAACCCAGGGCCAACTCACGATGTGTTTCGGGGCCTTTTTCGAAGCGCATTCCCGTTATTCGAACAAAATAGTGTCTTCTCCCAAAAGGGCTTCAATCTTATTGATCACATCATCAGAAGGTTGAATGCGCAACTCTTCTGCCACCGTGACCACACGCTCCTTGTTATCCGGAAAGATAAAATGCAGGCGGGTATCATTGTTACCTTTATGAGTGGCGAGAATATCCTTCACCGCCATCAGGGTCTCGCGTTCCAGTCCCAATGTCCTGAAATGAATCATGACCTGACCCTGAAAATGTTGATTCGCCTGAGAAAGCGGAAAAACCTCAGTAGCAATAACTTTTGGCAGACTGCCTTCGGCGTCCACCTCACCTTTCACCAGAAGCGGCACTTCATCCATTAAAAGTGACTGCGTCTCACTGTATATTTCCGGCCAGAAAATGACCTCTACGGAGCCCTGCAAATCCTCAAGCGTGATGATCCCCATCTTGTCACCCTTACGAGTGGTTTTAGGAAGATGCTTGATCGGGATTCCTGCCAGACTGACCTTTTTTTTGTTTCCCATTTCGGCAATGGAGGCCGAAGTCGCATCGGTGAACCAGGCCAACTCGCGGGTGAATTCATCCAGTGGATGACCGGTGATATAAAAGCCGATGCTCTCTTTTTCCAACCGGAGCCGATCGGCATCACTCCATTCCTCTACATTACGGACAGAGGGTTTATCTTCCTCTACGTCGGCCTTAAACGAATCGAACATGCTCGACTGCCCCAACTCCCGGTCGCGTTGTTCGGCCTGCCCCTGCTCCATACTAGCCTGCAACTCATCCATCATCTGAGCCCGGCTCTGTCCCAGAGAGTCGCAAGCACCACTTTTAATCAAACTTTCAAACACTCGTTTGTTGGCCAACTGCATATCCACATTCTTGCACAACTGCTCCAACGATGCGAACCGGCCCAGCCCCTGCCTGGCCTCGATGATATTGTCGATGGCCTTGCTGCCGACATTTTTAATGGCCCCAAGACCAAAGACCAGTTTATCGTCAAAGACCGAGAAGCTCCGCTGACTCAGGTTCACATCCGGGGGTTGCACGGTGATCTTCATTTCACGGCAATCATGGATATAGCGCAGAACCTTGTCGGTGTTATCCATATCGCTGGTGATCAAGGCACCAAAAAATTCCAGCGGAAAATGAGCTTTCAGGTAAGCGGTCTGGTATGAGATCTGCGCATACGCCGCACTGTGCGATTTATTAAATCCATACCCGGCAAATTTTTCCATCAGGTTAAAAATCTTTTCAGATTTTTTTTCATTAATTTTTTTATCCTGCGATCCCTTCATAAATTTTTCCCGCTGCGCTGCCATCTCTTCTGCTTTCTTCTTACCCATAGCTCGGCGTAGCAAATCGGCGTCACCCATGCTGAACCCGGCCAACACGCTGGCGATCTTCATCACCTGTTCCTGATAGAGAATGACTCCATGAGTTTCACTGAGAATGGACTCCAACTGCGGCAGGTCATATTTTTCTTCCATCGTGCCGTGCTTGCGCTTGACATAATCATCAACCATGCCGCTTTCCAATGGGCCCGGTCGATACATCGCCAAAAGTGCAATGATGTCTTCAAAACAGTCCGGCTTTAATTTTTTGAGCAGGTCGCGCATTCCCGAACTTTCCAACTGGAAAACTCCAAGCGTTTTCGCATCGCAAAGGAGCTGGTAGGTGGCGGGATCATCCAGGGGAATGGCACCAATATCCAGGTCAATATCTTTCGACTGCTTGATCATCTTCAGGGCATTGTTGATCACCGTCAGCGTTCGCAACCCGAGAAAATCCATTTTCAGCAGTCCGAGTTTTTCCACACTGCCCATGGCATACTGAGTCACCACCTCGTCGTTACCGCCTTTATAAAGCGGACAAAACTCCGTCAGAGCTTTGGATGAGATAACCACTCCGGCTGCGTGGGTCGAACAATGACGCGCCAGCCCTTCCAGGTTTTTTGCGATATCCAACAGCTCGGCGACTTTCGGGTTTTCCTTGCGCAGTTTGTCAAATTGCGGTTCTTCCTTGAATGCATCCTTGAGAGTGATGTTTAGCTTGTTGGGAACCAGTTTCGCCAGCTTGTCGACTTCGCCATAGGTCATATCCAGAACTCGTCCGACATCGCGGATGACCCCCTTGGCGTTCATACTGCCAAAGGTGATGATCTGTGTCACGTTCTGGTTGCCACCATATTTCTCGGTGACATATTTAATCACTTCATCGCGCCCATCCATACAGAAGTCGATATCGATATCCGGCATGCTCACCCGTTCCGGATTCAAGAACCGCTCGAACAGCAAATCGTATTGCATCGGGTCGATATCGGTGATCTGCAGGGCGTAGGCCACCACACTGCCCGCGGCAGAGCCCCGACCGGGTCCGACCGGAATCCCGTTTTTCTTGGCGTAGTGAATGAAATCCCACACGATGAGAAAATAACCGGGGTAGCCCATCTTCTTGATGATCCCCAGTTCCCTGTCCAGCCTTTGTTCATAGACTTCCCTGTCAAACTCAATCTTGCGTTTCTCCAGCTCTTCGAATCTTTTGGTCAATCCTTCGCGGGAACGTTCCTCAAGATAGGTCTCAAGGGTATAAGATTCCGGGACCGGGTAGTCCGGCAAATTGAGCTTGTCAAACTCCAGTTCCAGTTCACAACGCTCTGCAATTTTCAAAGTATTCTCAATCGCCTCGGGAATCTCTTTAAATAGGGCGATCATCTCTTGCGGCGACTTGAAATAGAATTCATCTTTGGGGTACTGCATGCGGTAAGGATCGGTGATCGTTTTCCCCGTCTGCAGGCACAACAGAATTTCATGCGCCCGGAAGTCTTCCCGATCAATATAGTGACAGTTGTTGGTAGCCACCACCGGGAGGTCCAGTTTCTTACCGATACCGATGAGTTGCTTGTTGATCCTGTCCTGGTTTTCCAGTTGGTGATTCTGCAGTTCGAGAAAAAAGTTACCTTCGCCCATGATCTCCGCATACTGGCTGGCCACCTTGATGGCGCGGGGAACATTCTCCCGGTTCACGTTATGGGCGACTTCACCACGAACACAGGAACTCAGAGCAATCAGTCCTTCCGAATATTCTGCAAGCAGTTCCTTGTCAATACGTGGTTTGTAATAGAACCCTTCCAGATATCCCTTGGTCACGAGCTTTATAAGGTTTTTATAACCCGTCTCATTTTCGGAAAGAAGGATGAGGTGATAAGCCGCATCGCGAAGACCCTCTTTGGAGGTTTTTTCGAGACGACTCTCAGGCGCTACATACACCTCGCACCCGATGATCGGCTTGATGCCATGTTTGCGGGCCGCATTATAAAACTCCACCGCCCCAAACATATTGCCATGATCGGTCATCGCCACAGCGGGCATGCCAAACTCCGCCGCCTTTTCAAACAGGGCAGAATGGCGGATCGAAGAGTCCAGTAAACTATAGGAAGTATGAAGATGAAGATGTACGAAATTGGCAGGATCCATAACACTCTAAATACCAGTTTGCCTGCCCTAAAGCAACCGCCCTAAGGATGAACACCATAACCCATTATTTTATATAGGTTTAAGGCGAAATAAAAAGAGATTCGACTAAAAGCAGAACAGCGATAGTTACGATGACAGCACCCACAAAGTTGAGGGCAAACCCGGAACGTGACATTTGAGGGATCGTCACCCAACCACTGCCAAACACAATCGCATTTGGCGGAGTCGCAACAGGCAACATGAAAGCAAAAGATGCCGCCAAAGTTGCCGGCACCATAAATAAAAGAGGATGAATATTCACAGCCACCGCTGACACACCGAGTATGGGGAGAATCATCGTCGTGGTCGCCGTGTTGGAGGTCAACTCCGTCAAAAAAGTAATGCCAAGGCAAATGCTGAGCACCACACACCATAAAGGCCAACCCGCAACGCCAGTGAGCTTGCTGCCGATCCATGCATCGAGTCCGCTCGCGCCAAAACCCCCGGCCAACGCAAACCCGCCGCCGAACAAAAGCAAAACGCCCCAGGGGATTTTCTCCTGCACGGTTTTCCAGTCGAGCACGAAGAATTCTCGCTTGCCGTTTAGGTCCTGTCCCGCATTTCCATCAACTGGAAGAATCATGAGCAGAACGCCCATCGCCATGGCCACAGTGGAATCGTGAAGATATTCAGGGTGGGCAAACAATCCCGACCAACCGGGGAGAACAAATTCCCCTAACGAAATGGGTTGACGAAATATCCATAAAAAAGCGGTGAGACAAAACACCGTCGCCACCGTTTTTTCCGCACGGGTCATAGAACCCAAATCATCCAGTTCTCTCTGGATTATTTCATCACTCCCGGCTGATATATTTTTTAACGGAAAGGGAGACACCACCCGGCACAGATACATCCATACGATGGGAATAAAAACCATCACCACAGGAATCGCCATCACCATCCACTGAAAAAAAGTTATCTCAGGGTTTTCCGGAAACAGTTTTTTATAGAACCCAACAAAAACTATATTAGGTGCGGTGCCAACGAGGGTGCCCACTCCACCAATACTGGCAGAATAGGCCAGCCCCAGCATGAGGACGAGTCCTAATCCCTGCTCAATAGCCTTTTGTGTTTCAGAATTTTTAACTCCGTCCAAAGACGCATCGAGAGCGATCTGCCGCACCACCGCCATCGCAACCGGGAACATCATCATGGTCGATGCGGTGTTGGAGATCCACATTGACAAAAAAGCCGTGGCGGTCATGAATCCTAAAACCAAATGCTGAGGCCGGGTGCCGATTGCGAAGATGATCCATAACGCCAGGCGTTTGTGAAAATTCCATTTTTCCATGGCGAGAGCGATCATGAATCCGCCGAGAAACAGAAAGATGAGATGGTTGGCATAATTGGGTGCCACCAATTTACTGGGCAGGATACCCAACACCGGAAACAATACCAACGGCAACAAGGCCGTTACCGCAAGGGAAGTCCCCTCACCGATCCACCAGATCGCCATGAGCGCGGTCACCGCGAGCATACGTTGCCCAATCAGAGTCAATCCATCAGGTGTTGGGATAAGAAGAATCACACCGAACACAGCAAGACCTGCCAGGAGAACAACAATCTGTTTTTTGAAAGTAGTCGCCACTAAGAAAACCGTCCCTAAAAACATTAACAGAACGATATTAACCCGTAAGCGATGATAGGGAAGATATTTTTTTATCCCCTCTTTAACTAGAGAGAATAGGAGCTGTTTCCGGCGTGAGAGGCC
>CALAGQ010000050.1 GCA_937891765.1 uncultured Nitrospina sp.
TGATCTATATATGAGCAGGTTGAAGTCTTCCGAAAGGAGGATGGAGGGCCGAACCGGTGTTACGTGCATGTACTCGGATGACTTGTGTATAGGGGTGAAAAGCCTATCTAATCTGGCAATGGCTGGTTCCTACTGAAATATGCCTTCGTATAGTCTTGTTTTGTTTGTTAACGGAGTATAGTACGGATAAATCTTGCTGGGGCAAATGCTTACGGAGATTTTTCCAACTCAGAATCTGTTAACTGCATAAAACAGGAATCAGGGTGTGTATGTAAGATACATTTCCGAGACCCAAACAAGGGAGACTAAAGTTAAGGTCCATAAATTTATGCTAAGTGTAACAAACAGTGTTTTGAACCTAAGACACTAGGGATGTAAGCCTAGAAGCAGCTATCATTTAAAGAAAGCGTAACAGCTCACCTATTGAGGTTCAGAGCCTGGAAAATGGACAGGGCTAAGCATAATACCGATACTTTAGCGGCATTCTAGATAGAATGTTCGGGTAAGTAGGCGTGGTTTTTGCGTAGAAGTTTTTTCGAGAGAAAGAGTGGAGCGAAAACTAATGAGAATCCTGGTAAGAGTAGGATGTGATTATTCTGAGAATGAATAACGCCGAAAGAGCAAGGTTTCCTTGGCACTATACATTAGCCAAGGGTTAGTCAGGACCTAAGTTGCATCTTAACTGAATGTGACGATGGATGGCAGGTTAATATTCCTGCACTGATTAATTTTTATATAGTATTTTTTTGCTTTGGGATAAGTTTGCATTCGAGAGAATGTTCTAAAAAGAAACTTCACGAGGGTAATCCTAAGACTGTTGTGAATTTTTAGATTGTTGCTGATTCCGAGAGCCAGTGAAAAGATTATACTCTTAAATTAATTAACTGTACCCACAACCGACACTGGTGCTCAGGCTTAGTAGGCCAAGGCGTGTAAGGTAAAACCAATTAAGGGAATTCGGCAAATTAGTCCTGTAGCTTCGGCTGAAGGGATGTCTATTTTTGTGTTTTTCAGAAATGTTGATGCATTAATAGATCTCAGTAACAAGGACGGCCCGACTGTTTACCAAAAACGTAGCCAAGTGCTAATCAGAAATGACGTGTATACTTGGTGAGACCTGCCCAGTGGTGGTGTCTAAAACTCCTTTACAAGGGAGCTAAGGTCCATCAAACGGCGGGGGTAACTATGACCCTCTTAAG
>CALAGQ010000051.1 GCA_937891765.1 uncultured Nitrospina sp.
AACCTTTAATTTTGTCAGATTCTTTTTCCCAGCTTCAATTTGTTTCTTTAGCCACTTTTCGTTGTCTCTGATTTTCTGTAACTTTTCCAGAGCTTTATCACCGCCGGCCTTAAATAAATCATAATCTTCTTTTGTTTTAGTATTCCTTTGTCTATTTCTTCAGCCATCAATAATGGTCGTCTTGAACTATTTCCATATGAATTCCATCTGTTTCACAATAAGCGTATAGCTGGTCATAAAATCGTGCATATTCTTCATTAGTGAGTCTGCTTTCGCAAACTTCAAACTCATTTCGATGGAGAATAGCTCGAATTTCTTGGTCGAGATTAATGGACACCAGCATAGAAATTCTCCTTAATTTATTTTAATGAGACTTCCCCTTCTATGAAGGAATGGCCTGAGCAAGGGATTTGGCTCGGTTTATTTTGTAAAAATAAAATAAAGCTTGTAACTTCTTTAGATTTAATGGATTGCGGATTCACTTATTTGGTCGTTCTGGGCTTCTAGTGTGCTTGCAAGTCATTACTCGCAATGTTCATTAACGGCCGCAATTCTGCTTCTGATAAGGAAAGGCTTTAAGGTAGGCTTTGGCTCGTTTTTTTTACTTTTGCTATAGTGGCCGGTTTTTAGAATAGTAAAAAATCTGTGAGGTTTTAGATAAGATCTATACGTATTTCTACAAATTGAATTGCGAACCTTACGACAAATCCGAGTATTTTAAAATCACTCCCAAGATGTTGCTCTTCAATAATTCCTTGACCTTAGTCAAGTCCACACCAATTCTTTACAGCTGTAAAGTCTGATTTAAAACCCTGAATCCCCGCCTTTTTTGAGCTAAAACCAATGTCTATTGTCCGGTTTAAGCGGTTTATTGAACCCAAATTGGAGATATAAACATCGACCCTATGTGTGAGGTAGTAATCCTACATTTTTGCTCAAATTTGGGGTTTAAGAGGATCATAATTGAAAGAAAATTCTGGCGGAAAAAATAGGAGGGGTTTTAATAGACAGAAGAAGATTTGATTTGTATCAAATAGGAGTTCAAGGTTGTGACCACAATCGGTCTAAGATGAAGAGCATAGGATTTAATCAGGATAGGACATTCCTGTTCAGACAAATACTGTAATCACCGATTACTCTCGATTAAAAATGGATGCGGTTTAAATATTTTTATCCATCATTTCTCATTTAAGAGCCTTAGTGAACATATGCTGCAAAGTAGCCTGCTGTGGCCAGTTTTCTGTCTGTTGAAAGGGCTTTTGATTGATATTTTTTAGTTATTCTTACATCGAAGCTCCTTGTTGGAATAGAGTTTAAGAAAATTCAACCTATAGCCCGTTGTGCGGATTTTGTGCGAAGGCATAGGTTACAATGGGTCACTATGGGACATATAGCAATGGACGGCCCCTTGTAAGTCATTAATAATAAAGAACTTTAGTTATAGTCAAGAAATTCGTAATCAGTAGGTCGGCGGTTCAATTCCGCCCGCTGGCTCCACTGCTCGGCGCAGAGGCTGTGATAACCCCGTCATTAGTTTTATGCCTCGAAGGGGTACAACAAAAACCTGTGCTAACCGATTTGAGTTTTCAGTGATTCAGGATGGTTTAATGCCTGCATCTCTTGTTGAGCAAGCAAACGGAAAGCCTTCTGGTTTTTTTCTTCCAGTTCAGGCCCGCCCGGTGACTGGAACGTCAGGGGGTTGATCGACCTGCTGTTTTTCCGCAGATGAAAACAAAGGTGGGGTCCCGTTGCGGCCCCGGTGGCACCTACATAGCCGATTACCTGACCTTGTTGGACTTTCTTTCCCTGAGACAGCTTCGTAGCATATCTCGACATGTGAGAATAAGAGCTCTCATACCCATTAGGGTGTTTCAACTTAATATTTTTTCCTGAACGGGTATTGCGCGACACGCTAAGCACCTCACCATCACTGATGGCATAAATCGGTGTTCCTCGTGGAGCCGCATAATCGACCGCTCTATGTGCCATATGTTTTTTATATATGGGATGAAACCGTTTGTGGGTGAACGTGGATGTGATCCGGGTAAATTTTAACGGACTCTTCAAAAATTGTTTTTTTAAGGGTCGGCCATCAGAAGCGTAGTATCCACCATGCCCACCTTCGGGTTTAAAATAAACTGCGTCGAGATTTTTGCCACGGTTCTGGAACGTAACGGCTCTTATTTTTCCAAAACCGGAAAACTCTTGATCCAGAAACCTTTTTTCTACTAGAACCTTAAATGAGTCTCCCACTCGCAGGTCTTTAAAAAAATTGATCTGCCATGCAAAAATTTCTTCGAGATCGATGGCGACCTGATAGCTTCCTCCTGCTTCCAACACAGTGGTGATCAGGTTTTCCTGGATGATACCTTCCAGAATTTCCAGCCGGATTTCATAATCAGGTGCTATTAAGCGAGAGACAAATTCAGTACCTTTTCTTTCAATGAACAACTCACGGTTCTCATCGGCTTGATAGGCAAAGGCAACCAACTGGTCATCAGAAGTCAGTTTGATGGAATAAGGTTGACCAGCGCGCAGGCGGCTCAGGTTATAGGTTGGCCGGGTTTGTTTTACCAGTTCCAACACGGTCTCCAGCGGTATTCCATGGTCGCTCATTAAATGAGACAAGCTCTGGTTACGGGCAATATCCCCTTTGATCCAACGGTAAACTTCTTTTTCAAGTTCTGGTTTAGGCTCGGTTTCGGACTCCGGCACTTGTGGTGATTTTAATTCCAGCGGAGGGAATTCAAGTTTGTCAATTTGGGATTTGTGAACGGTTTGGTCGGGCACGTTTTGGAAATGATGTGAAGCCCCAACCAAAAAAAAGCTGATCAAGGCAATTCCAGCGAACCAGGCCAGCCGCCGCCAGAAGCGTTTCGGGTTATTGGAACTATAAAGACCTTTTTGATGTGGATCTGCCATGCAACTATATCTCCGGATAAAAATTATGTTTGTCAAAGGCGGCTGGGCGGCGCGGAACAAAAACCCCTCACTGGCCCATCGGTAAAACGAGCCGCATTATACCTTAATATTCAATAAGATAAAGGGGATAATGAGGAGACCCCCCTCTCCGAGGTACGAAATTTTCGGAGGGGTATTGGTTGTAAAAAAATATCAATCCTATCCCTGCTAATTAACATCCAATGACATGACCCTTCTATTACTAAGGGCAATGCCGGGAGAGGATACAGATGGTAAAGTCAAATGAGACGATAGACGACCCTAATCGCCCGCATTTCAATTTCGATAACAGTTTCGCCCGCAGTCTTGAAGGTTTTTTCAAGTTCTGCCAGGCAGAACCTGTTGTCGCCCCGAAACTGTTGCAGTTCAACCATGCATTGGCCGAGGAGCTTGGGCTTGACCCGGTCGCGCTCGATTCGGACGCAGGGTTGGCGATTTTCTCTGGCAATGCAGCACCCGAAGGTTCGGAGCCGTTAGCTCAGGCTTATGCCGGGCACCAGTTTGGCGGGTTCTCCCCGCAGCTGGGGGATGGACGCGCGCTTCTCCTCGGTGAAGTGATCGATACCCGACAACGACGCCGCGATATTCAGCTGAAAGGTTCGGGTCGTACCCCGTTCTCGCGCGGCGGAGATGGCAAGGCGGCAGTTGGCCCGGTGTTGCGCGAATACCTGATCGGAGAAGGCATGCATGCGCTCGGTATCCCGACGACACGCGCTCTGGCGGCTGTTGCTACCGGGGACGCCATCTATCGAGAAACCCCTTTGCCCGGTGCTATTCTCACTCGGGTTTCGGCGAGCCACATTCGCGTCGGAACTTTCCAGTATGGCGCAGCGCGTGGTGATGTCGACAAAGTCCGTAAACTCGCCGATTATTCCATTGCGCGGCACTACCCCGACACAGCCGATGCGGAAAACCCCTATCTGGCATTCTTCGCGGCTGTTGCCGATGCCCAGGCCGCCCTGGTGGCGCGCTGGATGAGTATCGGTTTCATTCATGGAGTGATGAACACCGACAACATGACGATCTCTGGCGAGACCATCGATTATGGGCCCTGCGCTTTTATGGACAGCTATGCGCGGAGTACGGTGTTCAGCTCGATCGATCAGCACGGCCGCTATGCCTATGCCAACCAGCCGGAGATTTTGATCTGGAACCTGACCCGATTGGCGGAAACGCTGATCCCGTTTGTCGATACCGACAAGGACCGGGCCATCGAATTGCTGACCGAAACGATCGAGTGTATTCAGCCTCTTTATGAGTCTCATTGGCTGGCGGGAATGCGATCAAAGATCGGTTTGTCGACGGAAGATTCTATCGACTTGCAACTGATCAACGACCTGCTATCGGTGATGGAAGGTGGACATGCGGATTTCACCCTTGTCTTCCGCCGTCTTTCCCAAGTTTTGCGCGGTGATAGTGACGCGGTACGACACTTGTTCAAAGAGCCGGGTGCCTTCGACGCCTGGGCGCAGCGTTGGCAAAAGCGATTGGAGCAGGATGGAATTGCAGCGGAGACTCGCGCGCAGGCGATGGACCGGGTCAATCCGATTTATATCCCAAGGAACCATAAAGTCGAAGAAGCTCTTGCCGCCGCAGTCAATCAGGACACGGTGCCCTTCTCGAAGTTGCTGGCCGTTTTGAGTCATCCCTTCGACGAGGTTGAGGGAAACGAAGCCTATGCCGAGCCGGCGCCGGTTACGGGCAGGCCCTACCGGACGTTCTGCGGAACCTGACTGCTCGGCGTCCGTCCCACGGATAGGGAATGAAAACCATAATGGATTTATAAATGATCAAGGCAATAATAGGTGCGTTCATTCTTCTTTTGTTGGCCTTTCTAACCTTCAATACTCCTGTGACGCGTCTGGGCTCAGGGTTCCTGATCGGAGATGGCGCGCATGTTTTCACCTACCACGATCTGGTGAAAGAAGCAGAAACCTTAAAGATAAAATTCCCCAACGAAGACGATATTAATGCGGAGGTGGTGTTTCTCGATCCCGCCAGCAACCTGGTAATCTTGAGGCTGAAAGAAATGCCGAAAGTAAAGCGCCAGCCTCTCGTGATGAGTCGAAAAGCATTGGGTCCCGGAAGCGAGTCGGTATTCACATTGGGATACCCGTGGACCAACACGCTGGAAGACCAGCATGTTTTGATCGAAGGGTCTGCCGACACCGCATCGATGTTGATCGAATTAAAAATGGCTCTCAACCCAGTACATAGTGGGGGTCCGTTGTTCAACACCCGGCAGGAAGTGGTGGGAATGGTATTGTTAGAGGCCCATGCTAAAGCCGCATTTCCAGTGAACGGTTCCCATAATTTTGCTATTCCCGCATTGTTGTTGGAAAAAGCCTTGAAGGCAGCTAGAATCGATAGTGTCACTCACCCGGATGAGAACCTCTCGAGAGAAGCGTTTATTTCAAAATCGAGAAATAATATTGTTCTGATTGAGGCAAGATAAATGCAACCCTCAAATGAAACTTATATCTTGTATGGAGCTTTTTTCGTATTCGTGTTTCTGGTGCTGTTATTCAATGTTGCCAAACGCCTCGGTTCCTCCAAAAATTTTCCAAAACCCGGAAACAAGAAGGACGAGTGAATTACTGAGAAATTATATTTAATTTTCTCTCGCTTCATAAAGTCTCTCAATAAAGAGATAATGTTTTATGATCTCGAAAAATAATATTACAAGATGTGTGAAATCCATAAAACAAATGATCCGTAGATGTGAGTCCTATGGTGAATTTGATGAGGATGGTAACCTGATTTTACCTGTCGAAAAAACCGAAACCAGTAGTATAAAAATATCAAAAGAGACTTTAGAAGAATATGAATCATCCGGGATGAGTATTCTTGAATTACATCAGAAGCTGGAAGGCGAGGCAAGCAAATGTTCCTGGTCTGATACGTCTCTGGATATACAGATGCCGGGGCCAAAATTGAGAACAAAAATTTTCTAATTTTTGCTGTTCAACGCGTAGGAGTTTTTAAAGATGGCGTTGATATACTTCAGTTCGGGTTCTTCCTTCGCGCAAACCTATGCGCAAAAAATCTCCGCTCATTGTGAATCCTTTCTAGAGACTGAGTGCATTGTTCCTGAAGAGGAAATTTCCCAACAAGAAATTAGTGACCAGTTAGAGGCCTGCGATGTGTTGGTTGTTGTCATCGGCGAAAATCCGGCTGTGTCGGGAGAAGATGTCTCCGCATATAATCTCATTGATAATGATCGGCTGCGGTCTGAAATTGTTTTGGCGATGAGCCGGGATATTTTAATCGTCCTGATATTGATCGATGATGCCAAACTGCCGGAAAGAAGTAACGTGCCGGGGGCTTATAAAAAGTTGATCGATTGCAAGTCGCATCGTTTGCGATCAGTTTTCTGGTCGGAGGATATGGAACTTTTTCTGGAACATTTGCAAGAGGAGCTAGAATTTATAAGCGAGGTGAAACAAAAGTTGACGCAGTCGGTAGAAGTCAATTACCAAAGGTTGGCAGATTTTGACGGACGACGGCAACGCAAGGGAGGTCAGGTGGACCTCGAATCGTCTAACGGCATGGAGTTGCGCAAGGTGGTTGAGGCGGAGACAATTTTTTTGCAAAAGGCGCGCGCCGTTGGCGATGCGGCAGCCGAAAAAAATGCGTTGTCGGCATTGGGCCTTGCTTATACCCGATTAAGGCAAACTCTGAAGGCCATCCAGTATTTTTTGGAGGAATTAAAAATCGCCCGCAATCTAGAAAATTTCGAGGAGATTTGTATTTTGCTGGCAAACCTGGGAGACGCCTATGCGATTTCTGGAAACATAAGCCAGGCTAATAGATTTTATGAAGAACAGCGGGACTTGGCAGAGTTGAAAAACCTGCACGCTTATGTCGGCAGTTCTTATAACGGTCTTGGGTATGTATGCGTCCAACAGAAAAAAATAGAACAAGCGATTGAGTACTATTTGAAGGCCCTTGCAAGTTACCGTGAACTGGAAGACCACGACAAGCAACTGGAGTTATTGGTGGGTGTCGGGCTCAACTGGCGCAAACTGGGGGAATGGGAAAAAACCATAGAGTGCCTCAGTCAGGCTTTGGACGTGGCTAAATATCTTGAAAACAGAAAAGAAGAAGCCCAGATCCGGCTAGATTTAGTGGAGGCTTATTTCGAACTGGATAAACGCGACCTTATAATTCATCACCTCGAGAAAGCGGAAGAGTCCCTTAAAGTTAACCGGGAAGCTTGGCCAGCATCCTTAATCCGGCGTATCGAGACTCTCCGTCGAGGCAAGTCCGTCCCACGGACAGGGAATGATCCTTCGAGTGCCTCAGGATGACAGGTGACCTCGCCGGAGGGTGTAAGTCGGTGGTGTTTCTCGTTGTACCTCCGGGCATGAGGCTAATGTTGGGGATATCACAGTCCAGCGTCACGCTGGCTGCTCGGCGCAGGGCCAGAGTAGAAAAAAGAACACCAGAGCATGCAGTTGGGAACCTGACCTCTCTGCACCAACGCACCACAAACCGTGGAAGAGTTAAGCCATTTCCGCAACACGCTCTGGTCCGGTTGGGAGGACTGCCCTCCCTGTCCTACATAATAAATTTGGTGCCTGTTCCTCTGTTTGTCAAGTCCCGCGACTGCTCGGCGCAGGGCCAGTCCGTCCCACGGACAGGGAATGAATAACCAGCGACCCCGCCGGAGGGGAATTGAAAACAACGGCCCATCGTTGATGGGTTATTTTTTCTTTGAGTTTTCCACCATATCTGCGAGGCGTTCGCCGAGGATATAGCTGATATTGAAATTAAGTTTGGCCACAATATTCGGGAAAAACTTCAGGTCTTTTTGCATGCGTTCATAATCGAATCGCAATGCGGATACTTTCTCGGTGGCCACGACATCTGCGGTTCTTTCTGTTTCGCGTATATAACCCACCTCCCCAAAAACCTGCCCTGCCTTTAAAGTAGCTAATAAACGTGATTCATCACCATCCCTTCGGATAACTTCTGCTTCGCCTGAAAGAATCAAATGCATATTACGGCCAATTGTATTCTGTTCTACTATCAGTTCGCCTTTTTCAAACTCATGAAGTTCGGAGATTAAAATTGCTTTGCGCCGCTGATAATTGCTCATGTTTTGCAACAAGGGACTGCCATCTAGCACGTCCGGGTCGATTGCCATGGAGAGTATCTGGTAAAGTCCGACCAGGCGAATGCGGGTCATGATGATCGGGGTGATCAACAAATTGGCAAATATTGAAAACAACATGGTCGCCGCAGCCAATGCGCCAAATTGCGCAACGATGGTAAAGTTTGAAAAGATTAAAATACCAAATCCGAGTGCGAGCGCGATACTGGATACAATAAGTGGTGTGGCTTCGTCATTGACGGCGGCGTGCACCGCCTCGGCGTAGTTGGAAGTGCGACGGCAGAGCTCGTTGTATCGTGCCAGTAGATGGATGGTGCCATCTATGGCAATACCAATCGCAATCACTGCAACCATTGCTGTGCCTGGATTTAAAGGTATATCCAGATAACCCATAATGCCAAACATCAGAGCGATGGGAATAATGGCAGGCACCAGAGCAATGACCCCGCCTTTCAGTGATGTGAACATGATGGACATTATTAGAAATATCAATGCCATCAACAGGGACAGGGCTTTCACCTGGGCCACCATTAAATTTTCTGCCGCGCTGTTTACCATCAGGTTTTGGCCGACGATGAAAGTTTTCATATCGGGACCCGCGATTTTATCGATGACCTCCTGCAACTCTTCAATATATTGGTTCAGAGTGTGAGAGTCTGTGATGTTATGTCGAACCACAATATTGGCACGACGGTAATCGTGGCTGACATAATTATCCAGGTCGCCACGTTGCAAAAACATTAAATATTGGGCAACCAGTTGTCGGGTTTGGGGTAAGGCGTTTCCGGCAGTGTCACCCCGAAACTCATGGTTTATAAATTTCAGGTGATCGGCCAGGGATATGCTGCGATCGTAGACACCTTGATCGGCAAGGAAACGCTGAATATCATCCAGCTTCTGAATATTTTTTGGTTCCTGAAATGCTTTTCCCTGTTTAGCTTCGAGCGATATGAAAAATATTTTTATTCCCGCCAGATCTTCATGTATGCGTTTGGTATCCTGTATCAACGGACGATCGCTGGGAAAATAGGATAGGGGGTCATTGGTGACATATAGTTTGGATGCCTGAAAAATAAAAAAAGCGCAGAGTATTGCGGTAAAGACCAATATCGATATGGGAAAGCGATCCTGGGAATATCGAAATACACTCACGATACGATCCGGCAACCGGTTTTTGCCTTTAGCCATGCTGGAATTTTTATGCGAACCAAACAAGGACAGCATGAGAGGCATAACCAGAACAGTGATGACTCCGTTTGCCAGCATCGCAAAAGTTGCGGCAAATGAAAAATGTTGTATCAACCCAATATTGCTGAACAGGTTGCTGGCAAAGCCCAAGGTTGTGGTCAAGACGGTGAGTATCATTGGCAAACCAATATGGTTTGCCATGTATTGAACGGCTTTCTTTTGCGAGTTTTCTCCTGGGTTTTCATCCAGCCCGCGTAAAAATGCCGCCATCATATGCGTGTCTTCGGTGGACCCGATAACAATAATCAATGAGGGTATCATTGCGCTCAGGATATTAAGGGGCACACCTAACCAGCCTAGCATTCCAAAGGTCCAGATAATCGTGAGCAGTGAGGTCACCAACGGTACCATGGCCGACAGCCAGCTACGCATAAAAATTAAAATAGATAAAACCAGAATTACCACGGATAGCGGCCCAAGCAATATAAAGTCTTCATACAGACTGTTTTTTAATTCGGCGCTAATTCTGGGTGGGCCGACTTGTGCCATATACTCAAAATCTGCACGGTGAACTTCAAGCTGTTCTTCCAGCGCCAGATGAATATTGCGGCTGAAATTATTACTATCTTCTCTATCTTCCACAGATACGATAATTGCGGTGACTTTGCCGTCGTCCGAGAAAAAATTACCCTGATAAAGGGGATTTGCCAGTGCGCTTTCTCTGGCGTCCAATGCTTCCTGTTCTGTTTTAGGTGCTGCAATAAGTAGAGGACGGGTAATAATCTTGTTGTCCACGCCATGCAGGGTATGCAAAGTAAACAAACTGTTGACACGACTGACACCCTCAATTTTTTCGATTGCAAAGTGTAGTTGTTCAATTTTCGCCAGTTTTCCAGGGGTCCACAGGTTTTGATCCTTGATATAGATAATGGTTTTGTTATCTGTACCAAATTCCCCCATGACTTTTTGATAAACGAGGCGAGATGGATCATCAGCAGGTATCAAGCTGTCTATGCCGGTATCAACCTGCAGCCGGTGCATGCCTGCCCCGATCAAGACTGTAGCGATCAACAGAAATAGTGACACAAGACCGCGGTGCCTGTAGCCCAACATGTATATTTGCGATATCACTCTGCGATTTCCTCCGGGTTGTCTGAATCTTCCGCAGGTTTAATGTGGGGATAGTTCTCATATAACCATTTTGCAGTGAATACTTCTGCAGGAACATAGTCATGCGAAAAAATGCGCCGGGAGGTCTTGATCAATGATTGGTGCTGGTCATTTATATTTTCCATGAGGACCATATTGGCCCGCCACATGTTACTGTTGACCGCTTTAAGATCGTGGTGGCTCTGTATGCGGGATATACGTTCATGCTTGTCAAAATGGTGGGTCAGGGTGATGTAAAAATTATCCTGCCGAATAAAGTGGCGTCTTAATATCCGATCTTCTGTTAACGGGTTGTTGACCTTGTAAACGTCCAGAATGAAATATTTATTTTCATCAACTTCCCTGTCATCACGACGCGCATAGCGGTGATCCGACAAAATTTCGCCGGTTAGGTTTTCTACAGAAAAATCAGTGCCGAGAAAGTTATCCCCACTGCCCTCACCGGCACTTTCAATAAGTTGTTCACCATAGGCCGGCAGATAAATATATTTGTTTGTCTTGCCATCAGGGCTACGGTTGGCTAACAAGGCAACGCCTTTTACTTCCTGCGGGTAATCAAACAACAGGAGAAACTTCACCGTGCCGTCCTCCTCCACTCTTGAGTATCGTCGGGCTTTGCGTGTGTCGCGATCACCATTCCTGTCTTCCATCACCATGGATTGTTCTTCATAGATATAAGGGAATTGTTGGTGTCGCTTGTAGACTTCTTCCATGATTTCGGTGCCTGTTGCTTCATCGCTGACAAAGCCGACACTTTCTTGTATAGGCAAGAAGGAAAATAGAAGGAAAAATAATAGCTGATTGCGAGACAATGATTTCATCGTTATAGTTTGTTGCAATTATTTTTCCTGTGCGAGGATTGTTTCAGCAATGCGTTCGCTGAGCTTCCCGTATAGTTGACGCATCACCGATACTATTTGTTCGTAATTCTCTTCTTTAATGGTCTCCTCACCTTGCAGGGTGGCGCTGAATACGCCCGATGGCTTGGTTTGAGCCTCGCTTGATGAGAGCTGCCAGCGGGCAACAAGTTTTACCTTGTTGTTACTTTCCTGCTCAAATTGCTCAATGTGAATTTGTACCCGGTAGTCCGGTGATGATGCAGACCGGTTCAACGGTGTTCCTATGTCCATGGTCGATAATAATGCCGACAGGTTTCTGGCCATGGTGCGCAAAAGGTTCTTGCGTAAATTTTCCCCCCACTGGTGGCCTTCGGAAAACTCAAGCTGACTTTCACTGCTTCGTGTGGCTATATGGAAACGTTCCAGATACTGAGGAATCTGGAGGTTGATGATTTCTATGCTCATTGGTCTGACTGCTGATATGTTTGAGTATTCTATCGGGTCAATCAGGTAATAACGTGTTGAGGCCGTAGTGCCAACTCCTGTGCAGCTGCTTAACAGAAAGGCTACATATAGCAAGACAACGGATTTATATAGATGACTCCTCATATTGCTATTCTCCTTTGGCTTTCTTATCTTTGCCAAAAATCAATTCCTGGGGATTGCGTTCCAGTGTTTCAATCAATGAGCGGATGGCCCGCGCCGTTTCTTCAAATTCCTTGGTTAATTCGATCAGGTTATATTGAATGGGCGAGTTGGGTTCCATCATCTTACTGGTCTTTTCCAGAGTTTTAGTTAGATTAGCCAGCGCAAGATGACCGGCATTGATGGCCTCCTGTAAATTGGAGTTGTCCACTTTCAGCATGATGCTTTTGAAGCTTTTCAATGATAGTCGAATATCCTCAATGGCTTCGGGGATGCCCGGTATCGTAACGAGTGCGTTTACGTTGCCCATTGTTTCATCCGTACTGTTTATCGCTTTCTCTGCGCTACTAATTGTCCTGTCTACATTTTTTAGTGTTTCGGCGGCACTTGCAACTAAGTTGGAGTCATTCATTATTTGTGTGATGTTTTTGAAGTTTTTCAATGCCACTCGAATATCTTCAATGGCTTCGGGGATGCCCGGAGTAGCCATAAGCGTGTTTGCGTTGTCTATGGCTTTGTCTGCGCTGTGCATGGTCTTGTTGGCAGTTTCAATGGTATCGATCAATACGGATGTGACCTTTTCAATGTCAATGGAGTTGAGTTTGACCAACAAGTCTTCGGCCGACTGAGTGATGGCACCAAAATTTGATGTTGGCAACGTTGGTAACTCCGGGTAGGGCGTGTCATCACCACTGAGATTAACCGGCGAATCAGGGTGCATATCGAGTTCGACATATAATTGACTGGTCAACAGGCTGCCCGTTTGCAGGCGCGCCCGGAGCCCCCGCTCAATCAGACTATCGAACGTGGATGAGCCAACTCCAGGGTCTCCTCCACGTTCGATAATTCTTTGAGGTTCTATCTCGATCAACACGGGGATCCTAAAAGTGGTGCTTCCCCGGTCGAATTCCAGTCTTACATCCAGTACAGAGCCGACCTTGATGCCTTTAAACTCTACCGGTGCGCCAATACTCAGGCCACGTATGGAACTGTTAAAGAATATGAGAAACTTGATTTTCCGGGTGTAAGCATGTTTCTGGATATTTTCATAGTTTTCGTGCAAGGTGAAAATCAAATTGTTAACGTCGGTGGTCGCCTGTTCCAGCGTCTCCGGTGTTTGAAATGCAATGCCACCAAATATCATTGACCGAAGGGACTCTGTCTGCATTTTGAATCCGTCAGCCCCCATTGACACATTAATGCCACTCACGTTCCAGAAATTAGTGTTACCACGGATGAGCTGGTCAAAAGGGTCTTTGATAAAGGCGTAAACATATGTGCTTTTGCGATCATTGCCCAGTTCATAGCCCAAAACTTCACCCGCCAGCAAACCCTGATAGTAAATCGGTGAGCCGGTATCCACCGAGCCGAGGTTTTGTGTCACTAAGGTAATCTTCTTGCCCTGCTCGTCGGACTTGACCACAGGCTGTTTTTCCAAGCCAGTGAAATGCAATTGAGCAGCGCCCGGACCCGGCTCAATTTCAATATAGGCACCGGATATTAATGTGCTCAGACCGGATGCTCCACGCAGGCTGAGCTGCGGCTTGACCACCCAGAAGAGGGTGCTCCGGCGTAAAAATTTTTCCGCTCCTTGATGGAAGTCTACCGTCAAAATGGTATTCGAAAAATCGTCGCTGAACTTGATTTGCTCAACAACACCGATATCAACATTTTTGTATTTGACCTTGGTCTTGCCCACTTCAATGCCCTCAGCCGTTTTGAAACTGATAGTGGCATGCGGGCCTCGCTCAGACAGGGTTTTAACGATCAGCCAGCCTCCCACCAGAAGGGTGACCAATGGAACTATCCAGACGATGGAGGGGCCTATTTGTTTGCTGACTTGTGGGCTTGAGATTTTCAATTTCTTTATTGCCCTTCTTCTTTGGCGTTATCCCATATCAGGCGCGGGTCAAAACTATGGGCTGCAAACATGGTGATGACAACAACTCCCGCAAAGAAGATGGCTCCTATTCCAGGGCGTATCGTTGACAAGGCATCCAGACTGACGAGTGAGGATAACAGTCCGACCAAAAAGATATCTACCATCGACCATGCCCCAACAACCTCGGTGGCACGATAAAGCAAGGTGCGATCACGGGGTCGCCAAATGGATTTCTTATGAACGCTGATCAATAAAAAACTCAGGATGATTAGCTTCATGACAGGGACAACAATGCTGGCCACAAATACGATCATGGCCAGCCCCCACATTCCCGATTCGATTAAATGCAACACACCACTCAAAATCGTGCTGGGTTCACCCCGGCCAAAACGAATCACTGTCATCACCGGATAAATATTGGCGGGGATCAGCAATACGACAGCCGATGCCAGCAAGGCCCAGGTGGTTTCTATGCTGTTATGTTTTCTGTGGTGCAGAGGTGAAGCGCATCGGGAGCAGTGTTGATGCTTATCTTCATGCCGATGGAGAAAACCACAAGTGTGACAATTCAAAATTTTATGGTTGGCGATATCATCACTGGATATTCCTGAAGATGAATGTTCCGTCAATGACCATAAAGCATGAGGATCAAAACTGGCTCGCGCGGCGGTATAAACAATCAGCAATATAGATAATGCAATCAAGCTCGGTCCCGTGATTACATTTGCCAGATCCTGCAATTTAACAATGGCGATCAAGACACCCAGCATGTACACGCCGACCAGACTCCAGGGAACGATGGCATTGACGATGCGATACACCTGCGCCATGAAAGGTGCAGCGATTCCCATACGAGCCGGGACCAGTAAATAGAGCATGCCGACAATCACGATAAACGGAAACAAAATACTGGTCAGAACGATCAGCGCTCCCAGTTCACCCATGCCCATCTTATACATCGCCCAACTACTGGAAAGCAGAATGTTCTCAACAACCCGGCCACCCAGTTCCAGGGATAAAAATGGGAACACATTGGCAATGATAAAAAGCAACAGCGCAGCAAAATACAGAGCCAGACTGCGATTTATGGAGTCGGGTATATGCCGGTAGAGAATATTCCCGCAATGCAGGCAGTGGGCTTTTGTTCCCACAGGGATCAACTTATAATAATGAAAGTTGTCGCACTCGTGACAGGCGATGATTTCCCCAACCAGGCTATCAGCCATCATTTTCTCCACTACCAGTACTAGAATCCCAGATGGGAATTTTCCTGGAAGTTGCAAAGTTTGAACTTGTTAAATCAAGGATTTCGGAATGTTAGACAGAAATGGCTTATAAGTCAACAGAGTAAACAGTGTTAAGAGGATGAATGCCCTAAAAGGGCAATTCCGTTAGGCCGCCTGGCTCACTTTCTCGCCGGAAATAGCTCTGCGATCTGCCACCACGGCGAGTGGTCTCGATTCTTTGGATTTCTTCCGTTCAGGCGGTATCATGGATGAATGAACAGGAACTGTGTGACGTTTTGAGGGATAGGAATGGATAGAGCCGAATTGGTGAGATCGAATCTTCGTGGGGCCGATCTGGCCGGGAAAGACCTTTCCCATATAAATTTTTCTGGCAAGGACCTGAGCGAGGCCATATTGACCGGGGCCAACCTTTCGGGTGCAACCTTGATAGGGGCGGACCTGACCGACTCCCACTTGGACGGTGCCAATTTAAGCGGTGTCAACGTCCGAAATGATGACCTCAGTGGCACCGATTTTAGGGGAGCCAACCTTCGCCTGACACATCATCTGTCGAGCGAACAAGTTCAATCGGCCATCATCGATCGGGAAACCCTGCTCCCGCCTAACCTGCAAGTCACATGGACCTCTGAAACAAGTTTCGTCTGCGAAGAAACTCAGCGGAAGAAAAAAACCGGTGACCCCGCTGTGGGGGATGAGTCGCCGGGGGAGTGACGGAGAACCTCCGCAGGACAATAAACCTGGTTTTAAATTTGCGCAATGGTTTTAAGTTGCCCAATGGACTATAGCTCTCTACCTCCACGGTCAGTGGCTAGTTTGAAAACTGTCTTATGTAAGACACAACCTGCCATATCTGGTCGTCTTTGAGGGTTTTGAATCCCATCATTCCGGTTCCTTTCGATCCGTTCTTGATCACCCAGAACAGTTGACCATCTGGGATGTCCTGCATCATGACCTTACAGGCAAAGTTTCTTGGGTTTGGCTTCATGCCCTTTGCCATTTTCCCGTCACCCTCACCTTTGGCACCGTGGCATTGGATACAGGCCAATGGTTTTGCTCCCTTTATGTAAAGCTTTTCACCTGCTGCAATGATCTCTGGTGTGACTTCAAGCGGATTGGTTTGCTTATAAAGATCTCCAGGAGCTTGAGGAGTCATTCTTTTTTGCACGCAATCGTCGGCCAGAGCGAGATGCGCGGTTAAGAATAAAAAAGCAACTATGACAATTGCTGACAAGTAAATAAATCTGCTGAATGAATTCATAGGTACGTCTCCTCAATGTTGAGTGGTGAGCTGGTAATTTTTGATAACCTCCCGCACGGTTTACATTTCGAAATTATATCGGTGTCGTAGTGACCCCAGTTTTTCATCTGAAGAAACATTTTCGGGAATGCGAAGCTCTTTCAAGATGTGATCAATCGGAACACCCGTCGATTGTTCCACTTCGACAAGAGTCATGGAGCCACGCAGGGTTTCGGTTGATGCGGAGTTACCCCGCTTGTTTTCTGGGTGCGACTTTTCGCTTTGGTGGGTTTTATGATATACGCCGTCCTGATACTTGTCTTTTGGACTTAAAAATGGGGCGGCTGCAATAAGCAAAAGAATGACTAATCCCGCCACACCCAATGCGACCCGAGATCCTGACCCTTCCCGCGGTTTTTTTTGAATGGCGCACGCAATCCATTGCCAATGAAGGGCCAGGTGGAGTGACAGAACAGCTACTATGAAAACGGCAATATAGAAATGGATATCTCCCCATTCGTGCCGGGTGAGTCCCCAAACGCTCAGGCTCTTTCCGCTGCCGGGCGGGAGTATGTAGCGCAGAAACAGCCCTGTAGCCATTAGAAAGATCAAACCCGCTAAAGCGAGGGCATCGACTAAAAAATTAAGGGTCTGGCGTTTCATCATCGTCACCGCAACTTTTAAAAAGGTCTTATTATAAGATAAACTATAGCCTTTAATATTCCCTATTCCGCATTTGGCAGGTAAAATTAGCGCTTCAAACAGGAGTGACTCATGAAACATATATACAGGCAGGCTAAAATTTGTTTTTGGTTATTATTGAGTTCCGTGGCTTTGTCTGAATCTCCTGTCGGTTGGGCGGAAACTGACCTGATGGACAAGGGAAAGTCGGACACTGCCATCAAGATGCTGGTGTTCCCAAAATCGTTACGGGTTATCGAGAATCGTGTGAACGCTCAAGCGATACTTCCTGACCCAAAAAAGAAAATATTACTGAAGCTCGACCCGCTCCGCGTCGCGCCAGCAAAAGCCGGGGAGCTCATTTCAGGGCCGGTGACTCGCGATCGACTGCGTAAATTGGCTATGCACTATGGTGAGGATGTGATCTTCATCTTCCGGAGAACCTTGAAAACAGGAACGGAGAAACAGGGCATCCGCTATCAGGGACTGCTTTACCTGTCGCGGCAGAAAAAGGTATTGGCATTAAAGGAAAGTGAGAAAAGCGCATTGTTTCCAAACATGGATTCTTCTGAGCAAAAAGCCCAACGCTGGCAGAGTTTGGATGAAAGTGGGCTGAAAGCTCTGGCCGAGGAGGCTAAAAAAGTATTGCAGTCACACAAATTTGAAATACGCCGATCGTATTGATGTATTGCAAAAATGTTTTCGCTTAAGCCCGTCCTGCTCCGGATAAAAGAATGGATCTTGGCGAACCCAACTCTGGCTTTTGAATCTGATAGAAATCTAAAACGTTGGAAAAGCAAAAGGGTTCTTCGATGTAACCGTCGATCTCATTGCTTAGCATCAGCCATCCCAAATCGGGTAATGTTGGAGGTGCGATCAATATATAGTTCGAACTTGGGGAATAGCGCTTTGCAAACCGGATAAAGTCGGAGTAATCCAAATCCGCTAAATCGAGAGGGATAAATACCTCAGAAAATATAGGAAAATGCTTGATCATTTCAAGGGCTGCAAAGCCGCTTGAGACAACATTGCCTCTCATTCTAACTTTCATTTCTTCTTCAAGTTGTCCGGCTCGTTTTTTGTCTTCAATGATCAAAAGAATATGTTTCATGTGTAAATTGTTCATAATTTAATCCTCAAATTAATTTTCTAAATCATAATATTTGTCAACGATTTTATTGCGGGCAAATTCCACCATGGCATCGACTTCTCGTTTTCTCATCAATTGAGAGTTTCTTTTAACAAGGCTCTTCTTCGTATTTCCGCCAGATCTATCTGCCACGAAAGGGTTGCAGATCACTTTATTTTTGGAAGATTTCATGGTTTTATCCGGGGTTTTAAAGTTGAAAAAAATAACCTTGCTTGTGAGCGACTTCGACCCGCCCCCTGCGGATCGAAATCGCCCTACAAGTTTGAAAAGAAGCCTTCTAAAAAAGGCCAGATTCCCTTCCCATGCTCAATTTAGGATTTAGAAGTTAGGCAATAATTTGAAGAATGTTATTATTACGTTAGCTTGATAATTTTTAGCTGGCAGGGCAATTTGAATTCAGTCTTGATTTTAGAAACTTTTTTAGAAGGGGTTAATATATATGGCAGGTGCAAAAATTGGGGTCGAGTTCCAGATTCAGGAAGACCTGGTAAAAATGCTGGAGCATGCCACAGAAAAATACAGGCTGGGAGACAAAGATAAAGCCCTGCGATGCGTTCTGGATTATATCGCTACCGATGCGGATTGGGATGAAGTCTTTAAAAGGATCCGTTGCACCCGTTGCGGTCCCGATGGTGGTTGGTCTCCCACTAGCCGCCAGCGTGATGCTGGATCCAACTAGGAATATTTTTATCTTGCGGGCAAATATTTTCTCAGCCCAATTAGTTATTGCTCATTGCCTCCACGGCTAGTGGAGGAGGTTCTCCGCTAAAAATATAAGGTATCTATTAATCATGCCTGTCATTCTTTATCACAATCCGAAATGTTCCAAATCGTGCCAGACCTTGGAGTTACTGGTAGAACACGGCATCGCTCCGGAAATTGTCGAGTATCTGAAATCTCCACCGACCGCAGAACAGTTGCAAGAAATTCTAAATTTATTGGGGATGGCGCCACGTGACCTGATGCGTAAGAAAGAAGATGTTTATGCAGAGTGCGAACTGGATAATGCGTCTTTAACCGATGAGGATTTGCTCGGTTTCATGGTCAAGCATCCCATCTTGATCGAACGCCCCATCGTGCTTGCCAACGGAAAGGCGACTATCGGCCGTCCACCGGAACAGGTGTTGGATATTCTCCACTAGGCCCGGCCAGCGGGGGCTGGAGGTAATTAGCCCCACGCAGTGGGTTATTTTTATCGAGCAGGTTTTCGACCGACACAACCCCCACTATGGCGTCGTCTTTTGTGACAGCGAGGTGCCTGATGTGTTTGTTTTTCATGAACTCATAAGCTTCTTTTGCGGGAGTGTCACGGGCTAAAGCCAGTATGGTGGCTGTCATAACAGTTGAAACTTTAGTGGCATTTTTTGGCAGTTTCTGGCTGATAGCCTTGCGGATTAAATCTTTTTTTGTCACGATCCCCGCATAGCTGCCATTTTTTTTCACCAACAGAGAGCCAACTCCAAAAGAGTTCAGCTGTTCAATCACTTCATCGATAGTTTTCTCGGAATCAATGGACTGTGGAGGTGAGGACATTAATTCCCCAATAGTTTGGTTTGTTATCGGCGTATCATCCAATTGAATCTCATCCGGCAATTCTTCTGAGACGACAGCGTTAATTTTGTATTGAAGAACATCTAAACTCAATTCATCTTTTGAAATAAAATCAGCCACTCCCTGTTTAATCAATTCTTCTATCAATTCCGGATGCCCATAGGCGCTGAAAAGGACGAAGGGAGTCTTTATTCCCAGGCCTCTAGCCATTTTCATCACTTCAAGGCCAGACACGCCGGGGATGAGGTAGTCAATGATCACACAGTCATATGGATTCTCTTTCAACTTCGTCAAAGCCAACTTCGATGTATTCACTTCATCGACTTCAAAAGACAAGTCAGAGTCTTTTTAATATGTCCCTTAAAAGAGTCATATAGTCTTTGTCGTCGTCTACGATCAAGAGTCTGATATTTTTCATAGGCCAATTTCTAAAAGGGATTTTAACCTTCCGACTATCTAATTCTGCTGCTACCCGGTTTATAATGCAACCTCAAACATTGTATCAAAAGCCGCTTTTTCAGTCTTTTTAGTTGTCATGCATTTGTCCGATTTTCATTTATCCCGCCGCCAATAACAGTCTTGGTCCAGAGTTGTTTCAGTCGTCACCTTTTTTGGATTTACCTGTTATTTATTGCAATATTGACAACATGGGTTTTATGAAATAAATTGAGCTTTGGGGAGTTAATCTATCTTGGTTTCAGTGTAAGCCTTGTTGGGAGCGAAAAGAAAATGGCTGATTTGAATTTCTCCAAAAAGGACCTTCAAAAGGCGGACTTTAAAGGCAAAAATTTAGGTCTTGCAAACATGAGGGGAGCCGACCTCCAGGGAGCTGACCTGACTGAGGCCAACCTAAAGGAAGCAGACTTGCGGGAAGCAAACCTGAAAGGAGCCAACCTTTATGGAGCCAATATGGATGGGACTTTTATTCGGGATGCCAACCTGCGTGGGGCTAATTTGAGTTTTGCCACACATCTTTGTTGTGTGGATATTGAATCTGCATACATTGATAAAGATACAAAATTCCCTACTTACATCAAGATCGAATGGAAAACAGAAAGAAAATATATCTGTAAGGAAATTCAAAAAAGATCGAAATCAGGTAGACGGCACCATGACAAGCGTGTGAAGGATAAAGGAAGACTCTGGGGAAATAGAAGAGGCAATGATGACAGGCGGCTGGAGCTGGATCGAAGGGATATTGGACTGAAGGATGCGCGTAAGGAAGAGATTGTAGAGTGACCACTAGCGGAGAACCTCCGCTGGCAATGAACAATGACTTTTTCTTGGGAGCGAAAAATTTATCTCGGCCCAAAAAGTTATTTATCCCTTCGGGGCACGAAAGTTTAGGAAGAATACCACGGCTACTGGGTCCAGCGTCACGCTGGCGCCGAGTGGTTAGATTTCTTCGTCGATACGGGTAATGCGGCCGCTGTAATATTTATGCTGGAAGTCTTTGTCGGAGTCCTGCTTCTTTTTAGGTGAGAACAGCAGAGATTTCAGCCCTCGTTTGGGGCGATCACTTTCGTCGCGTAGCGGGGTCTCTCTGGGGACTTTTTTGATTTCATCGAGAATTTTCATCTCAAACTCCATCCGGTTTTTCAGTCTATCCTTTCGTAACGGCATTAAACCCTGATAAATTAACGGTAAACCATAAAATTGGCCGAGAAACTCGCCTACGGGGTAACGAATCTTGTGGCGAGCGGGACTTTAGTCGATCTTTTCCAACGCTGCTTTAAGCAGATCCGGATTGGCAGGTTTGATGATGTACTCCTGAACGCCCTCGCTAAGAGCCTCCTTGTAACGCTCATCATCTTTAATAGAGGTGAGCATGATGAACGGAATGTTCTTAAGAGTGGGATTCTTTTTGACTTTTTTAAGAAGTTGGATGCCATTCAGTTCGGGCATTTCCCAATCGCAGAGGATCAGATCAATATCGCCTTCTTCCAGCTTGGAGTAGGCGATGTTGCCGTCTCCGGCGACTTCTACATTTTCGAATCCGGCCTGCTTGAGTTGAGAAACACATATGGTTCTTTGAATCACAGAATCTTCGACAACTAAAATCTTTTTTTTTAAATCCATGACAGGAAACTCTCCCCAAGTTTACCCACAGGTTTCAGAAATAGCTGAATAATTCAGGTGCCTGATACTATCAGCTTGGATTTCCACTTTCAATATTTCGCTATAGATTTAAAGTGCTTTGGGGAGCTACTATTCGCAGAAGGCTTGAAAAACCGATTGTTTTTTCGTGCGGTTTTTTTAAATATTTTTTTAACGGGACGGGGTTGACGGCGAAAAAAGCCGGAAAAACAATGGGTTTTTAATATAGGAGTTCAAGCAATCCACAAGCATCATGGCTACCTTGATCTCACTCCGCCTTCTTGCCAGCGGATCAAAATAGTCGCTAGGAATTCGCTCACTTTTTGTGGCGAAAGAGGGTGATGCTTTTATAAGTCTCAAATTAACAGTATTCATGGCGTTAATGCCTCCTGTCTTATTTATTAGATGCTGAGAGATGAAAAAAGTTGGCATAATTTAAGATGTATTTATGAAGTGGTCTCACAAAAATATGGAGCTGATTCTAAATTTGATCATTAAGCGGGCCATGAGTAGTGCCCCGAACAGGTTGCCTTCTTCAAGCCGCTGGAGGCAACAGGCTTGTGCTATTCTGGGCCGTACGTGGTTTAAATTGGATAGTTTCTTGTTTTTCATGGAGGCCTTGCAATTAAGTTAATAAACCAGAGAGGTGCTTAGCTAAACTATTAGCAAGGTCTATACCAAAATTTTTAGCCCGGGGATGCTTTCATTAAAAGATGATATTTCAGTATGTTTCGCGCATAGGCTTTTTTTGTGTCAGGTATGGGATGGAAAGAAATCAAGGTTTTTATACGCGCCTGTCCAGGATTATTCTCATTTCTGTACGACAATGGGACGGCCATGATAAGATGAGGCAAATTTAGGGATGAGGCATCTAAGACAGAAAAAATACGCGGCCGGGAATTCCTGGGAAAATATTTTTCCGGTAAGGTTTTTGAGATTGTTTGTGGCAACAACTTGGTTATCCCTAATTCGGTGGTTGAATTTCAGACTGTTTTGCGAAAAGTCGGCGATAAAATCGATCTTTCATGAAAAGAAGTGTCTACAGTTTTACTATCCCGCTCCATTCAGGATGACCTCATAAAAAAATGTCTGTCGATATTTCATAATATTGGGGAATAGATTATTATAGAAGCGACAAGTATCGGGGAGAACCTGCTTTCGGCAAGCGTCGAAGGTCCCGCCCCGGTGTATCCTGATTCTTATTTTAAAACTAGTTACTATGGCTCGTAGAAGTAGAGAAACGGAAGGTTCTTCAAGGCGTCGAAAAAGAGGTGCTGAGCAGCCTGCTCCCAAGACTCCGCCAAAAAAGAAAAGCTCACCGGTAGTTGTCATTATAGCTGTGTTGGCGGTGATGGTTATCGCTTGGGTGGTTTTGCTTAAAGAAGATGAGGGGGTTCCCACTGGTAAAATAGCGCCTGCAATTGTAGGCGCTCTGGATCAGGTCTACCTGGGTTGCACGGTTTATTGGTTCAACCAAGGTTCTCACCTTCCCTGCGGTCAGGAAATTGCCGACAAACTGTATGACACTAAGAAGGGCGGGATAGTAGTAATCGTATCCAATGGCCTGCGCAAAGAATTTTCCGCGACGGGTAAACATGAAGCGGGCCGTATGGTTTTTCGTGTTGATGCCGATGGGGAAATTTATATTAAAGCTAAAAAATGTGAAACCAATATTGATCAGGTTACTGTCTCGGAGATAAACCTCGAAGAGCTCGAAGCCCAATGCAAACCCAAGTGATCTCACCTTCTCAACAGAGTTGCTGTCGAGTTGCCAAAAATTTTTCATAGAAAGCCCCAGCGGTAACGGACAACGACAGGTGTTCTTCCCCCTCCATAAATTTATAAAAAATAATAACAAAGGTTAAATTTTTAATCCTGCTTGTGGCGCAGGCATGTCACTTTCTTTAGTAAGGGATGTTTTTTTACTTTTCAAACCGCCTAAAAAACCACCCCTTAACCCACTGATTTTATAATAATTACGATTTTTGGTGCGAGTGGTACTCATTTTGCTCTTTGGTTCTAGTTATCCAAAACATGTTGTGACTGGTTTTCCGTTTTTCTGCATGCAGGAAATAGGGGAAAGCTTTAACGAACTTTAGATCTGGTGAGTATCATGCAAACTGGTATTGACGAGGCCGATTATTTATTTCTCTTAGCCTTGGTGTTTCTTTTATGCTGTTTTTTTCGGCCCTTCTGGAAGGGTAAACACATGCTTGTGGTTGCGCTGATGCTTGCAGCCCCTTTATATGGGTGCGCGGCGGGGCAGGTCATGGTTACCTCCTATGAAAATGAGAGCACCAATTGTTCAGGGCTGGATAAGGAATTGGGAGTGGCGCATACGAGATTACAGACACTGGAATCTAAAGATTCTACAGTCAGGAATATCCGGGATTTGGTATTGGGTGTCAGCAGTTTCATCGTCCCACCCATTGTGATCGTAAACGCAATTCTGTTTTTCACCGATTCTTATGCGGCGGATTACACGGAAAAACAGGTTCTAAAAAGCAGCTACAACAATATGGTGAGGACCGGTCAAAGACAGGGATGCGGATCGAGCTATGCGTTGATTCCTGATGAGAAGAAAAGTGAAGAACCTAATGCATGATAAAGTCAGCCAGGCATTTTCTGGAATTGGGCAAGGGGTTTTGCCAATCCTTCCAGTTTTAGGCAAAGAAGAAGTCGGCGATGAGTGCAGGAAAAAATTGCGGCAACAGGTGGTAAAGGGCTCCCAGCACGGCTAACTGCAGGAAACCCAGAACCCAAATCCATTTCAGACCTGTATGAGAGACATATTGTTCATGCCCGATCCATTTTTGAGTGACCGCAAAAAAGCTCCCGACATAAACGCAGATAAATATTAGGGCTAAAGCAATGGCCCCGCCACCGCCCCATTTGAACATGGCCCAGAGAATGTATTTCATGGCAAACAAGGCGATGCAGGAAACAAAGGTGAAAAGCAGAAAACAAATTACGGAATTTTTCATTACAGTTTGGCGCCATGGCGTTTAAGCAGGTCGGCAATATCCATATTTCCATTGGCGATGGCAATATGCAGCGGACCTCGACCATCTGCACCTTTTGCATTTGCATTGGCGCCGTGAACAAGGAAAAGCCTGACCATTTTTTGTTGGTTCCACCTTGCTGCTTCATGAAGCGGAGTGTGGCCATCGTTATCCTGATGATGAATCGGGGCGCCATTAAGAATTAGAAACTTGGCAATAATCAGAGTGCCTTTTTCCGCCACCCAATGCAGGGCCGAGCGGCCCAGCCTGTCTACGGCACCGATGTCGGCCCCTCTTTTGAGTAAAAGTTTGATGAGCTTCATATTACCCCGGGCGATGGAAGCGTGTAGCGGAGTGTTGCCCCATTCCGATCGAGTGTTCACGTTGGCGCCTCTTTCGATCAGCGCATGGGTGGCTTTGACACTGCCCTGATCGCTGGCCAGGTGGAGAGGGGTGTAGCCAAAACTATCTTTAGCCTCCATTTCGGCACCCTGATCGAGGAGTACAGGCACCAGTTCATTCAGATCTTCCAGTGCCGCGATATGCAGAGGGGTCAGGCCTTCATGGTCGGGGAGGTTGGCATCTGCCCCTCGCGCCAGCAATAAACGGACAAAGTTAAACCGGTTGTGAAAAACAGATTTGTAAAGGGGCGTGATGCCGCGTTTATCTTGCGCATTGATGTCTAAACCGATGAGCAGTCTCTCGGCTTGTTCCAGGTCTTCCACCTCAATGGCGTTGAATAATTGTTCGGGAGTAGCGGGGGTAATGTCTTCTTCCCGATCTGCAGAAATTATTGAGATCAGGTTGAGCGGTTTGGTTTTAGAAGATGAGCCGGTAGTCGCGAGTTTACCGAAGAGAGGGTCTGCTACGAAGGGCAGTTTATCCACTCCGGCAAAAGCCAGCCCCGATCCCAAAAACAACAGGGACAAAAATTCAGCAATCCCGATTTTCCATATAAGGCCCATGAAATGATTGTGCCATCCATTTAGAAAATAGGCAATACATGCTCATTAACAAGAATACTGGGGTTTAAATGGGAGCCGTTTTATTATAGGGTTAATTTTTTCTTCAACGCAGTATTCAATACGTGCAGTTTTTTATTTTCCGTTTCGAGTTCCTGAACTCTTTTTTTACAGGAGGTATAAAGGTCGCGGGCTCCCTTCCACATTTTAGCTGAGACCACATAATCTGCCTTCAATTTGTCCGCAGTATTTTTTAAAAGCAGTTCAATAAACCGATCCCGCAAATCGTGATCCTGTTCAGTAATGCCCCAGTCAATTTCCACCACCTCAGCATTTTTGCCTTCAGGCACTTCCACTGTGGCGGTCCGCCCCATGGAAGCGGCCACAGTCAGCTCACCAAAACAGGTGACAGGTTTGATATTAGCGAGAGTCCTGTCACCGGAGCGGATACGGGCCTCACCTTTTAACAACCAGAAAATGGTGTTTTCAACATCCTCCTGGCGGACAATAATTTCTTCGGATTCGAAATTCTTGTAGCGGATGTAGGCGTTTTTATCCGCGTCAGCCAACCGGGAGAGTTCTTTTAATATTTCCTCGTCCTCTGAAAACATTTCGGTAAAAAATGGAACTTGCTGTAAAACAGAAATGGCGACAGGAAATTTGGCTGCTTGCCTTTTATTAATTTTTTTTAAAACTTCCCTCAACGCTTTGTCGTTCACCCGATTCTCCTGCTTCGCATAAGATCGTTACAAAATATTTTATATAGCTCTTATACTATTATCTCTCATATCCTGTAAATGGGATTTCACTGCACTCGCTTTGGGATGGAAATCCCGGAAAAACTTTGGCGACAAGGTGCTTGAGTGAGGGTGCACAAATTGTGTTAAAGGCCTGAGTTGTTGATATCTATGCGCTGTTTTTTGCCAATCGGGGTTTCAGTGTTAAGGTATTGAAACCGTTTATCGAAATTAGTGACCAATTTTTTGGAAGGGGCCAAAAAGAATGCACGAACTGTTCTATTGCAGTATGGCCGTAAGGGAAATGCTGGATGCCGACATTGTGGATATGTTGAAAGTGGCACGGGAAAAAAATGCCCGACTTGGTGTAACTGGACTTTTGGTTTATCAAAAACGAACCAGGGAGTTCATGCAGATTTTAGAGGGTGAGAAGCAGGTCATATTTGATTTGCTGGAAACCATCATTGCTGATAAACGGCACCAATCTTTGCATTTGATTTATGACGGAGTGATCCCGGCAAGAAATTTCAAGGACTGGAGTATGGCTTTTGCGGAGCTGGAGTCGGTTGACAAATCCAAACTGGAGGGGATTTCGGAGTTTCTTGAAAAAGGGTACACCCATGAGCTAGTCAAAGAAAAACCTTCTTATGCTACCAGCTTGATGCAGACTTTCAAGGATAATCTGCCTGTTTCTTGAAGAGTTACTCGTCTCCTGCGGGGATACCCTGTTTCCAGATGATTTGTTTGTCCTTGTTCTTGATATAGGCATATTCGTCGTCAGATTTTTCATCGAGAGTGAGCGGGTCGTTCACGTCCACTACCATGGCTGAAACTTTTTCCATGTTGCCACCGAGCTGTAAAAATATTTGATCGCCGTTCTCCATTTTCTGACTTTTGTAAATGAACAGAAAATTGTAGTAATGCGAGAAATATAACGGGACATCCGCGTATTTTTCGAAACTTTCATCCGTCATAAAAAATAATTTCCCATTTTTTATAAGCCCTGGTTCAAAATTAATTACCCTTTGCGTTCTTCCCTACCGCTTTTTTATTTTTAGGAACAGGCCATAAAGCATAAAACCACCCAAGCTCAATTTGAAAACTAGGCTTCCCCAGAATTGAAAAGGATGGGTTCCCATGAGTATTTTCACTTCCCCCTCCTGGACATTAAATGATCTCATCTCTCCCGTATAAAGCATTCTAAGACTGGAAAAGATCAATAGTGCCGCAAATGCGAAGAACACAATATTGGTGGCGCTTTTCCGGATGTCGGGCTCAAGCAGGTAGTTCACCAAAAAGCCCAGTATGACAATAACAACGACACCTACAATGATTAAAGTGGTCAGGTCCATTTTTTCGGGATTAAGAATGTTTTTATTGCGGGCGATTTTAAGACAGTCCGGGTAGAAGAACTTTTAATTCATCGGCGATCATCCCTATCGCCATGCTACCCAGGAGCAGACCCATAACTTGAGTGATGAACTTGATGCTCCCTTTCCCCAAAAATTTTAAAATCCTGTTGGCGAGTTTTAAAGAGATCCAGATCAGAATACCTATCAGTACAAATTCTACAATAGATATTAGTTTGGCTGACCATAGAGTGAACTCGCTGGATTGAATGATCACCAGACTTATGGCGGCTGGCCCAATGAAAAGGGGAAAGGTCATGGGCATTAAAGCAATATCATCTTTAACGTCCCCCTCTTCGGAAAGTAACTGCGCGGGCTTGTTGCCGGTGAGCATGGTGAAAGCGATGTAGACCAGAAAAACTCCGCCTATCAATTTGAATGCTGGCATTTGAATGCCGAAAAACCCCACAATATATTTTCCCAATAAGAAAGATGCGGTTAATAACGCTACTGAAGCGCAACTGGTTTTGAAAATTATTGAGTTATGTTCCGCATCGGTCTTATTGGCGGTCAGAGAAATGTAAACGGGAAGGTTGCCGATAGGGTCGATGACGGCCAGTAAAATCACAAAAGTTTTTATTAGCTCAGTAATATCGTCCATTTTTTATTGTTTTTCCGTTTTTTATTTCAAACAAAGTTGTCAAAATTTTCACTCATTTTGTCTAAAGGATAAGCTTGATTTCCTGTGCCAAAAAAATTCTATTTTTAATAGAGGTTAAATTTATATTTGTCCCTATTGTTTCTCTTGCAGAATAATTTTTATGCCCGCATTTGTTTATAGTTGTGAAAATTGTTCCAACGAACTGAGGTTCCTGGTTTCTCTCCTTTTGGAAGGGACTATAAACATGCACTGTCCCAAGTGTGATGTTCTGAGAAAGCTTTATCTGACGCGAGAAGGAAACGTGGGCAAGGACTGGTGCAGAAAGCTGGTGATTAGTAACAAAAAAAGAAGGGATGAAGATGGCCTCTACAAATCACCAGTGAGGGTGCAGGCCCTTGCCGGTTGAGAAAAAGCTCAGTCCTCAGAAGTTGTCGGATCATAACTCCCCAAGCCGAACAGGTTCATGTAATAAGAAAATGTATTTTTTACGGTGATAATGCCCACCACCTTGCGGGTAAAATCCCTTTCTGTGATGATTCCCACATGGTTTCCATTTTCGGTGGTGAGAATGGCGCTGGCATTTTCCTCATCCATCATGTGGGCGGCCTCTTGAATGGTGGCTTTCACATCAATGCTGACAACAGGGGTGGTCATGAAATCCCCTATTTTTTCTTTTGGGTGTTCAGATTGCGGAAATCCTGTCATGGGAGTCTCCTAATTTTTTTTGGAGTTATAGATTGAAGTAAAAATCACAAAATGGTTTGGTATAGGGTAATTTAAGAGTCAGATTATATCTATTAACAATTTTTTACAATTTGGAACTTCAGAATCATTTTATCCTTTATTGGGGCTGGCTTGCCAACTTTTATAGAGCCAGACCCACGCCAGGAAAATGCCTGTCCAACCCAGATAAAACATCATATTTGAAAGTGCTTGGTCAACGCCCCACAAATCAAAGTGGTTGAACAGGTTGCGCCAGTCGTGCGCCTCCATACCCAACCCTCCGATCAGGGGAAGTTTTAAGAACCGTCCATCCGCCATATAAATACTCACATCAATAAAATTGCCAAAAAACCAAAGCAGAGCGAACGCGGTTCCTGCTCGATCCCTGTGATAAAAAAAGGATGCAAAGACGATAAAGGGGATCAGTAGCTGGTTCAGGCTTCCTCCAAGAATCATCAGGGTATTGTTGCCGAATAATCCAAAGAGGGCGTGCCCGGCTTCATGAAACACGAGGTTTACATTATGAACCAGACCGTTAAATAGAGACCAGTCTTCTATCCGCGTTGTTTTGGGTAAAAAGACTCCGTGCAGTAAAAACAGCAACGAAAGAAAAATGAACAGGGGGGTTGTGACCGGTTTCCAGGGATGGGCTAAAAAAGCAAAGCGGGCGGGTATTTTTTCCGCCAGGGTTTTTTTCTCGTTTTCTATATTATTTTCATTTTCCCTGATTTCAGTCTGCCGATCCTGATAAGCCCGGTATTTGGCAAAGATCACTCCACAGTGAACGCAGGTTTTGCTGTCGGGTTGCTCAAACCGGCATTTAGGGCAAATCATTGCATGTTTGCGGTAAAGTTAAAGGCCGGGATATCAAAGGTCATCCTCCTTGGCAGGGCGGTTAAAAAGAACTGGCTTTTATTAAGTTTTTGATTTACAATGGGTAATACTTTAGCGATTTAGCCGTCTAGAGAATGACAGGTGTTTTGCCAAAGCTGTTAATGTTTTGGTTGAGTAGCCGAACCTTCGGTTGTCTGATTCTTCTTCCCTTGTTTTCTCACTAAGCTCAAATCCTCATTTATCAATTATAGCTCAAAGTTCTCGAAGTATAGCTCTTTGAGCGCCATCTAATGGGCTGGCTATGCTCCGATCACGGAGTTTGCCATCCTCTAAAAGGAAAACACATGTTAATGGAATCAACAACCGTGGGCTTTGATGCCCTCAATCTCGCCGAACCTATTTGCCGCGCTGTTAGTGGTGAGAAGTATGACACCCCCACCCCTATTCAGCAGCAGGCCATCCCGCATCTTTTGCAAGGCCGGGATCTTTTAGGATGCGCGCAAACCGGAACGGGAAAAACGGCAGCTTTTGCTCTACCTATTTTGCACCGCTTGTCCGAGAAGCGTCAAGCTCCCGGATCCAAGGGACCGCGTGCGCTGATACTCACACCCACCCGGGAACTGGCTTCGCAGATCAGTGACAGCTTTCGGGTTTATGGTAAGCATCTGAGTTTAAAGCAGGCAGTGGTGTATGGAGGGGTGAGCCCGAAACCGCAAATCAGCGCCTTAAGGCGAGGGGTAGATATTTTGGTTGCCACTCCCGGCAGGCTGATCGACTTGTATAACCAGAGATGTCTTCGCCTGGATCAAATAGAGATATTTGTCCTCGATGAGGCGGATCGCATGCTGGATATGGGTTTCCTGCCCGATATTAAAAAAATCTTCGCGATGACACCGGACAACCGTCAATCGATGATGTTTTCCGCTACGCTTCCCGATGATATTCTGCGTTTGACAAAACAATTTCTCAATGACCCGGTCAAAGTTTCTGTGAACCCTCCGGCCAGTACGGTGGATCGAATCGATCAGCGTGTTTTGTTTGTGGATCGCGAAAACAAAGGGGCCTTGCTGGAGTCAGTGCTACAAGGAGATGGCATCTATAGGGCGCTGGTATTCTCGCGCACCAAACATGGAGCCAATCGAATCGTCAAGAACCTGGGTAAGGCCAAAATCAAGGCGGATTCGATTCATGGAAATAAATCCCAAGCGGCGCGTATGGAAGCGTTGAAACAGTTTCGTGCCGGCAAAGTTCAGGTTCTGGTAGCGACCGATATCGCATCACGGGGTTTGGATGTGGAGGGAATTACCCATGTCATCAACTACGAGCTTCCTAATGAAGCTGAGAGCTATGTTCACCGTATCGGCAGAACAGCCAGAGCGGGAGCAACGGGTGTGGCCCTTTCATTTTGTGATGCCGGAGAAAAAGGCTATCTGCACAATATTGAAAGAACCATTAACCGGTTGGTAACCGTGGTCGATGATCATCCTTTCCACTCGGCATCTATTGCCGCAAAACCAAAACGTGGAAGCGCAGGAGGAAATACATCCGGAAGAAAATTTTCATACGGACGTAATTCTAACTCCTCTGCAAAACCGGGGAAAAATCAGAACAGGAAAAAATATTTTTCAGCAAAACCCGGTAAAAAGGTCCGGAGCCGTAGCCCCCGATCAGCAGCGAGCGTTTAAAGTACCAAATCGATATTTTGATTCATGCGCCCTTTATTTAAAGGGCGCATGAAGATAAATACAGCATCGCCCCCTCCGTTATCCCTTCCCTCAAAAGCTATTTTTCTGTCACCCACAACCTCTTTTAAGATATTTTCTATGGAAGAAGCCCCTATGAGCGATTAGAATAGAGGAGACTATTAAACATTGATGATCACGCTTTATTAACCTTCATAGAGATATTCTTATGACCGATTTGGCTGGAATGAAAGTTATGATCGTTGACGATACCCCCGCTAATATTGATGTGTTGCGGCGCATCCTCGAAGGTTTTGAAATATCTATCGCCATGAATGGTGAATCTGCGTTAACCCTGGTAGAAAAAAACCGGCCCGACCTGATTTTGTTGGATGTGATGATGCCGGGAATTGACGGGTTTGAAACTTGCAAAAGATTAAAGGCCAATCCGGCTACCAAGCATATTCCGGTCATCTTTGTGACGGCAAAAACTGAAGTGGACGATGTCGTCCGCGGTTTCAAAGTAGGGAGTGTGGATTACATCGCCAAGCCGTTTAAAAGGGAAGAGGTCGTCAGCCGAGTTGAAGCGCATCTGAAAATTGAGCAGTTGATTCAAGAAAAAGAAGGCCTGAATAAGAAACTGCAGGGTCAAAACAATGAACTGATCGAGAGTCAAAACCAATACCGGATAATTCTTGAGAAATCCTCTGACGGAGTATTTCGTTTGGATGCCGAAGGAAAAATATTAAGCAGCAATACACGGTTCACTTCTGCTTTGGGATTTGAACCAAAAGATATTTTTGAAAGACCTGTGATGGATATTGTCAACTCAGAGGATCCCACAGGCATCCGCACCAAAATAGTGACACGCAGATTTGGAGAACGAGCCACTTCTAATTTAAAAGTGCAGTTTTGCGTTAACGAAAATTCTCCCATTTGGCAGGAGCGCAAATACCAGACCATGCTGTTGGATTCGTACGGTATCTGGAATTTACCCAATAATAAAATATATGAAAAGGGAACAGAGAAAACATATATGGGGGCAATTTGTATTGTGAAAAAGTCCGCATGAAAACCGGAGCTTTCCATTTTTCTTTCACTCTTATCAGGTAATCGATGATGTTTAAATTCATGGTATGGTTTTCGGTTATTGTCACCATAGGCTTTATGGTGCTATTGGTGTTCGATTACGGTTAAGGTTTATAAAAACGAACATGAAACTATCCCGATCTTTGATCAAGGCGTTTCTGATTTTCCCGGTGAATGTGATGGGGGTCGTTCCCGCCCTCCTCATCTGGTGCTCGCGGCCCGGTGGTGTGCTCGAACGTTTTCCATATAGTTTTAATGATTTTAGATCTTTGGCCGGAGTTTTGTTGATCGGCGCAGGAGCCGGACTCTGTTGGAAAACAGTCTCGCTGTTCACCGAGGTCGGTGAAGGCACTCCGGCCCCATTTGATCCGCCGAGAAAGCTGGTGATCCAGGGGCCTTATCGGGCTATGCGTAATCCCATGATGGTTGGAGTCTGGCTGGTTTTGTTGGGAGAGGCCCTGCATTTTGGTTCGGTTCCCCTCGGACTGTGGTTTCTGATTTTCATGGTGTTGTGCCTGATACTCATTCCGGTTTGGGAAGAGCCTGATTTGGAAAAAAGATTTGGTGAACCATATAGAGAATATAAACGCAATGTCCCGTCGTGGGTGCCGAAACTTCCACTTAGAAGAATAGACCGTGAGTGATGACGAAGAAAAGTATGGATTGATGGACTGGGTCGGTTCTGCTATTGGAATCGTGGTGGCCGGGTTCATCATTTTTATTTTGATCTGGCCGTTGATCGACCCCACCCCGAACAAGTCTTCTTCGCTAAAAGAAAACATCCACAAGGCCACCGGCAAATAGCGATTTTCAGTCGAACGGGGGTAGGGTTTTGCGTTTGTACTCTTTGTCCGTCATATCTATTCGGCCTTTTATGAAAGCCAGTTTTCCTTCCGCTATAGCAATGGCCTGATCATTGTTTGTTTCTCTTCCCAGTCGTTTGGAGATTTCAATTTCATCAAGAGCCTTTTCCCATTCCTTCAATTTTTCGTGCACGCCTATTAAATTCAGATGGGTCTGCATGTGGTTTGGGTTTATGGAGAGTATCTTCTGATAGTATTCGGCCGCTTTCTTGATATTCTGGTCGTACCAATATTCCAATGCTATTTTGAAAAGAAGTTCCGTATCATCCGGTTTGAGGGATTCAGCCTTCAAGAACTCTGCCACGGCTAAATCGTTCCGGGTTATATAAGAATAAACTTCTCCCAATCCCACTCGCGCTGGTAAATTTTCAGGTTCGACCTTGAGGGCATTTTTAAAAGACTCAATGGCCTCATTTTTTTGATCGGCTTCCCTATAGACCAACCCCATTCGGTAATAGATGTCAGCCGATTCAGGGCCGACCTCCAACGCCCGACGCAGAATTCCAATGGCTTCATCATAGGCTCCGATTCTTTGTTTTTCAGTAGCGCTCAAGATCAATTCCTGAGGATTTTCAGTTTGGGAAGAAGATCTGCTATCTTCCCCACAACCCGGGAGAAACAATAATAGAACGATGGCTGTGCGGCATAAAATTCTTAGCGAATAATCAGACACTATTTTTAGTCCCGTATGATGATTTCAATTTAGTTTCACTTCTACCTTATACGAACGGATTTGGCAAGCTGCTCTATCAGAGCTAGAAACTGACTTTAATAATGGGTTATTATAATCGTGCGATAGGGCCTGTTGCTCATTACCGCTGATCATTTAAGAGAAACTCAGGTGTGTTAAAAGACACCTTTATAAAAACAGGAAAAGATCATGTCAGATGAACTTCCATATATAGAGAATGAAGCGGGGGGAATTGCAATTCCCTGCCAGCTTAAAATCGCTGAAGATTGCGTGCAGATTGGGCAATTTTGTGAAAGCAGGGAAGACGCGCGTCACTGGGCGGAAGAGGAATGTTGGATTTATTCCGGCGAAGGGTATTTCTGCGTACAATGCAATGACCAGATTATGCGTAACATCTCTAACCTGCAAACCAAAAAGATGAATTAGCCGGCGAGCCGCCGGGGGCAATGGGCAATAGCCGGGTTGAGCAATAGCCGGGTTGAGCAATAGCCCATCAAGCCGAGAAAACGTTTGCTAGCCAATAAAATTTATTGATAACTGAGTCCAGCATCACGCTGGGAGGTTTATGAAATTAATTGAAGTGATCACAGATGCTAAGAATCATGATCCGGTCACTAGTATTGCCGAGCAGCATAACTCGGAGGTCTACTGGCAGGGGGCTCCGGATCAAGAGGGCAGGCAATTGATTCGCATTCTTGTCAGCGATGAGGACCGGCAATCGGTGTTGGATGCCCTGCAGGGTTTGCTGGGCGAGTCCTCGAAGATTCTTGTTCTGCCGCTGGACGCTGTGCTCCCTAGGAAGGAACCTGAACCTTCAGATCAGAAAGCGAAAGAAACGATCTCCACCACACGCGAAGAACTTTATAACAATATTGTCAAAAACGCGCACCTCGATTCCACCTATCTTCTTCTGGTATTTCTCTCAACCGTTGTTGTGGCTATTGGTTTATTGGAAGACAATGTCGCGGTGGTGATCGGGGCCATGGTCATCGCCCCGCTTCTGGGCCCAAATATGGCTCTTGCGCTGGGCGCGGCTTTGGGCGATATGGCCCTGATGTGGAAAGCGACAAAAACCATGATCGTGGGCATCACATTGGCATTATCGCTTTCAATCACTCTCGGATTTCTTTATCCACTCAATTTAAACAGTCATGAATTGATGGCTCGCACTGATGTGGGGTTGGACTCGGTAGTCCTGGCTTTGGCTTCCGGAGCCGCCGCAGTGGTTTCTTTGACAACGGGTCTTGCAAGTGTGCTGGTAGGGGTGATGGTGGCGGTGGCTTTATTACCTCCTACCGCTACATTAGGACTGATGATCGGTGCCGGTCAGACCAAGCTGGCGGTGGGTGCGGCTTTGCTTTTGGCGGTCAATATTGTCAGTGTGAACCTTGCGGCAAAGGTTGTGTTCTGGGTTCGAGGCGTGAAACCGCGTAGCTGGCTTGAAAAACAAAAGGCCAACCAGTCCATGGTGACTTATATGGTGATATGGGCAATCTCCCTGATGGTCCTCTTGGTGGTGATTTTCATCCGTAAGGGCTTGATTCAAGCCCCCTGATTTTCCAGTTTTAATAATTTTATACTGCCATCCATCATTCTTTAAATTATTTTAGAAAAAATTATCATCTTTATTTAGTCGTTTCTTTTTCTTCTTTCCAGAAAACATTGCAGATTTAAAATTTTCATGGTTGCCCTCTGCCCCGCCTTTACTGTACTTATCTTTAAATTTGACGGGCCTTGAGAGACCTGACATCGAGTGATTAATTGAAAAATCCTCAAAATCTTCGAATTCGGAAGACTCGTCATCATCTTCATATTCTTCAAAACAATTTTTAACAACCTTCTTTTTCATGCCGTAACATCAGCCTCCGATTGATATTAAAGTTTAGACAACAGTTAAAACAGACTAAAGACGGGAGAACAAGTCTCCCGTCCTCATTTAAGCAAAAAAACTATTCTTTGCCGTGACCCTCAGCGGGCTCTTCTTTTTTGCCCTCGCCTTCATGGCCACTATCAGATTCTTTGCCGTGACCCTCAGCGGGCTCTTCTTTTTTGCCCTCGCCTTCATGGCCACTATCAGATTCTTTGTTTTTATCCTTGTCCTTCATTTCACCTCTTGCTTTTTTTGATTTTTTCTTCTTTTTTGCTTTTTTCTTCTTTTTCTTATCTTCATCGGTTTTGGCCAAAATATCAAAAGACTTTTCTTTAGATGCATCCTGCGAAATAGCCGGTTCATTTTCATCCGTCACAGGTTGTTTAGAAGAAGCCGTTCCAACAAAAAATACAGACAATAGAAATGCGGAAGAAATCAAAGCAGATAAAACCTTTTTCATAATAGCTTCCTTTCACCAATTAGTTTTTAACTACAATGGGTTATTTTTTAATCTACATTTTCCCCAGCCAAGGGTGACCATTTCAGGCGGAGTTCCCTATACCCCCTTTCAAAAATTGAGTGTATAAACCACAATAACGAAGAAACGCGCAACGGCACCCCGGGTTGTAAATCAATATCGGGAAAAGCTAATTTAATTCAGGATGAAAACAGTCCGTGAGCAAAGGAACTTCAAGCACCTGCTATAAAACTCCTAAAGCAGGAAGTACTTTTTTCACGGAAGGCAAAGGGGTGATTACATATAACCTGTAGCAAAATACGACTGTTCCAGCTTGTCAATGATGGATGGAGAAATATTTTTAGGGCAATCTGCAGGAGACAGAAGAGACCCTACGTTGCCGATTTGACGGGAAAAAACGATGGAAATGGCAAAGAATGTGGACATTTTTTATTTCCTTTACACATGGAAAGCCATATTTAAACTAATCCATTTATCACCTTTTATTGAGGTTTTGCAATAGAATATTGAGGGAAAATGGAAAATATTTTCCGCCCCAGAAAGCAGTAATCCAGGAACCAAATAGACCCTCCCTTGCCCTGTTCCGGTGCTAACCACAGGTGGCTAGGAATGCCGGGCGAGGGAAAACTTTATATAAAATATGAATTTGAAAGGAATATTTTAAACTGAGTATGT
>CALAGQ010000052.1 GCA_937891765.1 uncultured Nitrospina sp.
CCCTTGTAAAGGAAGTGGTTGCCAATAGCCCCGCTTATAATGCAGGAATCAAACGGGGAGATGTGATCATAGAATTTAATGGATTTTCCATAAAAAACTCCATCGAATTGCCAAAGCGAGTTGCCCATTCTGCACCTGAAAAGGAATATTTAATCAAACTGATGCGAGGAAAAAATGTTCTTTCTTTTAAGGTTCTGTTGAAAGAAATTCCCGAAGTGCCAACCCGTTGATCGGGCCTGCCTTCTTAAAAGTGAAAGGTGAGGATGAATAATTCTCGAAAAAAAATTATTATTATGGGTGCGGGTGGGAGAGATTTTCACGTGTTTAATACCCGCTTTAAAAATGAAGCGGAATATGACGTGGTGGCGTTCACTGCAACGCAAATCCCGGGGATCGAAAATAAAATATTTCCGGCCAGCCTGTCGGGTGCCCTCTACCCAAACGGAATTCCCATTTTACCTGAAAGCCAATTGCTGAAATTAATTAAGGATGCGTCGGTCCATGCGGTGGTTTTTGCTTACAGCGACGTCTCTCATGAATATGTCATGCATCAGGCCTCCAGCATTGTTTCTGCGGGAGCCGATTTCTGGTTGTTATGTGTTTTAGGTTCGATGATTCGGTCTGAAAAAAAAGTCATCTCAGTGTGTGCGGTCCGAACCGGCTGTGGCAAATCTCAAACTTCCCGAAAAATCGCCCGTATTCTTATGGCGCACGGGAAAAAAGTCGGAGTGATCCGGCATCCCATGCCTTATGGCAATCTTGAAAAACAGCGGGTGCAACGGTTTTCCACACTTGCCGATCTGCAAAAGCAGGATTGCACCATTGAAGAGATGGAAGAGTATGAACCTTATATTGCCATGGGTTGTCCCATTTTTGCAGGTGTTGACTACGAAGCCATTTTGCGGGAAGCGGAGAAAGAGGCGGACATTATTATTTGGGATGGAGGCAATAATGATTTTTCTTTTTATTCTCGATTCTGTCAGGCTCGAGGCATAGAAACTGATCAGAGTGAGGGGATCCTCGAACGGATTAACGAATCACCCTGGGGGCGATGTCTACAGGGG
>CALAGQ010000053.1 GCA_937891765.1 uncultured Nitrospina sp.
ATTCTTCAAAAAGAAAACTTTACTAACTGTTGCACTTCAAACTTGAATTCGCCAGAAATAAAAGGCGCAGTTCTGCATGGTAATAAAATTCGGGAACTGGTTTCCGCAGAACCCATTACTCATGAAGGGCAGGAAATTCATGTGACCATGAGTTTCGGGGTCAGCGAGTATTCAGGAGATGCCCCTATCGAAAAAACCATCGACGAAGCCGACCAAAGGCTTTATCTGGCAAAAAATTCCGGTAGAAACAAAGTCGTGTCGGAAGATGCGTGAACCAAATATTAATTTTAACGTAACAGGTCGGAGAGAAACCTTGTCAGTGCCTGAGTCGCAATTTGAGTTTGCGCGCGAAGCGACAAGGCACTTTTGATGGAACCCGGATGCGTCAACACATACCATCCGGCTTTGAGGGTCGAAATTTCCCCATCACTTCCCAGAAACGAGGAGCTGTCCAGAAGTTCCTGATCTAGTCTGTCAGAAATCGCCCGCAAAGATAATAAGGGCAGGCTCCTTTCTTCAGCCACACGAGCGATCGCCGAAGTTTCCATTTCCACCGCTTGAACGCTATAACTTTTCCCCAGTTCCTGCTTGGTCGCTGAGTCATGAATCACGGTATTGACGGTTAGCAGTCCGCCCACAACCATCTTGACTCCATCGGGACAAGGAGTGTTTCTGGCGCGACCCAACCAATCGGGGTCGGAAAAATATTTTCCCTCTTCTTTTTCTTCCAGAATGGTATCGGCAATCACCAGGTCGCCGACATTCAATTCTGGCTGAACAGCGCCAGCATAGCCAGTACTGATCAGGGCCTTGGGTTGAAAACGGTCGATGACTTGAAGGGCGGCATCTTCGGCCCTTTGCTTACCAACGCCGGATCGGACCAGAACAATATTCTGTTTCCCCCACTTGCCGGGCCATGCAGAAGTTTTACCGAGACGCACATGATCTGAAATATTCATGGCACCTTTGATACCGGCAATTTCTTCTTTTACCGCTCCAAATATGGCTATGCAGTCATTCATGGCAAAGAAGTATAGCACCCTCTCGCAACCCGGTTGTTCAAATTACCTCGCCCAGATTGACAAACAACATTATAATATACTCGGCTTGAAATAATTTCCCCAGACTTGAAAAAAGAGAGAACAGCCATGGAAAGGTCGACAATAGATTCGGGATTGATAGAGTCCATGGCAAAATGGTTCACCACGGGTGAATCTCTTCTGGCAATGATTTTTGCCTTGGCGGTATTGATTGTAACATTGCGCATCATTTACCGTCCCCGTCGAGATTCTCTGTCTGTCAAGCTACTCGGCAGTCTCATGGTCATCTCTCTATCCTTTGGTGCCGATCACCCGATTATATATGGATTAGGCATCTTCATTATTGCAGCTCTCATCACGGAATTGCACTTCATTGAAAAACTCGGAGCGCTTATCTGGCGTAGAAAAGAACATCAACAATACTTGTTGCAAAAAGCAACAGTCGAAGAAGTTGAAAATAAGCGCAAGAAAGAGCTAAAAATCAAGGAAGATGAGATGCCGGATGAAACTCAATCACTTGACAGCCAGCATAACCCCTGGAACGTTTATAACAAACCCCCGAATTCTAATCGTCTTTTAATGGAAGAGGCTCAGAAGTTCCACGTGGCTGTTCACCGGGCTCTGCAATCAGGCAAAGGGCCTTTCGGCGCCCATGAACTCAAAGAAGAAATTACGCTCTCGGATAGGTTCAGCCAATTAACTCTGGACGCTCTATTAATCAGCCTTTACCATCATTACGTTATAGAAATCCGTTATTTTCGGCTTCGAGACGATTTAAAAGAAGCATTACCTGAAGTGGAGCAAATGGCCCTTGCCTATCGCAATTATTTGATAGAACGCCATAACCGAAACAGTGTAACTCCTGTGCTCATCGTTCCTCGTCACCTTAATGTACCTAATGTTTTTCTTGGCACACTAATTCTTCGATACGATCTGGAAACCGATCAATTTCATAATGAGGACAGGGCAATAAAAATTCTTGAAGCTTGGCAGAAAGCTCAATAGAATGGCAACCACATTTCCCCTAACGGCACTTCTCTGCAAATTCAAGTGTTTCCCAATTTCCCATCACTCAGGAGAACTCTTTAACCCATGGCAAAACTGAAACTGAATATTCCCGTCAAAAGAGGAGACCGGCTTGAACTGGATGTCGAAACCCTGGCCTCCAGCGGAGACGGCCTTTGCCGACACGAGGGCTACACCCTGTTCGCACCGGGTGGACTGCCCGGCGACCGTGTCCTCGGAAAAGTAATCAAAATCACTCCACGTTTTGGCGTGGTAGATATATTGAAAAGAATTGAGCTGTCAAAAGACCGTGTCGATCCGCCCTGCCCGGTTTTCTTCAAATGTGGCGGTTGCAAATTTCAGGACCTGAGCTACGAAAAACAACTGCAGTTTAAAGCTCAAGTGGTCAAGGACAGCCTGCAACGCATTGCTCATATTGAAATTCCAGAAAATATTGAGATCATCCCAGCCGACAACGGATACCAATACCGCAACAAAGGTAGTTTCGCAGTGACGGGAAAAGGAGGAAAACCTCAGATCGGGTTTTACGCAGAAGGCTCTCATGATATCGCCGATTCGTCCACCTGCGATATTCTCCTGCCAAAGATTAATGACACAAAGGAATGGCTGCGCCAGCTTGTGGAAAAACACGATATCTCTATCTACAACGAAAGCAATTACCGGGGACTCCTGCGCGGATTGATCATTCGGCATTCCGCATCTACAGGAGAAACTCTGGTCGGGCTGGTCACCTACAAAGGCAAGTTTCCAAGAGGATTCCTCGCCGAGTTGAGCAAGGAGGATGATTTAAAAAAGCTGGGCATTGTCGGGCTTATTCAGAACATCAATATGCAAAACACCAACGTGATCATGGGTCCCGAAGATCGGGTGTTGTGGGGCAAAGACCGTTACAAGGAAAATCTCGGCGGGTTAAACTTTCATCTATCCTTGGGCTCCTTTTTCCAGGTGCATTCCGGGCAGGCCGAAAAACTCTATACCCTCATCAGCCAATGGACTGAGGGAGGCCAAACCGTAATCGATGCCTATAGCGGATCGGGAGGCATCGCCCTGTGGCTGGCGAAACAGGGTAGAAATGTTGTCGGGATTGAAAAATTTGCGCCCGCAATGGAAGACGCAAGACTGAGCGCCGAAAGCAATGGACTATCAAACTGCCGTTTCCTCACCGGAACGGTGGAAGAACATGCAAGTACTTTGGATAAAACCATTCATACTTTCATCGTGGACCCTCCTCGTAAGGGTTGCTCAGAAGAAGTTATCCAGGCTCTGATAGATGTTCAGCCCCCACAAATCATTTATGTTTCGTGCAATCCATCCACCTTGGCTCGCGACCTCGAACGCCTCGATGGATATCGAGTTCTGGATATCCGGGTGATCGACATGTTTCCCCAGACTCAACATGTAGAAACCGCCGTCCGTCTTACTAGGTCAGTTGCCTGACCGGGCAAATAATGGTATATCTTTACCATGGATAAAAGTGAGAAAATCCGGTTATTGAAGCAAAATGACCTGTTTGCATACTTCGACGAGTCCTCTCTCGCCCAATTAGTCGATAATTGCAAGGAGATTTCTTTGTCGCCCAAAGAAGTCTTATTCAATGAGGATGACATCGAGAATTGTATGTATTTCATCCTCGCAGGTGAGTTGGATGTTTTCAAGGGTCCCAAGCAAATTGCCATCATGGAACCGGGTCAATACCTGGGGGAAATGTCCCTGATTGAATCCAAAGCCCGTTCCGCTTCGGCCAGGGCTGAGAAAACTACCCTACTCATGGAAATTAACGAAGACCAATTTCATACCTATCTAGCATCAGAACCACAGGCGCTGCTTTCCATCATGCGTACATTATCTTCACGACTCCGAAGCCAGCTTGAAACCAAGATGAAGGATATGCGTCAACTTAGTATTTTCACACATGACATTCGAAACTTTCTCTGCACGCTGGGTTTCGCTGAATTGACCATAGAAGATTCCGTTGAATTATTTGAGGGCACCAAAACCGGTCATAAAAAACGGGCGGGCACGGAAGACCTGGCTGATTGCCAAAACGTCGTCGAAACAGTTAGAACCAACTTGATGGAACTTTTGGAGTCCAGCTTGAACCACGTTAAAAAAATAAAGACCGAGTATGTTAAATCAAGAAAATCCATTGTTCCGGTGATCGAGGAAACAGTTAAAGGGCTGACCACCCATCTGCAGTTAAAAAATAAAATATTAGCTATTCAACCTGTAGGAAATTCGCTAGAAGCGATTTTTAATCCTTTGGATATTCAACGTGTACTGCAAAACCTGATTATTAACGCCGGTTACGTCACTGAAGATGGTGGAACCATTGAAGTTGGC
>CALAGQ010000054.1 GCA_937891765.1 uncultured Nitrospina sp.
TCTGTTTCAGGAAGTAAAATCAGAAACTCTTCTCCCCCCCATCTTGCCACTTGGTCTACTTCCCGTTTTTCTGTGTTCAGGAGTGTACTGATTTTTTTCAAAACATCGTCGCCCGCTGCATGGCCATAGGTGTCGTTGATTTTTTTGAAAAAATCAATATCGCTAAAAAGGATAGAAAAAGGTTTCTGGCTTCGTTTGGTGCGCATGGCTTCCTCTTCAATCTTTTTTAAAAAAGCTCGCCGGTTGAACAGACCGGTCAGGGAGTCCGTTTCAGTGTCCTGGATTAATTTTTTAATGGCGGCGGACAAAATCAGGTGGGTTTTGACTCTGGCGCAGACTTCTTTTAGATTGAAAGGCTTCATGATGTAATCCACGGCTCCGACTTCAAATCCTTTTAAGACATCTTCTGTTGTTCCCATGGCGGTTATAAAGATAATGGGTATGTCCGCCAACTCCGGGTCTTTTTTCAGGCGTCTGCACACTTCAAAACCATCAACTTTCGGCATCATGACATCCAGCAATATCAGGTCGGGTTTCAGTTTAGGGATCAGGTTAAGGGCCATTTCTCCATCGAAGGCCACTGAAATGTTGTACCCGATGCTGGCCAAGGCTTGTTGCAGAACAAGAATATTTTCCTGGGTGTCATCGACGACCATTATGGTCATGGAATCAGGTGGAAACAATTTCTCCATCAACATGCAGCTCTCCTCAATCTAGTCCATCTACTTTCAAGCTTCATACTTTGCCATAGATTCTTTTTAATGGGAAAAATTGACGCCTGGTAGGGAAAACTTGCACCCATGGATGGGAATTTTGACTCGGTAAATCTTCAGGATAAAAACAGAGAAATAGTTTGTTTATAAAGGGTTATGGGGTTTTTCTTGGCAGGCAAACAACTTGGCATGAGGATTGCTGTATAGATCATTGAAGATTCGAACTGGCACTGCCACCTCCAACGGATTGGGTTTACCTCCAAGTGGCCCAATCTGTGGCGTGCCAAATCGATGGCTAACAAGCTTTTCTCTCCGGCTCCCTTACCAAGGGAGCCGCCCTCCCCCCCCCTTTTTTCAATATTTTTCCTTAGAGACTATTGAGTTTGAACACGAGATGAGTATTGCTTCCACCTCCACCTGGATTGGGTCCGCCTGTCAGAAGATGGATTTGGTTTTTCAGCACAACAGATGCCAGCCCGTGTCTGCCTGATGGCATGGGATTAAAGGTTTTCCATTTATTGGTTGAAGGATCGTAGGCTTCATTTTCAATGAAGGTTCCTTCTCCTGATTCTCCGCCGAAAACATGAATCAATCCGTTCAGCACCTGAGAAGTGATACCGCTACGTGCTGTAGGTAGTGAGGCGTGCTGGTTCCAATTGCCGGTTTTGGAGTCATAAGATTCATGCGTATCCAGATTATTATTGTAGTTGACGTCCACCCGTCCACCAATGGCGTGCAGTTTTTCGCCTGCTACGGAAACAGCAAGGTGATCGCGTGCGGTCGGCATAGGGGGCAGGGTTTGCCAGCTGTCTGTTTTGGGGTCATAAACTTCATGGGCAGGTGTGTTGACCAGATTGAACAGTTTGCGATGCGCACCTCCGACCAGATGAATCTTGCCGTCAACCACTCCCGCCGCATGTGCTCCGCGAGCAGTGGGCATGGGCGCTTTGGTCGTCCAGCGATGGATTTCGGGGTCATACTCGTAGTTTACATTGACCGCTCTCCATGTGCCGGAATCAAACCCGCCGATGACATAAAGTTTTCCGTCCACCACAGAAGCTGTCGTGTGGTGCAGACCGCGGGGAAGCGGAATGATTTGGTTCCAGGTGCCGGATTCAGGATCCCATACATCGACCTTGTTGGAAATTCCGTTGGGAGTGAACCCTCCCAATAAATAAATTTTATCGCCGACGAGCGCGGAAGAAGATTCTGTTCTTTTAATAGGAGTGGGAGAAAGCTCAACCCAGATGCCTTCAGGGTCAGCTTCAGAGATAAGAGGGAAAATAAAAATTCCCGTAAGGAGAGCGATGAAAAATTGTTTCATAATTCTTCCTCCACCACCGGGCAACGCCTGGTGGAAATAAGCAATGACTCTTGCGGGCGAGCAAAGAGTTATCTCGGCTTTAAAAGCTTTTGCCCAATTGCCTCCCCTGGCAAGGGGTTAAGGGTTTTTTATCATTTGCCCTTTACCACGAACGATTTCGTCCAAGGTGATCAATTGTTCCAGAAGTTCAGGAAGTAGATCGAGTTTCAGCATATTGGGTCCATCCGATAACGCTTGGTCGGGGTCCGGGTGGGTTTCCATAAACAGGGCATCGCAACCCACTCCTACCGCTCCACGGGCGAGGTCGGGGATCATCTCTCTTTGCCCGCCACTTTTCGTGCCCTGGCCTCCGGGTTGTTGCAGGCTGTGGGTGGAATCGAAGATCACCGGATAGCCGTAGTCCCGCATCAAAACAAGGGAGCGCATATCCACCACGAGATTGTTGTAGCCAAATGTTGCCCCTCGTTCTGTCAGCAGGATATTTTTATTGTTGCTCTCTTCAAGTTTGTTCACGACATTTTTCATGTCCCAGGGGGCCATAAACTGGCCTTTTTTTACATTGATCGGCTTGCCGGTGTTGGCGGCTTTTACCAGGAGATCCGTTTGCCGACAAAGAAATGCCGGGATCTGCAAAACATCGAGCACTTCCGCCGCAGGTTCGACTTCCTCTTCCTTATGGACGTCGGACAAAATGGGAAGTTCCAGATCGGTCTTGATCTTTTGCAGAATTTTTAATCCTTCTTTCAGTCCCGGGCCGCGAAACGATTGAATGGAAGACCGGTTGGCTTTATCGTAGGAGGCTTTGAAAATAAAGGGCACCCCTAGGTCTCCGGTAATACGTTTCAGCTTTTCGGCGATGTCCCGGGTGATTTTTTCCGACTCAATCACGCAGGGGCCCGCGATCAGCACTAGAGGATTCCTCCCGCCTATACTAACGGTGCCGGTAGAAATTGAGTGAGTGATTTTGGGTGTGTTACTCATAGGAGTTTGGGTGAAAGAGCGTCCTGCACTTCCTTGGAAATGGGGACAGGATGAGGCACTTCGGTTCGGGGGGGCAATCCCTCCTCGGCAAGGAGACCCAGCATGATTTCTCTCACTTTTTCGTTATTGGGGGCCTTATACACGGTGGGAAACCCGTTTGCCGTAATTTCCGCAAGATTAATATCCGGAAAATCATCAGTGAGAAGAAAAATCACCGGAGTTTTGCGGAACCTCTTTTTTATATTCATCAAATGTTTGATCTCGTTTTTTTCCTTACGCGGGACAAACACCATCAAGTCGCAACTGATAAGTTCGGAGTTTTTGAAACAATCGTTGGGAGAAACGAACGTCATGATGGTGAAAATTTCCTCGCTGAGAAATTTCGCCATTTGAATGCGCTCACCCCTGATTGGGTCAACAATGTAGATGGTCTTATAATCCATAAAATTTCCCTGAAGTTGAAATCATAACCGATCAACCAAGTTTAACATTAAAAGAGGCGTCGGTAACGCAAAATCAGTTCTGGTTTCGGGTGCCGGGTTTGCTTTATTCATTGCCCTGTGGAACAATAATACAACGACGAAAAACTTCTGGGTTATCCAAATGAATAAACAAATTAGCTTCTTGTTACTGATTTTGTTTCTGGCCGTTCCTCCCGCCTACTCCAAAGACCGTGTGGTCGTCGTTAAACTTTCAGGGGCGATCAACCCCGCAGTCGCCGAATATGTTTCCCATGAAATCAGCCAGGCCAACGTCGAGCAGGATGCGTTGATCGTGCTGCGCATGGATACTCCCGGCGGACTGGACACTTCCATGCGGCAGATCATCAAGAAAATCCAGGGTTCCCAGGTTCCGGTGGCCTCATTTGTTGCGCCGAGTGGATCGCGTGCCGCCTCGGCGGGAACGTTCATTACGATCGCATCGCATATTGCCGCCATGGCTCCGGGCACCAATATTGGTGCCGCTCATCCGGTGAATATGATGGGTGGGGGCGGCGAAGGCAAGCAGGCCAAAACCATGGAGAAGAAGGTGACCAACGATGCCGCCGCTTACATCCGTTCCTTGGCGGAGCTTAGAAAGCGCAATGCCCACTGGGCAGAACTGGCGGTGGTCAACAGCGTTTCCATATCGGCGGAAGAGGCCAGGAAGCTCAACGTCATTGATCTCATTGCCGCAGATGTGAAAGCGCTGGTGCTGGCTGTAGATGGAAGGGAAGTGCAAGTCGCCTCCGGTTCCGTCACGCTCAAGACCGGAAACCTGGAAATTGTTTATCACGAGATGAATCCCCGACAGAAAATGCTGGATATCATTTCCAGTCCTAATGTCGCCTACATCCTCATGATGCTTGGGATGGTGGGACTTTATTTTGAGTTGTCGAACCCCGGACTGGTTCTGCCCGGCGTGATTGGAGCCATCAGCCTCATTCTTGCGCTCTATGCCATGCAGGCGTTACCGATCAACTACGCCGGACTTTTACTGATCATTTTCGGCGTGATTCTGTTTATCGCTGAAATCAACGTCATGAGCTACGGCCTTCTATCCGTATCCGGAGTGATATCGATTTTTCTCGGGTCCACCATGCTGATCGACAGTGACGACCCTGCCATGCAGATTTCCCGTGCCATCCTTTATCCGACGCTGGGTATGACAATTGTTTTGTCGCTGGGCATCGTTGTTTTCGCTACCCGCACTCGCAGCCTCAAAAAACTGGGGGGGATGGAAGGGATGATTGGCGAAATCGGTCTGGTGAAAGAAATTCTGAACCCGAAAGGCACTGTCCTTGTTCACGGTGAGTTGTGGGACGCGGAAGCAGAAAATCAGGTCGCCGAAGGGGAAAGAGTGCGAGTCGATTCGGTGCAAGGCCTGAAAATTAAAGTCTCCCAAATTGAAGCCCCGAGTTCATAAGGTGACGTGGACTCAGTCTGCTGGCCTGCTGGTTTTCTTCGTTCTGGTTTATGCGGCCTTCCTGCTCCTTTTTGAAAACAAAGTCATTTTCCATCCCGCCCGCTATCCGGAAGGATTTTGGAATCCATCCTCTGTCGGAATTCCGGCGCAGGACATTTATTTTGCATCCGAGGACGGAGTAAAACTGCATGGCTGGTTCATTCCCAACCCCAATGCGGTGGCGACCCTACTATGGTTTCATGGCAACGCCGGCAACATCAGCCACCGGCTGGATAATATCCAGCGTCTCAAACCGCTCAACCTGAATATTTTTATTTTTGATTATCGTGGTTACGGAAGAAGCGAAGGCGTACCTGATGAACAGGGAATCTACAAAGATTCCAGAGCGGCATACAAGAAGGTTCTTGCAATGGATGGCGTGTCGGTCGATTCGCTATTTCTGTTTGGCCGTTCTTTAGGAGGCATCTGCGCGGTGGAAACGGCTATGAACCACCCGGCCAGAGGCTTGATTCTGGAATCTGTGTTCACCAACTCCGCCGATATGTCGAGACAAGTGTTCCCGCTCATCCCTCTGGGTTGGGCGATCCGGTCCAAGCTGGATGCAATTGGAAAAGTCCCTCACCTGAAACTTCCAAAACTATTCCTACATGGCACACGCGATGAGATCGTCCCTTATGACCTTGGGCGTAAATTGTTCGAGCAGGCTGGAGACCCTAAAACGTTTTACTCCATCGAAGGGGCCGGCCATAATGATACGTATATTCTGGGTGGGGTCGGTTATTATGATGTTCTGAACCGGTTTATCACCGAAACTCTGCAAAACTCTAACAATAGAGGATGACCTGTGTGACATTTTAGGTTACATTTTCCTCTGCGGTTTTTTTCTTCAATGAGATTTTTGAGCACCCCCGAAACTATGACAGTGCGACAAGACATTTTAAAAGATATCAAAACTGTGGTGATCAAGATTGGCAGCAGTGTTATTTCCAATCGAGATAAAGGCCAATCGTCGCTGGAGTGCGGGTTGAGTAAGGACTGGGTGCGGCATTACGCCCGTAAAATAAAGATCATCCGCGATAAAGGGCACCATGTGGTGCTGGTCTCATCCGGTGCCATCATGGCGGGACGGGAACGCCTGGAATTTGGCCGCGCCGATTTGACCATTCCTGAAAAGCAGGCCTGCGCCGCCATCGGTCAGAGCTTCCTGATGCATACCTATGAGAAAGCTTTCGAGAAAAAAGAATTGAAGGTTGCCCAGATTCTTTTGAGCCACGAAGACCTGAGAAACCGCACACGCTACCTGAACGCCAAACACACCATTGAAGCACTTCTGGAAAGGGGCGTCATTCCCATCATCAACGAAAACGATTCTGTCACGGTTGACGAGATCAAGATCGGCGATAACGATACTCTTTCCGCAACCGTGGCCTGTCTGGTCGATGCGCAACTGTTAATCATTCTCTCAGACGTTGAGGGACTGTATGACCGCGACCCGTCTTTGAAAAGCAGGTCCGGTGCTGAAAAAGTGCAACTGATTTCCCATATATCCAAAGTCAATGAAGACATTGAGCGCATTGCAGGAAAAAGCAATAATCGTTTGACAGTGGGAGGGATGATCACCAAGGTGCTGGCTGCAAAAAAAACCATGAGCTTTGGTATTCCCACGCTGGTCGTTAATGGCCTTGACGAAAAAATCATCGAAAGTATTTTTGCCGGTAAAGAAGTGGGCACATTGTTCTGGTCGGGGAAAGGCAAGATCCGCGACCGCAAACACTGGATCGCCCATACCCTGAAACCCGCCGGAACACTGACCATCGATGCAGGCGCTTGCAAAGCCTTGGTGGAAAGAGGTAAAAGCCTCCTCCCAGCAGGACTGGTGAAGGTGAAAGGCAATTTTGAGTTCGGCAGTGCTCTGGCTCTTCTTGATGAGTCGGGAAACGAAATCGGTCGCGGACTGGTCAACTATAACTCCCGTGACCTCGAACAGATTAAGGGCATGAAAACTTCCGCCGTGCGCAACTTGATGGGGGAATCCTATTACGAAGAAGTGATCCACCGTGACGACATGGTGATCCACTAGCCGCCGGCGAGCCGCCGGTGGGAAAGAGGCACAAACTTCTCAAGCCGAGATCGAAATTGCTAACAGTTAACAGCTATTGCTCATTGCCCCCACGGATAGTGGAGGGAGGCACTCCCCATGGGTAAGTGGTGGGAGAGGGAGCCGATTCGTTTTGAATGTCAAGCCGACTGTTTCAAGTGTTGCGTGAAACCGGGCATCGTGCATTTTGATCGTGAAGATATTCGCAACGCCGCCGATTTTTTGAAAACCACTCCGGCAGAATTTAAGAAAACCTACCTCACCCGCGATGAAGGTGAATGGATTCTCGAAGTTGGTGAAGAGGGCGAACCCTGCACTTTCTTAACCGATCAGGGCTGCGACATCCACGAAGGCAAACCGAAACAATGTTCGTCCTACCCGTTTTGGAGAGAAAATATGGATTCCAAATTCATGTGGCGACTGGTCGGCGGGTTCTGCCCCGGTATCGATATCGGCCCCATGGTTCCCATAGAAACCATAAAAAACTTCCTAAAAAAATTCACCCACTAGCCCACTAGGCGTGAGGCCAGCTGGCAATGACTATTGCTGGCTATCAAAACGTTATCTCGGCTGAATGTGACGCTGCCTAGTTTCCTCCATACCTGCTTACGTAGAGGTAGTGAACGATGTCTGTATTTTCTATATATGCTAGTCGATCAGGTTATTGCTCACTGGCCCCACGCCGAGTGGGTTGACAAGGTGGGGGTGGGTGGGGATAATAGCCCGCTGGGCGCGGGATTGATTTACTTTTGTTGTTACTTAGAAAGGTTTATATGCCGATTGCAGTTGTTGTTGGAATGCAGTGGGGTGATGAGGGCAAGGGCAAGATCATTGATCTGCTTGCCGAAAATGTTGATGTGGTGGCACGGTATCAGGGCGGCCATAATGCCGGGCATACCATTTGTTTCAATGAGAAACAATTCGTCCTGCATCTCATCCCATCTGGAATTTTCCATGAAAACAAATTATGCGTGATCGGTAACGGCGTGGTGGTGGACCCTCAAGCTTTGGTGGAAGAAATGCGCCAGTTAGAGGAAACGGGGGTTAACCTGGAAGGCCGACTGGTTATCAGTGACCGGGCCAACATCATCATGCCTTATCACGGCACCAGCGACAAAGGCCGCGAGAGTGGGAGTGGATTTCAGAAAATTGGCACGACGGGAAGAGGCATTGGTCCTTCCTATGCGGACAAAATTGCGCGGGCGGGAATCCGCACCTGTGATCTTCGTGATGAAACTTATCTGAAGGAACGGTTGCGAGCCAATTACGACGAAAAACAAAAGATTTTAAAAACTCTTTATGGTACCGAACTGCCCGAGTTCAACAGTCTTCTTGATGAGTTGATGAGTTATCGGGAAACTATTTTGAAATATATTGGTGATACCCACATTCTCCTGCGCGACCAGATCGCTCAGGGGAAAAATATTTTGTGTGAAGGCGCGCAGGGAACCATGCTGGATGTGGACCATGGCACTTACCCGTTCGTGACGTCCTCCAACTCCTCTGCGGGAGGTGCTTGCACCGGGCTTGGCATTCCTCCCACAAAGGTGGATCGAGTGCTGGGTGTGATAAAGGCTTATACCACCCGGGTTGGCGAAGGTCCGTTCCCCACTGAGTTGTTGGATGCGGATGGTGCGCGTCTCGGCAAGGTAGGGCACGAGTTTGGCGCGACCACTGGCAGGCCCCGACGTTGCGGATGGTTTGATGCTGTGGTTGGAAAATATGGTGTTCACCTTAATGGTGTTGACGCTCTGCTTCTCACGAAAGTCGATGTTCTCGATGGATTCAAAACCATCAAGGTTTGTACCGGTTATGAATATAAAGGAAAAACATTTCTCGAAATGCCGGCAGACTCGGAAGTTGTGGAAAACTGCCAACCGGTTTATACCGAGTTTGACGGCTGGTCGGAAAGCACTGTTGGGATACAGGATTTTGACCGGTTGCCCGAAAATGCCAGAAATTATATCGACCGGTTGAGCGAACTCCTCGAAACACCGTTCATGATGATCTCCACCGGCCCGGACCGGGAACAAACCATCCAGCGCGAGTCTTTGTTTTAGCCTCCCTTTTTCTGACTCTTTTTTACCCGCCCATCTTTGGTATAATAAGAAGTTAATAATGTAACCTTTTCAGGATGTGGCCATGTTGACCATTGGCATATTGGTTTTAGCTTGCCTGTTTTTTTATTTTGTGGGCTACCGGGCTTATGCGGGGCGGCTGGACCGGAAATTGATTCATCCTGACGCTTCCCGCGAGACCCCTGCTGTAAAACAAAACGACGGGGTGGATTATGTGCCCAGCAAACCATTGGTGTTGTTCGGGCATAATTTTGCGTCTATTGCTGGTGCGGGGCCGGTCATTGGTCCTATCATTGCCATGCACCATTTTGGTTGGGCCATAACATTAGTCTGGATTTTGCTGGGCAATGTGTTCATCGGCGCGGTGCACGATTATCTGACGCTGATGGTCTCAGTGCGCAATCGCGGCAGTTCCATTGCTGACATCGCAGAGACGACGATGGGTACCCGGGCCAAAGCCGTGTTCGCCATCTTCCTCGTTCTCGCCATGCTGTTAGTGATCGCCGTCTTTGGCGTTGTTGCGGCTAAAACCCTCATCGCTCAACCGGAGATGGTGTTTCCCACTTTCGCCATCATTCCCGTTTCGATGATCCTCGGCTGGTGCATTTACCAAAAAAACTTCAACCTCCAGATTGTCTCCGCCATTGCGGTGCTGGCGATCATTGTGAATATTTATATCGGATTCAAAATGCCCCTGCCTTTGCCCGATGAGGGCGTGATGGGGTTTTCGCCACTGGTGTTCTGGTTTGTTGTGTTGATGGTCTATGCCGGGGTCGCTTCGGTTTTGCCGGTACAAACGCTTTTGCAACCGCGCGATTATCTTTCTACATACATTCTGTTTGGTTCCATGGCGCTGGCAATTGTCGCTTTGTTATGGGTCGCACCGGGATTGCACACTCCTGTCTGGAGAGGCGCGATGTCCGATGTGCAGGGGCCGGTCTGGCCGATGCTGTTTGTGCTGGTGGCCTGTGGTGCGATATCCGGTTTTCATTCTCTGGTTGCGAGCGGCACCACTTCCAAACAGTTGGCCAATGAAATGCAGGGCAAACCCATCGCCTACGGCGGCATGCTCACCGAAGGGGTGGTCGCAGTTGTTACGGTTTTGTTGGTGGGGGGTGGACTTTACTGGGTAGCGCCGGAAGGTGGCGGCGTTGACATGGCCCGGTTGGGGTTCCGCGAGACCATGCAGTCGGGTGGATGGATCATGGCCTTCGGCAATGGATTCGGTAGTGTGGTGCACCAGATGCTGCCGGTTCTGAGTTTCACAATAGCCTCGATGATCGCCGTGTTGGCGTTGAATACATTTGTGTTGACCACCCTCGACACAGCAGTGCGTATCACCCGGTTCCTGATTCAGGAGTCCTTGGGGAAAAAAAGCCCCGTTTTTCGTAATAAATATATCGTGACAGTTGCGGTGGTGTTTGTCGCCTACTTGATTGGCGCGACCGATGGTTGGCAGAAAATCTGGCCCATTTTTGGCGCGACTAACCAGCTCATTGCCGCGATGGCCCTGTTTGTAGTGGCTACCTGGTTGATGGCGGTCAAGCGACCGACGCATTATGTGCTTTACCCTGCTATCTTCATGACAGTGACCACAATCGGCGCACTGGCCTGGCAGGCATACCAGTTTTTCACTGCAGCGCAACCCAATATCTTTCTCGGAACCACGGCGGTGATCCTTATTGGGTTAGCTGTTTTTGTCGGATACGAGGCCATGCTGACCCTGAGAGGACGCAGAGTGGTCATGAGTTCGCTGGCAGAAGTCCCAGCCAGTGCCGAGTGACCCAGATAATATTTGGCTCCCACGTTTGAATATATTAAGATGACACCCATACATTAAACCCTGAGAGTTCTGTAATTGTGAAGATCAGCGAGATTCTGGCTATCCAGGAAAAATTGAAGGAAAAAAACGCGACGGCAAACAAGCCGAAGCCAAAACCCAAGGCGCGTCCCAACCTCAAAAAAGCCTTGAAAGTTGTGCGCACGAAAGAAACTCCGAATCCCAACGCTCTGCAGTTCGTCATCAATGGTGTGATTCTCGATGACGGCAATATTTCCTTCACCAGCAAGACAGAAGCTGAAGGGGACAAAATGGCCGCCGCCCTGTTCGAGAGACCTGGCATTTTGAACGTGTTTGTCATGGATAACTTTGTCACCGTGACGAAAGACGATAAAACAAGCTGGGTTCCACTCAAAGACAGAGTTTGGAAAACCATTGACGAAACAGTGACCCTGTATCAGGCCGAAGGCAAAGTGCAGTTGAGCGAGGTCGATGTCGTCAACTTTGCCAACCTCGATAACGAAAAGAAACTGCAAGGAATCGAAATGGTGCTCAACCGATCGATCCGCACCAACCTGGCTCAAGACGGTGGTGGTGTGGAACTGAAAGGCATCGAAGGCGATGAAGTCAGCATCCATTATCAGGGCGCCTGCGGCAGTTGCCCTACCTCAACCAGCGGCACCCTGCAATACATCCAAACCCAACTGCGCCAGCAGTTGCACCCCAAACTGACCGTTAAGTCTGTGTGACGTTTAATAATTCCTCTCCCTGTTGAGGGAGAGGCTAGGTGAGGGGGAAATAAATATCTCTTCCAAATCTTCAGCAAGAAAACTCCGAAGCAACTCCACCGATGCAGAATTGAAGTTATGGTCTGCGCTTCAAAACCGCTAGTTGTGAAACTTTAAATTCCGCCGTCAGGCACCCATAGGAAAATACATTGCCGTTTTCGTGAGCGACTGTAAGGAATGCGGAGGGAATGGAAATGAACCCCGAGATTCTTCACTGCGTTCAGAATGACAAGAAACGCCGGTTTGTCATCCTTGAGGAGCCAACGGCGACGAAGGATCTCGCGGTTTACCTCCTTTCATTCCATGCCTCAAACAGGTAAAATCCCAATGCGGAACTCAGAGACAAGCCGTAGCAAGATTATAGTGTTGCATCGATCGGTTGAGACCGCCACCCAAAGCAGACAATCTCATGAAAAGTAAAAAAGGAAACAAACCATGAAAGCTGTTGGACTATACCAGTACTTACCCATCGAGAATGAACAGTCTTTGATCGATATCCAAATTGATCGCCCTCATCCAACGGGGAATGACCTACTGGTTAATGTTCGAGCGATTTCCGTCAACCCAGTCGATACCAAGGTCCGAGCACCCAATGATCAAACGGAGACAACACCGCGTATATTGGGTTGGGATGCTGCCGGTGAAGTAATCGCGGTTGGGCCAGAGGTGAAGAGTTTTGGCGTTGGTGATCAGGTCTTTTACGCAGGTGATATTAACCGCCCCGGCAGTAATAGTGAGTACCAATTGGTAGATGAGCGCATCGTGGGCAAGAAACCCACTTCACTCACGTTTGCTGAAGCAGCGGCGCTACCGCTAACAGGGATTACGGCCTGGGAAGCCTTGTTTGAGCGACTCGGTGTCTCACCTAGTGGAGAAGATGTAGACCGATCGATCCTCATCATTGGCGGTGCCGGAGGCGTCGGCTCGATTGCGATTCAACTCGCGAAGCAGCTCGGCAAGCTTAAAGTGATTGCGACGGCTTCCCGCCCTGAGTCGATTGCTTGGTCCAAAAAGCTTGGTGCCGATCAGGTTGTGAATCACCGCAACGCTCTTGATGTAGAACTGACAGCCATTGATTTGCCACAGGTTGATTATATCCTGTGCCTAAACAATACCACCCAACACTGGGTAGCGATGGCCAATGCGATTGCCCCACAAGGGCGTATCTGCTCGATCGTCGAAACACCCGAACCCATAGACCTTGATTTGCTCAAGAGCAAAAGTGCTGCCTTTATCTGGGAGTTTATGTTTACCCGATCAATGTACCAGACACCAGACATGATTGAGCAACAACGACTGCTAAATGGGATCGCTGATCTCGTAGACAATGGCAAACTTGTCACCACAACGAATAACGTCATCCGGCCGATCAATGCGCACAATCTTCGTAAGGCGCACGCATTGGTCGAGCAAGGTAACACCATTGGCAAAGTTGTACTCGCAGACTGGCCTGATGATTAATAGATGATAATTCCCTAACACTGTTTGGCCGATTGCTGCTTGTCAAGCCAAGAAGCCAAGCCCACTATTGACTAGTTGTTGGGTAGGTCGTTGCGGTTATTTTTTTTGCAGATTATTGAAAAGGCCTTCAAGAATCTGGCCTGGTTTTTCGGTCAGTGACTTGTGAGGCAACGGGATGTAGCTCGGGTCACTGAGTTTGCCGCTCACCTTGACGTAAATTTCGAGAATGCCGCCTTTCTTTCCTCCGCCTAAAATCTGCCCCAGCAATGGAATCGCTTTGATGGTTTTGTCCAGCATTTGCAGAGGCATGGCTTTGACCTGAGCGAGGACGGAATCTTCCACTAGATTGGCTTTGCCCACAACATTCATATTTAGTTGTGAACTTCTCAATTCCAGATTTTCGGTATGAACCACACCCTTCACGATTTTTAAATCTCCCCCCAAGTAGTCGTAACCCAATCCCCCTTTTTGGGCGTTGAGTGCTGTGGTGGGATTGAGCAGGGTGAGCAGGCCTTCGAGTGTGCCCAGTTCGGGAATGGCTCCGTCAACGAGTGCAATTTTTATGTCACCGGAAAGGTCGCGGGCGTAATCGGGAAGCTCCGGCGTCTTGGTATTTTTAGGCATTGTTCCCACGACAGCCCCGGAGAATTGCAGAGGCCCTTTGATATGCGGGGTAAGGTCTTCCACCTTTAGTTTTTCGCCCTTAAATCGCAAACGATAGTTCCCGGACGGGGGCTCAAAATTGCCGGCAAGTTGTATCAACCCGTTCATCGGCCATATCTCCCCTCGGGTGAGGTCAATTTTTTCCGGGGTGATTTCAAACTGCGCTTTAAGCTTTTTGACTTTTTTGTCTCCAAGGTTGATCTTTTCCATTTCGACCACTACCGGACGAGATTTGGCGGTGCTTTCTTTGAATGTTAATACCACCTTCTCGATTTGGCGATTTTCGAGAACCAGTTTTTCTCCTGTAAAGGTTCCTGTCAGTTTCAGTTTGGGAGAAATTTCCGCAGTAGACGGAAGAGGGCCTTTTATTTTCAGGTTCGCGGTCACCGTGCCGGAAGATGGGGCGCTTTTATTTATTAGTGGCGCCCAGTCGAGGTTGACATGATCGAGCGCAAGGTCTGAGTCTGCAGTGATGAGAGTCTGCTTCTTGCCTTGATGAATAATCAAACTGCCTTTTGTTTTCACGGTTCCGCCAAACAAGGTTCCGTTCAAGTCATGGGTGAGCTTGCCCTGCTGCAAACTTGCTTTTCCGTCAAAGGTTTTGACGTCCAAGGGAATGGTGCCTGCCGACATTTTTAGATCGGTTATTTTAAAGGTCGTGTCTATTTTCAAGTTGCTGGTTAAAATGTTTTCCGGGTCGGGCAACGGGCCTTTCAGTTTAACGGTTCCAGAAACATGGCCGGTTTTTCCTGTTGCTGATAGTGGTAGTTGGCTCAAATCGATATTGGTGAATGTTGTTTGGTTGTCAAGAACGGGTGTCGTGGCAAGGTTGATGTCTCCTCCTGAGCTAATGGTTCCGTTGAAGATGTCGGTATTTAGTTTGTAGTTGACCTTTTTATTTGCAATATCTCCACTGCCTTCTAAATGGCTCAAGGTGAGGGGAGGGGAGTTTGCATTGGTCAGTTTTAAATTTTGAGCGTCAAACTTCAGCGACCCTTTGAGTTTACCGGGGAAGCTTTCTCCCTCCTTAGGGGCCGGGCCTGCCAGTGTTAATGTCCCGGACAATTTCCCTTCCGTCGGTTGCCAGCCTGTGCTTGGCGGCAAAGGCAATTGCGCGATGTCCAATCCCTTCCAGTTCAGGGTGGTGTTTAGGGCCGGGTTGGCGGTGTTCAGTTTTCCTTTAATATCAAACTCGCTTCCCCAGAGCACTCCATGGATTTCATGTTGCAGTTGGCCCTGATTAAAGTCGCCATGTCCCTGCAAGTGACTAATCGCTATGGGTTTGTTTGGACTTTTTGGTTTTAAAACCAAACCCTCTGCCTGAAAATCAACAACGGCTTTCAGTTTGGGCTTCTCATCCCCTGCAGGAAGAGGGCCAGTGAGAGAAAGACTGCCGGAAACTATTCCCTCAGCGGGACTCCACGCCATCCCCTTTTTAAGGGGAAGTTTTTTCAGGTCCAGACCTTTCCATTCGATGCGGGAGACAGAATCTTTTGCGAGATCTGCAAAGGGCAGTTTGCCGTTGAGGCTGATACTGGTACCGAGAACGGTGCCTTTAAAATCATGGGTGAGCACTCCGTCTGCCCAGTCTCCTTCTCCTTCTAAAGTTTCTATGGAATAACTGTCTGGCGTTTTCAAGTTTACGTTGCTAATTTCAAACTCGATGTGCCCGGTCATTTGTTTTTTCAGAACTTCAATCTTGCTCAGAGAGTTAAGAGGCATTTCTGCTTTTAATACGAGCTTATCCAGATCCACTGCTTCAAGAGGAGTTTGTTGCATAGGCTTACCAAAAAACTGCAAGATGGATTGTATTTCTTTGAGTGAGAAGCCACCGGTTTTCAGATTGAGAGAAATTCTGCCATCGTCCGCAGTCATGTTTGAAACCATTCCGTCGCCTTCAAGTATTATCGAACCGGTCTGCACTTTCAGGGCCTTGGCTGAAATATCCAGACGTTCCCCTTGATTGAGAACAAAGGTTCCATCCAGGTTTAAGGGGAGTTGTTTTCCGGATCGGGTCAGGGTGATCTCACCATCGGAAATGATGAACTGGTCGACGGATAGTGGAGTATTTTTTAATTTTTCGGTGGTGGAATGAATTGTTTCGGAGTCGACGATTCCCGGCTCGGTCGATTCAGCCGATGGTTTTTTATCTTCCTTCGGTGGTTCTGGCGGTGATTCCGGGGAGGGTTCGGGAATCTCCAGTTTTATTACTGGGTGTTGCAGGGCGGCGGATTTTATTTTGAACTCGCCTTTAAGAAGAGGGCTCCACGCTGCCAGCAAATCCAGTCGGTCGACCGAATAATTGTCGCCCGTTGGGGTGCTCACTTTCACGCCCTTGCATTGCAGTCCGAGACCACGGGAGAAGCCGAATCCTATAGAATCTATCGCCACTTTCATTCCCGTTTCGTCGGAAACTTTTTGAATCAGGTTTTCTTTTACCGATTCCAGGTCAATTTGTGAAAGGATAACGCCAAGGATAAGTATCAGGGCAAGAACCCCCCCGATCCAGCGTTTTAAGGAAGACTTGGGTCGTGTCGGAGGTATATTCTTTTTAGATGACGTGGGGGCCATGATAATCCTCAAGTTATCTGGTCATTTGCCGATCCCAGAATAGATAGATAAGACCTTTATTTTAGCACATTTACCCCCACTCGGCGTGGGGCCGACTGCAATAGCGTTTTACTGCTAGCAATCGTTTTTCTCGTCAAAGAGCCATTGCCCCCTGCTAACGGGCGTGGGGCCAACGAGCAATGGCGTTATCTGGCTATATTTAAAGAGTTAATTCCTTTGTTCCTGCGGGCATGAAGTATATTACACCCTCCCAACTAGTGGATGATAAGATTAATGAAAAGTAACTCAATGGTTCTAATATGAAGATTTCGGGAAAACTCCGGAATCTCTTGTTGTTGATGGTTCTTGCGGCCGGTTTGGCCTGGGCCTGGCAAGAAGGGAAGATGGACCCGGTCATTAAAATCGGCCGGGAAATAATTTTTGGCAAGCCCCCGCAAAAGCCCACGGCAAAGGATTTCAAATTCCAGCCGGTGACTCGGCAGGATATTCACCAAAAAGTTTTGGCTACGGGAACCGTGACACTCAAGACGGGCGCGGAAGTTAAAATTGGTGCCCGCATATCCGGACAGGTCAAAAGTCTTCTGGTCAAAATCGGCGATTTCGTTCGAGCAGGAGAAGTCATCGCCATTATCGAACATGAAGACCTTCTGTCTCGAGTGGCGCGTTTTCAGGCCGACTTGGATGCGGAAAATGCCCGGCTGGAAAAAATCCGCGCAGAGGGTCCACTGGAAATCAGTAAGGCTGTGGCGCAGCGCGAAGAACTGCAGGTGCAGATCAAACTGGCGGAGAAAATGCTGGAGCGCAATAAGGAACTGAACCGAAAAGGGTTTGTCTCCACCACCGTTCTGGATGAGGCGGAAGAAAGACTGCAAGTGCTGAAGGCCGGGATCAATCTGGCGAATGAGGAATTGAAACTCAAGCAAAGCCAGCTGCAAAATAACAGTCGACTGGCCGAGGCTATGGTCGACAAGGCCAAGGCAAACCTTAATGAAGAAGAGATTCAGCTCACCTATGCTTCGATCACCGCGCCCATAGATGGCATTGTTGCGTTTGTCTCCACTCAGGAAGGGGAGACGGTAGTGGCAAGTCTTAGTGCCCCAACATTTGTCAACTTGATTGATCTTCGCAAACTGGAGGTTACGGTTTATGTCGACGAAACAGATATCGGACGCATCGAAGTCGGGCAAATGGCGAAGTTCACCGTTGATACTTACGCCGAACAGTTTTTCAGCGGTAAGGTTCGGGAGATTCACCCGAAGGCGGTGATCAAGGATAATGTGGTGAACTATGAAGTGATCCTTGATATTGAAAAAAAGAATGTCGCGAAACTCAGGCCGGAGATGACGGCGAATGTCGTGCTTACCACGGGAACTCGGAAAAACGTTCTGACTCTTCCGAAAGAAGCGATCAAACGGGAAGGCAAAAAAACTTTCGTCGTCATGCAGGTGAATGATGGACTGGAAGACAAGCCCGTTGAGTTGGGCTGGCGCGATGGTAGTAATATTGAAGTGGTCTCGGGTCTCAGCGAGGGAGACCAGGTGGGTATTCCTGATAAGCCGTTAGAGAAAAAAGAAAGAGGTCGCAGGCGACGATGAACCTCATTGAAATGAACTCCATCTGCAAGAGCTATCGGAATATTGGTTTCGAGACCAAGGTTCTCAAGGATGTGACGCTTCATATCAAGGAGGGAGATTACGTCGGCATCATCGGGCCTTCCGGCGCAGGGAAAAGCACGCTCATGGCAATCATGGGGTGCCTGGCACAGCCGACCAGCGGGGAATACATTCTGGATGGCGAACAGGTCGGCAAGTTGAACGACCGCAAACTTTCCCGAGTCCGCAACGAGAAAATTGGTTTTGTGTTTCAAGCCTTCCATCTTCTGCCGGGGGTCTCGGCGCTGGAAAACGTCACCCTGCCTTTGGTGTACGCAAAGAACCCTCCGGGCAATATCAAAGAGCGTGCCCGGGAACTGCTCGCCAAGGTAGGACTGGAGCACCGCCTGCATCACACGCCGGGACAGTTATCAGGCGGTGAACAGCAGCGGGTCACTATCGCGCGGTCTCTCATCAGTGATCCTCGAATCATTCTCGCAGATGAACCCACAGGAAACCTGGATTCAAAAAATGGCATCGAGACCATGAAGACCTTTGACAGTTTGGTCAAAGAAGGCAAGACCATTATTCTCATCACTCATGATCAGGAAGTGGCGCAACATGCCGGACGTATTATCTCCATCCTCGACGGACAGATCGCTTCAGACAGTGAGGTGAACCATGAAGCACAAACCCGATCCCTTTAAATACGCGTATGCGAATTTTTAAAAATCTCGGACAGGCTCTTAGAGGATTGCGACTGAACCGGGGCAATACGGTGCTCATGACCATAGGTGTGATGATCGGCATCGCCTCTTTGACTGTGATTGTGGCCATTGGCGATGGCATCAAGAGCACGGTTCTCAATCGCATTGCCAATATGGGGTTCGGCCCGGAATCTTTTTCGGTGATCGCCGGTGCAGGGAAATTATTTTTTGCCCGTTCGCAGAACACCACCAGTATGACCCTTGAAGATGCCGAAGACTTGCTGGCACTTCCCACTGTCCGACTGGTGGTTCCCCGCCAGAGGAAAAGCATACAGATCATAAATAAAAAGGAATTCACCAGCACCCGGATTTATGGGGTGACGCCGGACTGGCAATTGGCCCGTGGCTGGAAAATGAAGGATGGTGATTTTTTGTCGGACACCGATCTGGAGCGCAGAAAGCGGGTGGTGGTGCTGGGCGCGACCCCGGCCAAAAAACTTTTTAAAAGTGATGATCCTATGGGAAAAATGGTGCGCGTGCAAAACAATTATTATGAAGTGATCGGCTTGCTCGAAGAAAAGGGACTGACCGAAAGCGGATATGATCCTGATGACCGTGTTTTGATTCCGCTGACCACTTCCATGTCGCGCCTGACGCACCAAACCTACCTTCACAGCATCAAGGTTGTTGCTCTGGATTCATCACAGGTGCCGGAGACCATGGAAGCGGTGCGACAGATTTTGCGGCGTAATCATAACCTTTCAGTTCTCGCCGAAGACGATTTTCGCTTCATCACTCCCGAAGGCATTATGCAACGAGTGACCGAATCGGAGCAGGCTTTGAACCGCATGTTGATGCTGGTGTCAACGGTTTCCCTTCTGGTTGGTGGAATTGTGATCATGAATATTCTGCTGGTGTCCATCCGCGAACGGGTTCGGGAAATTGGTATTCGACGATGTTTCGGAGCGCGCCGATCCGATATCACCGTACAGTTTTTATTCGAGTCGGTGCTGGTTTCCCTATTAGGTGGGTTCATGGGGGTTGGGCTGGGGTTGGCTATCTCATTCGGATTGCAACGCTTCGATGTTCTCCCCACCCATATCACGGTAGAGCCTTTTATTCTGTCGTTTGTATTTTGTTCTCTAATTGGTTTGATCTTCGGGATTCATCCCGCCCGCAAGGCGGCATTTTTGAGTCCGGAAGAATCTATTCGATCCCAATAAGCGATGAATATTTTTTCTTCTCTAGGCATTGCGATTAAAGCTCTACGGGCGCATAAGGCCCGTACCTTTCTGGCGTCCCTGGGAATACTGATCGGTATCGCCTCGGTTATCATCATGGTGGCCATTGGCAAAGGTTCGCAGCAGGAAGTGATGGATGTCATCGCGGGGATGGGAGAAAACCTCATCACCGTCAATGCCGGTGAAATGAAACGGCGCGGCGGACGTCTTCGCCTTACCGGTAATGTGACCACTTTGACCGTTCGTGACGCCAACCGGATCATGGATGAAATCGGCGAGGTGGAAAGGGTGGCACCTTTTGAACAAAAAAGCATGACCGCCAAGTTTGGCAACAACTCGGCAGAAACCACCATCGCAGGTTCTACCATCGACTTTCCCATTGTCCGTGACTACAAATTAAAAAGTGGTGATGTTTTTTCTGAAAGGGATGTGAAAACTGCAAACCGTGTTGCCGTTATAGGAATGACGGCTGTTAAAAACCTTTTTGGAGAAGAAGATCCATTAGGACAGGTCATCAAGGTGCACTTCATGCCTTATAAAATCATTGGCGTGTTTGAGCCCAAGGGGGTGGACACCAACGGGCTGGATCAGGACGATCTGGTTTTGATCCCGCTTTCGACCTATATGCGCCGCATCGCCAACCAGACTTTTATCACCCGGATTTTTGTCAAAGCTTCATCAAGGAAAAACATTGCCAAGGCATCGAAGAAAATCCACGAACTTCTTAGGGAAAACCACAAACTCACCGATGATCGTAACGACGACTTCACACTCGTGAGCCAACTGGATATTGAAGAGATGAAAAAAGAAACCACCGAAATGTTTACCAAACTGATTGTCGGCGTGGCGGGCATATCCTTATTGGTGGGGGGCATCGGTATTCTGGCGGTGATGTTGATATCGGTCAAGGAACGCACGCGCGAAATAGGAATCCGCCGAGCGGTGGGTGCGACCCGCAAAGATATTGTCCGACAGTTTCTTTATGAGTCTTTAATCATTGGGTTTCTCGGTGGTGGGCTGGGAGTTGCTTTGGGAGTCGGGCTGACACTGGGGCTGACCCATTGGGGCAACTGGACCCTGATCCTTGATCTCAATTCCATCTGGGTGGCGAGTTGGGCCTGTGCCGGCATCGGAGTTTTATTCGGTGTGTTCCCCGCCATCAAGGCTTCCAAACTCGACCCCATGGTAGCCCTCACTACAGAGTAACTGCTCGCCGCAGGGGCAACTAGCAAAGACTCGTTGCGCCACTTACGTTTTTTGAGAGCGTGTAGGTTACCAGAAGAATGACCTTTCCCCTGACATTGTCAGTCAGTCTCATCGGGCGTGGCCCGGCACAAAAAAAGGGGCTCGCCCCCTTGACAGTGGACGAACCCCTCTTTAGCTGTGAGTGAAGACTAGATAAAACAAAACAAACTCCTTTATCCCTGAAAGGGTAGGATAAAGGCATTACAACTTCCTAGCGCACTTTACGTGGTGGCTCGTGGAGCCCCTTTACTAGCCAGAGAAAGTGATTGCTCACTGAATCCAGCGTCACGCTGGCGCTAGAACATGATACCGCCGTGGTTGGCGGCGATCATTCCGATTAACATGGGTATTGAAAGCCAGGCGTTGGTTCTGCTGGCAAGAAAAGCCATTCTTTTAGCTTTGGTCAGCGCATCGCCTTCCAACTCGCCAGCGATAACTTTTCTGAGATTAGGCCAGATGATGAACCAGACGTTACCGGCCATGATGATACCGAGCAACATTCCGATCATGATTTCACCGCTGGGAATTCCTTGCACTGTTCCCCGGCCAGCCATGTAATAAGCGATGCCGGAGATGACCGTCCACAACGCTGCGTGCCGAAACAAGAACAGGGCGCGGGGCAAAATGATTTGGGTGTACTGTTTGGCGGCGCCTTCTTCCACCATTTTAGGCATGGACTGCACCTGAACCAGATTAAAGAAATACAATAATCCGATCCATAAAATTCCGATAATTACATGAAAAAATTCAAATACCCACATTTGGTTTTCCTCTCAATACATTGGTTTATATTTTGGGGCAGTTTTACGAAAAATTTTTGGGTGTCACTTTAATTAAGGAATCAGGCGAAATCTCAGCTTCTTAATTGAGGAAGCTTTAATAGGATGGCGGTAATTGCGATAAAGATTCAATATTTCTTCATCTTAGGAGGGATTTTAGCAGAAATTGCCTTTATTTTCCACTCCTCAGGGCAGGTGCTTCAGCCTCGGGTCATGAACCAAAGTAGAATCAGAAAACTAAAAACCAGCGCAAAAATCAAAATGTTTCGGGAAAAGGAGTCCGGCTTCTCTGGATCGGCACCAGAGTTCCCCAGTTTTTCCAGCCTTTCCTTGAGCTGTTGGTTTTTCTCGGCCAGGTTGTCCTTCTCAGCTTTAAGTTTTTCGATCTCATCCCGCAGGCGCAGGCGATCCACCTTGAGGGTTTTGGATTTTTCTATCTCCCTTTGCAGGGTTTCTTCGGGCCCCAGAGTCAGGCCATCATCTTCCTTGGGTTCTTCCCAATGTTCGCTCACTCAATGCCCCTTTTTGATCATGGGAAACTGGTCGCTGGCTGTTGTCAGGCGGTGCAGCTGATCAGGACTGAGTTTCAGCTCGGCGGATTTGGCAAACTCCCGAACTTGTTTGGGTTTTCGGGATCCTACAATGGCGGTAAAAATATTATCGCGAGTGAGCACCCAGGCCAGAGCTACCTCAACCGGTTTTCGGCCCAGCTCTTCGGCGATATCACGCACGACTTCCCAGACTTTTCGGGCGTGCGGGTAAACTGAATTTTGATAGAGAAAGTGGTGTTTGCGGGTGGGCATTTCAAGGTCTTCTTGGCTCATGGGTTTCGCCAGAAGGCCTTGCGCTGTAGGAGAGAATGCCATGTAGGGGATGCCAGCGTTTTTGCAAAGATTTAGAGTTTCTCCTTCATAGGCCCGATCTAACAGGCTGTAGGGCACCTCGTTCATGAAAAATGTTTTGAGTTTGCTTCCCAGCAGGGTTAAGTCCTGCGACTGAAAATTGGAGAGTCCTATAGTTGTGGCTTTCCCGTTTTTTTTGAGCGTGTCCATGAACTCGGCGAGTCGGGCACTTTTCTCGGGGGTGTTGAAATAGTTTCCCGGCCAGTGGATCAGGTAAAGGTCGACGTAATCCCGGCCCAGAGCTTTGAGGGAGTCATCAAGGCATTTTTGGTAGGCTTTAAGAGTCAGTTTGGCATCGGGCCAGATTTTGGAGATAATGATGACGGAATCTTTTTGTGAGCCCAAGGCTTTGCCCAGCCGGCGTTCCGATTCTCCATCGCCATAACCTTCGGCGGTATCGAATGCGGTGATGCCATGGTCGAGAGCGGAATGCACGACTCGTTCCGCGTCTTCAGGGGGGCAGATGTCTCCCCATCCTCCGCTGGGTGCAATCTGCCAGCAGCCGAGGGTGATTCGGCTCCAGTCTTTGTCGATCCCTTTTATTCGGTCATAGATCACTCATGCCACCTGAAGTAGGTGACTTGGGTCCGATACCCGCTGTTGTCATTAACGGGTCTTTCCCATTGTTCCACACGAGAAACATTTTTTCGAAATCGCCAGAGTTTCCAAGCCACGGTCAGCATGGAGATTCCAGTCAAAAGGATTATCCCGGCAAAGAAATAAGCGATCAGTGCGGGGTAGGCAAAAATAAGAACGGCAAGGAGAAATAGGGCTCCGCCAAAAACAAACGTTCCCCAAGTCAGCGTCTTGTGACCCTGGAAAAAATTTCTGTCTGAAAATGCGTTGTTATAAATCATGATAAACCTTTCTTTGAACAAAAGTTTCTCTACTCACTATAGGTATAAAATCCCCGTCCAGGCTTGTCAAGCTCCAGCATGCATGGTGTCGATTAGCCATAGCACTCCATGGCTGGCAAAAGGTTATCCTGGCTTAATGAGCCGCAAGACCTTTTTGAAATCTTTTTTCTGTTGGGCCAGAGGGCGCTTCCAATTGGTGACACGTGGGCTGGGATGATAGAGCGGGAACAGGGTGAAATCTGCAGTGGCAAGTGGTTGGGCAACGTTCTGGCTTAATTGAAATCGGGTGCCGAGGATCAGGTTCATAGCCTGAAGAGCGACGGTGCCAAGAGGGACCACGACTTTGGGTTGGATGATGCTCAGTGATTCCTTTAAAAATGTCGAACAGTTTTTAATTTCTCCGGCGGTGGGTCTGCGGTTATTGCCCTCTGCAAGCGGGTTGCACAAAACCGCGTTGGTGATGAAAACCTCGGCCCGGGTCAACCCGATATGTTTCAGCAGGATTTCGAAATTGTCTCCGGATCGGTCGCCCTGAAACGGAACTCCTGTTCGTCCGGCTCCAAACCTGCCGGGTGCTTCTGCGATGAAGATGATATCGGCGTTCAATGAACCGTTGGCGGAACTCAAGACAGCAGGTTGATCGGCGAGGCGGGGACACACACGGCAGGCGGCGGCTTTTTTTACCAATCGGCAAAAACTATTGCTCATTTTAAGCCGAGACAACTTTTTGTTTTCCAGAAATAGTTATTGCTCACTGGCCCCACGCCTAGTGGATTGCTCATCGGCCCCACGCCCAGTGGATTCATTATTCGATTCCTCCTCATCGTCTTCCTCATCGCTGGTTTGGCAAATGACAAAGAAGCCTATGATAAGAAGGACGCTGGCAACCAGAGTGAACAGGATGTCCATGATTTTTTAAACGGGTTTGATGGTAGCGAGATAGATCATGCAAGCGCCGACAATAAAAATAGCGATGTGCACCATCATTGCGTATTTTTTTGGCAAAGAGTTTTCATTTATTTGCTTGCCGTTTTGTATGCCGAGCGCGATTAGAACTGCCAGCAGTCCCAGTTTCCAGTAAATCCATTGAGACTCGGTAAAAACTCCAGTCTTTACGGCAAGCACTGTTCCGGATATGAGGGTCACGCCCAAAATGGGATAGTAGATGAATTTGTGAATACGGTTCTGGGTTTTTCTGAGGCCTTCTGCTTCTTCTGCGGATTTAAGACGCAAGCGGAAGACAACAGAAAGGGATTGCAAAAACAAGGTTCCAATGACCAGACACATTGAAATCATGTGCAGGGTAAGAAAAAAATTTTTCATTTAGATATTCCCTTTTTTCAGGAGTTTTCCGGGACAGGATCAACCGACTCTTTTGCCCAGTAGGTACGGCTGGAAACGATCAAGGCCATTCCTATTCCGCAATAAATCGCGGCGACGACCACATATCCCCCCAGGTATTCATTGTAGGAGCGCAAGAGAACTCCAAGGCCCATCATCATCGGGATTAAAATATAAAAGGGTTTGGCGAAAATTTGGTGGATGTGAACCGGGTCCTGCAGTCCATGAATCCGGGCTTTGTTTTTTCGGGCGGTTTTGCTCAATACAAACCTTCCTTTGATCAGCCCGATCAACACGGCGGTGATTACAGAAAAGATGATGGCAACTTGAGTCGAGTGTTGCTCCTGTCCCGCGAGTTGATATAAGCCAAAGCCGCGGAAAAAAAGGAACAGTCCGATGACGCACCACAATCCCCCGGCGATGGAAATAAGGCTGTTTTTATTCAAAAGAACCCCCAATTAGATTGATTTAGGATTAGATGATAATAACAGGTAAAAGTTTCATCTGCATCCGGTAATATCAGCCTCTAGGTATACTGCCGTACACTAGACGGACAGACATTCTGCCGCTTTTGCTTTTATACATTGGGCGCGTTTCCCCATTTTTAAAGTCGAATAAAACCCCATAGCTTCCGCCGTCGCCTTTCAGCCAGACGGTAGACTGGCCGCCGGGTGGGAAAACGGTTTCCAGATGCATCTCTTTTTCATATTTATCGTAATTTATTACTTCAGGATTATATAAGGTGCGAATATCATCCTCGTCAGGCAGTCGCCAGTCCTGAAAGTTACAGAATTTGATATCATTCATGTGGATTCTGAAGTCGTGGGCTTCATCCCAAGTGAACCATTTAGCATCCCTCTGCCACCCGTCTTCCCGAAGCCATATGAGAGTGGTTTTGGTGTCGGTTAAGGTGCCATCCTGATTGTCTATAAATCTATTTGAGTCAGGCATAATATTGATTAATTTCAAGTGTTAGGGTTGACAGGTTCCAGGGCAATCTTTTCCAAGCGCGACTTCAGTCCTTCCAGGTCAAAGGTGGGAGGGTTTTGAAACGCGCTATCGCTGATGATGTTTGCAAAGGAATATTTTAGAAGATTGTTGGACCACGCGATAAAAGGAGTCCCCAATAAAATACGTTTTACAGTGCTTCGCGAAATTTTAACCTGGGCGTTGGAGTTCAGTAGTTCAGGGTTGTTGTGCAAGACGGCCACGGTTTTAAGGGCCATCCATAAAGGCCAGATGCAAAACAGGCGCAGGGCGATTTCTGTTCTGGGGATGGCCAGGGTGAACTTCAATGCATCTTGCAGATGACCATTGGTTTTGCTAAGCAGGCCTTCCAGGATTTGCAGGTTTTTATCCATGGATGTTCCAGAATGAAATTCGTCCATGGTCAAACCTTGTTCCGAAATGATGCTTCGGGGAATATACGACCAGCCTCTGTCACGGTCGGCAATAATATCTTTGGATATGTTGGTCATTTGCAGTCCGAGCCCGAAGGATACGGCATTTTGGCGCATGATGTCTCGTGCTGTTTCTGGCAGATGCGGCAGTTTTTGAAAAAACAGGTTGCACAGCATTTCCCCAACGACTCCCGCGACAAAATAACAATATTCTTCCAGATCCTGTAAGTTTTCCAGCGGAGTGATTTCGCCGAACTGAAAACGGTTTTGGAAAAAGGCCATGCCTTTTGCCATTTTTGAAACGGAAGGAATGATCTGATCCTGATGGTTTTTGGGGAGCGAGTCAAAGACATTGAAGACTCGGGAAACCTGATTAAGAAGATCCAAGTCATTGGGGGTGCCATCGACTGCGGCGCAGTCTTCAACCCATGCTGCGAGATTCTTTTTGCGATAATCCCGGTCTTCGATCAATCGTGAAAATTCAAGCAAGAGTCCGGTTTTTATTTTTGGGCTCAGTTTTGCTGCGTCTTCGACCGTGTCAATAGTTCGGCAAAAAAGATAGGCCGTGAGAATGCTTCGGTGAAGCTCGCCTCTTAGAACGGATATGTTGAGAGCAAAGGTTCTGCTAACTTTAGGAAGCGTTTGTACGCAGTAGGTCCAGTCGTCCATTCTTGGGAAAAGAAATCCCCCTCTGGGTAAACCCGGGGCAAAAAGATTTAAAGTGATTACAGGATAAAAGAGAGTTGCTTAAAAAACGGGATATCAAAAACCGAAACCCTAAAGGTATGGGTTTGTCGATTTTAATCAGGAATGGAGCACTTTTTCTTCCAGACCTTCAACCCTTTTGGCGATCTTTAAAATCTCGGAATGTACTTGATTGATGATATCTTCCGGGGTGCTGGTCCCTGCGGTAATGCCTACATGTTGTTTGCCAATGAACCATTCCTGATTTAATTGGTGGAACGATTCGATATGACGCGCTTCAACACCTTTCTCTTCGCAGACCTGCACCAGCTTTTTCGTATTGGAAGAATTAAAACCACCTATGACGATCATCAAATCGACTTGATCGGCCAATTCATGCACTGCCACTTGTCGGTCTTGAGTAGGCTGGCAGATGGTATTGACAAATGACACTTCATCTACAAAATCGAGAGCCCGGATTTTTTCCACAAGACCCTCAACTTTATCAGTTTGCTGGGTGGTCTGAGAGACGATTCCAAGTTTGCGGTGGCCGGATCGCTTGATCTTGTCAAAGTCATCTTCGTTATTGATGACCACATGATCAGCCAAGTCTCCCACGATTCCTTTAACTTCCACATGATCCTTCTGCCCGATCACCACGGGGAAGTAGCCTTTTGTCACCAGTGATTTAATGGTTTGATGGACTCTCATTACCAAGGGACAACTTGCGTCGTAAACTATGAAGCCAGCCTCTTGAAGTTGTTGCTTGGTTCTTTCAGCCGCTCCATGTGCGGTGATCATGACCTTCTTGGTCTTGATTTTATCTATATCCTCGATTCCCGGTACAAGGGAGACCCCGTTCTGCTTCAAAGATTCACTGACTTGCGGGTTATGAACCAATTGGCCCACGATAGTCAGGTCGGAATGAAATTCCGGAGACATGGCAAGGTCGATGGCATCTCGAACCCCAAAACAGGTGCCCATTGCGCTGGCAAGGGAGACTTTCATTGTATATATTCCTTATATGGACGTATTCTTAAGTTTATTGACAAACCAACAGTCTAAATCATAGCAAACTGCGTCCGGCATTCAAATAAAAAACCCCTATTTGGTGAAGATGTTTTTTATCGCTTGCCAGGTTGTCTGGCGGCCAATGTCGGCAATTGATTCCGTAAGCGGGATATTTTTAGGGCATACCTCAACGCAGACCTGCGCATTGCCGCAATCGGCGATGCCTCCTTCACCCATAACGGCATTCAGCCTGTCTTCTTTTTTCATTTCCCCTGTGGGGTGCAGGTTAAAAAGGCGGACTTGATTGAAGGTGGCTGCTCCCAAAAAGGCGTTGTCTAAAGTGAACTGAGGGCAGGCTTCCAGACAGCATCCACAGGTCATGCACTCTGACATGACATAACGCTTGGCGCGATCCTGATCGGTCATGATCGGTCCTTCGCCGATGTCATGGCTCCCGTCAATATCGACCCAGGCCTTGACTTTTTTCAGGTTTTCGAACATGCGTTCACGGTTGACCTGCAAGTCACGGATGACTGGAAATTTGGACATGGGTTCCAGGGTAATCGGCTTTTCCAGATTATCCACCAACGCGGTGCAGGCTTGTCGAACCCGGCCATTGATCACCATGGTGCAGGAGCCGCAAACCTCTTCTAGGCAATTACTATCCCACGTAACCGGACACACCTTTTTCCCATCCCCCGTTGTGGGTGACTTCTGAATTTCCATCAGACAGGAAATGATATTGGCAAATGGCCTGTGGGGCACCTCAAAGGTCTGCCAGTAGGCCGCAGCACCGGGTGTATCCTGACGCTTAATCTTTAAAGTTAAGTTTTTTTCAGTCATATTTTCTGGGCCGTGGCGTCACCAGCGAGGTGTTGACCTCCTCGTAGGTGATCTCCGGCTGATTGTCTTTATATTGAGCCACCGTTGTTTTAAGCCATTTTTCGTTGTTCTCTTCGAACCGTTTCATATAGGTAAGATGATCGGCAGGAAATTTTTCCTGACTCACTTCCCCATATTGTTTTTGTTCCAGGTAGTCGATGTATTCATGCGGATCAAAATCTTTGGGCTGGTGCAAGTCGAAATCCGGTTTGTAATGACTGCCTCGGAATTCGTCTCTCATTAAAGCACCTTTAGTGATTATTTTTGAAAGATGGATCATGCAATACAACTGGTTGATGAAACTGGGCGACGGATTGGCCCAGTCATTCGTGTCCAGGCATTTGACATCTTTGAACCGTGTTTCAATATCATTGATCTCGTGAACGGCCTTATCCAAGGATTTATTATCCCGGACAATAAGAACGTTTGCCAGCATGATATCCCCCAACTCGTGATGCAATTTATGAGGGTTTTCCGTGCCATCCATTTTTTTGATATCGTTAAACCGGTTTTGCCAGTGTGCGCGGGTGTCATCGAAGACCGTCGAGGGAATATCCTCCACCGATTTTTCAAGAGAGTCCGTGTAGTTCATGATGCCCCGGGCCATCATCAGTCCCGTATAAATACAGCTCAATAGCGAGTTGGCACCCAGCCGGTTGGCTCCGTGGTATTGGTAATCGGCTTCTCCCGCCGCAAACAGTCCTTGAATGGAAGTCATCTGATTTCTAGGAGACCCGTGATCGATCAGTCCATCGTTGTCCGGGCCGTAGTCGGTCCACAATCCTCCCATGGAGTAATGCACCGCGGGGAAGATTTTCATGGGGGTTTCGCGAGGGTCCACACCGGTGAACTTGGTGTAGATGTCCATGATTCCGCCGAGACGGTTGTCTAGGAATTCTCTCGACTTATGAGTCAGGTCGAGATAGACCATTGGGTCGCCGCTAACTCCGAGATTCTGGTTGTAGACAATGTCATAAATTTCCCGACTGGCGACATCTCTGGGCACAAGATTTTTGAAAAGAGGATATCTTTCCTCGAGAAAATAATAGCGTTCGCTTTCAGGGATTTTTTTTGGGTTGCGTTTGTCGTTGGCATCGCGCGGTACCCAGATGCGCCCGCCTTCACCTCTGGCCGATTCGCTCATCAGCCGAAGCTTGTCCTGTCCGGGAATGGCGGTGGGGTGGATCTGGATGAACTCTCCATTGGCGTACTTGGCTCCTTGCAGGTAAGCGGTTGTAGCGGCGGCTCCGGTATTGACGACAGAATTGGTGGAGCGCGCATAAACCTGCCCCGGTCCGCCGGTGGCCAAGACCACAGCATCCGCCTGCAAGGTATAGATTTCATCGGTTCGCAGGTCGTGAATCACTGCGCCTCGGCAAATTCCTTCAGAATCAAGAACGGCTCCCAGATATTCATGCCATTCCAATGTCTTAGCAGAGCCGTCATGCACATGGCGCCGGACTTGTTCGTCAAGCGCGTAAACGAGTTGTTGTCCGGTGGTGGCACCGGCAAAAGCGGTGCGGTTATAAAGCGTGCCGCCGAACCTGCGGAAATCGAGATGCCCTTCACCAGTGCGGTTAAACGCTACACCCATTCGGTCCATCAGATGAATGATGGCTGGAGCCTGATAACACATGTCGCGTACCAGAGGTTGGTGGGCCAGAAAGTCTCCCCCCTTGATGGTGTCGTAGAAATGTTTTTCAGGAGTATCGCCTTCGTTCTTTGCATCGATGGCGGCATTGATGCCACCTTGCGCGCAAACCGAATGGGATCGTTTTAACGACTGGTAAGACACAACGGTCACTTCTCCGTTGCGCTCACAAAACTTCATGGCCAGAGCCAATCCAGCCAATCCACCTCCTATGACGACAATTTTTTTCTTTCTATTCATCATCTGCTTATCTCGCCACCGTTGCTTCAACAGGAATCGGGTTCATATTAAATTCTGCCACTGTGGCCATACCCAGAACTGTGAGCGCGAGGCCGATCGCAGCGAAAACAATGGCCCCGTTTCTCTGGGCATTTTCGCCAATCAAAATTCCCCAGGAAACGCAGAACCCCCAAAGACCGTTGCTGAAATGAAAGGTCGCTGAAACAATACCTATGGTATAGACCAGCAATCCCTGCCAGGTTTGAAATTCACCGTTCAGAATATCGATCAAAAAGGGCGCCGCTTCAAAATAGTGTTTGCCTTCCCATAGCTTGGGTGCCACCGTGGTTCCCAAGTGGTAAATCAGAAAAACGAAAACAACAGCACCGGAAAGACGTTGCAATGTGTAAAGGCCATTTCGCGGATACCGATATCGATGCACATTGGTCTTGGCATGATGTATCACATAAAATCCCATTACCGAATGAAAGAGGAGCGGGATATATATAAAAGTTATTTCAATAACCAGAAGGAAAGGCAGGTTGTTGATCGCGTCAATACTGAGCTGATAGGGCCATACTCCCACAGTGCGAAGGGAGTTGACGCATAAATGAACAACCAGGAAAGCTCCGATAGGTACGATTCCTGTTAAGGAATGGAGCTTTAAAAGCAGGTAGTGAATTTCATCTTTAGAGGGCTTGGCCATAAGGAGAACGAAATAAACACCAGTTTGCGTAATTAAAAAAATGGGAATGGGATACTCCCAGATTACACCTCATTTTGGCGTATAAATGGGTATCACACAAGGGTTAACACTAGCGAAGAGCAAAATAATCAAGCTGTAAAAGAGTGAGGAAGGGATTTAAAAATCGGATTCCATAAGAGGACGTTGCTTAAAATCGGGGTTGATCGGTTTGTCTTCGGTGCTGATTTTCAAGTGCACAGGATCCTGCACATAAAAATCGACAAAACCACATTGGGCGCAGATGCTGGGTTGCAAAGGGACACTTTTCTCGACCCCGTGGTCCTGCCGAACCACCATGATTAATTCCTTATCCCGGCTGGTCCTCAGGCCAATCTCGCCTTTGAGGATGCTTTTTTCACCGCACTTGCTACAGGTATCCCTGGACATGCCGAGGCTCCTTGAATGAAGGGACATTCATCCTGAAAACAGGAGTCGTGTCCTGAAGCCCCATCATAACATAATTCCAGTGAACGGAAATAAATGTTCTATCCTGCTGAAATGCTGAACACATTCTCTGGAACTTGAATGCGGCTGATCAATGCTTTGGCTTCCAGCACCTGCATCATTTCTGCGTTCACTCGTTCGCGTAATTCTTTACCTGCATGAAAACTGGGTTTGCGACGTACAGGCAATTGAATAATTTCCCCAGTCAGTGGTTTTTTCGCGGTCCGGGCTTTGTATTCGTTGACTTTGAATGACCCAAATCCTTGAACAACCACTCGACCGTCTGCGTACAGGGTCTCCATGATAGAATCCAGAAACGCGGTCAAATAGAGATCGGCTTCTTTTTTGGTCACATCCATCCGAGACGACAACTTGCTCACTAATTGTGCTCGTGTCATGATTCTCCTCCTGAAGTTGACAAACATTTATTAATTGCTATAACCAGATAAAGCAAAAACCGGGCCAAAATAAAGGCGATCAAATAAGCTCAAATTTTTCAAAAAGTTATCGATATGCAGGTAAATCTATTGGTTTTCGGGCAGTTATGATATTGGATAAAAGTGTTAACTTATGTGCGCACTCTAATTGTCGGTTATCCAAGTCGTTTCCTCTCTGGGAAAAAAACTCTGTGGGTCTAAAATCGTTGAGTTATTAGGCTACTGGTAAACGGGAACCTTATCTTTTTCACGGTGAGAAATGGTGTCTATCAAAAATATTCTGGTCTATTTAACCCATCCTCATGTTGAGGCCTGGAACTTCAGGCCAGAACATAAAGCTTTGTTGGAGAGCCGGGTTCCCGGATTAAAAGTGGAGGTTTGCTTGAACTCCAAGGACTTTAAGGATCGTCTGCCTGAGGCCGAAGCGGTGATCGTCTGGTTTTTTAACGAGCGATGGCCGGCACCTCAGTTAAAGTTCATCGCCACGCCTGCGGCGGGCAATGACTGGATTGAGGTGGAGCCTGGAGAGGCTCTGCAGATTTCCTTCGGTGGATTCCACGGAAGCCTGATCGCCGAAAGCGTTATTGGGGCCATGCTTTATTTTGTAAAAGCCTTTCCCTTGTCGGTAAAGATGCAGAAACAGAAAAAATGGGCGCGGGTTAAAATCTCTGAAAAACTGAACTCGCTCTACAAAAGTCGGGTGACCATTCTGGGGTTCGGAAAAATAGGCAATGCGATAGCAGAAAGACTGAAACCTTTTGGATGTACTATTACAGGAATCAAAAGAAATCTTTTTCCTGTTCCGCGTTATTTTTCCACTGCAGATCGAATTCGTACTTTTGAAAACTGGCAAACGGTTTTTCCACAAACCGATCACCTGATTTGCGCTTTACCCGGAGGAGACGAGACTGACAAAATCCTTCAGGCGGAACATTTCAAGGTATTGCCAAAGTCCTGCTATTTTTATAATGCGGGGCGTGGGAATGTCTGTCGGGAGAGCGACCTGGTTACGGCGTTAAGAAGCGGGGAAATTGCCGGGGCCTACCTCGACGTGTTTGAAGAGGAACCTCTGCCCGAATCTTCCCAGTTGTGGGAGATCGAAAACGTTCTCATGCAACCGCATTTGTCAGCGGTGTCGCCGCACTACTTGGAACTGTTTATCGAGGAGCTGGCCGAACGAATCAAAAATGGATAAGAAATAAGAGCCGCTGTTGTTAACTAAAAAAGCCTCCTGCCTGAAGGCAGGAGGCTTTTGTTCTTGCCAGAGCTCTATATTTTAAACTTGGTCACAAGACTTTGCAGATCGACTGCGAGCTTTGAAAGCTCACTCGCGGCGTCCTTGGTCTGGCTGGAACCTTGCGTTGTTTCTTCCGCTGCTGTCGAAACGCCCGCGATGTTTTGGGATATTTCGGCGACTCCTTTAGCAGCTTCTGTAACATTGCGCGACATTTCATTGGTGGTCGCGCTTTGCTCTTCCACGGCGCTTGCTATGGTGTTTGAAATGTCATTTATTTTATTAATGATATCGCTGATCTCACCAATAGCATTCACCGCGTTGCCGGTATCAGCCTGAATCATCTGGACTTTGCCGCTGATCTCTTCAGTGGCTTTCGTAGTCTGGTTGGCCAGTTCCTTGACTTCATTCGCCACCACCGCAAAACCTTTGCCGGCTTCATCGGCCCGGGCAGCTTCGATGGTTGCGTTCAAGGTCAAGAGGTTGGTCTGCTCGGCGATGGAGGTGATCACTTTAACCACTTCACCAATCTCTTTTGAACTTTCACCGAGTGTACTGATGGTTGCGTTGGTTCTTCTGGCGACTTCAACCGCCTCATTTGAAAATCAGATTTTAATTTACATACAGCAAGGTTCATGCCGAGCGCGCAGCAAGAAAAACTGTTATTGTTTTATAAGTGTTTAGGGTTTTATGGAGAAAAGATGGAAAGGATTTTTGTCTCGATTGATATACAAAATGCTCTGAGGGTGTGAAATAATATTTACAATGCTGGAGTAAATTTCTTGGCTGGAGAGGCGGTTATAGCGGTGCTTCCTGAGAGTGGAAATCGGTGGCTTGCTGGAATTTATGCCCGACCGTGATTAAATTGGATTCGTCGAAATGCCGACCCATCAACTGCAATCCGACAGGGAGGCCCTCGGCAAAACCGCAGGGGATAGACATCGCCGGTATGCCGGCAAGGTTGGCGGAGATGGTGTAAATATCGGCCAGATACATCTGCAACGGGTCATCCAGTTTCTCCCCGAGTTTGAAAGCCGGGTAGGGGGTGACCGGTGAAGCGATGACATCGCATTGGCTCAGTGCGTTTTCAAAATCCTGTTTGATCAATGTGCGCACCTTCTGGCCTTTTAAATAATAGGCATCGTAGTAACCGGTGCTGAGCACGAAGGTTCCGAGGATTATGCGCCGTTTGACCTCTTCGCCGAAACCTTCCTCGCGGGTGTTCTCATACATATTTACGAGGTTGTCGGACTTCTCAGTGCGATAACCATATTTGACGCCGTCATAGCGCGAAAGGTTGGTGCTGGCTTCAGCGCAGGCGATGATGTAGTAGGCGGCCACGGCGTAGTCGAGATGCGGCAGAGAAACTTCCACCGTCTGCATTCCCAACGATTCAAGGGTGCGGATGCCTTCCTGCACGGCTTTTTCTACGGCGGGATTAATTCCGCCGGTGGTGAAGTATTCTTTGGGGATGCCGAGCTTCATGCCCTTCACATCTTTTTTAAGGGCCTGAGTGAAATCGGGAAGGGCAACATCGGCGGAAGTGGAATCGCGCGGGTCCTTACCGCCGATCACGTTCATCAAAGTCGCTGCGTCGGCAACGGTTTTGGTCAACGGTCCGATCTGGTCGAGGGAGGAGGCAAAGGCCACCAGCCCAAACCGTGACACCCGACCGTAAGTGGGTTTGAGTCCGGTCACGCCGCAAAAGCTGGCCGGCTGACGGATGGAACCGCCGGTGTCACTGCCAAGAGCGGCCACGCATTCGTGCGCCGAAACGGCGGCGGAAGAACCTCCGCTGGAGCCACCGGGAACCCGGCTCAAGTCCCAGGGGTTCATCGTCGGGTGGTGGTATGAGTTTTCGTTGGAAGACCCCATGGCAAACTCATCCATATTGGTCTTGCCGACGATCACGGCTCCGGCCTGATTCAATTTTTCGGTGACGGTGGCGTTGTAAGGAGAAACAAACTGGTCGAGAATTTTTGATGAGCAGGTGGTGCGACTGCCCTGGGTGCAGATCAAATCTTTAAGCGCGATGGGAACACCGAGAAGCGGCGCTTCTTCGCCAGCAGCGATTCGGGCATCGGCCTTCCTGGCCTGCTCTAAAGCTTTCTCGCGGGTCAGGTGCACAAACGCCTGAACTTTGTCTTCCACTTGATCGATGCGTGCGAATACGGCCTCGGTCAACTGTACAGAACTAAGTTTTTTATTATTGAGAAGTTCCCGGGCTTGAGTGATGGTTGTGCGATGCATGAAGAATTATATGATCTGCGGGACTTCGTAATGCCCTTTGTTGTGCGCGGGCGATTCAGATATCGGGTTATGGTCTGCGAGAGGTTTTGTTGCCAGTTCATCATCGCGGAACACGTTATTAATTCCTAACACATGCGCCGTCGGTTCCACGTCATCGGTATTGAGTTCGTTGAGTTTTTCGATGTATTCGAGAATCGTCCCCATTTGGCTCGAGAGCCGCACTTTTTCGTCAGGGGTCAACTTCAACCGTGCCAGCGTTGCCATATGTTCAATATCAAAAAACACCAAGTACCTCTTTATAAATTTGTTTAAGCCGTCCACTGCGACCGCCAAAAAAATTCCCCCCTGACAAGGGGGGACTAGGGGGGTTGCTTCACCCGCTTCTAATTTTTGCGTCCCCTGCTAAGGGGTGGTCAGTCTGAGGAGCCTTCTTTACGGTCTTTCTTCTTTTTCTTTTTCAGTTCGGCCATTTTTTCTGTGGCAGTGATTTTGTTGGACTTTCTCGCCAGCCTTCTGGTTTTCTTTTTCAGCTTTCGGACTTCGTCCTCGTTTCCTTTGGATTCCGCCAGTTTGGATTTAGCCTTTTTGAGGTGTTCCTGCAGTTTTTCTACGTTTGCCATAATAGTTCGCGCCAGTATTTAAAGGTTTAGGAAAACAACCTTTATACCAAATAATGCCCCAAATCACAACCACTAGGCGCCAGCGTGACGCTGGACCCTACTGGCTAAAGCTTTTTCTTGTCAATAAAGAGTCTTCTTGGCTTGAGAAGTTCTTGCTATTTGCCTCCCTCGCAAGAGGGCTCGGTTTCTACAATCACCAAGGTGAAGTCGTCGTGGAAATCTTCTCCATCCAGGAAATTTTGCGCGTTTTGTTTGAGGGCCAGGCCGAGTTCGTTAGCGTTTTGGGATTGACCCAGTTCCAGAGACTTTTTCCCCAGCCGACTCAAGCCGTACATATCGCTACCCTTGCCGCGGGCTTCGGTGAGCCCATCTGTGTAGCAGATCAGTTTGCTGTTGGGCGGTAGGTGGATTTCCCGTTCCTCGATTTCGTTAAGGCTATGGATCATGAGCGGAAACCCTTTTTTGGTATGAAGGCTTTGAATTGTGTCGACCTCGTATTCGATGAGCAGAGGCGGATTATGCCCTGCCGAGGCGAACTTCATTTTGCGGCTGGGGAGGTGGATGACTCCATAAAAAGCGGTGATGAAGTGCCCCGATTCCTGGTTTTCACAAAGGATGGAGTTGATGGTTTCCAACACTTCTTTCGGGGAACTCACCTTAGCGAGAAAAGAACGGATCAGAACCCGCATCATGGCCATGATGACTGCCGCCGGAGTGCCGTGCCCAGAAACATCTGCGACCAGCACTCCGAGATGGTCATCATCGATCCGGATGAAATCGTAATAGTCACCGCCGGCTTTGGAAGAAGGTTGGTAGTCCGCAAAGAAATTGAAGCCGGGGATATTCGGGAGTTCTTTGCAAATCAGGCTTTTTTGTATATGGGCGATAGTGTCCCGTTCCCGGTCAATGATGGCGTAAGCCTCCATCAACTGGTTATAAAGTTTTTGGGTACGCAGTACTGCTTGAACTCGCGCGAGGAGTTCTTCCGGCTCGAAAGGTTTGGTCAGGTAGTCTTCGGCACCTGCTCTTAGGCCGGTTTTTATGCTTTGCAGATCCCCCTTGCTGGTGATGAAGATAATGGGGGTGAAAGTATTTTTGCTCTGTTCCTTGATTTTTTTGCAGGCCTCTAAACCATCCATCACCGGCATTTCCACATCCATGAGAATGAGGTCGGGCTTTGCCCGATTGTTGACTTCGATGGCCTCAAGTCCATTGCTGGCAGTGACGGTGTCGTAGCCCTCTCTCAGGATAGAGTTGATGAGGGCGACAATGGTTCTCGAGTCATCCACGATGAGGATTTTAGGTCGGCGTTCCGGCTTGGAGTGCATGGCGAGGCTTTCGATATTCCAAAGGTTTTAAGAATGGTCAGCGCTCAATATAAAGGCAGACGGGAGAAAGTCAATCCTGTTTATTAAAGGGACTCGTGCGGTTGGATTTCGTAGCCGTTCCCATCGGTAATGACCTGCACCGCGCCGTGTGCATCGGTGCGACGAATATCGACGCCTGCCCTTTGGTAGCGTTCCAGGATTTCGGGGTGGGGATGGTGCATGCTGTTGAGGTAACCGCTGGAAAATATCACTGTGCCGGGTTTGACCGCTTGGATAAATGCCGACGAATTGGAAAACCGGCTACCGTGGTGCGGGGCTTTTAAAATATCTGCTTTAAGCTGCTGCATGTGATATCGCCTCATTTCCCTGAACCTCCTCTCTCATGAGGGGAGGTTTTTGCCTTTGGCGGTCGCGAAGCGTCACCGCCCCATTACCACCGGGCGTTGCCCGGCGTGGTTATAGAACGGTCAGGTCGATGCGTTTTTGGCCCAAGTCCACAGCCGCGACTCGCACTTTCACCGGGTCGCCGATCTGGAAACTGCGATGGCGTCTTTGCCCGATGAGCCGGTGTTCGGTTTCGAGGAACAGGTAATAGTCATCAGTGATGCTGGAAATTTTGACCAGTCCTTCGACGAACACTTCTTGCAACTCGACAAAAAATCCGAACCCGGTAACACCGGTGATGATTCCGTTAAAGGTTTTGCCGATTTTGTTCATCATAAACTGGGTTCGGCGCAGGTCAGTCACTTCCCGTTCTATTGACATGGCTTTAATTTCCATATGAGTGGACTGTTCCGAGATTGCAGCGAGTTGGGATAGCAGCGCTTTCTTTTCTTTTTGCGGGCATTTGCGTTTCATATATTTCTTGATGATCCGGTGCAGCACGAGATCGGGGTAGCGGCGGATTGGCGAAGTGAAATGTGCGTAATGAGGAAAGCCCAGGCAGAAGTGGCCGGGGTCGGTTTCTGAATAGCGCGCTTTCTTCATGGTGCGGAGAAGCAAGGTGTTGACGACTCTTTCTTCCGGGCTCCCTTTGACCTGTTGCACCAAGGTCTGCAAATCTGTTGAGCGGGTCGGTGAAGGAAGGCGCAGTTTGAAAGAGTCGACGAACTCATTGAATCGGTCAAGCCGAGCGGGATCGGGCGCTTCATGAATCCGGTGGATGGATGGTATGCCCCGTTCGTGCAGATTGAGGGCGACAAACTGGTTGGCGGCCAGCATGAACTCTTCAATCAGTTCATGTGCCGAGTTATGTTCGCTGATGCCGATGCGCTCGACATGACCGGCGGAGTCCATATGGATTTCCGGCTCCGGTACCTGAAAGTCGACACTGCCGTGCTGGAATCTTTTTTTCCGCAGAAGCTGACTGAGTTGATGCATATCGGTCAGGGTCGGCAAAAACGGATCGTCACCTTTTTCTTCCAGTAGTTGGTGAACCTCGTTATAGGTGAACCGGCGTTGGCTTTTGATGACTGAAGTGTGAAGCGTCCCGGCGATAAAGTTTGCTTCGAGATCGAAGTCCATGATGGCGCTGACTGTCAGACGCGGTTCATTTGGCTTTAAGCTGCAGGCTTCGTTGGACAGCGAAACGGGAAGCATGGGGATGACGCCGTCGGCGTAGTAGATACTGGTGGCTCTTTCCAGGGCTTCCTCGTCGAGCAGAGATTTTTCCTGCACAAAATGGCTGACGTCGGCGATATGGACGCCGAGCCGATAGCCTTCTTCGAAGTGTTCCAGCGAAACCGCGTCATCAAAATCCTTGGCCCGTTCCCCGTCGATGGTGAAGGTTTGAAGTTGGGTGAAATCTTTTCGTTCTTTCGAGTAATCGGTTTGGGTTTCAACGTGTCGGGCTTCATCGAGAACTTCCGGGGAAAAGCTCTGGCGCACCCCGTGTTTTCTGAAGATGGACTGGATCTCGACATTCGGGTCGTTGGAGGAGCCCAGCACTTCGAGCACTTTGCCGATGGGCGGTTTGTGTCGGGTCGGGAAGGTCTCAATTTCTACGTGGACGATTTGCCCGTTTTTGGCTCCCTTGTGACTTTTGCCGGGAACAAAAACATCATGAAAATATTTGGACTCGGTGGGGATGACCCAACCGTCTTTGCCGAAGGTTTCATAGGTGCCGACGATATGCGTGGTGTTGCGTTGAAGAATACGTATGATACGTCCTTGTGGTTTTCCGGGTTCCCGCTCCGACTCGACTCGAACTACCACATGATCTTTGTGCATGGCTTCGTTCATGTGACGGCGGTTGACGTAAACATCGTCTTCGCCCTGTTGGTGGTCGGGGATGACAAATCCGAAACCGTTCGGGTGACCGTGCAGTTTTCCGGTGACCAGATTCATTTCATCGGGAAGCCCGTAGCGTCCTCCACGGATTTTTATCAAGGTGCCTTCGCCAGCCATTTCTTTGATGAGGCTGCGAAATTCTCGTTTCTGAGTTTCGGGCACGCCCAGCTGGCGAGAAAGTTCCGCGACCTTCATGGGGCGCGCGACTTTCTTTTTCATCATTGAGAGAATTTTTTCTTCTGTGAGTTTCATAGGGGCTAGCCAGCGTGACGCTGGATTCGATGAGCAGGAGCTTTTAAAGCCGAGAGCATTATTGCTGGTTTAAAAGCCATTGCAAGTTACCAGCGGTGGTTCGCCGCCAGAGGTTTGAATTTCCGAAACACTTTATCACGGCACGGGATATTCCGCACTGGGGAAGGAACTCATGGCAAATTTTCGAGGACGTTGCTAAGATGAAGTCCAAGCCTGTTTTTATAACCGATTCGGACTTCACGCTTTGCTGATAGCTTCCAAACTTAAAGATTGGACAATGCCCTTCCTGACCTTTTTTCTTGTCGGTTTTGCGATCTATTTCGTATCGCTGGATTTCCATTTTCTGGTTCTTTCTGATGACTCGGCGTATATTTTTCGCAATCCTTATCTTCAGAAGATTTCTCTGGCGAATATTGTGGCTATTTTTTCCAATATTCATTTTAGTGACTATCTTCCAATCAACCTGCTTTCTTACTCATGGGATTTTACCTGGTGGGGGTTTAATTCTTTTGGATACCGCCTGACTCAGGTGGTTTTGCATTCGTTGAATGCTTGCCTGTTGTTTGCCATTCTTCGCTTGCTTGAAGTGCCTAAAAGAGCCTGTTGGTTCAGCGCATTGATCTTTATCGCTCACCCGGTACAGGTTGAGTCCGTGGTCTGGATATCGGAAAGAAAGAACCTGCTCTCGTCCCTGTTTATCTTTTTATCGCTCTGGTTTTATTTGCGGCACGCTATGAGCTCTCGTTTTTGCAGAAGTCATTACTATTTTTGCCTGTTGTCATTTGTCCTGGCGTTATTGAGCAAATCTATATCGGTCATGCTCCCTTGTATTTTTGTGCTGCTGGATTTTCTGGTGCTGAAGAGAAAATGGATGGTGATGGAAAAAATTCCTTTTTTCCTGCTGTCTCTTCTTGCTGGGCTGGCTACAATTTACTCGCAGGAGGCCGTAGGGGCTATTAGAGAATATCCCGGGGGAAGCTTTTCCACCGCCTTCTTGTATACCCTGAGGGTTTATTGGGACTATGTGGTTTGTTTGATTTTCCCCTTCCAGCTCTCTCCACGATATTTTTTTAGCAACATTTTCTTAATAGATCCGCAGTCCCTTCTGGCTTATCTGTTTTTCATCGCGGTTTGTTTTTATGTTGCCAGGAATTTTCGTTCGCACCCAGGGCTGGTTTTTGCAATAGGCTGGTTTGTGGTTTGGCTGATTCCTGTTTCCAACCTGATTCCTATAAGTGTTCTGCGGCAGGACAGGTATCTTTATCTGCCTTCCATTGCGGTGATTGTGCTGGTTTGTATATGGCTGGAGAGTTGGGGGCAGGGGCAACGAAAAAACGTTCTGGTAAATTCCATCATTGCTGTGGTGGTGTTTTTTCTCGGGTCCTTATCCTTTTTGCATGCCTTCGTTTATGCCAGTGAGCATGCTTTCTGGCAAAGGGTGGCGAACCAGTATCCCCAAAAAGTCTACGCTCAAGTGGAAGCGGGTTATCACTGCGGACTGATTGAGGACGAAGTTTGCGAGGAAAAACGTTATCGTCAGGCGCTGGCCATCGAGCCCGATCATGCTAATGCGCTGAATAACCTGGGGCTATTAATGATGAAGCGTGAGCGATATGGGGAGGCGCAGGTCTTGCTCGACAAGTCGATTCGAATCGACCCTACCGACGCGGTAGTGTATAGCAACCGGATTGCCCTTGCTAAAAAATCCGGTATTGGGCGGGAAAATATTCCCGAGTGGAAGAGAAAGGCGGATTTATTTAAGCGCCCGAAAAAGCGTAAAGACTTATCGTTGGGCGGGTTTCGGTTTCGTTAAACGGAGGCAAACAGATTTTGTGTCCGGTGGATTTTTGTGGGTGGTTCACATATAATCCCGCGTAGCTTATGAAAACTAAAGGAACTCAATGAAAGTACAAGTTGACTGGTTAAAAGAATACACCGAAATCGATGTTCCGACAGATGAGCTGGGCCGTGTCCTGACCATGGCCGGGTTGGAAATCGAAAGCCATGAAACGGTGCAGTTGCCCGATGGCGAAAAGAGTGAAGTTCTGGAACTGAACGTGACGCCCAACCGGGGATATTGTTTGTCGCATATCGGCGTGGCGCGTGAGGTTTCGGCACTATTGAACAAGTCCTTGAAACTGTCTGATCCGCTTGAATCCCTGAAGGTCGAATCGGGAGCAGTGGCGGTGGAGGATCGCGTATCGGTTGAAAATCTGGAGCCGGAACTTAGTCCGCGTTATTGCGCTCTGGTGATAGAAAATGTAAAAGTCGGCTCCTCGCCGAAATGGCTGAAAGACCGGCTGGCTGCGATTGGCCTTCGCCCCATTAATAATATTGTGGATATCACCAACTTCGTGATGATGGAGTACGGTCAGCCATTGCATGCCTTTGACCGGGACCTTTTGGCGGGTAATAAAATCATCATACGCCGGGCGAAAAAAGGCGAAGCTTTCTCCAGTCTGGACGGGACCGAGTTGAAGCTCGACGCGGATGCCCTGGTCATCGCCGATGGAGAAAAACCCGTGGCCTTAGCAGGGATCATGGGTGGGACCAACAGCCAGGTTTCTGAAACGACCCGTCACGTTGTGCTGGAGAGCGCCTGTTTTGATCCGGCAACGGTTCGACAAGGCTCAAAAAAATATGGATTGCGTTCAGATTCTTCTTACCGCTTCGAACGCGGTGTGGATTTACATGGCGTGGTTTCTGCTCAGGCCAGAGCTGCTCTACTGATGAAGGAGTTGGCGGGGGGAGAGATCTGTTCAGGCCGAGTGGATATTTATCCTGAGGCGGGAAAGCCGACAAGCATTCCATTAAGAGTGAGCCGAGTGAATCAGCTTTTGGGTGCAAGTTTTAACGCGGAACAGATTCAGAACCTGCTTTCCCGACTGGGCATGGAGATTGCGAAACCGTCGGAAACGATGCAGGTGAAAATCCCCAGCTTTCGTCCCGATCTTTCGCGCGAGGTGGACCTGATTGAGGAAATCGCCCGCATTGATGGGTTTGACAAAGTTGGCACGGTTTTCCCGATGGCGGGGGTAAGGCCGGTGAAGGTGTCTGCCCGACAAAACATTATTAAAAAAGTGAGAGAAGTTTTCTGTTGCACTGGATTTTCCGAAACGGTGCATTTCAGTTTTATCGAAGCCGGGCATGCAGAAGAATTCAAAAGTGCTTTTGCTTCCGACAAGGATCAGTCAATTGTGTTAAAAAATCCATTGAGCTCCGAAAGCGATACCATGCGCACCAGCCTGCTTCCCGGCCTGTTGAAAACCGCTGCGCTCAATTTGAGCAAGGGCCAGAAACCGCTCAAGCTGTTTGAGGTGGGGGGCGTCTACTTTGTGAACCCTTCCGGAGAACGTACGGAAAAAGCGGTGCTGTCAGCCATTGTTCTGGGGCCTTATGAGCTCACCCCATGGAAACCGCGAGGTAAGGAGTATGACTTCTATGACCTCAAGGGAGTGCTGGAAACATTGCTGGAGCACCTGCATTTAAAGTTGCAGACTTCTCCCGACAGCCGACCGTTTCTGATGCCGGGAAAATCGGTGCGGGTTCATGTCGGTGATAGAGAGTTGGGTTATCTGGGCCAGATGGCGCCTGAACAGGGTCTGGTTAACGAGATGGGGCAAAATGTTTATGCCTTGGAGCTCGACTTGGGAGCTCTGGAAAATACGCTTTCTTCTACTCGCCGGTTTCAGCCGATTGCCAAATTTCCTGAGACTTACCGCGATATTTCTATTCTTGTGGACCGGCCGGTCACTTCGCAGAGGGCCGCGGACTTGATCCTTAAGACCGGCAGTCCATTGATTCAAAAGGTTGAGCTGTATGACCATTTTGAAGGAAAGAAAATTCAGGCCGATAAAAAAAGTCTCACTTTTGCCTTGTCGTTCCAATCTGCCGAGAGAACTCTTTCCGATGAAGAGGTCAACCCGTTGTTTGAAAAAATTGTTCAAACTTTAAAGAGTGAACTTGGCGCTTCACTAAGAGAATAAGGGCTTATTGACACTCCAATACCCCGGTGCTACGATTCTGCCATGCCTAAACCTGATATTCATCAATTGGAAGAACGCGTGTTGGCCCTGATGGGGGAGTTCCGCCGTCTTAAGAAGGAAAATCAGGGGCTGTCCCGCCAGGTTGATCAGTTGAACCGTGAAAAAGAAGCCATGGTAAAAGAACAAAGCTCAAATCAAGGCACACTGGAGCGTCTTTCCCAATTGGAATCCTTAAGCCGAAAAAATGAAAAAGACCGCAAGGTTGTACGGACGAAGGTTCAGACCCTTTTGGATAATCTGGAGAAGTTTGATCTGGCTTGATAAAAAACATCAAAATTTAATCTGATTGGATTGAATATGGCGAGCGGTAAAAAAATCCAGATTTATGGAAAAACTTATAGCTTGAAAAGCTCTTCATCGGAAGTGGATGCTGAAGAGGTGGCGGCTTATGTGGACTCCAAGATGAAAGAGTTGGCCAATGCCAGTAGTAAAACTTCCACTTTGGATCTGGCTATCCTTGCGGCGCTCAATATTGCACAGGAATTGCTGGAGTTGAAGAATCATGCCGGGGAGAAAGACGAGGCGGAAGAAAAGAAAATCCGGCAATTGGTTGCGGCTCTCGACAAAGAGCTTCAAGCTGTTGAAAAATAAGAGGTCTACTGTTTTAGATAGGTCTTGAGAGACCCGTGTCTTTGTGTTAGGATATGGTTGAATTTGAAGTGGTGTCTCCCTGTTGTGTTCGGGTAAGAATTTAATTTCTTGAGCCAACAGTTAGTGAACGGGGTTGATGGATCGACTGTGGTGTGCATGCTCTCTCAGGAGAGAAGCCTAAAACAGTTCACGGATGCCCCACCTGTCCTTGACAGGTTCAAAAAATAGTTTTTGCGCGGCATAAACGGGGGGACTTCTTACATGTTTAAGAGCTTTAGAGGGTTGGATCCCAACCTGACCGAGCCTGAATATATATCCGGTTCTGGAATAATTGGAGCCGGACCCAATTGGGAGTGAAATTATGAGCGAAACGGGAAAGTCTGTTTCGTTTTTTGATATATCCACAACAAGGTCTGTTCTGCCCTTTTTTGGCGGCGGTTTCTACCTTACCTCCCCTTTGCCGGTTTCGGTCGGTTTTTGTATTGCTCCCCCTAAAAGCTTAATGAATAGGGTATTTTTTGTGGCGCTGTAGTCTGGCGATATCCTGATGACAATCCTGGGTGTGGAAAATGGCTTTTACCTCCATGAAAATGGATAAGTTTGCGGTTCGTCAGGATATGAGACGTCGGCGGGATGCCATGAGCTTGGATGATGTTTTAAATTTGAGCCGGGCTATAGAAGACAGGCTGTTTGCCTGTAAAGAATTTTTGGATTGCCGGAATGTGATGTTTTTTCTCTCGTTTGGCAACGAAGTGCGTACCGATGAAATGATTGCGCGTTCCCTCATAGATAACAAGCGGGTTTATGTCCCACGCCTGATAAGGAGGGAAAGGCGGATGGAAGTGTGTGAAATTACTGATATGAATCAGGAGTTTGAGTTGGGCTCTTACGATATTCGTGAGCCTTCCCGGCTAAACTCCAGGGTGGTGTCTCCGTCAATCATCGATGCTGTCATCGCGCCTGGCTTGGCGTTTGATCGTTCCGGAGGAAGAATCGGTTTTGGCGGAGGTTATTTTGACTGGCTTTTTAAGCAATTGCCAGATGGGGCACAGCGCTTGGGAGTGGCCTATGAGTTTCAAGTGAAGGACTCGATTCCCCAGGACTTCTGGGATGAAAGGGTACAAAAGATTTTTACTGATAACGACATGATAAACTGCTGAGTCGCCGGAAGACTGGGTCGATTTATTTAAAATATTGAGGTTCTACTATGCATATTTTTACCGCCATTAAGGTTAACTTTAGTACCCTGATTTTAGGGATGGCTTTTGCTATGGTGATTGGTTATGCCGTCGGATATTTTTTGCGCAAAATGTTTACCGAGTATCAGATCAAGGAAGCGGAAGAACGTAGGAAGAAAATTATCCATGAAGCAGAACAGGAAGTAGCGAGCAAGCTGAAGTTCGGAGAGGTTGAAGCGCGTGAAAAATCTTTGGTGGTGAAAGCCGAGCTTGAAAAGGAAATGAAAGGCGAGCGGGAAAGATTGCGAAGCTTGGAAAATGATCTGGAAAGAAAAGAGCGGGAGATCAGGGCCGAAAACCAAAAATTTCAGGCCCGGGATAAGCAACTTGAAGAGCAGAACAGCAGGATCGCCGATAAGGAAAAAGAGATTGCCGAGCAAAAACTCGAGTACCAGAAACTGGTTGAGGAAGAGCTGAAAAAACTTGAGGTGATTGGTTCGTACACTGCTGACAAGGCAAGGGAAGAGGTCAAAAATAAGATCATTGATGAAGCCAAGATGGACGCGGCACGTGAAGTGAAAAAACTTGAGGAAAATGTTAAAAAGACCGCCGACGAGCAAGCTTGCAGGCTCATTACCATGGCTGTCCAGAGGCTCGCCTCAGACCATGTGGCGGAAAGCACTGTCTCGGTGGTGGAACTGCCCAGCGATGATATCAAGGGGCGGATCATTGGCCGGGAAGGAAGAAATATCCGGGCTTTGGAGCAGGCTACCGGAATCGACTTGATTATAGATGATACCCCTGGCGCGGTTGTGCTGTCGGGGTTTGACCCTATCAGGCGGGAAGTGGCTCGCCGCGCTTTGGAAAAGCTGACCCTCGACGGGCGGATTCATCCTGGGCGCATTGAAGACGTGGTCAATAAGTGCAAAAAGGAAGTTACCCAGCAGATTCAAGAAGCCGGTGAACAAGCTGTCTTAAATGTTGGCGTCGATAATATTCATCCTGAAATGGTCAAATTGCTGGGACGGCTCAAATACCGAACCAGTTATACCCAGAACGTTCTTGAGCATGTGCAGGAAGTGGCTTTTGTGTGCGGGGCGATTGCCGGCGAGTTGGGTTTGAATGTGGCTCTGGCGAAACGGGCAGGATTGCTGCACGATATCGGCAAGGCCATCGACTATCAGACTGATGGAACGCATACTCAGTTAGGCGTTGATATCGCGAAACGTTACAACGAGCATCCTTTTGTCATCAACTCGATTGCCTCCCATCATGAAGATGAAGAAGCAGAATCGCCTTACGCCGTTCTGGTGTCAGCGGCTGATACGATTTCCGCTTCCCGGCCCGGAGCCCGAAGGGAAATGCTGGAAACCTATATCAAGCGCATGACTAAACTGGAAGAAATTGGTGATTCATTCAAAGGGGTTCAAAAAACCTTTGCCATTCAGGCGGGCCGTGAAGTACGAATCATCGTCATGCCCACGGGTACGGATGATCAACAGGCCAGCATTCTAGCCAGAGATGTCGCGAAGAGAATTGAAAAAGAAGTGACCTATCCGGGAGAAATCAAAGTCACTGTTGTTCGGGAAAGTCGGTTTACAGAGTTTGCCCGATAGATGAAGGTTTTTGAATAACCTGCCAGAATAAATATAGTTTCCCGCCTCGGGTTTCCCGGAGCTTCATCACAATATAATAGAATTGGCCTCGCATGGAAGATTTAGGACAACTGGTTAAACTCAGACGCGAAAAACTCGACGAACTTCGAGGGATGGGGATCTCCCCGTACATCAACCGATTTCATGTGAACACCACCCTGTCGGCCCTGACTGAAAAGTATTCCGAGAAGTCCAAGGAAGAACTGGATGAGCAAAACTCGGAATATATAACCGCCGGGCGCATGATGAGTCGACGCAAGCACGGCAAGACCACGTTCGTGAATATTAAGGACGCGTCTGGGGATGTTCAGGTTTTTATCAATATGAATGCGCTGGGTGAATCGGCTTACGAAATATTTGGCAAGTTTGATGTTGGCGATATCATTGGTGTTGAGGGCAGGATTTCAAAAACCAAAACCGGTGAGTTGACCCTGTTCGCCAGCAAGGTGACCCTGCTTTCCAAATCGCTTCTTCCTCTTCCTGAAAAGTGGCACGGACTTAAAGATGTCGAGCTCCGCTACCGGCAACGTTATGTGGATCTGATCGTCAATCCAGATGTTAAAAAAGTTTTCATTGCCAGAAGCCGCATGATTCAGGCGTTACGGGATTATCTGAACGAGCGCCAGTACCTGGAGGTGGAGACCCCGATGATGCAGTCGATACCGGGAGGCGCTACCGCAAAACCCTTTAAGACCCACCACAATGCGCTCGATATGGAACTATTTCTTCGTGTCGCTCCCGAGTTGTACCTGAAAAGGCTGGTGGTGGGCGGCATCGAAAGGGTTTATGAGATCAATAGAAATTTCAGAAACGAGGGAATCTCCACCGAGCATAATCCTGAGTTCACCATGGTGGAGTTTTATACTGCTTACGCCGATTACAATGATTTGATGGACCTGACGGAAGATTTATTTCGTTATCTTTGCGACCGAGTGTTCCCTGAAAATAATTACCAGTTCCCTTATACTTCGCAAGAGGGTGGAGAAACCCGGGAAGTGATGATAGATTTTTCCCAGCCGTTCAAGCGTTGCACCTTCCGGCAATCGCTGATAGAAATCGGTGGAGTCGGGGAGGAGATTCTCGATGATCCGCAAAAGACAGTCGCGTTTGCTTTGGAGAACAAGGTCTCTATCGAGAAGAAGGATCATCATGTGAAAATACTGGCTAAACTGTTTGACCACTTTGTCGAACCTAAGCTTGTTCAACCGGTATTCATCACCGATTATCCCATCCAACTCTCACCGCTCTCCAAGAAAAAGGAAGACGACCCGAGTCTGGTGGAGCGGTTTGAGCTCTTCGTCGGCAGAAAAGAAATTGCTAACGCCTATACCGAGTTGAACGACCCGATAGACCAAAAACAAAGATTTGAAGAGCAAGTCGCTGAGCGCCAGGCGGGAGATGAAGAAGCCCACTGGATGGATCACGATTTTATCCGCGCCCTTGAATATGGCATGCCGCCCACGGCCGGGGAAGGCATAGGGATCGACCGCTTGGTCATGTTGATGACCAATAGCCCGTCCATAAGAGATGTTATTCTTTTCCCGCAATTGAAGAAAGAATCCTGATTCGGGAAAGCAAACTGGTCATTTATTGATTCGTTCCTGATTATGTCCTACGAACTTTTCGTTAGCCTGCGGCATCTCAAGGCCAAGCGTACCCAGAAATTCATTTCGCTCAATACTTGGATTTCCGTCGGCGGAGTTGCCCTCGGTGTCATGGCGCTGATTATTGTCATTGCCGTCATGTCGGGGTTTGGCAAAGATTTGCGCGATAAAATCCTGGGAACTAACAGCCATGTTGTGGTCACCAATATCACCCGGACGGGGATGGGGGACTACGAAGCCATCATTGAAAAAGTAACACAAACCGAAGGCGTGAATGCCGCGGCTCCATTCATTCTAAATCAAGTGATGTTGACGTACGGCGGCAATAGCACAGGGGTGGTGGTTCGCGGAGTGGACCCGGGCCGGGAGGCCGGAGTTTCTGATCTGGAAAAAAATCTGGTGCAGGGGAGCCTGAAAATGCTGGAAGATCCGGAACGCTCTTCCGGGAAACCGAGCCGGGATGGCATCATCCTGGGTAAAGAATTGGCGCACCGGCTCGGGGTACAACTCGATGATGCCGTGTCGATGATTTCTCCCGCATCGCGAGTGACACCTATGGGCTTGGTTCCCAAAATCAAGTTGTTCAAGGTGGTGGGATTTTTTGAGTCGGGAATGTTTGAATACGATTCCAATCTGGCTTTTATTTCCATGCACGCGGCGCAGAAATTTTTTGCCATGAAGGGGAAGGTCAGCGGCATTGAGATTCAGGTGGAAGATATCGAGCGGGCAGATCAGGTGGCGAAAGAAATCCAGGATAAGCTTGGGTTCCCCTATTACGCTAGGGACTGGATGCGGATGAATAAAAATTTGTTTTCCGCGCTACGTCTGGAAAAAATTGTGATGTTCATCATCCTGATCCTGATTATTCTGGTGGCGGCTTTTAATATTGTCAGTACCTTGTTTATGGTGGTTATGGAAAAGAGCAAGGAAATCGCCATTCTGAAATCCATGGGCGCTTCCCGATCCAGCATTATGAAAATCTTCAGCTTTCAGGGCCTGATCATTGGTGTTACTGGGACGGCGGTCGGTTGCGTTGGTGGTTTTACCGTTGTGCCGAACCTGAATGAGATAGTCGGTTTCATGGAAAATGTTTTTGGGTTCACTGCGTTTCCCAGCGATGTTTATTATCTGGACAAGCTCCCCTCAGAAATTCAGTATCTCGATTCGTTTCTCATCGTCATCTTCTCGATCATCATTTGTTTTGTGGCCTCACTGTATCCGGCTTGGAGAGCCTCCCGGATGGACCCTGTGGAAGGTTTGCGTTATGAGTGATTTGAGTTCCAGCAAGACAGAACGAAAATGTCTGATCGAAGCGGTTAATGTCGATAAAAGCTATTCGACTCCACGTGAGGTGATTCACGTTCTTGCCCAGACAAGCCTTCAGGTTTTGTCGGGGGAAGTGTTGGGGATTGTCGGCGCGTCAGGGGTGGGTAAGAGCACACTTCTTCATGTTCTGGGCGGACTCGACAAGCCGTTAACAGGGAGCGTCTTGTTCCAGGGAAAAGATATTTATAAAGAGTCCAACGGTTATTTGGATAATTTTCGCAATGCCCATATTGGTTTTGTGTTCCAGTTTTTTAATTTACTCCCCGATTTTTCTGCATTGGAAAACGCTATGTTTCCGGCCTTGATTCGGAATCAGGACAGGTGTTTAGCCAGAGAACGGGCTGAATATTTATTGTGTGAAGTGGGCATGAAGGACCGGATGCACCATAAACCCGGCGAATTGTCGGGAGGGGAAAGCCAACGTGTGGCCCTTGCAAGGGGACTGGTCAATCAGCCCGACCTGCTTTTAGCTGATGAACCAACGGGGAATCTGGACTATCATGCCAGTGACCAGTTGATAGAATTGATCCGAAAACTGAATCAGGAATTTAATCAGACTTTTGTGATTGTCACGCACAGTCAGAGAGTCGCCGAAAAACTGGACCGGGTGATGGAACTTGTCGACGGGAAAGTCAGCCCCACCAGTCAGAACCTGGTCATTTGAAAGCCGGATTGAATTAAAAAAAAGGGGAAGCCATGAAGCTGGAAAAAATCGCTGAATTGGTTGGAGGAAAATTAGAAGGCGATGGCTCGCTTGAGATATCTGGAATCCGGGGTATTGAACAGGCCGAGGCAGGGCATATTACTTTCCTCAGCAAAAAAACATTCCTCGAAATATTGAATCGCTCCCAAGTCTCTGCTGTGCTGGTGAAGGAAGTGGTAGACACTTCTGTTTCCCAGGTTATCGTTGCTAGTCCTGAACTTGCTTTTGCCCGTCTGATACGAGAGTTTCACCCTGAGCCGCAACCGAAACCGGGTGTGCATGACCGGGTGGTGGTTGGAAAAAACGTTAAACTTGGTGCTCAGGTCACTCTGTCTGCTGGAGTGTGCATCGGGGATGATGTGGAGATCGCTGACCATGTCCATTTATATCCGGGAGTGGTCGTTGGCGACCGGTGTCGGATTGGCAGCCATACTGTCCTTCATCCTAATGTCACGCTTTACCGTGATACAGAATTGGGAAGCCGTGTGATCCTTCATGCCGGGGTGGTGATCGGGGCAGATGGTTTTGGTTATACCCTCGATGAAAAAGGCGCGCATTATAAAATTAACCAGATCGGCCGGGTGGTGATTGAAGATCATGTCGAGATTGGGGCAAACAGCTGTGTGGATCGGGCGGCCATGGGCACCACGCTCATCAAACAGGGAACCAAAATAGATAATCTGGTTCAGGTGGCGCACAATTGCACAGTGGGGGAACATTCCATTCTGGTTGCCCAAGTGGGGCTGGCTGGAAGCTGTACCTTGGGTCATCATGTGGTGCTTGCAGGGCAGGTGGGAGTTGCCGATCATGTCACGCTCGGTGACCAAGTCACGCTCACGGCTCAGTCAGGAACGTTCCGCAGTATAGAAAGCAATAAAGTGTATGGGGGTCACCCTGCGGTTCCTCTGGGCGAGTGGAAAAAATATGTGACTATTTTACCAAAACTTCCGGAATTGGCTCGTAAAATTCGTGAACTGGAAACGCGCTTAAACGAAATTGAAAATAACCCGTCCTCCCGTTAGAATACTTATATCCGAGTTGTTCTTAAGAAACTGTTTTTATTTAAAGTCATAGATTATGTTTAAACTCCGGGTTTTGGTTCTGGTCTTTTTTTCTGTTTTTAGCTTAGGCGCTGTTTTCCCACCGATGTCCGGAACGGCCATCGAGAAGTACATTCAGAAAAAACTCAAGCATAACGACAAGATTCTCAGGATCAACGAAAAGAATCTGGGCGATGCGGGTTTGGCTGTTTTGGCCCAGTCTCCATCAGTCCGTTCCGTCACGACTCTGGTTTTGTATAAGGTCCATATCAGCGATGAAGGCATTCGTGCCCTGGCCGAATCCCCAAACCTGAAAAATCTGGAAGCCCTGTATCTGGAGCATAATTTCATAACCGACAAGGGAGTGGAGATCATCGCGAGCTCCGAGACTTTTTCAAACCTGAAAATCCTCAACCTTTATCATAACGGGATCACCGATGAGGGTGCGAAGGCTATTGCAAACTCGGACACTCTGACTCAATTGATTGAGTTGAACCTGAACTATAATCAGATCAAAGGGCCCGGTGCCATTGAACTCACGCATTCAGAAAAATTGCGCCAGCTTCATAATATTCAGTTAGCCTATAACCCGATTGAGAAAACCGGCAAACAAGCCTGGAAGCGTTTCCAGTTGATGGAGTCGTTCAAAGATCTCCACCGCAATAATCGGTTGAACCAGGTGGGGCAGGCGCTGATTGGAAGCTTTGGGGTTATGGTATTGCTGGATTTTCCTTTTGTCTCGGAGTTGGAGACCCTGGATTTGAGAAATAATGATTTGACCGATGAAGCGGTGATCGCTCTTTCCCAATCTGAAAAATTAAAAAGTTTGGTTTCCTTGAATCTTTCACGAAATAATATTACTGATGTGGGCGCCCAGGCACTGGCAGGATCAAAGAGCCTTGATAGACTGAAGACTCTGGATTTGAACTTTAATCGTATCGGAGATGAGGGCGCCCGTGCGATAGCCGAATCTCCGCGCTTGGCGAACCTCGAATCCTTAAAGCTGGGGCAGAATAAAATTGGTGCCGAAGGAGCCCGAGCGCTGAATGAGTCTGAAAACCTCAAGAACCTGACTCATCCTATCTTCGGTTTTTACTAATAGCGGTGCCCTGAATGCTTTTCCTAAGTTTAAAAACGGTGGATGGAAGCAGGCCCTGCTTTATGTTAAAATACTGAAAGTTAAATCCTTATTAAAAAACCTTCGTTTCGAACATGGTACAAATTCTAGAATTTGAGCGCGAGATTTTTGCCCTGGAGACCCAGATCCGCGATCTGGTTTCCATGTCCCATATGTATGACAGTGTTGGCGACATCACGCATGAGATCGCAAAGCTCAAAAAAAAGCTGCGCCGACTGAAGCATGATGTGTATTCCAATCTAAAGGGGTGGGATAAAACCTTGGTGGCGAGGCATCCTGACAGGCCTTACACTCTGGATTATTTGAGTCTGATCTTTGAGGATTTTTTTGAGCTTCATGGTGATCGTCACGGAGGCTATGGTTCCTCTATTGTTTCTGGGTTGGCAAGGTTTTGTGGCAGGTCTGTGATGGTAGTGGGGCACCAGAAGGGAAGGGAGACCAAAGAAAAAATCCGCCGGAACTTTGGCATGTCTCAACCAGCGGGATATCGAAAAGCTCTTCGACTCATGAAAATGGCGGAGAAATTCAATATGCCCATTATTACCTTTATTGATACGCCGGGAGCTTATCCCGGTGTTGATGCCGAAGAAAAGGGACAGTCCGAAGCGATCGCCAATAATATGTTCTGCATTATCCAGTTGAAAGTTCCCATCATCTGTGTGGTGATAGGGGAGGGAGGGTCAGGCGGTGCTTTGGCAATTGGGGTTGGCGACCATATCATGATGCTGGAACACTCTGTCTACTCGGTGATTTCACCGGAAGGTTGTGCTTCCATTCTTTGGGGTGACAAAGGTAAAACTTCCCAGGCGGCTGATGCCCTGTGCATCACCGCGAATGAACTGTTGAAATTTAAAGTGATTGATGAAATTATTCGCGAGCCCCTTGGCGGTGCCCACCGTAACTATAAGCAGGCCGCTATACGTTTGAAAAAGTCCCTTAGAAAAAATCTTGACCACTTGACCCAGATTCCTTTGGACGAGTTGATTCGGCTGCGAGAAAAAAAATTCCGTGAAATGGGACAAGTTGTTGAGGAGAGAGCCTGATTTTGTACCCGGGAAGTCAGGAATAAGTCCCGGCCCATTTAGTCGCAATGGTGCGGTTTTCAATATTCCGACGATATTCAAAGCTCTCCTCTGAGGCCAGCGAGCAATGACTTGCTCTGGCGAGCAAAGAGCTTCGGCATCTTGAGGGGTCTTTGCCATCTGCTTCCCTCGCCAGAGGGCTAGAGGTGGACCTGTTGGCGGAATAGTTGTGCGTATTCTGAATCGGTTACGATCAAGTCGTCGTGCACTCCTGTCTCAACCAGTTCTCCTTGTTTCATGACCAGAACCCGGTCTGCCCCTTCCAGAGTTGACAGGCGGTGCGCAATGATCAGAGTGCTGCGTCCTGCCATCAACGTATCCAGAGCTTGTTTGATATGGCTCTCGGTTTCAGTGTCCACCGATGAGGTGGCTTCATCCAATATCAGGATCGGCGGATTTTTCAGAAAGGTCCGGGCGATGGCGATGCGATGTTTTTCCCCACCAGAAAGTTTTACCCCCCGTTCCCCAACCAGAGTATCGTATCCTTCTGGTAGATTTTTTATGAATGGATCGGCGTGGGCCGAGACAGCGGCTGAAATGACCTGCTCCCGGTTAGCTTCAATATTTCCGTATAGAATATTTTCCGCCACGGTGCCATTAAACAGGAACGGATCTTGTGCAACCAGCCCAATCTGTTCGCGGAGATAAGAAAGTTTCAGGTCTTTTATGCTGTGCCCGTCAATGAGAATGGCTCCCGACTGGGCATCATAAAATCGCATGAGCAGTTTAACCAAAGTGGATTTTCCGCTACCGGTATGGCCGACCAAGGCTATCGTTTCCCCTGCAGCAATGGTGAAGTCAACTTTATGCAGGGCAAGTTTTCCCGGAATGTATGAAAAGTCCACCCGGTCAAATTGAATTGTGCCACTAACATTGGTTGAGGGGAGAATTGCATGCGGTGCCTCTTGCACCTCGGGTACAGTGTCGATGATTTCAAATAAACGTTCAGCAGAGGCCAGCGCGTGCTGAAGCATGTGGTTGACCGAATGAAGTTGGTTGATCGGCGTATAAAATAATGCCAGGTAGCCCACGAAAGCGACCAGAGAACCAACGGTGATGGCTCCAGCCTGCACCAGTCCCACTCCATACAGGAGAATCAAAACCGTGCCGAGAGACCCAAGAAACATCATCGTTGGGGAGTAGAAGGCCCACAACCGCATGACTTCCAATGTGCCATCGCAATAATCCCGGCTGCGTTTTTCAAATTGTTTGATTTCATGAAGCTGGCGATTAAAAGAAAGTGTTTCGCGGATTCCTGAAATGGAGTCCTGTAACTTAGCATTCATTTTTGCGGCCCGCTTGCGCACAACGTGATACTGGTCGTGGGCCTTGGAAGTGTAGACCCATGCGCCGTATGCCAGAAAAGGAATGGGTAGCAGAGCCACCAGGGCCAGTTTCCAGTGCATATAAAAAAGTATTACGGATATGCCGATCAGGGTCAGGATCGCAGTCACGACCTGCTCCGCTCCATCTATAAAAATTCGCTCGACATAATTCACGTCATCGTTGGCACGGGACATTAACTCGCCGGTGGAGCGGTTCTCAAAATAGCTCAAGGACAAATTCTGTAAAGCACGGTAAACGTCTGATCTTAAATCGAACACTACATTCTGTTCGACTTTGTTGTTGATCATGATGCGCCGGTGATTGGTGAAGTTCCGCGTCAGATAGATGCAGGCTAAACCGGCGATGGGTCCATAGAGCCATAAGGATTCTTTGCTCTCGACCAGGCTGTCGATAATCAGTTTGATCAGCCAAGGCGGAACGAGATCCAGAAGGGTGGTGGCGATTGCTAAAAACAGGGTCGTTGCCACCCCTTTTCGATAAGGTTTTAAATAACTCAGTACTCTTGCAAGGGATTTCATATATTCAGGGGTTAGGCTGCTATAATTATAAAAGTCTCTAAATACTGTTAAAGCATCAAGGTTTTAATTATTAGAGGTGTTCTTACGATTATAATGGCAACCTTCAAAATACGAAACGGTTTTTAGAAGA
>CALAGQ010000055.1 GCA_937891765.1 uncultured Nitrospina sp.
TCCCCTAACAGGGGTTCTTTTCACCTTTCCCTCACGGTACTTGTTCACTATCGGTTGCCAAGTGTATTTAGCCTTGGAGAGTGGACTCCCCAGATTCCTGCCGGATTAGCGTGCCCGGCAGTACTCAGGTATCTAGCAAGAGTCAATCAGTTTTCGCATACGGGGCTATTACCCTCTTTGGCAGGCTTTCCCACACCTTTTTGCTAACTGATCGATTTGTAACTCTATGTTGCCAGACCCTACAACCCCGCCTGTGCAAGCACAGATGGTTTGGGCTGATCCCCGTTCGCTCGCCACTACTAGGGGAATAATTTCTTTTCCTCTGGGTACTTAGATGTTTCAGTTCCCCAGGTTACCTTCACCCAGCCTATATATTCAGCTGGAGATACTGTGGGTTTACCACAGTGGGTTTCCCCATTCGGAAATCCCCGGATAATAACGCCTGTACACGGCTTCCCGAGGCTTATCGCAGTGTCCCACGTCCTTCTTCGGCACTTGGCACCAAGGCATCCACCGTAAGCCCTTAGTAGCTTCTCCATATGTGATGCGGAGAAATTGATACTTTTCTTTCTAATTCATATTACTATCGGCTTACAAACAAATGAATCGATGTTTGTAATAATTTGATTTTTAGTCAGTTACTATTCAGTTATTAAGGTTCTGTTTGCTGTTTGACCAGCAAGCGATGCGCTTCACTTTTTGTCAAGGGCATCGCTTGCCCTTCAAGCTACTTTATTTATTAGTTTAGACAAGACGACCCGGCACTATCGCCGGGTCAAATACTTCCCATTGCGATAAATTTCTGAAGAGTTATGTCAACCGAGCTACTAAAAATTCCAAATTTACTTTGCCTCGTCACTAGTTCAGCCGAGTGGAGATGAGGGGGCTCGAACCCCTGGCCTCCGCCTTGCAAAGGCGGCGCTCTCCCAGCTGAGCTACATCCCCAAGATATTTCTTGGTTAGTGGGCTTGACAGGATTCGAACCTGTGACCCCTGCGTTATCAGCACAGTGCTCTAACCAACTGAGCTACAAGCCCAAACTGCGTCCGTGACCTTAGCAACTGAAGAGTGATAAGAAGCGAAGCATTTCCTGCAAATCCACCGTCTCAACACCGTGTTGAGACTTTTTAGAACTCAGGTCTGCCTCATTGTGAGAACGAGACTGGACCTTTGCTCAATTTACTCTAGAAAGGAGGTGATCCAGGCGCACCTTCCGGTACACCTACCTTGTTACGACTTCGTCCTAGTTACCAGCCCCACCTTAGACAGCGCTCTCCCGTGAGGGTTGAGCTACTGGCTTCAGGTGTTACCAGCTTCCATGACGTGACGGGCGGTGTGTACAAGCCCCGAGAACGTATTCACCGCACTATAGCTGACGCGCGATTACTAGCAACTCCGACTTCATGCAGGCGAGTTGCAGCCTGCAATCTGAACTGAGGCCGGCTTTGGGGGATTGGCTCCACCTTGCGGTTTGGCAACCCATTGTACCGGCCATTGTAGCGTGTGTGTAGCCCTGGACATAAAGGCCATGCTGACTTGACGTCATCCCCACCTTCCTCCGGCTTGAAACCGGCGGTCCCGCATGACACATATAACATACGGCGAGGGTTGCGCTCGTTACCGGACTTAACCGGACATCTCACGACACGAGCTGACGACAGCCATGCAACACCTGTGACGATGTCCCCGAAGGGAGCCTCATGCTTTCGCAATCGTTCATCGACATGTCAAGCCCAGGTAAGGTTCTTCGTGTAGCATCGAATTAAACCACACGCTCCGCTGCTTGTGCGGGGCCCCGTCAATTCCTTTGAGTTTTAATCTTGCGATCGTAGTCCCCAGGCGGTCAACTTATCGCGTTAGCTACGGCACTGATGGCTATTAACCCACCAACGCCTAGTTGACATCGTTTACGGCTAGGACTACCAGGGTCTCTAATCCTGTTTGCTACCCTAGCTTTCGCGTCTTAGTGTCAGGCACGGGCCAGAAGGCCGCTTTCGCCACTGGTGTTCCTCCAGATATCTACGCATTTCACCACTACACCTGGAATTCCACCTTCCTCTACCGTCCTCTAGTCTGGCAGTTTTGAACGACCTCACCCAGTTGAGCCGGGAGATTTCACATCCAACTTACCAAACCACCTGCACGCGCTT
>CALAGQ010000056.1 GCA_937891765.1 uncultured Nitrospina sp.
AGCTTTCAAGACCGCAATTTGGCGATCTATATCATACATATATTCGCGATCCCTATCATCCGGGGCTTTTCTCGCTTCCTCGTTTAACATCCCCTCAAATACAACGATTCTATCCATATTGTCTTTTTGTATGTTTAACGCCCTATTCATTAGAACGTCTAACTTCACCATGTCGACAATCTGCATCTCTTCAGTCGGCATGACGTCTTTTTGGAATTGGGCAACAATTGTTTTCCAGTGATACAAAAAAAGCTCCAGCTCCTCATTATCAAACTGCTTTTTTATCTGTTTCCAGTAGGGGCGAGAGGAAAGGTCATATTCCGCCTGCGTCTCAAAATTGGCGACCTTATTAATCCCCTTGCCTATCTTTTCCAAGTGCCGCGTTATCGGGGCGGTGGTCCTATTTAGCTTAGCAGCTATCTGGCCAGCACTCAGGCTATCAGCCCACTCCTCTATTTTGGCCATATCTTCTACGCTTAATCTGCCGGTTACTTTACTCACCAATCTTCTCCCAATATAGCCTTAACTTCGGCGATTACATTATCTTTGCGTGTTTTAGACAGGGTGACCCCATTGGCCATCCTCTGATAATCATTCTTTAGGTGTGGCGGCAACCTTGACATAATTTCATCTACGGCTTCTGAGGTACATAGTTTCTCCAATTCATTTTCCTCATAAGAGTGGGTGTCCTCATATATCTCGCCGGGATCCTGGAGATTACGCTTAGCCTCATTACTCTTCTTCCTAGGCCCAGGGCAGTCCACGAGCCCGTAGCGGAAGTATTTGTCCCTGCGGAGTGAGCGGAGCCTGTTTGTAATATGAACGGCTACAAAGTTCTCCCAGGGGCGAACCTCGTCCCAGCGAGGCCACGCTTCTAATCCTAGCATAACGGCTTCTTGCCGTATATCTTCAGATTCGTAGAATCCAAACGAATATTTGGCACATACTCTATCCGCCACCTTTTCCACTATCATTAAGCCACTATCGCTAATCGTCAAGTGAGGGTTCCTCGCTTTGCTCGTCACCCTCAGAAAGCAGGGCCTTGGCTTTCTCTGGGTCGGGATCGGGAACCTTAAGCTCTTCCTCAACTTCCGCCTTTACCTTAGCTGACGCAGTCACTTTCATAATTTTTCTCCATTTGACCGGATTATTGGGCGAAACGAGGCTCGCCGCGAGTACAATAGATTATACGCCGCCTGAATGGTTTATGGGTGGCAAAATAAGTGTACAAGCATATAAAAGAGGAAAGTATGGCAGTGCAAGTGGCGTTGAACGGGATGGCAGGGGCGAGAAAATACGCTCTGGTGGACGACCAGGATTTTCCGATTGTGTCTAAATATAAGTGGAGCTATCGGGACGGGTACGCTATCACTAAGGCTAATGGGCATGATCTGAGAATGCATAGGTTGGTGGCTAATGTATATGATCCGGAAGTTCTTGTGGACCACCGTGACAATAACCGGCTGAACAACACGCGTAAGAATCTCCGGCCTTTTACTCCAAAAGAAAACGCGAATAATAGACTTGACAATCGCCGCATACTCGCTTTCGGCGAATGGAAAACGGTTGCCGAGTGGGTTGATGATCCGATTTGCCGAGTAAACTATGACACACTTTATGGGCGAATCCGCAAGGAGATTGATCCGTTTTGGGCTATCGTAGCTCCGGCAGGTGGTGAAGACAACTAGTAAAAGGGAAAGGGGTGTATGGACAGTATAATTGGCGAGCTGACAGAGTTAGATATAGATCGAATGTCGGGCCTTGTTAGTGTGCCCGGTGAAGACATGCGGGTAGAGATCGTATTCGCGAGTTCCCTGATTGTTAAAATGAAGAGGTGCTTTTCCCTTTATTTGCCAGTCACATTTGCTGGATGGTGGGTTAAATATTCCACGGAAAATATTTTTAACGTGATAGAGGTCGCCCTGGGCGACGAAGGAGCCCCACGTGCCAGGAGGTAGACCCTCGTCTTTGGACGATAAAGCCCGCGAGTTCATCGCGGAGAATGCGGCGACTATGTCGGATGCCAAAATTGCGGGACATTTGAAGGTTTCATGCTACTGTGTCACTAAGGCTCGGCAGAGGATGGGCATCAAAAAAAGCGGCAGGCGGGGGCACTTCAGGATCACTTATGGGTCTAAAGATACCTGACTTTTTTGCTGCAAGCAATTTGTCCACCTTAAGTTTGAACCATCAGTGGTAATTTTCTCTTATAGGGTAGAGCATGGTGCGAGTAGTTTGTCCAGGTTGATGTGTGGTTTTGGCTATCGCTCCTGGACCCCCCAAGCCCCAAAGCACCCACTTTTCCAGGCCTTCCCAGAGCTTAAAACCCCGGCAGCCTACCGAAACCACCTATCCTGCCACATGGTGACGGCGGCTACCGTTCTCATTTCCGGGAATTTATTCTCACAATTGAGAACTTTCGCAATTTTTAGGATTCTTGCCGGTTTCCTCGTTATGCGGTTAAACCTTCAAAATGACGTAACCCGTTGTCCACAACGAACTTACGTCAAATTATCGGGGATTCATCCCCGTGTATGGTAGAGGGGCTTTTTTTAGTCACCTCAAAACGGCCCGGCGAATTCCGGGATTCACCACGCGGGAGAATTACGATGAGAGACTTGAACGATTGTTTTGGTGCAGTTTGTGCTGAGATGTCTGGCTGGGATGCTGTTGCAGACTACGCCGGGGGGTTCCATCAGGCGGAACGGTGTTTGGCCCGTGCTCACTCTGACGAACACAGCTTCCTCAACGTTGACTACTGGGAGGAGTCTCTTGAATTCTGGAGGGTTCGCCTAGATTCTCTTTTGGCTGGTTGACACCGTTTCCACTCGCCAGGGCGAGATGTCTCGCCCTGGTTTCTACTTTCACCACAGGAATTTTACTATGTCTGATTACGCAAAAGAGATGGCCATCCTTCAGGAAGCCGCTTTCAAGATGGCAGAAATTCATCACGAGGACGGTTTTACCATCGAAGAGAGTGACCTGCTCGATTTTATCGAATCGGCCTGGGTTTTTAACCGGGACGATAACCCGGTTGATTTCTTGGTTGATTTCTTGGTCATCGCCCTGGAAAGCGATATTCAGCGTCTCAATCTGGAACTCTAAGTTTGCCACGCTGACCAGGGCGAGATGTCTCGCCCTGGTTTCTACTTCTCACCACAAAGGAACACGTTATGATTTCTAATGACAAGCTTAAGCAGATTATCGAGATTGTCAGGGGTAGGCTTGCGGGCAAGGACACCGACCCGATTATCGTCTGGCTTGAAACGGTTGATGCTTGCCGATTCTTGAACGTCAGACAGAAACATATTCAAGAGGTATACGAAAGTGTGCACTCTCGACTAGAATAGTCACCCTGGCCAGGCTGGGCAATTTGCTCAGTCTGGCCATTTTTGTTTCTATAGGTAAGTTGGGTACTTTATGGACAGCCACGACAGGACCCTCGCCCAAGTACCCAGATTACCCATACTCCAAAGTCAGCACCTGGCAAGTCCAAACAGTTATAGACCACGACGGCGCGGTCCTTTAACCGCGCTTACCATTTGCGTACACCAGTGAACACGCTAACACGTGGCAATGTTCATGTGAGGCTGTGTTCACTATAGTAGTGACAGTGTAGGTGCGAGCACCTATACATCTATTTTTATATTTTGACTGTTTTGGTATTGACGTAATGGTCGATATAGGCTCTAATCCCTTCTGTTGGTTGTGTTTCTTGTTTCCTCTTTTGGAGTTTGGCTATGTTTGCTCTTCAGACCGTTTCGGCTACGCGATGGGTAAAGTGTGCGGCGTGTGATGAACAAATCCGCACCTGTGAACAAGTCGCCCAGGTTGTCAATCTGTCCACTGGCAAGAACGCCAGAGGCGGGTCGTTCTGTACAGACTGTGCGGAGCGTGGATATCCTGGCGAGAATTTCGATCTGGTTTCTTCCCCAGGTCCGGATGGCGAAGAGGGGCTGCGTGATCGGGAAGCCTACGCAGCCTACCAAGCCGCCGGATGCAGTGATCAGTTCTTCGCTGATCGCGATGCTGGTTACGTTTAGTCTCAACAGTTGAAGCCCGTACACTGTGTACGGGCTGACACTGCTATAGACCGCGACGGAGCGGCCTCTTTAGGCCGCTCATGTAAATTCGTACACTAGAGCACACATGCCACCTGAACACTTTATCGAGCCTGTTCATGTGAGGCTGTGTTCACTATAGTAGTGACAGTGGACACTCTGGCAGGTAGACGGTTGGTTGGACCCGTTCATACTGCACAAAGTTCACCTAGTCCAGGTTCAGTAGTTTGTACACTGTGTTGTCGCCCAGGTGTCCGCCCTGGAAATATGGAAATACCTGAAAAATCGTAACCCGTTACCCTGTAACGACTTACGAAAACTTTGGCGGAATGAGGCTTGCAAAGCCGATTTCCGCCCCTATAATTACCTGTCAGCCGGGACGAACCCGGCAAGCTGAAACCCGCCAC
>CALAGQ010000057.1 GCA_937891765.1 uncultured Nitrospina sp.
TCGCTTATCATCACCATGCCCTCAAGAACAAGAGCCCGCCCATCGGAAGGCGTCTATCGCTTGCCTTCCTTTAAACTGGCGGAGCGGTGTTGTTTGAAAAACTAATGGGGTAGCAACGGAAGGAATGTTCTCGTTGACTCAAGCAAGGTAAGCAAGAATCGAGGATCGTATCCGAACTATGAATCGGCGTTGTAGCTTTTGTATTTAGCGTTGAGGAATATCTGGAAGAAATGGACAATGCCAATTCGACTATGGAAGCTAGCTTTGAAGCAATTTGTGATTTTGTTTCCTGGAAGGCTGGGAGAAAATTAGCCTATGGACTTGTGAAGAAAACCATTTTTCACAGGGCCCACAGGCTCTGCTACTAGATTGTTTTTTAGTTTTTTGAAAATGCCGCTTACACACTTATTCGGATAGACCCAAAACTTTTCTACGATTAAATTTGTGAGCCTAAAATTTCTTCGATTTTGCTTCTGAGAGTCTTTCCCTCAAATGGTTTCACGATATAATATTCCACACCACCTTTTATAGCATTAATAACACTCTGTTTATCACTATTCGAGGTAATCATTAGAAATGGAGTGCTCTCCAATGAGGGGATTGCTCGGATATTTTGTAACAGCTCCAATCCATCCATATCGGGCATATTCCAATCAGACAATACAAGACCAAAATTTACAACAAGGGCCTGCTGTAGTGCATTTGCGCCAGTATCAGCGGTCTTTATATTCGTAAACCCCATTTTTTTTAAATGGTGTTTAATGTTTTCTATGATATGCCAATCATCATCGACCACCAGAACTGTAATGTCAGTATTCATAGTTTCATTCTGAATTAATAATCCAAATCCATTTCTTCCCCGGTAACCCGGTTAACTTCTTCGATGGTGGTCAACCCCTGTAAAACCTTTTTAAGGCCATCGTATCGGAGTGGTTTAAACCCAGCTTCCAAAGCCACCTTTTCCACATCAAGAATTGAGGCCTTATTGGCAATCATTTCTCGGGTTTTTGCGCTCAGGATAAAAATCTCGTGGATGGCAATTCTTCCAGAATAACCCGTATGGTTACACTCATCGCATCCTTTCCCCTTATAGAAGAAGACCTCTCTTTTTCCATCCCATATAAATAGCTCGCCAATTTCATCGGGAGATAAAGGATATTTCTCCTTACACTTTTCGCATATTTTTCTTACCAACCTTTGGGCTAGAACACCAATAACCGACGGAGCCACTAGAAATGGTTCAACACCAATTTCAACCAACCTCGTAATGGCCTGATAGGAATTATTGGTATGCATTGTTGCCATAACCAGATGTCCAGTCAAAGCGGCTTGTGAGGCAATCTTGGCTGTTTCCAGGTCACGAACCTCTCCGATCAAAATCACATCCGGGTCTTGTCGCAAGAAAGTTCGCAAGGCCTCTGAGAAACCCAAATCAACAGCTTGGTTCACTTGAACCTGGTTTATTTTCGGCAAAGGACATTCAACCGGATCTTCTACAGTTACTATATTAACCCCAGGTTTATTTAACTCCATCAAAATAGAGTATAAAGTCGTTGTTTTTCCGGAACCCGTTGGCCCGGTAACAAATATAACCCCATTGGGAATTTTTATCAGGCTTCTAATGGCTTTTAAATTTCTAGACGACAAATTTAACGACTCCAATTTAAAAGCACTATTTTTATTTATTTGCCCTACTGCTCTTAATACGATTTTTTCTCCATGAATTGTTGGGATACTTGAAAATCTAAAATCAACGGAGTGACTTGGAAGTTCAATTTTAACCCGTCCATCTTGCGGTCTTCTTTTTTCGGTAATATCCTTTTGAGCCAATATTTTCAAACGTGTCACCATTGGCAGAAGAATGGCCTTTTCGAGAATAAGTTTTTCGTGTAATACGCCGTCAACACGAAACCTAACGCGAACTTCGTCTTCAAGTGGTTCGATATGAATATCGCTTGCCTTTTCTTTCAAACACAGAAGCAGTAAGCCATCAACAAGGTCGACCACTCCCTTGTTTCCTGCAATTTCACTCAACTCTTTACTTGATACAGTTTTGTTGTCGCCATCAAATAATTTGGCTATATCTTTATTAATCTCTGTCAATGAACTACTGGTCTGGTATTGAACGGTTATTGCGTCCTCAATATCATCGGGAAAAGAAAAAACAGGGCTGATCTTGAGCCCCGATATTCTTTCAGCATTTTGAAATGCCGATTTATCGGAAGGGTCTGCTGCTGCAACTGTAAGTGTTCCCTCTATTTGATAAATAGGAATAAGCTTGTTTTGACGTGCAAATTCGGAGGGTATTTTTTCAACCACTCCGAACTGGAATAAAGTTTTCTCCAAATCCACAAAGGAAAACCCAATTGAATCAGCCCAGATTTTTCCAAGTTGAGCTTTATCAATATTTGCGCCCTTTTTAAGGTGGAGCAAAGCTGAAAGACCATTTCCCCTGAATTTTTCAGATAGCGCTTGGGCCTTATCTTGCGAAATTAAGCCCTGCGTGCAAAGACTCTTTATTACGTCCATTAGTTTATTTTTGATTTTTCTTGAGAAGGTTCAAAATATCATTTTGGGATACCGTTTGCTTCTGTTCCAGCGCGCCCTGCACATCTTCCTCGATCTCCTTCAACATTTTTTCAAGATCGAACTTTTTTCCTAACCTTTCATCGTTTTCCTGTTTATTTGCATCAGTCATATTATTTATTCCTGCTCTTTAGACGGTTGCTCCAGGTTTCCTTGATCATCTCCATCATTTCTTTACGAGGAGTATCCTTTAAAATATAATTAGCCGCACCCTTTCCAATACAATCTTTAACAGTTTCCATATCAGCTACAGATGTCAACATTATTACAAAGGCATTCGAATCTTCCTGCATAATTTCCTGCAAAGCTTCATCACCTGTTTTTAAGGGCATATTAACATCCAGAAAAATGAGGTCGGGCTTGTTGGACTTATATAGCTCCACAGCTTCTTGCCCATTTTCCGCTTCACCCACAACCTCGCATTTCATTGAAACCAGGATTGCCTTTAAATATTCCCGAATATGGGATTCATCGTCGGCCAGAATAACCCGAGGTTTCTTTTTCTCACTCATCCTTCATCTCCAATGGAATTTTAAAATTAAAAGCCGCCCCTTCCCCAAGAACACTTTCCACAAATAAGGCACCTTGATGCGCATCAACCATTTTTTTTACAATCGCCAACCCTAAACCGGTACTTGACTCTCCGCCAGTTGGACGAGCTGATAGTTTTTGAAAATCCTTAAAGAGTTTCTTTTGATCCTCTGGAGAAATCCCAGGGCCTTCATCTTTAACAATTACCCTGGCCATACCATCTTCCTTTTTCAGATCAATAAATATATTTTTATCGGAAGGGGAAAATTTGATTGCATTGCTCAGAATGTTATCAAAAACTTGTGTGATTCTATCGGGATCAAACTTGAATTCATCCAAGTCTTGAAGTTTAGAGCTTAACTTTATGCCCTTTTTTTCAGCAATTAATTCGTGCATTTGAATTCGCTCGCCAATCAAATTTTTAAGGGAGCATTTTTTACAAGCCAGGTCCAGCTTACCACTTTCAATTACGGACACATCAAGAATGTCATTAACCAGTTTCAACATGTTAGTGCTAACAGAATTTATGATATTTAAATATTTTTCCTGATCCTCTTCCTCTAGCTCATGCCTTTCCTCTAATAAAATTTCCGAAAATCCGCGTATAGAACTGAGAGGATTCCTTAAATCATGGGCAGCCATTCCAACAAACTTGTTCTTCAACTGGTTTAATTCTTCAAGGCTCTTATTCTTTTCTTCAATTTCATTTAAAAAGGCTTTTTCTTTATCCCGGAGGGATTTTTTTTCAAGAACAGCCGCTATTTTTGAAGCAATGAGCGTTTCTAAAATAAATGGGGTTACAATATCATCCGCTCCTTGCTTAATACATTGAGCCACCTTGATTTCCATGCTCTCTGAAAATGGCGAGATGATAATAACCGGGATTTCATTAGTTTCAGGATTATTCTTTATTTTCCCCATTAATGTTGCATTGCCCATTTGATTTAATCCTACATCCATAATAACAAGATCAATCTGCTTCGTTTTTAGGACTTCAATCCCACCTTCAGCACTATCACTTTCAATTATTGAGTATCCAAGTGATTCTATTAGGAAAGAAATAGGTATTTTTCTTTCAAAATTATCTATCAGTAGGATTTTAATTAATTCTAAATTCATAGATTATGTTGTCTTGAGAGCTATATAACCCCGCCCGGTTTCACCAAAGAGCTAACCCTGATGTTCACAGTGATTTGCCGCGCCAATTAATTTCATTCGACCTAAGTGCAGCGATGACAGAGAAGATCATGATTGCATCTGCTCCACAATTAATATTTAGAAATCACTAAGTGCTTCTGGTTCAGATGGAAATACGTTCAGAATCGTATTGAACCCTGAGATGTCGAATACTTCCTGAACATTCTCATTAAGAGTACAAATACGGATTTCTCCGCCGTTACCCTTTAGCTGTTTAGCAGTTAGCAATAAAACGCGGAGTCCTGCACTGGCGACAAACTCACATTTCTCCAAATTGACCAATATTTTACTTGCCCCCTGTTCGATCATTTTCTCAAAATGCTTTTGGGCATCATCAGAAGAGTTGCTGTCTAACTTTCCATCCAAATCTACAATTTTTATATTGCCAGAATCTCGGGTCGTGATGTTCATTTCCACCTCTTTCTATTTAATAATTTATCGCATTCATTGAACATGGCTGCTGACACTGGAAAATTCAATATGAAGTTTAATTAAAACTATAAAAGAGCATCCGATTCCGAATTAAAAATGGCAAAAAAATTATTAAAACCAGAACTACCAAAGACACTCTGAGCTTGCTCGTTGGCATTGCAAATTCTAATTTCTCCGCCACTAGCTTTAAGTCTTTTTTGAGTGAGCAATAATACCCTAAGACCCGCACTTCCAATAAATTCCAGATTTTTTAAATTTATCAGAATCTCACTCACACCCTGATCCATTAATTGTGCCAAATACTTCTGGGCTTCGTCCGACGAATTAGTCGTCCCTGAAAAAGTCAATAGAGCCTGTATATAAAGGGTGAAGATGTC
>CALAGQ010000058.1 GCA_937891765.1 uncultured Nitrospina sp.
GAGTGGTACACTTTTACTCCGCCACACTGGTACGAATTTACTCTGCCCTTGACAAAGAGACGATTCATATTCTCATCGGTATCTACACTCGCACATAGTTCCATATTGGGGGAAAGTACCAAATGAAAAATACGAGGTTCGGGAAGTTTCCCGGTTAAAACCGCTTTTCCTCGAATGATCCCTCCATTTTTCACTTCCATTGCCTGGTAAGTTATTCCTGTTGTTGGTAAGGAAATTAAGATCCCGATTAAAACAACTGAAATTATAAAATTATTTTTTTTCATATTTATTCCAGCTCCTATTTATTAAGCGATTACTATTCTCTGCCGCTATCAATTACTTAGTAATTAAAAAATGGAAAATATTAGGACTTAGGATAGGGTCTTCATTTAGACTATAGTTTCTAGGTTAATTTGAAATGAATTTTAAATTAAAAGGCTTTAATGACCTTGGATTCCTTTCCTCCCTGTAATCTGTCGCCTGAAATGGCAATAGTTTCCAGTTCAAATGCAAATTCATAGAGCCTCTGATATTTCTTGCCGATGCCAAATCTTTAATGCATTTCCAGAAGACAGATTTTCGCAAACGAACTACAACTTTTTCACAAATAGAGACAATTAAACTGAAAATGGAAATTCTGATTTGAAAAGTGGTACAACTTTATGTGGCAGGTCGGATACGGGAGGTTTTGAGCGGTTTACTTTCCAAATGATCTTACGTATAGAATAACGTGCCAAGCCTCATCTTCCGATAGGACAAGAGGAATAAATGGTGCCATAACTGTTCCTGGGCTCCCATTCTTCAAAATCCATAAGAGTTCGCCATCCATTCTTGTTGCTTGCCAAGCCTTGTCCGTGAAATTACGAGGAAGTTTACCCACGAGGCCTGGGATTTCCCCCAGTCCCTTGCCGTCTATTCCATGGCAAGTTACACAAAATGCTTTCCCATGAAATAACGTTTTTCCTTTTTCAATGTTGTCAGCTGTGGATGGAAATGGATTCTTCCATGTTCGTGCCTCTTCAATCTGGTCTGAAGGAACACGAGGCTTAAAGACTTCAGGGTTAGCGGCTTCACTTCCCATAGGCCAGAGCCCTAGACAAAAAGCATAAAAGGCCAATAGCTTTATTTTGTTTCCCTTCATGACCGTACTCCTCAAGATCATTACGTTATGGTAAAACACCGGGAGAACGGATCACCGTCCTCCCTGTGCACTCGTAAGTTACTCTGTTCGAAAAACATGACCAAGAGATGTAGGCGTTGTTACGGTTCCATCTGGTATCACTTGATCTTTACCCCACAGGTGAAAAAGAACGCCATCTGTTTTGCCAGCGGCTTCTGCAAGGGCTTTCACTTCCTTTGGGTCTTTAACGTCAAGAATTACTACTCGACCCGTATCTATCTCGACTTGATGATCATGGAATGCCCGGTTCCACTGGATCAGTGGCACATTCTTTCTTGCAAGATCCTTGGCAATAAAATATTCGACAGCTACCATTTTTGCATCGGGAGCGGTAGATTCAAATAGAATACACTGAAGAATTTCGCCCTTCTGGATCCCCTTGCAGTAATGATGGTAAGGTCCACCAACCGTACCATCTGCCATCATATGCGGTGCTTGTATATGAATGGTGTACCCATCTGCTGGCCCGTTACCGCCACTTACCGCTGGAGTTGCCAGAAGACCCACAACCAATAAGTTTATTATACTCATCATGAATACCGATTTAAACGACTGTCGCATTTTTACCTCCAATTAATTATGATAGATAATAATTACTACTTCTAAAAAACTGACGCTTGAAAACCATTTTTAATTTCGTCCTTTGTAGAAAAGTGAAATGAAAAAACATGAGCTCTAGCGTCAAACAACTAACCAATTTCATATTGTTTCCACAATTGGCTATATTATAAAGTTTATGCGGTCAGTCCTACTTGGACAATTGCTTTAAAACTGTAGACAAAGTGTAAACAGTTTATTACCGCATTCAAATTTAGCACTCAGGGCTAACTAATTCTTAACTTTTGTGTCCCTCATGGGTGGCTCCCTTTAATACATGAGGTCATTAGTGAGCTTGGTGAAATCCTTTTCCCAATAATTAGTGCCCCAGAGGAGTAAACCCCCTGACTTGATTGACCTCTTGATCGGAACCGATAAATATGGCGTCGTAGTCATTAGACGCAACGATGCTCCGTGAATCCGAATTGATATAAATCTGTTTAGAAAACATATTTTATTGTCGGAATGCGGCGTGACATTGCACACAATATCCCATCGTAGTATTTAATGCGCGAAGAGATTTGGTTATATCTTTTGTTTTTAGTGTGTCCCCCAATATATCGCCGCTTTTATGAAAGGCCAGTCCGAGGTTTTTGAAAGCCTCGTTTTCAAAGCTATTGCACATCTTTTTCATTTCTTCAGTCAAACCCAATCTGGAATAGGCTATATGGGAGGCTTTCTCATGTGATCCTTCAGCTAATAACCCGACAATGGCCTGCACAGCTTCTACATGGGATCTCATGTTTGACAATTGATGTTGTTTCATAGCAGGAGAAAGATTGAGAGATATCCTGTCATCATTTATAGATTGCATTTTATTGTGCTGCATCATGTGTTCCGTTTTACTACCTTCATCTTCCGCAAAAGAGTTAAAAGTGGCCCCAGCAAAAATTAATATGCTAATTAACATCACTATTTTTTTCATCTAGCTATTCTCCTGTTGTTAAATGCTGTTCATTTTTCCAGTTTCTTTTAAAATGGACGTTCATTCGAAAACCATAAAGGTCACCTTGCATATAAAATATCAGCTAGGTGTTGCAATTTCATTCAATCATCCATTAAAAATATTTATTAAAGGCTAATCAAAAATACAATAGTTATCACTTTTGTCACCACTAGCATGTACCTATAAGCCAACTTGAAGATTAATCTGCCCGGAACTATAGCCAGGTCAATCCCCAAGTAGATTTTTTCAGACACATTCTGTGGATCGTCAGAGCGAAAGGGGATTCTGCAAGATCAAAAATTCTTGCGGCGCGGCCGGAGTTTGCCTGGCTTGCGGGCATTTTTCATGGGCAAGCCCTGAGACCGGGAAACCCATCAACACCACCGAACACAGAACAAATGCGGTCACTTTGCAGATCGTTTTTTTTAACCACCCTTGCTGGTCATATTCCCCCTTTATTGAGCCAGTTGACGGAGGTGAAGAACGATTTGCCATATTTGGTCATCCCTTAAACTTTTGTAAGAAAGCATCCCGGTTCCTGGAGATCCATTTTTAATGATCCAGAACAATTGTCCGTCCGGTACACCATTGACAGTTTTTGCGCAGGTAAAATTTCGGGGTGGGGGATTAAATCCTCTTGCCATGGGTCCGTTACCGTCACCTGTCATTCCGTGGCAACTTTTACAAGGCAAAGGTTTGGCCTTTACTTGAAACAGCAGCTTCCCCTTTTTAAGGTTTTCGGGGGTACTCTCCAAGGGATTCTTCAACTTAGAAATATTCGGTGGAGCCTGATCGGTAAATCTGGGTTGCGGGCAGGGGGATGGATGCTCCCTTGCTTCTGCAAATTCTAACCCGGTTGACAAAAATATTAAAAATAAACCGGGCAGGAAAATCCGGTGAGTAAATTGCCTCGAGATTCCCTGAATTTTATTTTGCAAGCCATTTTCCTTCATGAATATCTCCTTCCTAGGTTCCCGAAAGACCCGGTCTGATTAACCGCAAATCAAGACCGGGCGTGAAAAATTATTATTGACTGAACTTGCGGATATAGTGAATCAATTGCCATATTTCCACATCCTTGATATTTTTGAAGGTGGGCATGGCTGTTCCCGGTGATCCTTCTTTGATAATTCCGAACATTTGGCCGTCTGAAATATCTTTCATCGTGGATGTACACGTAAAATTGCGGGGTGCGGGATTAATGCCAGCACCTCCAGGGCCTTTGCCATCACCTTTTTTCCCGTGGCAAAGTTTACAAGCCATGGGCTTAGCGCTTTTCTGATACAAGGTTTCTCCAGCTTTAAGGTTGTCCGTGGTGGGCTTAAGCGGATTTTTCTTGTTGTTATATTTAAAGGAAACTTTTTTAGTGGTTCGTTTTTCCGGGCAGTTCCCGGAGGATTTTTGGGTGATTGCCGGACTTCCCTCCAAAGCACTGGCATCCCCCTTAAATTGCTCCTGCATAAAAGCGATGACATCGGCAACACCCTGTTCGCCGATGGTCAATCCCCAATAAGGCATATAGGGTGATTTTCCAACCGCCTTGCCGCCAAAATAGACAACGTTGTAGAGGTAATCTAAGGGGAACTGGTCCAGGGCCATTTTGGCGTGGATGGCAGGCCTGGGCTCTAGGCCTGATGCTGCTGGCCCATCTCCTTCTCCCTTTGCGCCATGGCATTGCATGCAATATTCTTTATAAATCGTGCGACCCCGTTTGGAGTCAGCATTCTTAAAATGTTCACTTTCCCAGGGTTTATAAAATTTAAAACTATCGTCTCCCTCGGTAGCGAGGAAACCCGTGACATAGTGCAGTCCCAGCTCGCTCACGTCTGCGACAAATTCACCACTATGAGGAACAAAATCTGGCGGCATGGAATTAAAACGGAGAATCCAGTCTTTGTTCAAACGTTTTCCGGAATTAAAGAATGTAGTGCTCTGCGGACCTCCCAGTTTTTTTCCATCATCCATAATCTGATGGCAGCCTGTGCAGGAATGTTCTATAAATATCTGTCTCCCGAATGCGGCATGAAGTTCTGTGAAATGGGAAAGATCGATGGCATCTTTTTTAACTCTGGAATCCATCAATTGTTTTTCAAAGTAATCCGCCACTGCATTGGCACCATCGACTGACAGGACCACATGTGGCTGGGCTTTTCTTTCTATGTCCCAGCGGTACCCCTTTTCGTAAATATTGGGTTCCTTGCCTGTAAGCCAATCTACAAGCCAGGGCCTTTTAAATTTACTGCCTCCCCACATAAGGTCGGGACCCTTGAGGTTGAACCGGGATTCGGACATGCCTTCAAACTTATGGCAGGTTGAGCACTGATCTTTCACCAGTTGTTCTCCCAAACTTGCCCCGCTTGCAGACACAGGAAGGCTCATAAGGAATCCGGTTAAAAAGAATCCTATAAAATGACTTTTCAACCCACCAGATCGTCTTAGCATTTTTCGTCTCCGTTTAAACAAGCCCAAATTCAATTAGTAAGTGCAACTCTGACTGTCGTTAAGAAGGTAAACTGCGG
>CALAGQ010000059.1 GCA_937891765.1 uncultured Nitrospina sp.
GCATGTCCATACTGATAACATTTTCTTAGTTATCTAGTACAGCCCCCTAACTTTTTTTATCTTCATCGGCAATGATCGCGAAAAACTCCGCCATCAACTCACTGTTACTTTTGTTTGGTTTTTTATTTCCTGCCTGATTTCCATTTTTCTCCTGCAATTTTTCACTGGTGGCTTCAGCAGTCGGTTCAGGTTGATTCTGCTTGTCTGTAGAAGGCATCAAAACAATCTCCCTAATAAAAAAAATTATTCTTTCTATTTCTAAAAATATTGCAACCTCAATATACTCAATACTTTGTCACATGAGTGTCACATTAGAGCCACAGTTAATGGCAAGAAATCCCCTCGCAACTTCTTACTTATCGGCAGGTTCACACCTGCACTAAAACCTTTAAATAAAACTGTTTCTAAGTGTTGAAACTTCAACTGTTTTAGCCGCTAAATTTAATTTGCTTCTTTAAACTGGGTTTTGACATCAAAGAGTACTATCATATCCCTCTACAAATTAAGCATTCAGGAGATAAGCCTATGATCCGGGTTCGAGCGAGCCAGATTTTTACCCATTCCAAGGAAGATGTCGTTGCGGCAAAGAAACAGTTAGACAGCGGCACTCCTTTTGAAGAGGTGGTGACAAACTTCAGCACCTGCCCCTCCAAAGAAAATGCTGGCGACCTGGGATGGATGCCGGAAGGAAATCTGCAATCCATTATGGGGCAGGAAGTCTCTGAAGCAGATATAGGAAATGTGATCGGCCCGGTTCATTCCCAATACGGTTACCACATTCTAAAAATTTCTGAAATTGAAGTGGAAAAAATAGAAGGCCCGTTCAATGCGGAACTTCCCATGGAATCGGCCAACCAGATTTTCCCGGAAGTCCATACCGTGCTCTTTAAAGAGTTTCATATTGGGTTGCCGGTGACTCCCTATGATAAGAAAGAAACTCTGGCCTCTATCTGTCAGACGCATGGAAAAAATGTACAAGAAGTCGTCAACTGCCTGAACAGAGAGCATGCAGATAAAAATGTTGCCATCATGACCTGTGAGGAACTGAAGCAAAAAATCGATTCCGACAACAAGCCTGTCCTGCTGGACATTCGCGAAGGCTGGGAGAGAGACATTTCCAAAATTGAGGGCTCGCACATCATAAATGCCGAAAACAATGAGCATGTCCTGGGAACTTTTGAAAAAGATCGGGAAATCGTTTTGATCGACTGGAAACAGGATCGCAGTCCCAGCTTTCAGAAATGGCTGACTCAAAGAGGATTCACCAACATGAAGTGTCTGGAAGGTGGCATTGATCTGTGGGCGGAAAAAATTGATACCCGACTGAATCGCTACGACATTGATGAGGATGATGGATACCGCTATGAAGATATCCTCGATGAAGATGATGGGCACGATGATCATGAAGACCATGACGACCACGAAGGGCATGACCACCCCTGACACGTCTAACACCTTTTCTCCTTCAGAGATAGAATGCCTCTTCTCCAAGTCGAAGACCTGAGCACGTTTTTTCACACCGAAGACAACATCGTTAAATCTGTGCGCAATGTGAATTTGACCATCCACAAAGGCGAGACCCTGGCACTGGTGGGTGAGTCCGGTTGCGGGAAATCCGTCACCGCCTTAAGTGTCATGCGCCTCATCCCAACTCCTCCTGGGAAATTCGAATCGGGGCGCATTCTTTTCAGAGGGCAGGATCTTCTGCAAGCATCCGAAGTGGAAATGCAGAACATCCGCGGCAACGAAATCAGCATGATTTTTCAGGAGCCCATGACTTCTCTCAATCCGATATTCACCGTCGGAGACCAGATCATGGAAGGCATTCGCCTGCATCAGAACAAGACGGAATCTCAAGCCCGGGAATTGGCCCTGAACGTTCTGCGTCAGGTGGCTATTCCCTCTCCCGAGAACAGGATCAACCAGTACCCGCACGAACTGTCTGGCGGCATGAAGCAACGCGTGATGATCGCCATGGCGATCGTCTGCCAGCCTGCCTTGCTCATCGCCGATGAACCCACCACCGCCTTGGACGTCACCATTCAGGCGCAGATTCTCGACCTGCTTGATCAATTGAGAAAAGAAACTCATATGTCCATTCTGCTCATCACCCATAACCTGGGTATCGTGGCCCAATACGCCGACCGGGTGGCCGTCATGTATTCCGGAAAGGTGGTGGAACTGGCCCCGGTTGAAGAGTTGTTTTCCTCACCGGCACACCCCTATACCCGCGGCTTGCTCAATTCATTACCGAAAGACGGCGCCAAACTGGAAACGATACCGGGCACCGTTCCCCATCCGGCATACCTGCCCACAGGGTGTGCGTTTCATCCCCGGTGCGCTGAAAAATTCGATCAGTGCATGAAGGCAATTCCTCCACTGGAATCTATTGACGGTAAAAATCTCCATCAGACCGCATGCTGGTTGTATGAAACCACCGCATGAAGAAATTATTGACCGTTCAATCCTTGAAAAAATATTTTCCCGTATACGGGGGACTGCTCTCGCGAGTGGTTGGCCAAGTCAAAGCTGTGGATGGTGTGTCGTTTGATATCCATGAGGGAGAAATTTTAGGACTTGTCGGGGAATCCGGCTGCGGCAAAACAACGGTGGGGCGCATGAGTTTGCGACTCATGCAACCCACATCCGGGAACGTGTATTTTGAGGAAGCCGATATTTTTAAATTGAACAGAAAGGAGCTGGCAAGATTCCGTCCCAAGATGCAGATTATTTTTCAGGACCCTTACAGTTCGCTAAATCCCCGGTTTACGGTGGAGCAGATTATTGGAGAAGCGCTTTTCGTACATTTCCGCATCAAAGGAAAAGAGTTGCGAGCAAAAGTGGAGTCACTCATGGAGAAGGTGGGACTTTCTTCTATGTATTTGAACCGGTATGCGCACGAATTTTCCGGAGGGCAAAGGCAGCGCATCGGTATTGCCAGGGCTCTCGCGCTTGGCCCCCGTTATATCGTTTGCGATGAACCCGTTTCCGCATTGGATGTATCCATCCAAGCTCAAATCATCAATTTACTGCAAACACTTCAGCAGGAAGAAAACCTATCCATGCTTTTTATTTCGCACGACCTCAATGTCGTCAAGCATCTCTCTCAGAGAACCGCTGTCATGTATCTGGGAAAAATCGTGGAGCTGGCCCGCACGGAACAGATCGCAAACAACTCAGCTCATCCTTACACCCAGGCATTACTCGCTTCCAAGCCATCTCTGGATCCCAAATCTCGCAACCGACCGCAGCCGCTTCCGGGAGATGTCCCCTCCCCTCTTAATCCCCCATCCGGCTGTCATTTTCACCCGCGTTGCCCAAAAGTGATGGACCGCTGCAAAAGTGAAGTTCCCCGTCAGATTCAACTGGAGGAAGACCATCAGGTGCACTGCCATCTTTATGATGAATAGCCGTTTTATCAGCCCAACTCACTAATCTCCCCTAGCACTTTCAAATGATTAGGCCTTCACGCACCCGAAACCCTGTCCGCCTTACAAAGATTTCTCATTGAGTCCGATTTCAGCAGTCAAAAAAAAACCTAAAAAACCAATAAATTTTTGAATTTACACTAATTATAGCCACGCAACCAACCGTTACGAACAAAAATGGACAGAAAACCGTTGGAAATCCGGGCTTTAAGGTCTGATTCTCGCTATTCGGGCACATTTCAGGACCCGAGAAACACGGCTAACTAACGGAAAATATTGCAGAAACTGGGGCAAAGTGTTAAATTCATGGAATCCGGTTTTTGAGAAATTATTTATAAAAAGGGCTAAACCTTGGACATAGCTTCCTTAACAGGGATCATTTCAGGTCTCATCCTGATCATTACCGCTATTCTTATCGGCGGTGATGTTCAGACTTTTTTCAATGTCCCCGGAATGATGATTGTTATCGGTGGGAGTCTGGCTGCTACCTTGATCACCTTCCAGTTTGATGATGTCAAGTCGGCATTTAAGGCCGCTATTTTTGTGTTTTCCTCATCCAAGGATGATTCCAATGATATGGTTTCCACCATGGTTGAGCTTTGTACCTTAAGCCGCAGACAGGGTATTGTGGCTTTGAGCAAACTGGAAATTGAATCGGACTTTCTCAAAAAAGCCTGCAATCTGATTGCAGATGGTTCCAAAGAAGACATGATGCGGGACACACTGAATATTGAAATTGAATCCATGAAGCAGAGGCATTTCATTATTCAGGATGTTTTTAAGAAAATGGGCCTTTACGCACCCTCTTTCGGAATGATAGGAACCTTGATCGGCTTAGTCCAGATGCTGACAAGGTTGAATAATCCTGAAACAGTCGGCCCTTCTATGGCAGTAGCCCTGTTGACCACATTTTATGGGAGTCTGCTGGCGTCGCTGATTTTCAACCCTATCGCTGGTAAACTAAGGGCAAGAACCCTTACT
>CALAGQ010000060.1 GCA_937891765.1 uncultured Nitrospina sp.
AACAACTGAACTACATCATGGATCAACTTAACCATCGACCCAGAAAAACTCTTGGTTTCAAAACTCCATATGAGCTATTCTTCAAAAAGAACACTTTACTAACTGTTGCACTTCACACTTGAATTCGCCTAACACTCTAAGCAGAGTTTTGGGTTTTACTTTAATGAGTGAGGTGTGCCTCACCTTCTTTTTAGATAGGGCTAATCTTTTGTCTTGGATACGCTTTCAAGCACCTTGACAATTGCTTTCATGTCATATTTTTTGGTCAACTGAACCAAGTGTTCGTGCAGTTGCTTTGAAGTCCCGTCAATTTTTTGCAATTCTTCCAGAGCTTTTTCAAGTTGAGTGATGTTGTATCGTTCGGCGGATTCCTTAAACTTCTGATACAGGTCTTCTGGTATGGAGATTTGAGTTAAGTCCAGTTCTTCAATTGAGGATGATTCTTCTTTGGAAACCTCGTCATAAATAAACTCAACATCAAGCATATCACCGAGGGACTTATATATTTCCTCTGCCCTGAACGGTTTGGCAATAAATTCATGAAACCCTTTGGACAGGTAATATTCACGACGATTGCCAATGGCATCTGCCGTAATGGCAATAATTTTAAAGCGGTCTTTGCCGAACTCCTCTTCGATTAGTTTTGCAGCCTCCTCACCATCCATTACCGGCATACGTATATCCATGAATATAATGTCAGGGAGGTGTTCTCTTGTTTTTTCTACTCCATCTTTACCGTTTACGGCAATTATAGTTTCAACACCAATACTCGATAACAGTTGGGAAAGTACATCCTGATTGTCTTTAATATCATCAACAATTAGTGCTTTGACTTTGGTTCCGGGAACTAAACTCAGGATGTTTCTGTGTTGCTCTCTACAATCTACTACTACTTCTTTTTCTGATTGTGGAAGAGTCAGGGTGAAATAAAAATGTGTCCCTTTATTGATTTCTGATTGCAAACACAGATCAGACTGTAAAGCCCCCTAAATTAGGCCCACACACTTTTAGAGTTTTCCTGCTTTGAGTTAGCCATCACCTCTAACCTGGATGTAAGGGGGGACTCATAATTATTACATCGACTCTTCTGTTTATCGGATCAAGAAGGTTTTTATGATTCAATGGCTCTGAAGAACCGTAAGAAACGATACGCAGAAACCTTTTTTCACTCACTCCATTCTTAACCAAAATGATTCTCGCTGCCGAGGCTCTATCCATGGAAAGCTCCCAGTTCGTTCTATTTCCTATTCCTCCGTTAAACTGTAAAGCATCAGTGTGGCCCTCAATAATTATACTTCCGGGAAGGTTCTTAATACGCTCTGCAAGGAATTGCATGATTTCCACGGCCTGGTGTGTGAACAGGGCCTTTCCCAATTTGAACATTGGCTGGTCAGACAGGTCCATGATCTGAATCCGGACTCCCCCCGGGCTATCTACAACCTTAAAGTGCTCATCCGAACCCTTGAAACGGTTTTTGAACTCTTCGATCATCTGTTTTTGAGCTAAAACTTTATCTTTAACGTTTGAACTGCGAACAGAATCTGCAGCATCGGCAATTTCTTTGCCAGAATGCTTGAACGCTTTATAGCTTTCAAAATAGTCTTTTAAATTATCCCTGGACTCCTGGGACAACTGAGAAACCAACCACATCATAAGAAAAAAAGCCATCATGGCGGTCACGAAATCCGCATAGGCCACCTTCCATGAACCGCCATGGGCCACGTTCTTTTTAACAACTTTTTTCTGAATGATCACGGGTTGACCTTCATCACTAACTGAAGAAGACTCCTTTTTCTGCTGGATCAATAGCTTTTTAATTTTTTCATCCTTTTTAATCCGAAAATTTAAAAACTCGATAACCTGCGTGGAGTGAATATCGCTTTTTTCTGTCTGATTGTCTTCTGATACAATTTTCTCAATATGTTCTTTTGATTTCTTTATAAATTTATCCAGTTTCTGTATTCTCTGGTCAAAACTGGTTTTGTTGCTCAGGGTTACCTCTTGAACTTTAAAAGATTCATTATAGAGTTCGAGAATCTTGCTAAACGCATTTGCACTGCTATCCAGGCTCTCCAGCTCACCAATGACCTGGTGGGTCTCCGCTTTTTCTCCTTCCCCTCTCGATTGAATATGTTTCTCGAGGGCCTCGATTTCCAATTTATATTTTTCTATCTCCCTCATCTCGCTGTCAGCTTCAATCAACTGATTTTTAAGCCCGTCAACTTCAAATTGATATTTTTCTATTTCTTTCTCCAGTTTGCCTTGAACGTCACCTTCTATTTCTGAATTCTCTCTTTTGAACCTGCTTTTTAGTAGTGCAAGTTTTTCCTTGAGTTGTAAGTTTTCATTTTTGTGATTCTGCCTGTCCGCTGAATCTTTTTTTAATTCGCGGTATTCCTTACTGCTTTTGTAGGCAGTTTTCCTCTCTGCCACAAGTTGTTTTAGTTTTGTCTCTGCCACGTTTTTTTCGGAAAGCAGTTCCTCCTGCATTTTTTTTTCGTTGCCAAGCAGGCTTTGAATTGTTTCAAGCTCTTGTGTGAGAAGGGGTAAACTTTTCAAATCCGCATTTGCCTTATCCAGTCTGGATTTATAGTTTTGACTTTGCTCCTCAAAACGTTGCATCTTTTCCAGTAAAGATATTTTTTCTTCTTCCAGTTTTTTCTTGAACTTTTTATCCTGAGATTTCTGCTCATTTTCGTGCTTTTGAACTAACTGAAAATTATCTTTTTCTATTTGCCTTATTTTTATTTTTTGCTGGGAAACGGTCTCTTTAATGAAGGCCAAATTATGCCTTAAAAGTTTGGGAGGTTTTTTTCGGAA
>CALAGQ010000061.1 GCA_937891765.1 uncultured Nitrospina sp.
GCATTAGGCTGGCAGCAATTTTAAACCGGATTTTAAACCGCTTTTTTACTAAAGGTAATTTGGCTGGCTTTCAATTGTCCGGAGCGCTGACTAACTTATTCGGAAAAATTATTTTTTGGGCAACCCTTATTTTCTTTGCCACTGCGGCTACTGAAATCCTGGGGCTAAACGCTTTCTCACTTTGGCTTAATCGACTGGCTACCTATTTCCCGAAAATTTTTGCGGGTATCCTGATCATTGTGTTTGGAGTGTTACTCAGTGCTCTTGGGCGAGACCTTACCCTATCTGCGACAGAAGCAACGCATATTGCCTATTCCCGGTTACTAGGCAGAGTCGTTCAAGGAACAATTTTATTTTCGGCAATTATTATTGGTTTGAACCAGGTTGGGATCGAGGTCACCTTTATTGTGACTCTTTTATCCATAGTAATAGGTTCCATTCTAGGAAGTCTTGCTCTGGCATTAGGCTTTGGGACGAAGGATCTGACCAGCAATCTTATAAGCGGGCATCATTTACAAAAAGTTTACCAACCAGGACAAAATGTAAGATTTGGGAATGTTGAAGGAACCATCCTTGAATTAACCCCAACATCTATGGTTTTATCTACTGAAGAAGGAAGAATGATTGTCCCCGCAAAAATGCTTCACTCCCATCCATCGCTCCTTATAATTCAGGGGACAAGCAAGGATGAGTGAAGTGCCCCCTTTTACATTAAGCTTTTTAAAGCTCCACCCCCAGAATGCGGCAAACGTATTAGAGCGTCTGCCTGTGGAAGATACTGTCGAGTTTTTGCAAGAAATCCCTACTGACTTGGCAGCAAGAACTCTTGAAGTCCTTGCACCTCAATATGCGGCTCAGTGTTTTCTTATTATCCCCCCCGAAACATGCTCCGAGTTGATGCAGGAAATGAAGCTCACCTCAGGGATTTCTTTGCTACGCTTCATGCCCCGTTCCGCGACGCAAACAATTTTAAAGCATTTGTTGCCAGATAAAAAAGCATTGCTGAAAAAACGTTTGGCCTACCCTCAGGACTTGGTTGGAGCGTGGATGCATTCTGATAACCCCGCTGTTTCTGAAACCACTTTGGTAGGGGAAATCAGAAAATCCCTTCGCCTCTCTAAGAAGGCCATTGAATATGCACCATGCGTGGTCAACCTGGATGGCACCGTTATAGGGTTGTTGAGTCTTGCCCGATTGATTACAGCCAAAGATTCCATTCCTGTTTCTAATATTTTGGAGAGGGATTTTAAAGCCCTTTCAGATCGCGCCACTGTCCGATCGGTTTCTTCCTTACCCCAGTGGGATTATTTTGAATCCCTTCCAGTTGTGGATCGGAAGGACAAGTTTATTGGAATGTTGACCCTTAAAAGTTTAAAGAAATCCTTAGCTGTGGTTAAGGGTGATTCCAATTCTGAGCAGATGGATTCGGTATTAATGGATGGAGTTGATGCTTATGTTTCTACCTTAGCATGGCTTGTTCAATCAGCAACAGCTTCTCCTGTCGACTCTTTTACCGTTTCAAAGGAGTCCAAAAATGACCGGTAATGCCAATGCAGTGATTGAAACTTTGAATCGGCAATTTCTCATGGATTACCCTTCTGAAGCTGTCGAAGCGTTGGAATTATTTGATCATCAGGAAAGTTCCAGACTGTTAAGCAACCAACCGACCTCTTTGATAACAAACATACTGGAAATTCTCAGCCCGGATATTGCCGCCTCCATTTTCAGCTATTTTCCAAACTCTGTAATCCAGGCCGTACTTACAGAGGCAAATCCAAATTTAATGACAAACCTGCTTGGAAAATTTGAAGAAGAGCAGAGAAATGGCTTTTTATCATTGGTCGATTCGGCTATTCAGAATGATTTTAAAACCATGATGTCCTATTCAGAAGATTCTGCAGGAAGGCTTATGGACACGCGATCCCATGTCTTTCGTGAAAGCATGAGTGTGAGGCAATGTCTTAAAAGGTTGCGCCAACTGAAGTTCAAACCCACTCAAACATTATTTCTGGTCAACGACCAGAACAAATTGGTTTCCAGAGCAGAAATGCAAGATTTAGCACTTGCCGAATCCATGCAGGAACTCAATGAGTTGGCCCAACCCCTGAAAGCCTTTGTGAGCCCAACTGACCCTAAAGAGGAAGTGGTTTCAAAAATGGACGAGTTTAAAATTTCCAATTTGCCTGTTGTGGATCTTTCTGGAGTTTTGGTTGGGGTTGTCCGCCATGATGCCCTGGTCAAAGCCGTTGAAGAAGAAGCAACGGTTGATATTCAAACCATGTTTGGTGCGAGTAAAGACGAACGAGCCCTTTCCAAACCCATGTTCGCTGTGAAAAAGCGATTGCCCTGGCTGCAAATCAATCTTTTAACCGCCTTTTTGGCCGCAAGTGTCGTTGGGCTATTTGAAACTACTATTGCCAAATATACTGCACTTGCAGTCCTGCTTCCGGTTGTTGCCGGTCAATCTGGAAATACAGGGGCGCAAGCTTTGGCCGTAACAATGCGTGGCCTAGCCCTGAAAGAAATAAGTATCCGTCAATGGAAAGCTGTGGTCTTCAAAGAAATGTGGGTAGGGTTTTTAAATGGAATAGCTGTTGCTTTGACAACTTCGGCAGGCGTTTATTTCTGGAGTCATTCGACGGGCCTTGCCATGGTCATAGGTATCTCCATGGTGATTTCCATGGTTCTTGCGGGTCTTGCAGGAGCTTCCGTTCCCATAGTTCTGACTCGGTTGGGCCAAGATCCGGCCACCGCCTCCTCCATTGTCCTGACAACGGTTACAGATGTAGCGGGATTTTTCTCGTTTCTTGGAATTGCTACGATGCTTTCGCATTTATTGTAGACAGTTCCCTATTCGAACTCATTGCAAATTTAGTACTTATACTAGAAAGGTTTTATGTCTACAAAGTCATCAAAAAATGCCATTTATGCGGCACTGGCAGGAAA
>CALAGQ010000062.1 GCA_937891765.1 uncultured Nitrospina sp.
GGATTAGAAGTCCGTTGCTCTATCCAGCTGAGCTACAGGCGCATACAAAATTTTCTTGATCAAATGCGATTGGGGATGGCATCTTAAGCCGAGATAACTTTTTTTGCCAGAATAAACTCTTCCTATTTGCCATCGGCCGCTGGTCGGCCTTCGTAGAGGATGATTTTTACTTCTTCTTCGGTGATCAGTCCTTCTTCGATCACGTCATCCAGTTTTGGTTTGATGCGTTCGATATTTTCTTTCCGGTCGACCACTTCCACCACAATCGGCAGGTCATCGGATAATCTTAGTATGGAGGTTGTGTGCAGTTTGCTGGATTTCCCGAATCCGCTGATGCCTCGTAAAACGGTGGCTCCGGCCAACCCTTCTTTCTTGAAAAATTCCACCAGATATCTTGAAAGCGGCATGCCTTCATATTTGTCGGACTCGCCGATAAATATTCTAAGAAGAATGGCATCAGATTCTTTTTTCATTTTATTTTAGTCCTGTAACGGTGATCAAAACTTTTCCCAGATAAACGGCCAGCAGGCAGAGTGTGACGGTCCCCACTAGATTGAGTCCAAACAGTATATGCTGGTCTTGTTCCAAAAGCTTCATCGACTCATAGCTGAGGGTCGACATAGTGGTGAACGAACCCAAAACGCCGATAGTCAGGAACACCCGAACTTCTTCGCCAAAAAGGCCTCGGTATTCGGAGGCGTACATGATCAGCGCCACGAGCAGACAGCCAATGAAGTTTACCCCGAGAGTACCAAAAGGGAAGGTGACGAATCCACTCTGAATCCACCCACTGATCCAGTAACGTAAAATCGCCCCGATGAACCCGCCCAAACCGACTATTAACCAAAGTGACATGCTTTAGAGTATCTCCATGATCTTTCCCGCCGAAATTGTACACTGGCCAGTGGTCGGGGGCAACCCACTCCCATGGGAGGGAATATAGCAATAGTTCATTAAGCCGTCTATACACTTTGTTAACCAGTAAAAGCTAATGCCCATTGGGTTCAGCGGCACGCTGGTGGATGATGTACTCATGATTCGCAGGAAAATTGTGGTCGAGGATAGAAGATTGCCCCGTCGACCATGTTATTTCTATTTGGCTGATGGTTTCATATTTCCCCAGACCAAAATGGGCAATGGGCGCGTCGTAGGAATGGAACCCGCCGCCGGTTTTGATCTCGCGCATCTGGTGGCGTTTGCCATCTGGCCCGTAGCGGATGATGAGGGTGCACCCGAGGCAGAACCGATTGCCCTGTTCATCGACCAGCTTGACCGTGACGCTATTCCCTTGCGTATTGTTATTAGTGTAGACCTTGAACGGACCATACAAAGTGTTGGCGATGATGTCGAGGTCTCCGTCGCGGTCGATGTCGATATAGGTGTAGGAAGAACTGTGGTCGCGATCATCGAGACCAAACTCGGCCTGATCCTGAGTGAAGGATTTTCCGTTCTGGTTGTGGAAAAAATTGTTCGAGGCAAACTCTTGTGTGATGGGCACGCCGTTGACCACATAAAGGTCTTGCCATTCATCGTTGTCTAGATCGGCGAACCGGGCGTTCCAGCTCCATTCGGCAGTGGAGATTTGCGTTTGCTCCGAGACATCCTTGAAAGTGTGGTTCGCTTGACCGGATAGCAGCAGGTTGAACTGTGTCTGCATGGGGATTTCATCTTCCCGCGAAACCTCAAGATGCTCGGCCTGAAAAAATTTCTGGCAATAAGCGCGATTGAGAGCGAAGGCATCGGAAATTTTATCGCAGAGGGCAGGGGACTTCCTGCTCGACGCCACGAGGATCATGCGTGTGACCATGCATTCTTTAATCCATTGCGGGTTCTCCAGTCGGGTGCAGTGCTCGGTGATGTCCTGCTTTTCTGGATTCAACAAAGTGGTCAGTTGGTTGAACTCATGGCAGGTCTTGCGGTCGAGCAGGGTTTTTCCGGACTCGCAAAATTTCAGTCCCACATCCTGCATGGTCGCGCCGAAAATATTGGAGACGACGTCCAACCCGCGCGACATCCCTATATTGGCCAGATAAATATCCGGGATCAGGTCGTTGTTGAAGTCGCCAATATCGATGCTCATGGTGTTCTGCGTGGTCAGGGGTACGACCCTGTCCTGCTGACGGATTTTTTTAAACCCGTTATCAGAAGTTCCAAAATAATAAGTGTCTGCAACCCGATAGTCGTTAGCGATCATGAGATCAGCGTGACCGTCGGCGTTGATATCCGAAAGCAAGGCGCTGTGGGTTTGACCAGGAATTCCTTCAAGGGTTTGTGATTTGAATTCCAGATTGTGATTGAGAATCAATTGGTCAGCCGCTTGTTTGACCGGGGTGCGGGTGAATATCCCCAGATAATAATTGCCGTTAACGATATCGGGAAACCCGTCACGATTGAGATCGGCAAAGGCTGAGGCGCTGGTCAGCAGAGCTCCGCCGTTGGGAACGGGAAGAACGACCACCCGGCCTTCATCGGGCAAGGGATTGAGCACCACAAAATTGCCGCCATTAAAAGTGGTGAGGAAAACATCGAGCCAGCCGTCATTATTTAAATCCACCAGAGCGATGTTGATCGCTTGTTTTCCGTTTAGCGTTTCGATACCGCTGAATATCTTTTTGAAGCGGGTGCCATTCATATTCTGGTAGAGTTCGAATCCGTTATCCGTGGCCACGGCGATATCGGGCCAGCCGTCGAGATTGAAATCTCCGGAGGCAATGCCGCGACCGAAAAACAACGGGTCGAGAAAAATTTTCGGTGTCAGGGAATTGGAGTAGGTGATTCCCAATTCCGTTCCTCTCCGTTGCGTGAACGGTTTGTCGGTTTGTTTGTTGCGCGGCGCGTGGGCCAGAGCATGCACGGTCAGGTTTTCCTGTTTGAAAATGATGGGAGCGGTATGTCGGATCATTGGAATAGGAGAATAAATTGGAGTTATTAATTCTGCCCTGGGTGACTTCGTGCCGGACGCGTTTTCTGGCGCTGCAATAATCCGATCATACTGCGCCAGCCATTTAACGTGTTTGTATTCCAGAAAACTGTTCGCGGCATATCCCATTCCGATACCGATGGCAAAGACGATGGCAAACAATTTTACCGCCAGTAAAAAAGAAAAAGTGCGATAGACGATCAGGGCGGAATAGATGCTGAACGTCCCGAAGGTGAATACCAGCGTGGTGACGAAGGCGGGGGAGAGTCCCGACATCATCATGGCCTGTGCCAGCATCAGATCGAAGGCGATAGGTAGAGGCATCAGCGTTCCCATGAAAGAGAGCAGGCTGAGGTTGGCCAGGTTGACCGGCACTCCGATCAACTTGTCAAAACTCCACAGATGGCTGGCCAGTGCCCCGAACACCCCGGCCAACAGCATCAGTGGGACGGTGCGGGTGAAGATGTAGGCAAAACTTTTCCAGTAATCCCGGCTAGCCGATTTAAACGCTATCGGCCATGACTCTTGACCGGAGCTGAGATCGCAGGTTGTGGCGGGATCGATGGCCTGTTTTTTTGGTGCGGTTCGGGTCTTCTCCGAAATCAGAGGAACAATAATAAGGATCAAAATAAAAGTTGCCAGCAGTTTCATCAACGCCATGTAAAAAGGAAAAATCGAGAACAGCATGGTGAGGACGACGATGTTCAGGGTGGGGGAACTGAACATGACGGCCAGCGCCGTTTCCATTTTGCTGCCGCCCTCATACATGCCTTTGGCGATCGGTGCGACACAGTTGACGCAGACTCCTAACGGAGTGCCAACAAACATTCCCATAAAACTGTTGCGGAAACGCCGGTCCGACGACTGACGCGGGATATATTTGAGCAAGGTGTAGAATCCTGCCGCGAGCACCAGGCCAAAAGCCATGCCGCGCCAGTTGGTTTCGTACCAGTTGAGAGTGGTATAGGCCACCCGTGTGACAAAGTTCGCCTGCCGTGGAGCGTGAAAGTGGGCCTCGTGGGTGAGCGGATCCTCAAAGGCCTCACTGCCAGAAAGCGCGGCCTTGCTGTCCAAAGCCGGGTAGCGGGAAACCAGCCAGAAGCTGGACGCTACCGAGATCATGAAAATCAGGAGAATTATAAATTTGCGATTATGGGTCATTCAAACGTATTATCTGGCATCTAGGAAGCCCCTTACAGGGGGGAGGAAACGGGTAAAGACTTTTTTGGCTGTATCTTACATGAAAAATTGTAAATCAGCCCAGTCTCATCGAATAAACCGTGCCCCTAAAACCGAGCGGCGGAGTACCTCCGCTGGTAAATAGCCATGTTTTTATTTTGCGGGTAAACCGCTTCCTCGGCTCAACAAGTCACTGCTCATTAGCCCCACGCCGAGTGGCGGAGTATCTCCGCTGGTAAATAGCCATGTTTTTATTTTGCGGGCAAACGCTTTCTCGGCTCAACAAGTCACTGCTCATTGGCATCACGCCGAGTGACGTCGCAAGGAGATGAAATTTTGAAGATGGAAGATTCTGAGTCCTCGACCCATTTTATTCAGGATATTATCGAGGAAGATTTAAACACGCTCAAATTTGATGGGCGGGTTCATACCCGTTTTCCTCCTGAGCCTAACGGCTATCTGCATATTGGTCATGCCAAGTCTATTTGCCTGAACTTCGGGTTGGCAGCGCAATATTCGGGAAAATGTAACCTTAGATTTGATGACACCAACCCCAGCAAAGAAGAGGAAGAATATGTCAAAGCCATTATGGAAGACGTGCAATGGTTGGGGTTTGGCTGGGGAGACCGGTTGTATTACTCCTCAGAATATTTTGACCAGCTTTACCAGTATGCGGTTCGGTTGATTGAAAAGGGTAAGGCTTATGTCGACGCGTTGAGCCCCGAACAAATTCGTGAATACCGCGGCACGCTTACCGAGCCGGGACGGAACAGTCCTCATCGCGAAAGATCGGTGGAAGAAAATCTGGATTTGTTTGAACGCATGCGGGCCGGTGAGTTTGCCGAAGGCGAAAGAGTCTTGCGAGCCAAAATTGACATGGCTTCGGGCAACCTGAATTTACGGGATCCGGTGTTGTACCGGGTTTTAAAAGCGGTGCACCATCGTACCGGTGACAAGTGGTGCATTTATCCCATGTATGATTTCACGCACGGCCAATCGGATTCGCTGGAGCGGATCACTCACTCAATCTGCACCTTGGAGTTTGAGGATCACCGCCCTCTTTATGACTGGTTTCTGACAGAGCTGGATATCTATCGTCCTCAACAAATAGAATTTGCCCGCCTCAACCTGAATTACACGGTATTGAGCAAGCGCAAGCTTTTGCAGTTAGTGCAGGATAAACATGTGAACGGGTGGAACGATCCACGCATGCCGACTTTATCGGGCATGCGTCGCAGAGGTTACCCACCTGAGGCCATTCGTGATTTTTGTGAGCGCATCGGAGTCTCTAAAAGCAACAGTACGGTAGATTTTGCCCTGCTGGAACATTGCGTGCGCGAAGATTTAAACAGGACAGCGCCCCGGGTGATGGCGGTGGTTCGACCTTTGAAAATAGTGATTGAGAATTACCCGGAAGATCAGGTGGAAGAACTGACTGCCGAGAATAATCCCGAAGATCCAGAAGCGGGGTCTCGCAAAATTCCTTTTTCCCGGGTTCTTTATATTGAGCAGGATGATTTTATGGAAGACCCGCCGAAAAAGTTTTTCCGTCTTGCTCCGGGCAGGGAGGTGCGGTTGAAGCATGCTTACATCATCAAATGTGAACGGGCGATTAAGGATGAAAAAACGGGAGAGGTGGTGGAGCTGCGCTGTACTTATGACCCGGAAACTAAAAGCGGCTCTTCCCTAGAAGGCCGGAAGGTGAAAGGCACGTTGCATTGGCTCTCTCAGGCCCATGCCCAGCCTGCTGAAGTGAGATTATACAATCACCTTTTTCTCAAGGAAAACCCAGCGAACGAAAAAGAATGCCCTGAGTTGAGTTCAAGTTTGAATCCCGATTCTCTGGAGATTGTTCAAGACGGATTCATCGAGCCATTTTTAAAAGACGCGGTGGCGGGCGACCGGTTTCAGTTTTTGCGACTGGGCTATTTTTGCGTAGATAATATAGATTCCGTTCCCGGAGCCCCGGTTTTCAACAGGACGGTAACGCTCCGTGATAGTTGGGCGAAAATTGCCAAAAAATCCACTTGACCGCTTTGTGAAATTTAAGAGGAGGCAGGTTGCCGCTTGGGAAGAGTGACGGTGAATTTGCTTCCATCTCCCGGCCGACTTTTCACAGATATAGTGCCGCCATGCCGGGAAGCAATCTTCTTGCAGATAGCCAATCTAATTCCCGTTCCCTCGTAAGCCGATCTTCCGTTAAAGTGCCCGACGCTGTATTGCAAGACCAACCCTCATCCTGAGACCAGCATCGTTGATTTGTTTTCATAAAAACCTTCGGAAGAGATAAATACCTCCTGATAAGTAATAAGTAATTTGGGACTTTAGCAACATTGCTGTTAAACATAAAGATACATTTATATGCGATTTCCGTTTGTTGTTGGTTTTTGCAAATTATGGTGCGATTTTTCAAGGCCTTTCTGCTTTTTATTGTATATGCCGAAAGCGTAAAAATTATTTTTAGTGGGGAGTTTTAGTGGCGCTTCTCTTCGCAAGAGACGTGGCTTTATGGAATCTTCATTTCTCTTTGACAGGTTTTTGCAATTGTGCTAAAAATCCTCAAGCCTGAAAGCGGGCTGGTACCTACCTTAAAAGGAGCTTTATGGAAGTCAGAATAAGTCGGGATGTCCTTCTGAACGCGGTGCATAAAGTTCAAGGAATTGTTGAACCAAAAGGGGCGATGCCCATTCTTTCACATCTGCATCTTTCCGCTGATAAAGACAGCATATGTGTTCGTGCCACGGATTTGGAAATCGGCACCTTGGGCCATTATGCGGCGAACGTGAGCGCGCCTGGTGCCGTGACGCTCAATGCCCGAAAACTTTTTGACATTATCCGAGAACTCCCTGATGAAGAAATCTATCTGAAAAAAGAAGAAAATAACTGGATCACTTTAAAGTGTGGAAAGTCCAAATTTCGTTTACCCGGGCTTCCTCCTGAGGATTTTCCTCCTTTGCCCGAATACAGCGACAAACCGCTGTTGGAATTTGACAGCAAAATTTTGAAGGAAATGATTCGAAAAACATTTTTCTCGGTTTCTCCCGATGAGACCCGGCAGGCGTTGAACGGTTTGTTGCTGGAAGCCGAAGGAGACAGCGCAACTCTGGTGGGCACGGATGGACACCGCTTGGCGATGATTTCCCGACCGGTCAAATCAAACGCTGCAAAAGGGGAGGTCTTGAGTTTCCTGTTGCCCAAGAAAGCGTTGTCGGAGTTGCTGAAATTGATGGAAGACGAGGACACAACATTCGGGTTCTCTTCTCAGGATAACCACTTGGCTTTTATTTGCGGCAAGCAAGTGATTGTGTCCCGCAAAATAGACGGAAAATTTCCTAATTACCGGCAAGTGATTCCGTCGGACAACCAGTTGAAGGCCAAGGCCGATAGGAATGGCCTGACCCATGCCTTGAAACGTGTAGCTCTGCTGGCGGATGAAAAATCTAAAATGGTTCGGTTTGAAATCCAGAAAGGCAACCTGAGCCTGGTTTCAGATAATACGGATCTGGGAGCCGCCAATGAGGAAATGCCCCTTGAGTATGAGGGCGAAGAGGTCTCCATCGGGCTTAACGCAAAATATGTTCTGGATATCCTCAATGCTATTGAGGGGGATTCGGTGACGCTTAATCTAAAAGATCAAAATCACTCCTGCCTGTTTACGGTACCGGATGACGACCAGTATAAGAGCATCGTCATGCCCATGCGTCTTTAGGCTTTTCGATCAAAGATCAAAAAACTGATCCAGTTTTTTATCGCTCCTTGGCGTTTTCCCTGTTACTCCTTCCCAGATTTCCCGGGTCTCCATACAAAGATAAATATTTAATTCTTGCGAGCGGGACATGAGATAACCGCGAATGGTTTCGTAAGCTTGATTTCTCAAGGGGCGCAGGTAACGGAACTTGCCATCCTTGCTGGGCAGTTGTTCGCTGGTGAACAGGCGGGTTTCAGGGTGGCGATTTTTGATGATCAATTTCAGGCTGGGGCGATATCGAAAGCTTCCCAGACTCACCCACTCTATTTTTTCGATGGGGAGCGTGTCACATAAAATATCGACCAATTGCCGGTAGGCTTCTTCCCAATCCGGAATTAAAATAATCGGGTCAAAATGAAATCCGATGCGGTAGCCTTTTTCCATGCATGCTCGGGCAGATTCAAGCCGTTGGGCCAGCCCGGGTGTTCCCTTTTCTTCCTGATCAATGATGGTTTGTGGGTTCAGTGACCAGGATACAATAATATTTGTGGGGTCAGGATGGTTCAATAGATTCGTAATCTGGTCCGACTTGGTTTTTAATTCCAGTACGGCGTTCGACTGCCGATTGAAAAAGGGGAGCAGGGTGGCGGTGTAGGGGACAATGGTGTCGAGAGCCAGGCTGTCTGTCAATTCCCCCGTCCCTACGCGAAAGTTGCGATCTGGATATTGTGTGAAGACTTCTTCCAGCTCGACAAGCAGGTCTTCAACATTCACATAGGCGACCTGCATGGGGTTGTTGGCTAAAAAATCCTGCAGGAAACAATAAGAACAATCGTAGATGCAGTTTTTCGATAAGTTCACAACATAATAATTGCAACACACCATACCAGGACTGATACCCGGACACTTCTTCAGGAAAGAACCCTTAAAACGGGATAACGCCAAACGTTTTTTTCCTTCCCCAAACACATCATACTGTGAAGATTTTATCTCCTCTGTGAGGAGAGAAATATCCTGAAACGTCTGTCGGGGAACTCCGGGAAGCCGAGAGAGGATTTCCTGCACCAGAGGATACTCGCTCACCCCTTCTTCCAGAAACAGAATATCGGGCTGGTATTTCTGAGTGTCTGGGCTGGAACCTATTGTGTTTATTGACATTATTTTATATAATGGGGCGAATTTTATTGTTCATTGGCTACTCGCCGTAGTGGCAAATGGCAATGTCTTCATCTTGCGGCCAATTGGTTTCTCGGCTCAACAAGCTATTGCTCATTCTTTTTTGTGAATCACTTTATCATTTAACTGAAGGAAAGAAAATGCACATTCCTACCTCATCGCTTTATGACCAGCACATCCAAAAGAAAAATAAGTTTAGTTTTGGATTTGTCTTTCTCTTCATTGCTTCGGTGGGACTGAATATTTTTCTCCTCTTTTCTGACAAGGAAAGTAATGTTGTGTCTTTGCCGCAGGATGTTGAGGCAGTATCGCAAATTGCTGTCGAAGTGGAAGTGCCTCAACCAGCCGCTATTATCAAGCCTGTGTCATTCACGGTTTCACCCGAGAAAGCGTTTGTCGAGAAGACTACCCTTGATGGCAAAGCCATCCACTCGCTGAATTTTAAAATCAGGAATTCCCTGAACTTTACCGTGTGCAAAATGATAACCCGTGAAAATGGGTGTGCCGCACTTTCTGCACACATCGGGCGTCTTATGGTGTGGTTCATGGACATCAAAAAAAGCATGAGAAACGGTGACTCCATCGATGTGGTGTACCAGCAACTGGAAGGACCCGAGCAGTTTAAAATCCTCAAACTTTCCTACAAGAGCCAGTTATTTGGCAAAACATTTGAAGCGTATTATTTTGATGAGTTCGACCAAGGCAATGGCGGTTATTTTGATAGCGCAGGACAAGAGATTGCCCAGCGTATTGTCGAAGCTCAGAGTCCCATCCGGCATTATATTGAGATCACTTCCCTGCCCGGCGATTTTCGCAAGGGGATAGGAGGGCATTCCGGTACAGACTTTAAAGCCGAGGTGGGGACGCCAATTTATTCAGGGTTTGCCGGCAAGGTCACGCGCACAAACTGGAATGTGCGGGCCAACGGTTATTGTGTTGAAGTCGATCACCCCAAACTGGGAATAAAAACTCTCTACCTGCATTTGAGCCGGGTCAAAGTAAAACGCGGCCAGACTATCCAGGCGGGCCAGCAGATCGCGGAATCGGGAAATACGGGCAGAACCTTTGCGCCCCACCTGCATTATGAAATTCAGAGCCGGAAAAATAAGAAAACCATCTATAATCCCTTCACCTTCAAACATCATAAAAGCTACACCCGAAGTATCCCCCCCCAGCATCAGCAGGATTTTCAGCAAGCTATTAACCGCTATAACTCTGTGACAAAGGAAAGCTGACCACTAGCCAGCGTGACGCTGGACTCAAATTGCAATAGCTTCATTTGGCGGCAATAGGTTAAACTCGGCTTAATTAGCTATATTATGCCCTTACCGGGTATGAAAGTAGGTAGCAACGATTCATTAAGCCGAGAAGAACGGTTGCTAGCCAGTTAGAGCTATTGCACGCTGGCCCCACGCCTAGTGGCTGTTAGCCGCAGGGGCAGATAGCCAGGACTTTTTCAGCCGAGATAAATCATTGCTAGCCAGTTAGAGCTATTGCTCATTGGCCCCACGCCTAGTGGGGGGGGGGGAGTTTTCGGTGAAAAAAAAACGCAAGCGAGGCAAGGGCAAAAAGTTCATCCGCATTCGTGTCTGGAAAATTGTTTTTGACCTTTTGTTGTGCTTTGTAGCTCTTACAATCATCCCTGTTCTGCTCTACCGATTTGTGAACCCTCCCACAACACCTCTGATGTTGATACGCTGGATAGACAGCGGTACGCAACAGAGTCGACCTCTGCATCTGAATGCCTGGATGCCTATTGAAGAGATGTCCCCGAATATCATGAAGGCGGTTCTGGCCGCTGAGGACCAGAAATTTTTCACACATCATGGATTCGACTGGCTGGCCATTGAGTATGCGATTACGACAAATCTCACGACAGACCGGAAGGTGGGTGCCAGCACTATTTCCATGCAAACTGCCCGTAATGTATTCTTGTGGCAAACACGCACCTGGTTTCGCAAGTTGCTGGAAAGTTATTTTACCGTGTTGATTGAATTTTTTTGGAGCAAGCAGAGGATTCTGGAGGTCTATTTGAATGTGATTGAATGGGGAGATGGTATCTTTGGTTGCGAGCAGGCGGCGCAGATATATTTTCAGCGGTCGTCAAAATTTCTTTCGCCGGTCGAGTCGGCATGGATGGCGGCTGTCTTACCCAGTCCCTGGCACTGGACACGAAGACCGACCTCAAAACATGTGCAAGCTCGACAAATCAAGATTCTCGATGCGCTACCACATATACGAATTGCCGATTAAATGATCAAGATTGAGATATCCAAAACACTACAAGACAAAATCCGCAAAGGATACCCCTGGGTTTTCAAGTACCAGATTCAAAACCGCCTTCCTGAAGGGAAGCCAGAAAACATGGCGGTGATATATGATCACAATAACCGTTTTCTGGCTCTGGGTTTGTGGGACTCAAATTCCGATCTTTGTTTTAGAGTGTTGAACCTTAGAAAATCCCGGGAAATTAATACGGGCTTCTTCATGGAACGTCTGCAGTCCGCAAAGATAATCAGAGAGGAACTGGAGCACGAGGGGACGACGGGCTATCGAGTCATTAACGGTGAAAATGACGGGTTCCCCGGGCTTGTGCTGGATCGTTATGAGGACACTCTGGTTATGAAATTGTATACCGCAAGCTGGTTTCCATTTCTGGATGAACTCTATGAATTATTTCAGAAGGAATTCAAGAGTCAGCAAGTGGTTTTGCGATTAGCCCGCAACGTTAGCAAGTCATTAGGTACCAACTCAACTTATCGGGACGGACAGGTTTTGTATGGAGACGGGAACTCGGGCTGGGTGCAGTTCAAGGAAAATGGGCTGAAGTTTTTGGCGGATGTTGTTGAAGGGCAGAAAACCGGATTTTTTCTGGACCAGAGAGACAATCGGTTAAAAATTCGGGAAATGGCTAGGGATCAAACCGTATTGAATGTTTTCAGTTATTCGGGGGGGTTCTCGGTATACGCCTTGGCTGGAGGGTGCAGATCGGTGGTGGAGGTGGACAGTAATCCATTTGCATTGGAGACATCATTGCGGAACCTAAAATTGAATTTCCCTGAAAAATCATTTCCCGCTCAAAAATTTACTCAAAAGGAAGGAGATGCCTTCCGGATACTCGCTGAATTAAAATCCGAAAAGCGGTTTTTTGATTTGGTGATTTTAGATCCCCCAGCGTTTGCCAAAAATAAGAAACATAAAGCCCAGGCTTTGGAGGCTTATGCAAGACTGGCTAAAGCGGGGGCAGAGGTTACGTCCGGGATGCTACTTGCAGCTTCTTGTTCGAGACATGTGCAGGCAAATGAATTTTATGATGCGGTTTGTCGTGGAATTGGTTCTGCCGGGAAAAAATATAAGGAAATTGCTAGAAGGGGGCATGCCCTGGATCATCCGGCAACGTTCGCCGAAGCTTTTTATCTAAAGTCGGCCTATCTTGAGATAGGCCCCTAAGGGCAGGAATAACAACAGGTTGAATGGGCAGGTGGCGGTGTTGGTTGGGCGCTGAAACGATATTAGTTAATACGTTCGAAAATGAATTGAGAGTAAGTCTACTACCAGCATCGGCTGAAAAGAAAATCAAACCTTCTTGACTATCTTTTCTTCTTAGCTTTAGCTTTTTTCTTAGCTACTTTTTTCTTAGCTACTTTTTTCTTAGCTACTTTTTTCTT
>CALAGQ010000063.1 GCA_937891765.1 uncultured Nitrospina sp.
AACCTCCAAGCGATTTTGATCCCATACAGACTCATTTTTTTTAATGATATCTTCAAGAATAGTGTTTTGAGTTCCCGGCACATAATTGTCTAATAGAGACCATTCCAGAAATAAGGCCATTCTTGTATTATGAGACTTGTCGTCCTCAGAGGTTTCCCCGGTTAATTTTTGGTAGTCCTTCTTGGACTCCATAATCACTTCAGAAGGGATATGCTGGGCAATAGATTCAAAGAGTTGCTCTAACGTCTCTCTAAGCATTAAACACCCTCTTTCATGAATAGTGTGAATAAGCGGAAAACATGAAGGATTTTTCCGACAAAATTCGCAACGCTTCCTGCCCGCTGTCGGCAAATTTTCAGTCCCATTTTTTCTGCATGGGACGCATGATCTTCCCGATATAAGTGGACAGTTAATTAAGCCGCATTCTTTTTTTCATACTCATCTGGGCTGAGATAACCGAGATAGGAATGGCAGCGTTACCGATTGTAAAACACTTAGATATATTCAACAATAGCCGCCTTGGATTCCTGAAGGTGATGATTCCATGATTTAAGGAGTTTAAGATTACTTCGTGATCTAGATCACCCTACGAATTACTAGATTTCATATTCAGTCGGAGAAAATCTGGTTTTATAACTATTAATTGAATTTAAGCCCAAAGCTTTAAATGCTTTCTAATCGACTTCATATAAAAGTGAAATGAGCTACCAATCTTTAAAATGCGATACGGTTGTTAGGGCTGTAGTATTTTCCAAAGATGTCTGGATAATGCGGATTATCATAAATGCACGGATTTTTACCCAGTCAGACGATTTTTCGTGCATTTTGCTACCCACTTTTACCATTTTAATAAATTTTCTTGCCTTAATTAGGTTTGTATTGATCTTCTCGTTGGCTCTTTTCTTGCATTTATCAGCTATGGATGTGAGGAAAGTAGTAGGTTTTAGTTGGGATAGCTAGATTTTTTAGTTGAATCCACAGACACACCTTTTTTTAATATCCCCTTTTATTTATTGAGTCTTATAAAATCCAGTGCTGCTTTTTTTGCTTACTTTGGTCTGCACTTAACTAGGCCAGGTTCTTAGACTCCTCTACAAAAAGAGAAAACAAATGTTTTTAAGTAAAAAACAACCTGTAGGAACCTTTCTGGGTAAGGGAACTGCATTCAAGGGTGATTTGACAGTCATGGGAACTTTACATGTTGATGAAAAGTTTGAAGGCCAGATAAGCAGTGATACCCTGATTATCAGCGAAACTGGAGTTGTTGAAGGGGACATTACATCTGGCTACATCGTTTGCAAAGGCAGGATAAACGGTAACGCGGTGGCCTTGCAAAAACTAGAAGTATATTCTAAAGGCTCGGTCACAGGCAGTGTACATTCTCCTGTCATAAAGATAGAAGAGGGTGCTAGGATTAATGGTGAGTGCTATGTGGCTCGAACAGGAGCAATCGCTAATCATATTCTTTTGAATAAACATGGCAACCGTTGATACGCCCCTAGGTTACTAGACACCTTGTAAGGTAAAATGGAATACCAAACCAAGGAGGTTTATGATGACAAAAGGTGTACGTTATACAGAAGAATTTAAGAGAGATGCATCATCAAGGCATATCAGTTATTATTTTCGATTCGGTCTATGTGTCGTGTCCTGAAATTTAACACCCAGAAGAGAGTATTTGATGGCTAACTCAAACCGGGAAAACTCTAAATGTGCGTGGTCCTAATTTAGGGGGCTTTACACATAGGCTAATTATCTATCATCCTTCCAGGAAATAGAATCACAAACTGATTCAAAGCTTGTTTCCATAGCCGGATCGGCATGGTCCACTTCTTAGAGATATTCCTCAATGTTAAATATAAAAGTTTCAACGCCGATTCATCATTGGGAAATGAACCCCGGTTCTTGCTGACCTTGCGCAACGACCGGTTCAGCGATTCAATGGCATTGGTCGTATAAATCGCTTTTCTAATATAATCTGGATACGATAAAAAGGGAATCAAGCCTTCCC
>CALAGQ010000064.1 GCA_937891765.1 uncultured Nitrospina sp.
CACTCAAACTTACGTGAGGTCATGTTCTAATTTCAACTAACTTTGGGGCAAACCCCGAAAATCAACTGATCCCCGTAAATGCCGCCAGTGAAATCTATATTTTCTTGGAATGTTCCCTGTCCGCCGATCAGCACCAGCACATCCGATGCATTGTCCAGGATCTGGTTGACCTTTGAATTGTTGTCCATATTGAAGTCGCCGTCAGTTTGTAGTGTCATGATTCCCTCTGTTGGGGTTGTGTCACCGACGAGAATTTCGGCCGACTGGCTTATCGACACATTGCCTCTGACATTGAACTTTACGGTCCCCAGTATCTGCACATCGGCCTGATTGGATAAGTTGATGTTCCCTGCAATCCACACGGTGGTATTGTTTCCATCGGTGCCAAAGGTCGTGGTTCCCTTAGTTTGAGTCCAGTTACATATCCTCACGTCAGGACCCGGGTATGATAAATTACCATTAGTGGTTTTAACAAGGTTGGGGTAATCACCCGTACCTCCTGGGGGGCAACCAGTCGGGTCGCCTGGAAAGGCCGGCAGTGGAGGGATAGCCGGAATATCGCACACTCCTTCCTGGGTGGGTGCGGTCGGAGGGTCGATGTTGGAATTATTCTCGGTGCCGATCGGGGTACAACTGGTGATTGCGTTGGTGCTTAAGGCGCAGTTAATGGCGACGGTTTTTGAAAAGGAACGCAGAGCGCCTGCAAACTTTCCAATGGATGTAACTTTTATTTTATTTGCATCGACAGCCGCCACTTGAATTTCGAAAGAACCCCTTGAGTCGCCAAAAGGAATATCAGCAGGGAAGTTTGCGGGTGCCGTGACCCAATCGCTACATCCACCCGTCCAACTGGTGCAGGGACAGCCAGCTTCAGTAGTTCCTCCCTCCAGCAGACACTTCTCGGCAAAACGAAGCCCTGCCTCTGCTACCAGAGAAGCGTTGGTTGAAGTGTAGGTGAGCGCGCCTCCGGCTTGTTTTTGCTGGCTCGTGGCCAGGAAACTGGTTGCTATGGTGCCGATGATGATCACCGCAAAGATGACCGCCATCAACGCTGCCGCACCATCTTCACCCTTTGGAAAGGAACGGGACAAACGGTCAAATGATTTTATTTTGTTTGTCATATCCCGACTCGCGGAACCACACCCGACGCCAGCGTAAAGTTTTCGCCGTTAGTCCCTGTTAATTCCATTCTAATTGTATAAAAATCCTTGCTATCGTTGTTTGTGGTTTTGGTGATGACAAAGGCGGTGACCTGTGTTGCCACTGTGGTCGTTACCGTACCACTGGTACGCGTTATCACTCCCGTCCCACTGTTGTAGCTGTATAAAATTTGTGTGATATTGGTGTCTTGTTCGTAGGGACTCAGCTTGGTAAACTGGATTGACGTGGCGGTTAGGGTAATGGCATCTACCCTGTTATCGGCCATGCGTAATTCGCGTAACATGAACTCCATGGCCAGCTTGGAGTTATCTACAAGGTCTTTCTGCCCGACAGAGAGTTGATTGGTGCTGGCGATACTAGAAATAAACTGTACGCTGAACGTTCCCATGATGCCCAAGAGAACCATGGCCATAACGATCTCAACCAGCGTGAAACCACTTTCCGCTCCTGCTTTACGATTCTTTGATCCAACCTTTGTTCTGAGTCGACGGATAATCATCACGCGTCCAAAGCAAATAAAGTAAAAAATTCCAGGTTGCCCGACATCTCAGGATGAGTGATTGTGAGAGTTACCTTTTTGGCAAAACTGTTGGCGCCTGTGTCGGTGTCCAGATCTGTTGAAGCGACATCTATTTCGGTACAAGTTATAGTGTAACCTTCATCGGACGTTACAGTGATGCCAGAGCAGGGAGTATTGTTACGCGCCTTGCTGACGATACTCTCCATATGTTTTAGTGCAATGAAAGAAGCTTGAACCGTTAACTCGGGCCGCTTGGTATCTTTGAGTCCGGAAAAAGGAATCATGATCGATGGAATGGCGATCCCGATGACCACAATGGAGAGTATAATCTCTATCAGAGTGAAACCATCTTCCCTCAATAAGAGGTGGCTTCGCAAATAAGGGTTTTTTGTTTGGGTCATGACACCGTTACCCTTCCGGTATATTGTTCGACGGTAATACTTTGAGTGCTTCCACCAGTCGTAATCTGAACGGTACCAAATTGAACAGCCTCGCCAAAACGGTTGAATGAAATGGGTATGGAATTAACAATGGTGGTTGCTCCCAATTCTCGCAGCACATCACTAAAAACCCCAGACGGATCAACGATTGAATACGAATTGGTGCTGGCGATGAAATTAATCGTTATCGGACTCCCCGAGGCAGGGTTCCGTGACATGGCCAGTTCTTGCGCGTAACGTATATCCGTCTCTATGGTTGACGCCCAGGTTCCCACATCAATACCGGATCTATCAAAACTAGGAACAGCAACTGCTGCGATGATTCCCAGGATAAGAATCACGCTGACAATTTCTATTAAAGTGAATCCCTTGGCATTTTTAAGATGTTGGCGCATTATTGTTGCCATCCAGACACTAAAATAAAAGCAGCTTATAAAGCGGGACACTGTTCATATTTTAAGTTTATTCAGTAAGGACTTCCTCTATAATTATAGTTCCGGATTCACAGGATGTCAAAGCGCGAAAATACTGTTTTCAAAAGGCCTGTAAATCCGAGTCTTATGAAAAATAAACTGGAAAAGGTTCTTTTATCCTTGTCTATGTTCCACTAAGACTTATAATTGGTTTAGACAATTAACTTTTTTGGCAGGTGTTTGGAAGATGCGAATCGACAGGCATTTCGGGTTCACAGTATCAAAGACGAGTGAAAGTTGTGGAAAGGTGCAGGTTTTGCGACGCCCGATCTGGATCATGGCCCTTGCTTTGGCCTTCTTCGTGACCGACGGATCTGGAATCCTGAGCTTCCTTGATTTCTCACTTACCGCATCGATTTCCCAAGCGGAAGCTAGCGGTAAAGACAAAGATAAAGACAAAGACAAAGACAAAGATAAAGACAAAGATAATGATTGTGAGGATGATAAAGTTGCGATCTGTCATTACCCGCCAGGGAACCCGGCCAACCAGCAGAACTTGTGCGTTGGAGAAGATGCGGTTGCCGCTCATATCAAAAACCACGCCGACACAGTGGGAAAATGCGACACCACTGCGGTTCCCTGTGTGTTGAATGATGATGACTTCACCTACGGTGTTTCCGCGTGCAGTTCCGTCATCGAATGTTCCGGTATAAATAAATTGCAGATTTTATATGATCCGCAATTCCTTTCCACCCCGAATGCTGGGGCTCCAAATGTGACCATCCAGGGATGGGGCGATGCAAGTTTCTGTCGAGTCGATCTTGCCATCGTCAGCGGGGGGAAGAAATGTGGATACAAGATCGACACCACTGGAGGTAAGGTCCTCATACTGACGGATGCCAAGGGCAATACCGAAACCTGTGAAATGATCATAGAACTCCGCGCGCCAAGAGATTTAGCGATCCAGGGAGACGGCGAAGATGATTGAACGATACCACTCAGCAAACAAAAACTTTTCGAAAAATGATAGCCGCGCAAAGTGGCAGATTTTGAAACGGCCGATCTGGATCGTGATTCTGGTATTGACCTTCTTGCTGTCCAATGGGGTAGGAATCTTGGGCAACCTTGATCTCTCACTCACCTCAAATGCCCTGGCAAAAAAAGGCGACAAAGATAAAGACAATAACGGCGGTGGAAGTAGTGGCGGCGGTGGAAGTAGTGGTGGCGGTGGGAATGAGTGCAACCCCAGCGTGGGTCAGTACGGGCTCTGTGCGAACCAGGGATTCGTTACTATCAAGGGTATGACCAATAAGGTCTGGGCGCATAGCACCACGGGAAGCATCTGGGCCGAAGTGACCTCATCCGATGTCAATATCCAAACGGAAAGCGGCGATGCCTTCGCCCAAGGGTTGACCCAGAAGGGAGAATTTGAATCGGATACGGGTCATATCAAAGTCCATTACTGCCGGGAACCTTTGGGTGTCAATGTCGGGCTTGAAATCATTAGCCTCTCAACCGGCGATGTGGATATTCGTTTTTTTGAAGAAACCCAGTTCGATTTTAATATCACCACACACGGCATTGTGAAAAATAAGATGGGAGATTGCGACAGTTGCAGCTTCAAACTAAAGGGGGAAGTCGCCGGTAATCTATTCATCAGCGAAATTCTTTTGGCAGACGATACCACGGCGAACAATTGTCTTTATTAAGCAAATAGTTTTAATTTTTTCCTCCTTAGGCAACCAACCTTTTTAGATTGAACCGCCCGCTTAGCAAGATCAAGGCTTATATGGATACGGTGTTATATTGACATATTCTTTTCTTTAATCCAAAGATGTTTTAATAGAAGTAATCCTGCCAGCGTCATGGGCGCCCAGAACACAAACGGTCTGCCCAGAAGAGTGAACCCCAGAAAGAACATCACGATCCCAACCCAGAAGCCGTTGTTCTCATGAAAGAAGATGCGGTCCACCTGTTTGTATTGGTGCAGAATAAAGATGAAGAAGCGCCCCGCCCACAGACCTGTTATCCCCGAACCCAGCGCCGCTAGAACAAGCGTAAAACTTGAGAATGGCATATTCGCCACCAGCGCGTAAACGCTGTAGTAACAGAACAGGCCGAGTCCTACCCCCACATTTCTATCCAGATTTTCCAGCCACAGTCCGATGATGGAGCCCGTGAGCCAGGAAGCGGTGATGACCATATAGGTCAAATAAGCGGAAGAGATATTGATCTGCAAAAGGATCAGATAGCAAAACTGCAGGGTGGAGAAATACAGTCCGGTTAAAAATGCGTAGGCGGGGAATTTAATCATCGTCGAAATACCTCCCTCGAAAACGTTCCCATCCTCTTCTAAGAACCAGGTCCAGGTTATCCACCGCCAGAGGCACAGCTTCGCTGAGGTAAAACGAAATATCAATGGGAGGGATGATGAATAATTCTTCTTCATAATCTCTTGTGGTCTGCTGGATTGCTAATTTATCAAAGGGCAGGTGGTCTGAGGCGTAGGCGAAACTGCGGTCGGCCTTCTCACTGTCAAGCACCATCACTTCCTTAAAAGCCTTTGCTAATGCGGCGACCACCCGGGCCGGTGTACGGTTGTTGGTTTGCAGGGGGCCGCTCAATTGCACAGCGATAACGCCTTGTGCTGACATTTTTGAACGTGCCAGTTGATAAAACTCCACCGTATGGAGAATCGCTTCCTGAATGGTCAGCGGTGAGGGGATATCCATAATGATCAGGTCAAATTTATCCTGGGTGGTTTTCAGGAAATGTTTGCCATCATCGACAATCAGGTTCCAGCGATCGAGTCCGGTCAACTCCTCCATTGGAGTGAAAAACTTTTGTCCTGCCAGCAGAACTCCGGCATCGAGTTCCACCGATTGCACAAAGTTTGAATGAGGATAGACCTTGGGCACTGACGAGAGAGTGCCGTTTCCGATTATCAGGGTTTTGTCTGGTTTGATGAGCCGGGCTGGAGTTTCGGCGATGTAGTAATTCAGATCCTTCAGATCAGAGGCGTTGAGGTTGAGCAGTCCGTCTAAATAAAGATAGCGCTCACCGTCGCCATCTTCCATCACCTCGACCTTCTGATAGGCCGAGTTGATCGACATCAGGGTGGTGGCGTTTTCGAGGGAATGTTTGTTTTCATAAATGAGTGCGGTGGTGCGCCGGTCAACATCTGTGAGGGAACTGCCAGCGATCACAGCGATCAGCACAAAGGACACCGTCCAGAACTTTTTCTGCAATGCCAGGTGAATGACCATCGCCAGCAGGGCCCAGTAAATGGGGATGATAAAGTCGAGACCTTTATTCCAGCTCAGGCCGACGATGGCGAACCCTGCCGCGAAGCCAACCAATTCCATGGAATAAAGAACTTTCATTTTCTTAAGGGCGGTGTCCGGATTTTCACGATGAACCCGTCGCGGTAGAAACACCGCGAAGATGGAACTGAATATCAGGGCATAGGCAAACATTAAAGTCATGTACCAATATCCGCTTAGGTCGGCTCTGGCGATCTCTACCGCGAGCAACCGGTAGGAGAAAGGAAAGGTGAGGTGGAGAAAAGCGATGGTGAGAAACGCAGTCTCAAAAAATTTCTCGGAAAATTTCAGGGCTAGAAAATAACCGATGGAGAGTCCGAGAAAAAATGCTGCCGTCACCAGAATGATCACCACTTCTTCGCCGTACAAAATGGTGACAAAATCGCGGATCATCACGAACTGCGAGATGCTCAGGCAGGCGCCCACCAGAAACAGAAGAGCAGGTTCTCTTAAGGTACGGTTCACAGATGCAGTCCCGTTGGGTTTGTAATCCGGTCATGCTATGGACCAAGACCGCTATTCTAGCAGGAAGTTAAAAAAGGTGGGTGTTGGGATTGGTTCAGGCGGGCAGTTGGCACATGTCCTGGTGTTTCGCTTTGCTGTTTCCGTTGCCGTTTTTGCCGTTAGGCTGGGTGTAACGGAAAACTTTTCCTTCATAATTGGTGATCACCACTTCGTCCTTATTATGTTCGACGACGCTGTTGGGCAGCAGTCTTACTTTGCCGCCTCCGCCGGGTGCGTCGATGACGAAATAAGGCACTGCCATACCGGAGGTGTGGCCCATGAGGTCGCGCAAAATGTCGAGTCCTTTTTCTACCGAGGTGCGAAAGTGGTCGGTTCCCTCTGTCATGTCGGCCTGATAAATATAATAAGGTTTGACGCGGTTCTTCAGCAATTTCAGCATCAACTCTTTCATGACCTTTGCGTTGTCGTTGACGCCTTTCAACAGCACCGTCTGACTGCCCAGAGGAATGCCGACGTCGGCAAGCATGGCACAGGCTTTTTCCACTTCAGGAGTGATCTCCGCCGGGTGGTTAAAATGCATGTTGAAATACAGCGGATGATATTTTTTCAATATCGCGCACAGGTTTTCCGTCACTCTGGATGGCAAGGTTCCGGGAACCCGCGTGCCAATGCGAATGATTTCCAGATGCGGGATGGAGCGCAGTTCACCGAGAATCCGGTCGAGTTCTTTATCGGGGACGAGAAGCGGGTCTCCGCCGGACATGATCACGTCACGGATTTCTGGATTGTTGCGGATGTATTCAATGCCTTGTCTGAGCGTTTCGCGTGTGACGATTCCGGGAAAACCAATTTTCCGCTTTCTCGTGCAGAACCGGCAGACAATGGGGCATTGATTGTTGATCATCAGCAGTACCCGGTCGGGATAGCGGTGTACCAGTTCGGGAACGGGCATGTCGCCTTCTTCATTAAGCGGATCGGCGACCAAGGTGTCTCCATCGATATAGTCGTCCAACTCTTCGACGGTGGGTACCACTTGTTTCCATAAAGGGTCGTTGGGGCCCTTGATGAGACTCAGGAAATAGGAGTTGATGCGTATGGGGTAGAGTTCTGCCACCCTCTTAAGTCGTTCCCGGTATTCAGGAGATTCGGGAATAAAAGGCAGGTCTTCAATCTTCACCGCGCTCTGGCTGAGTTGTTGTTGCCAAGACTCCATGTTTTTCCCTTTACGTATGATTAAGAGTTGACCGAATAGGTCTTTCTCAGATAGTCGATGATATCGTATTCATCGTCAAGGACGACATCTCCATCCACCAAAACCGGGACGGTGGTTTGTCCCGATATATCGTGAACTTCCTTGCGTTGTTGATGGGGCCAAGGCACATCTATTTTCTCATATTTCAGGCTCATTTGCGTCAGAACATCTCGAACCATGGCACAGTAACCGCAGCCATCTATATTATAGAGTTTCATCATTATAAAACTACCTTGAGTCTCGAATGGCGCAGGGCATCATGACCGCATCGACCATGCCGTGAATTTTCTTTTTATTCTGCGGACAAAGTGTAGCCAGAATTCCCGCCAGATAAGTGGTGTTTTCCACCACAAAGTAATAAGGCGTCAGCCGCACCCGGGCCTGCATGGTTTCCATCTGGCCTGACTTTTGGTCCAGATACGAAACCGGTACTCGTTTACCCTTGTAAAACTTCTGTAATATCGAAGTTTGGTTGGGGAATTGTTGCAAACCTTTCGTCAGAGTTTCCTGCCAGACTTCTCCGGAAACATCGTGCCCGACCACAACCCCTCGGCTTCCCCAGGATTCCGGCGAGAAACCCGAAGGCTTGATCACCATTTCCCGCTCTTTTTGGGTCAAACCCATCAATTCCTGCCAGTTCTGAACCGGGGCGCCTTTTAACTGCAATCCCGGAATCACCCCATAAGGAGGTATGGAACGGGAATCCAGAACCCAGGTTTCAGGAATTAGATGGGATAAGGTGTCAAAAGTTTCAGAACCTAACGCTTTTTCCCAATCCGCTTTTAAAGCAGGATGATGGAATAATGCAAAACTGAGTTTTTCCTCCAGACAAGTTTTGTAGGGAGGCGTGGTCACGACCTGCCCCTTTTTTGCCGCATACATCATCAATTCGGATTTTGGGATGTTTTTGAGATCAAATAACTCAAAGAAACGATAGAGGACATCGATGCGAAGCCATTTTCCCTCATCCAGGATGAACAGACCCTCTTCGCGGAACTGAACATCCTTCGGATGAACTGTGTGGACGGAAAAACCCTGCTTATTTAGCAGAGTGGCCAGCCACTCCATTTCGCTGCGGTAGTCCTGGGCTTCGTCAGAGACGACAATGGCGATACAAGGATTTTCCTCTTTGGCCAGCGATTTGGCCATCTTGTAAAACAGCGATGGGATTCCTCCCTCGGAGTCGCCAATAATCTGCCATGAGGGGTCTTTATAAAGGGACATGAGTTCAGCAGTCAGACCGAACCCTCCGGGAACCGAGTCCAGTTCCGTCACAGCATATCCATCTTCTGTCACAATCACATCAGGTCTGAGGATAGACGGCAAGGTTTGGCGAAACCGCTTCATTCTGCCAAACTCGATCAGTTCGGCAGGTTTCCCTGCATCGAGATACTCAGCGAACCACTTTTCGCAGTTTCCTTTGGTGCTTTCCAGATAGAGTTTGTTCCAGGCAGAGTAGAATTTGAGTAGTTGAGGGCCAAGCTGGTGGAAAAACTCTACGTCTTTTGAAGAGAGAAAATACGGTTCCGGCGAAATTCGCCAGCGGTTTCCAGTGCTTTCTGCATCGGCAAACAAACCCGAACGGGTCAGCGAGGACTGGATTTCAGTACAAATGTTTTCGGGCTGGGCAATCATGCGTTCTCAGATTAAAAAAATAAACCTCAATTGTCAAATTTCCTGTCAGCAGATAGGATGTTACAATATTTACCTTATGATGTAACCACTTAGATAAGGAAACCATGGAAAAGGATTCAGAACAGCAAGGCCTCATTCCTCTCTTCCCATTACCTTCAACCGTGTTTTATCCTGGCACCCCATTACCGTTGCATATTTTTGAGCCTCGGTACCGGCAAATGACTGCCGATGCCCTGGAAGGCGAACGCAAAATAGGTATGGTTCTTTTAAAGCCGGATTGGGAAGCGGCCTACTTTGACAGGCCTGCTGTCTATCCCATAGGTTGCGTCGGCAGCATTGAAAAAGAAATCCGTCACCCTGACGGGAAATATAATTTCACCTTGGTTGGATTGCGCCGGTTTCGCATCGTGAAGGAAGTGGAAGGAAAACTCTACCGCCGCGCCGAGATTGATCTGCTCGAAGAACAGAATGAACAGGTCATTGATAATGCACCTAATGCCACTCGCGACGGTTTGATCGACAGGTACAAGGAGTTCGCCGACCTCATTCCTGAAAGCAATTCGCTGAAAGAGGAACCCGATTGGAACCTGGGCGATAAACTCAGCCAGTTTGTCGACCGGTTTGCCTACCGACTGGACATTCCCTTGGAACAAAAACAATCCTTTCTCGAAGAACAGGATGTGCTTCGTCGCGCGGACTTCCTCCACGACTTCCTCAAAATGAAAATCGATCTCGTCCACCTCTCCAAAATCCGTAACGCCACCCCCGACTCCGCCCGCTGGAACTGACCTGCTCGGCGTGGGGCCAATGAGCAATGACTTTCTCTGGCCAGCAAAAGGTAATCTCGGCTGACGAATAAGCTCTTGCCCAATTCCTTTTCACGAGAGTGGGGCGAGCCGCCGGTGCCTGTAGCAATTTGGGAAAAAGGCCCAAATTCCGGGAAGGTCTATCTCGTCCGAGGGGTCATTGCTTTTTTTTGTTCTTTTTTCATGATGGAGTTTCTCGATTTGTCAAAAACATACTTTTCCTCGAGTTTTCCAAGTTTTTCGTTGAAAACAGTATCAGTTAAAAAAGCTTTTGATTCTTTTTCCATGATTAATGCCTGTTCCTTGGCGATTTTGGGTGAAAGTTCTACCCATTTCTGAAGGGCTGGCACCATCAAATACCGATTAAGAAGGTCAATTTCCTCGGCAGTAAAAAATTTACCATAAACATTATAAGTTGATGCAAGAATACTTTCAATTTCTTCATCAGGAATCATGGCTTCAAAAAAATCATCCCAAAACTCTTCTGGAACTTTTTCATAAATTGAGGTTAATTTCTTTGAATATTTTGCAAGTAATTGTATTTCGAATTTTTTTGCAACTTGCTTTCCGCCAGAATTAGTAAATAGCTTAGCTAGTTCTGGGTTGTTAGCAATCTTTTCCTGGCTAAAAGCGGGTGAAGACATAATGATGAAACAAAAACTAACTAAAATTGTTAACAGTTTATTTTTTATGTAAAACATTTCACCTCTTCATTGAATAATGTTTTGCCGTGAACCAACCGACAAGAATGCCAATTGAAAAAACCAGAAATATCATTAACGCACGAGATATGGAAAAATCCCATATCAGGAAATTGATTTGCACCACTTCGGCATTTTGAATGGTGAATATCACCACCAAGATCAACAGCGAAAGTCCTGTATAAAGTTTTAAGCTCATTTCATTGCCATCCCGTTAATCATAAAAACATTGGAATATATCTTCCTCTATTCGTGTGATTGATTTTTGGACTTTTCGTGTGTTGTGGAAGCTGGCGATATGGAACAAGGCATCTCCACCATTTACCAGGGGAAGCTTTAATTGGCCTATGATAATTCCTTCAAATGGAGCGAGAACCTCCCCCCGGGGCTTTCCAAATTGATCCATAACAACCGCCAGCAATTCACCTTCTTTCACATGCGCGCCTGCTTCCTTTAAAATGCGAATCAATCCGCTTGCAGGGGAGCGCACCCACTGGCTTGACCATGAAACAAATACTTCCCTGCGCGTTGCGTGTTTTTTCCTGGGTAACATTCCTATGGATTGCATGACAGCGAGGCAACCATGTACCCCGATTTGTATAACTTTTTCATCGAAGCGCAGAGCTTCTCCTCCTTCAAAAAGCAACATGGGAATTTTTTTTCTCCGAGCCGCCTCTCTTAATGAACCATCGCGAATGTCGGAATTTATAATTACAGGCACCCCAAACTCAAAAGCCAGCTGTTTGGTTTCAGCGTTATTCATGCAGGCACGAATTTGCGGAAGATTAGTTCTGTGAATAGCCCCGGTATGTAAATCAATCCCATGAGTTGACTTTTGGACAATTTCCTTCATAAAAATATTGGCCAATCGCGAAGCCAGGGACCCATTTTTAGACCCCGGAAAAGATCGATTCAAGTCTCTTCGGTCAGGTAGGTATCGTGACAGCATATTAAATCCGAAAACATTGACGACAGGAACAGCAATAAATGTACCTTTCAACTTTTTAAGAGATCTATCTCTCAAGATTCTGCAAACTATTTCTGTTCCGTTAATTTCGTCCCCATGGATAGCGGCTGAAATAAACAAAATAGGCCCTTCCTCCTTGCCACGGATAACCTCCACCGGAATGGAAAGATCCGTACCGTCGTAAAGATTGGATACAGCAAGCTGAATTCTTTTACGCTCCCCTTTCTTGATGGAAATGCCGCCTATTTTTAGTTCTGAAGCCATTATCCTACCCCAGCCGTCCTGGTGTTTCCATGTTTTGCATCTTTCTCCATAAACTGAATTATTTTATCGGCAACATCAATTCCGGTTGCGCTTTCGATACCTTCAAGACCTGGAGATGAGTTGACCTCCATTACCACCGGACCATGATTAGAGCGTAGTAAATCCACACCCGCTAAATTTAGTCCCATAGCTTTAGCTGAGCGAACAGCAGCACTTCTCTCTTCTGGAGAAATCTTAACTATCCTTGCGCTTCCACCTTGATGTAGGTTTGAACGAAACTCACCTTCCTTGCCCTGCCTCATCATGGAAGCTACAACTTTATCATCAATGACAAAACATCGGATATCGGCTCCCCCGGCCTCTTTAATAAACTCCTGTACTAAAATATGAGCATCCAATTCCATGAAAGCCCCAATGACACTATCGGCAGCCTTATCCGTTTCAGCCAGTACAACTCCCTTTCCTTGTGTGCCTTCAAGCAACTTAACTACCAGAGGGGCACCCCCCACCATTGCAATAATCTCTTCCGTATGTTTGCTCGAATGTGCAAACCCAGTCACCGGCAAACCAACCCCCTTTTTTGCTAGAATCTGTAAAGAACGTAGCTTGTCTCGAGAACGTGAAATGGCTACGGATTCATTTAGTGGATAAACCCCCATCATTTCAAATTGCCGCAATATGGCAGTTCCATAAAATGTTTTAGAAGCCCCGATACGAGGAATGACAGCATCAAATTCATTAAGCACTCGTTCTTTATAATGCACAGAGGGTTTGTGTGATGTGATGTTTACATAACATTTTAAATAATCGACCACCTCAGCCTCATGCCCTCTTTTTTTGGCGGCCTCGACCAGCCTTTTCGTGGAGTATAGTTTTGGTCCTCTGGATAAAATCCCGATATTCATTTTGTGCCTTTCTGTTTGTTTATTTCTTTGGAAAGTAAAAAAGATTGCCCCGAGTTAACGAGATAGCGCTTTTTCATAGCGCTCCTTCCTAAAAGCAACCTGAACCCCATAAAGTCTCGGTTGACAAGAGTCAGTTCAATAGAAAAAATCTTTTTCCCTATTTTTAATTTAGTTTCAATTACTGGGCGAAGAGTAGATTCGCCATTTGAACTTTTCACCGAACGCTCACCAATCATCAATGCAGAGGTGTTAATCACCGGACGCCATTGTCTTTGAACCGGGTGAATGGTGAAGGTCACCTTATTAGTCCGCCTGAATACTTTAATGTTGGAGACATGAAGAGCAGAGGTCCTGGCCCCTGTGTCAACCTTTGCTTTAATGGATTTTGTCTTTAACTCAGGAAACGAAACCCACTCTCTCCAGCCGATTGAATCGAGTTCCTTTTTCTTCTTTTTCATGATGTTTAATTTAGGCGGATTTTAATTTTCCGATTGATTTTTTAATTTTTCAAGATTTGAACTTTTACGATGGCCCAACCAGCTTTGTGCTTCAATGAAAACACGTTTGATTTCAGGAAATTGATTTTTTATATTTCCTTCCATCCTGGAAATGGTTTCTTCGACTTCTATTGATGAAATACCATCTTCAAAATCCAGACTGATATTAAGTAAAATATCCGCTGGCCCGAGATGCATGGTCAAAACTTCATTGATGTGTAGAACATTAGATTCTTCTTTCAAAACCTGTTTTATCCCATAAACAACCTGTTCGTTAGCGGATTCTCCGCATAATAACCCTTTGCATTCGAAAGCCAGGCATGAAGCAGTGACCGCCAGAATCAACCCGATAATTACAGAAGCAACTCCATCCAACACTGGTAAGTGTAAAATTTCCCCCAGATAAATCGCCAGTCCTGCCACGATTAACCCAAGTAGTGCGGCAAAATCCTCAAACAATACGGTGAATATCGTTGGGTCTTTACTTGCGCGGATAGCTTTGATTAAACCTTGAGTTCCTTTGGTTTTTCTCAATTCTCTGTATGCAACAGAAAATGCAACGGTTTCAAAAAATATTGCAAACCCTATAACTATGTAATTTATAAAAGGATCGGTCACTGGATGTGGGTTTTGAATTTTACTGATCCCTTCATAAAAGGAAATCCCCGCCCCCAGACCAAAAAGCAATATGGCGACCACGAAACTCCAAAAATAAATCTCCATCCCATAGCCAAAGGGGTGGGTTTTATCTGCGGGCTGCTCTGAGCGTTTAATTCCGTAAAGAAGAAGAATTTGATTGCCTGTATCGACAACAGAATGGATAGCTTCGCTGAACATGGCAGAACTACCTGTGTAGGCCGCCGCAAAAAACTTAGTTACAGCTATAAGTCCATTTCCTGCCAGTGCCGCATAAATGGCATTTTTTGATGACTTTGTAGACATAAAAC
>CALAGQ010000065.1 GCA_937891765.1 uncultured Nitrospina sp.
ACTGGAGCTAACGGAAAGGGGATTTAATTTACCCACAGATTCTTCTGAAGAGCCATATTTTTTAAAATCTCCCAAAAGCATAAACCTAAATTCACTCGATGTGGCAGCAAACGGCTCACCAACGCATGGGGTCAATATTTGAATTAGTTATTATTCTGCGAAAGTGGGTACTGGAGCTCGAAAGTTATGCTAGCATGAGATTATGAAACACATTCTTTTTCTCATTCTAGCAATCGGTGCTTCCGTGTTTTCCTATACGTGGGAGCTTTCTGCTCAATGCGCTGATACCCAGTTCATTTCACTGAGCTGTTCCACCACTGAGTGCTCGGAAACTGGGCAAAAGTGTGGGGATCCAGAGGTCGGTAATGTTTTGTATAAGAAATGCACTATTCGCACTGGCGGCTATTGCAGTGGACTAGATTTGGATTGCGACTGTGTCGCGCAGCCCACTCTCACTTGCCTACAGAAAACGAGCTGCGAACCTCCTAGCTTGACAGGAGCTTGCACGGATTACACTCCAAGTGGTTGTGGTGGAATCTCGGATGCAAACTATACAACTTGTGGCGGATCGGGTTGCCAACCAGGGTAATAACTTAGTTTCTCAAGGAGTGACTAAATTATGAATCTGAGCACCCAAGTCCTTGGCGGGCTTCTTGTTCTCACAGGTGTGGCTTGTTTTCTTATTGGGCAGGAGATTTACCGCCCATCAGGACTCTCAGGTCAAACAAGGTTTGGCATTTTTGTTGATGGCGACATTGATGCCGGCGTCGTTGGTGCAAGGTCGAAGCAGCGCATTGATGTGACCGTATCGAACCCCACTAGCGCGGAGGTTTATGTTTACGGATTTGAAACAACATGTGGTTGCCTTGCGAGTGATTTCCAGGGACAGTTTTTGAGTTCGGGCGAGCAAATAGAAGTTTCGTTTCTGCTTCAACCTAAAAATATGAGTGGCACCTTTCAGGAATCGATACGAATTCTTTCCAGTGATTCCGTACTCGATGGGCAAGGTATTCAGGTTTCCGGGACCATCAAGGACGTCCTTCGAGTGTATGAAAGGCCAGACTTTGGGATCGTAAATTCTGAGGGGGGAGCGATTGCGGAGTTTCAATTTCTTCTGAAGGATGCTGCGCAATTCATTGATGAAATAGAAGACACACTGCAACAAAACCTGGTGGTTCATCCTGGAATAGTCAGGTTTCCAATGCGTTGTGATTGGGATTCTGTTGCCTGCGAAGTCGTGAATGATGTGGATGTTCTGGTTGCTGGAAATCTAGTCATCGACCCAATTGCTTACCGTGGAAGGCTGTTGTCGGCATCGATTTCCTATACGTTTCCCTCCTCGTTTAGTAAGGGTACCTTTGTAATTCCAATTAATATTTCCCTCATACCGCTGTTGACGGTTTTGCCTGGCCCCTTCATCTCCAAGAGCAATTGGGGGTTGGTTTCCACACGGATTATGCGGTTTGAGTTGAAGCCGGAGAATCAAGATGTTGAAGATCGGATTCAGTACCCTCAAAAATCCGGCCAGGAGGGGTGTTTATTATGGCACGTCCATGACGGAGGGGAAGGCAAGGATATCCTCCAACTCAGCTTCCAGGAAAACTCTGAATGGCCTTCCTCTTTGAGCATTCCATTCAAAATTGGAGGCGAAGAGTTCGATATGATTCTTCGGATAGTTGATTGAAAGGGAAAGGTGTTTTACTTTGCCTGATTTTGGTTTTGGTCGGTCTTGCGGCTTTCGTGCTCTACAGATTTCCACCAGACACCTCAAATTCCTCAAACAAGACAATTAAAGAAGGGACCTCTAAAGAAGCGGGGCTAGAAATAGGCTATCCTGGAAATATTAAAAGGGAATACGCCGCTACAAAGGTAATCAACGACGCCGAATTAGATACTGGTGTGTTGACGACGCTTGAAGTTGTCTGGTGGAATGGATTCGACTCCAAGCCTGCAAGTGGTGCTTCCGTGGTTTGGCAAGGCGATGAGCTTGTGGGAACAGAAGAAGTTCTAGTTCAAGAAGATGGGGTTGCACTTTTTCACCGAGAACTCTTCAAGCATACCGAACTGGCGATTCGATGGAATGGTATAGCTTCGTCAGTTTTGGGGAAAGATATGGATGTTTTAAGTGAAAATCATTATCGAATTTCGATTAGGCCAAGGGCGAAATTATCGATTTCGTTTCAGCGTGAAAACTATATGACGGGGCAGGAATTTTACGTTGCAGTTTCCATGAAACCCATACTTGATGGTGGGAATTTGCGTGAAAGAACTACTCCACGCGGAATATATGTTGGAGAGGAAGCGTACATTGAATGGAGTGACCTTGAAGTCCCTGCGATGCGCAGGATTTATTTGGGCTTGTTCGTTATTGGAGGGGGCTTAATCGAGCAAAAAGTATTGGAGCCTTTAATTCCTGGTGAGTTGAGGTATGTTTCCCTTGAAGCTCCAGACGAGGGCTATATCCCTACTACATTACTCTTCGATTCTCTGGAACGACTTCCTTATCATGAGGATCTCAGTCGTCGGCGCTTCATGACGATTTTTTTGAAAGAGATTCCATCAACAGGAAGCCCTCAAGCCCACAAAATAGTCACCAGATATAGCTACCTGCCTTTCGAGGTTGAGCTGCCTTTGTCGTCCTCTAGTTCCTATTTAGCTCTGTGCAAAATGGATGACTACGCCCCAGTTGAGTTGAAGGTTCCGAGTTCTCAATCGCCAAGGGAGCCTATTTCAGTGAATGTTCCAATTAGTGCGGCCGTCGAACTCACAAACGTTTCAGGCAAGTTCTTGGGAGGGGAGGCCCCTGATGTTTCCGCTTTCATTGGGGACTGGGGCATTGACTATTTAGCCCCTACTGAGCTCGACGGATCAACCCTTACAGTCCGAGGGATTGGAAGTTTGGTGAGCGGTTTGCGTATTGAAAGTGTTTGGTTTCCAATCAGTGTTACGGATGGGGAAACTCTAATCTTGGATTGGCAATCCTCAAAACAAAGGAAATTGGTTGCTGTTCAATTGGAGCTCCAGCTTGATGGGCTTCCGGTCAATTCACTAGATTTGGCCTGCTACGCAGGGGGGCGAAATTGTGGCGCAATTCGTTTATTCAGTGGTAAGACTGATACCAATCGGTTCACTTGGCAAGGTGTACTGCCTGAAGGTGAGATACGGCTGGCTTCCAGGACTGGACAAGTGGGATACCAAGGCATAGTTGTTGTTCCCGGAAAATCGGATGAAGCCCCCCTGGTAGCGAATCTTACAGAAAAAGGAGGCGATAGAGATAATCAATGAAAAAGTCCTTACTGCGAATCACATTCATTTCTTTCCTTATTTTCTCGAGTGTATCCTTTGCACAAGACCCGATGGATTCACATTCATCTTTTTGGGATTCAGGGGATGCTAAGAACATAGGCGCCTTTTTTCATCAAGTACAGGAAGGATTCGTCATCTCAGGGACCTTGTCGCAATTCGCCGGAATCGGAGGAACGCCCGAACAAAGGGTTATGAAATATATGAGCGTTTCCGCCCCCAATATTTCTGCAGAGAAGTGGCAAGCCATTGGTGAAAGTACGGATCATAATTTTGCTGGACATGGATCAGGCTTTTCATATGTTGGCTCTGGCGGGGAATTGAACGGGTTATGGGAATTGAACCCAAGGCAGGGATTCCTTCGGTTACAGAAGGAAGTGAGTGTTGAGAAGATTGGATTTGAACAACGCTCCTTGCTTGGCAATACGATTCGATTCAGTCATGCTCATGACTTGTGTCTTTTCCCTGCTCACGCCGAGATACAAAGGGATGGCATTCCTTCGGACCTAGCCAAGGCGATTAAAGACAAGGGCTTCGAGATCGCCGAGTGGGATGGATTTGCGTTGTTTGAGGAAGGAAATGGAGAGACCATTTTTTACGCGATTAAGTACGACGGCGTTCAGGCGGGGTCATGGATGTGTTGGAGAATAGCTCCTAATTTCATCGTTGAAGCAAAGGGTGTTACTCTATTTTGGGACTCTCCTGAGCACAATAATCTTAATCGGATTGAATATCATTTGGGGGCACGCGAGAACCCAGACACTTCTGGTGTTATTGAAGTTGATTCTTTGGAGTTTGGCAGTGAGACCTCTTGGGCTTTCGGCAAATGGGTGGAGCAAGAGAATGCCCCTCTAGTTGACAAAGCCGGCGCAATAGAGAAGCATGGTCGATGGGTGAGAGGGGCACCCTTGTGGCGAGAACCGACGCCAGAAACAAGTTGGAGGCTCTCTTGGGCAAAGTTTCTTCGCGGTGTTGGATCGCTTGGAGTCGTTCTGGGTCTTTTCCTCGTGGTTAAGGTGGGAATTTCAAAGAGAGCAAATGGATGAGGTACAACGATTGCCGACTCTCGCTGGCACCGGAGAGTGGTCCAGTGAAAGTTACGCTACCGTTTTGAAGATGAGTTGGTTCTCGTGGTGTCCAACTTTTAAGAGCAAATTCACTCCTTAAGAAAAAATGGCTCTTCAGAAGAATCTGTGGGTCCCCCTTGGCTCCGGCAAGTCTCCCATCGC
>CALAGQ010000066.1 GCA_937891765.1 uncultured Nitrospina sp.
GGGGGATTAGCTCAGCTGGGAGAGCACCTGCTTTGCAAGCAGGGGGTCGTCGGTTCGATCCCGTCATCCTCCACCAATTCCTTGTAACAAAGAAGTCAGCCTCAAAGATTGCACGTCAGTCTTTGAGGCTAGCTTTTTAAGCTAGTATGTTCTTTAACAATATGGAAGAAGTAAAAACGAAATCATAAGATTGTGATGAGATTATGATTTCAAATGGGTAATGATTGCAAAATCAAAACTAAATCAACGCAATATACTAAGAAATTTTTAGTAGAAAGAGTTGTATTAAGTAAGCTTTAGAAGAAACTATAACGATCGTCTCATGCGAGAAAACAGAAGTTTAAAAGGGCTTAGGTTTTAAAGTTATAGGATCAAGTGAATAAGTGCATATGGTGAATGCCTTGGCGATTACAGGCGATGAAGGACGTGGTAGTCTGCGAAATTTTTCGGGGAGCTGACAAACGAGCTTTGATCCGGAAGTGTCCGAATGGGGAAACCCACCCGTAAGGGTATCCGTCTCTGAATACATAGGAGACGTGAAGCGAACCGAGCGAACTGAAACATCTAAGTAGCTCGAGGAAAAGAAATCAACCGAGATTCCGGAAGTAGTGGCGAGCGAAACCGGAACAGCCTGTTATTTTTAGCACATGCGTTAATAGAACGGAATGGAAAGTCCGGCCAAAGAGGGTGATAGCCCCGTATATGAAAACCCGTGTGTGGAACTAGGATAACGACAAGTAGGGCGGGACACGTGAAATCCTGTCTGAATATGGGGGGACCATCCTCCAAGGCTAAATACTCGTAATCGACCGATAGTGAACTAGTACCGTGAGGGAAAGGTTAAAAGAACCCCGGAAGGGGAGTGAAATAGATCCTGAAACCGTATGCATACAAACAGTGGGAGCCCTTCGGGGTGACTGCGTACCTTTTGTATAATGGGTCAGCGACTTACATTCAGTAGCAAGCTTAACCGATAGGGGAGGCGTAGCGAAAGCGAGTCCTAATAGGGCGTCTTAGTTACTGGGTGTAGACCCGAAACCAAGTGATCTATCCATGGCCAGGATGAAGGTGCGGTAACACGTACTGGAGGTCCGAACCCACAAATGTTGAAAAATTTGGGGATGAGCTGTGGATAGGGGTGAAAGGCTAAACAAACTTGGAGATAGCTGGTTCTCTCCGAAAACTATTTAGGTAGTACCTCGTATCTTACTCTCGGGGGTAGAGCACTGTTATGGCTAGGGGGTTCATAAGAACTTACCAAACCATTGCAAACTCCGAATACCGAGAAGTACAATTACGGGAGACAGACATCGGGTGCTAACGTCCGGTGTCAAGAGGGAAACAACCCAGACCGCCAGCTAAGGTCCCAAATGATATGCTAAGTGGTAAACGAAGTGAGAAGGCCCAGACAGCCAGGAGGTTGGCTTAGAAGCAGCCACCCTTTAAAGAAAGCGTAATAGCTCACTGGTCGAGTCGTCTTGCACGGAAGATGTAACGGGGCTAAGCATATAACCGAAGCTGCGGATGCGTGTTTACACGCATGGTAGGAGAGCGTTCTGTAGGTCTGTGAAGGTGTTCTGTGAGGAATGCTGGAGATATCAGAAGTGCGAATGCTGACATGAGTAGCGATAAAGGGAGTGAAAGGCTCCCTCGCCGAAAGCCCAAGGTTTCCTGCGCAACGTTCATCGGCGCAGGGTGAGTCGGCCCCTAAGGTGAGGCAGAAATGCGTAGCCGATGGGAAACAGGTTAATATTCCTGTACCTCAATTTAATGCGATGTGGGGACGGAGAAGGTTAGGTCAGCCAGGTGTTGGATATCCTGGTTCAAGCGTGTAGGTAGATTCTTTAGGCAAATCCGGAGAGTCAATACTGAGGCGTGATAACGAAGTGAACTCTGTTCATGAAGTGATTGATACCATGCTTCCAAGAAAAGCCACTAAGCTTCAGTTAAGTTGAGACCGTACCGCAAACCGACACAGGTGGGCAGGATGAGAATTCTAAGGCGCTTGAG
>CALAGQ010000067.1 GCA_937891765.1 uncultured Nitrospina sp.
TTCTTCAAAAAGAAAACTTTACTAACTGTTGCACTTCAAACTTGAATTCGCCCCTTATCAAATTTGCTGTCCAACGATTTTAGAGTTACTTCATTTATTTTTTTTTGTTTGTCTTGAGAGCTTTGCAAGTCCGAAGCTTCTTTTATAGCTAGTTCCTTCTCGACCTTTTTCTGTCTTGCTGTCGAACTTTTTCGGATTTTTTGGTGCTTGGTCTTCCTTTTTTCTGCTTCTTTGCGGTTAGCGATCTTCGGTCTGGATTTGCTCAAAAGGGCTTGGCGCTTCTTGAGGTTTTTGACCCGTTTTTGTTTTTTAATTTGTTTTCGGGTTTGTTTTTTCTTGGGTTGGGAAATTTTATTCTTGTGTAACGTATTCCGGGCAGAATCCCGTTTTAGTTCAGTAATTCTTTTCTTTTTGGCCAACTTTAAGGAAGCCAGAACTTCCCGCTGGGCGTTTTTTGATTCCCGTTTTTGAGCTTTCTGACTTCTTTGCATGGCTTTCCGGGTTTCCTTCATTTCGGCCATGAGTTCCTTGGTAATATATTTGGAAGCTTGTTTGGAGTTATTTTGGCTTTTTTTGAGGGTATTTCTGGCCTCAAATATCGCCGTATTAGATATGGCCTGAGAATCAGTTATGCTTGATTTCTGTGTCATCTTAAAGTCGCTGATGGCCGAACGGCTCGATTGTAGTGCATCCTCCGAGTCCACTTTAGCGGAGTTCATTTCCTTCCGTGCGTCTACCAGTGAATCTTTAAGCGTTGTGGTCTCCTGCTTCCAAATCGCCTTTTGATCATCAAGAACCTCTTTGATCTCCTTGGTCATGGCTTTTGCTTCCAGGCGCATCTTTTGCAGTCCTTTCTGCATTTCTTCTTTGCCGTCTAAAAAATCCTGTTTGGATTTTTGTAGAGTCGCCAGTATTTCTTGCTGAATGCGTCGGGTCTCCCCTTGCAGCCCCTCCAGTTCAGCCTTCAACTTCAGGGCTTCCCCTTTCATAGATAAGGCAATTTCCTTCATGATACGTTGAATTTCCAGGCGAATTTGCTCCATTTCTTCGCGCAGGATTTCCTGCTCTAAAAGCATTTCTTCGCGCAGGATTGCCTGCTCTTGCAAAGCATCGTTAAGGAGGTTTTTATCAAATTTTTCGGGTATAAAGTCTTGGGCGGGAGCGTGAAGAGGAAAACCCAGCAAAAGCAGGAATACTAAGAAAACGGCTCGGGCTGTCACGCAGAGAACAGCCGAACGACCAGGACTTCGTGCTAAAGAGAGGTTTCGCATTGCTGGAATTATAAAGTTAGATGTTTAATTATAACAACTTATCGGCAAAAAGTAGGCAAAATGGACCTCGGCTGGCATGTTTCCTGACAATAATGCCAAAAATATGAAATTATTGCGGAAATTTATGTGGGATGCAGGGGTATCATAAGAAGAAAGGCAGGATATTTTTATGCAGCATTTATTTGAAGGAAAAGATAAACAATGAAAATCAGACTATCAGAACATGTGGGAGCTCATTGTGCGTCCATTGATGATGGGCAGAAGGTGTATTCTATGCTTGCCCCGGAATTTCAGAAGGGAAACCCGGTGGAATTGGATTTTGAGGAGGTGCAGTCTATTTTGACTCCGTTTCTCCACAATTGTATCGGTAGGTTACTGAGCGAATACGAAAAGGAGACCGTCATGGAACGACTGGTTCTGTGTAACCTGTCGGCGGAACATTTGCAGCAGTTGAACTTATATATCGACCGGAAAGATCAGGAACAATTTCAAGACGATTCCAGAAACTCGATGATGGAATTATTTGAAGAGGATGAGTTGGGAGACTCCGGTCTTTGAGTTGTCTGTTTATAAATTTTTTGAGCGCAAAGAATTTTAAGAACCAAGAGCCAGACATGAAATATGTTCAGAAAATTTTTTGAGAGTAAGGAAATAAAAGAGTTGAGGGCCCGGATGGAATCTCTGCCCGGTGATCCAGCGGCGCATTTTGACTTGGGCGCGGCGTATGAGCGGGCGGGTAGGGCCGAAGAAGCGATTTGCGAATTTGAAGAAACTTTAAAGGGCAATCCAAAATCGGCGGAAGCGCATTATAACCTGGCGGTCTTGTATGAAAGTATGAATAACGGGGAAAAGGCTATTTTGCATATTCTTAAAGCGGGCAATCTTTTTGGCAATAAAAATGACCAGGTGAACAAGGTGGAAGCCAGAGGATTGTTGCGGCAGTACTACCGAAAATTCGACGTTACGCCGGAAGATTATCCTCAAGTTGATCCGGGTATTTAAAGTAGACTATGTATTATGAATAAAATTGCGACTCAGTTCGTATATTTCGTTAGGAAAGTATTTTTGGGCAAGGATTCTGCGCGCAAAAAAGTCAAATGGCTGCATGAAAAATTCCCGCAATATGAGATTGGTCGGGGAACATACGGGGACCCCCATATTCGCACCTGGAAAGAAAATGCGACATTAAAAATAGGTGCGTTTTGCTCAATTGCCACGGGGGTTCAGATATTCTTGGGTGGAGAGCATAGGACGGATTGGGTAACAACATACCCCTTTAGTATTTTTTGGGAAAGTGCACGACATATCACAGGTCATCCCATGTCGAAGGGTGATGTGATAATCGGAAATGATGTTTGGATAGGCTCTGAAGCTATAATTACGTCTGGGGTTATAATTGGCGATGGTGCCGTTATTGGTGCCCGCTCCGTTGTAACGAAAAATATTGAGCCATACTCAATCTATGGGGGTAATCCTGCGCGCTTGATAAAGAAGAGATTTGACGATGCTACTATTCAGCGGCTTTTGGAATTAGAGTGGTGGAAATTAAGTGATGAGAAAATTGAAAAGATATTGCCACTACTGCTCAGCACAGATATTCAAGCATTTATCGCTAGAGCTGAACAGAGTAAAGAAACAGGCTGACAATCGTATAATGACAATTAAGTTAGTCTGAAAGAACTTTCATTTTTTAAACTCCCAGTTGGCGGATAGCTTCGTAAACAGCCACGCTTACCGCATTAGCAATATTGATAGACCGCACCCGCTTATCATATTGCGGAATTCGATAAGTGATCTCCTGATTAGATTGCAATAAACTTTTTGGTAGTCCCCGGGTTTCACTGCCAAAAAACAGATAGGCGCCTGGCTGAAATGCGTGTTGGAAAAAAGATTTCTCCCCCTTGGTGGAAAAGAACACCCTCTGGGCAGAAGGGGGAATACTTTGAAGAAACATTTCAAGGTCGGGATAGATTTTGACATTCACGTATTTCCAATAATCCAGCCCCGCTCGTTTAAGCTGTCTGTCGCTGATTTCGAATCCCAAAGGCTCTATCAGGTGCAAGGTGCTCCCTGTTGCAAGGCACAGCCTCCCAATCGTTCCCGTGTTCATGGGAATTTCCGGTTCGACTAAAACGACATTTATTTCGTGAGGCATAGGATTATGGATGTTTTCTGTTGAATTCCAGGTTTTATGATAAAACGGCGTGAGTCGATAACGCCTTAAAATTCGAGTGGTTGCGCCCGTATCTTGCGGGAGCTTTTAAAGGTGTTAAAAAGAGCGAATCCCCGGTCTTCCTCCGGCATCCAAGAATTAAGCGTATCAATAAGATTCCTCATTATCACCTTTTAAGAAGGAGGAGAAACATGGATGAAATTGGCGATTATATGGTATCTCCGGTACTGAGTATAGACCTAGAATCTTCTGTTCAGGAAGCCGCCATGTTTATGACGGCAAATAATATTGGGTCTTTGCTGGTGAAGGCGTTGGACGAGTATGCGGGTATTGTGACGGAAACGGATCTGACCCGAAAAGTGCTGGGTAAAGGGTTGAATCCGGAATCCACTCCAATCTCGGAAATCATGACAAGTCCGATTCTTTCTATGGATTGTTATCTGCCGGTTGAAGAGGCGAACCGTTTTATGCATAAAAATAAAATTCGCCATCTGGCGGTGACAGAAGATGATAAAATAGTGGGCATCCTTTCGGTGAAAGATCTGGTGGCCTATTTTTCCAAAGATTTTCGCATGCAGGAATAGTTGGAATGGAGCAGGTCGAGCAATTTTTTAATTGTCCACATTGTGGCGAGTCCATTTCTGTCCTATTGGATCTGTCTGTGTCGCATCAGGAATATATAGAAGATTGCGAAGTCTGCTGTCGTCCGATAGGCATAAAATATAAAGTGGGAGCGGATGGCGAGATTGAGTTTGAGGAAGGTCGAGGTTGACAGAAGGGTTCTGATTTTTTAAGAACAGGCTATTGTCTGGGCGATGGCGATTTATTTTTTAGATTTTTTCCGCTTAGTTTTCTTCTCAGCCACCTTTTGCACTTTGAATTCATCCTTTGCCTCCCATGTTATTTCGAGATAAGGAGGGAGTTGGGTGGCCTGGTCGATTTCGGCAGATTCGATTTGCTCTGGTGTGAGGTTCAGTGTTTGGGACAGGTCGACCCCCTTCAAGCGCACATCTATCAGGTTTGCCCGGTCAAAATTGGCTCCGGTCACATTGGCCATGGTAAAGTCGGAGGCGACCAGAGTCGCTTCAGTAAAATCGGCTTCCAGCAGATTGGCTTCATTGAACCGGGCTTCGCTTAAAACTGCCCAGCTGAAATCTGCCCAGCGCAGGTCGGCCTCGGAAAAATCTGCTGCGACTAATTGGGCATCGGCAAAATAGGCATCATGCAGGTCGGCCTTTGACAGGTTTGCTTCCGTCAAGTCCGCTTCGATGAAATTGGCGTTGCTCAAATTGGCCCCGCTCAGATTGGTGTTGTTGAGGTTTGCTTTTGCCATTTTGGCGTCATGCAAATCCAGTCCTTCCAGATCCAGATCGGTCAGGATCGCCCCAAAGAGATTATTTTTGGAATCAAGCACCTTCTTCTGCTCGGCTTGTTTTTTGGCTTCCAGACGTTTAAGTTCTTTGAGCTCCGATTCACTGAGTTCAATGTCCTGCGGGTCGCCAGATTTTGCTCGGCCTTCTTCTGCCATGAGTTGTTTTGTGAGTTAAAAGGTTGCAGGGTTTTCCGCCAACTCCAATTTTCAGGCGGCGATATAGTTCTTCAGGCTTTCTTCCAGCCTCTGAGGATCCAGGTTCTGGCCGATGAACACCATTTTGTTGAAGGGAGAGTCTGCCCCCCAGGGTTTGTCAAACCGGCCCTCAAACATCATGTAAACACTTTGAAAAAGATACCGCTCTGTAGAACCCTCGACATTCAGAATTCCTTTAGCCCTAAACACATTCATGCCTTCATTAATCAGGAGCATTTGCAGCCAAAGATTTAAACGGTTTGGATCGACATGACCCGGAAAAAAAAGCGAGACCGAAGAGATTGCTTCATCCGTTTCGTGATGGTGCGTATTGAAGGTGGCAGTCTCTAATGCGGTGTTTAAATCGAATCCTCCAATGTTCAATATTTGATCCAAATCGATCACCGCCTGAGTGGTTTTTCTGATTTTCGCTGTCGGGTTGATCTGAAGCATCTGCTTTTCCAGTTTTTTCATTTCTGGTTCGCTGACCAGATCAGCCTTATTCAGAAGGATGACATTGGAAAAAGCAATTTGTTCCCAAATGACTTCCTGTGCATTCAAATTGCTCCAGATATGTTTTGCGTCAACTAGGGTAACAATGCCATCGAGAAAAAGGGACTTTGAAATTTCGTCCTCAATCAGGAAGGCTTGGGCGATTGGGCCGGAACTGGCAAGGCCAGTGCTTTCAATTAAAATATAATCGAATTTTTGGTGTCGCTCCAACAGCCGGTTCAAGGTTTCAACCATATCCCCGCGGATGGAGCAACAGATGCAACCGTTACTCATTTCAAATATGTCCTGATCGGCCCCGATGATGAACTCGGAGTCGATCCCGATTTCTCCAAACTCATTTTCGATGACGGCGATTCTTTTGCCGTGGTTTTGTTTTAAAATATAATTCAGGAGCGTGGTTTTTCCTGAACCCAGGAACCCGGATAACAGGGTCACGGGAAGTCCATTTTCTGAAGTATTCATAAGGTTTGTTCGGTAGATTTTTTTAAGTTTTACAATGGCCATTATAACATTGGAAAAGCGTTCCTATTAATTCAAAAATTACATGGGCTGACCCAAAGTGGCGGATTATTAAGGAAAAGTAAGTCTAAAATTCACCACATATTTCAACAGGAGGGGCATTCGGCTTGGCGGGAAGTCTCCCCGGCGGTATAGTAAGAAAATATTGACAATATGCAGGCCTGAGGGGTACAAGTTCAAGGTCATTGCAAAAATAAAGGAAGCTGAATATGGCGGTAGACATTGATGCTGCGATCAAAGACTGGGTCGGTTCGCCCCCGAATGTTTATATCAAGCTCAAGAAAACGCTTGATGATCCGAGGAGCTCTTTTAAGGAATTTTCCGCAATTATTGGGAATGACCCCTCTCTCTCTGCGCGTCTTTTGAAAATTGTCAACAGTGCTTTTTATGGACTGGGGAGTGAGGTCGATACCATTACCCATGCTTTGGGGATTATCGGCACGGAGCAATTGACGCAATTGGTTCTGGCGACATCGGTGATGAAAGAATTTACCGAGATTCCCAAAAATCTGGTGAGTATGGATCTTTTCTGGAGGCACTCAATTGCCTGCGGGGTAGCGGCGAAGATTATTGCTGCTTCGCTTGAGGAGCGCAACCTGGAAACCTATTATCTGGCGGGGATGCTTCATGATATTGGCAGTCTTGTGATGTACAAAAAGTTTCCGGAGCAATGCGAAAAAATATTAGAGCGTTGTAAGGAGAATAAAGAACATTTGTTCGATGTTGAAGTGAAAGTTTTTGGATCCAGCCATGCCAAAGTGGGTGGAAAATTGCTGGCAGGCTGGGGTCTACCTCCGTCACTTTGTGAGCCTGTGATTTTTCACCATCGCCCTAAAAAAGCGAAAGAATATTCTTTAGCCACCAAGATCGTCCATGTGGCCGATAGTATTGTCGATGAAATGCGGCTCGGTAGCAGCGGAGAGGCGCTTGCCAATCCGGTCAAGCAAGAAATTCTTACAGACTTGGGGTTTGAGGAGTTACCGATCAAAAAGTTTGAAAACGAGATTAAAGATCAATACTACTCAGCAATGTCTGTCTTCATTTAAGGCCAGTAGCACGCTCCTTTGAAATGTTATTTCTGCTGTTGGAGTTTAAAGGTTGGAGTTATGTGGCAGGGCCAGATTCAGGTATTTGCCACGCTCTCCATAAAGGAGGCCTTTTTCTTCAAGATAGGCGATGGCATTTTCGGCTAAGCTGTCTTCAGGCTCCTGCCCCATTTTTCCCCGAAAATATTGGCGAATTTGTTCCACGGATTTGGGCGCTTCGTTACAGCAGATGAATGCCCATGCGTGTGGTCCTTCCAGTCTTGTTTTGATGGACTCCAGCGACCTTTGGTCATAAACGGTCACGAAATCCATGGCCTTGGTGAAAATCAAGTACGGTAATTGTTCCGACTGATGCCTTTGTTTCCATTCTTCCGCAGTTTGAAATAACTCCTGTTTCAGTTCAGGGTCAATCCGGTTGCTCGTTTCAAATTCAAAATCATAAGCGATTTTTAAATGGTCGATATCGGGATGGTCGTAGACAAAGGGGTAGGCTTCCCCTGGTGCGGTGATTTTTATCCCGTATTCTTCCGGCCGTTGGAAATAGGGGCTGAACCTTTCGAGCCACAGGTTGCCGACACACTCGGGCGGCGGCAGATGGAACAGTAATTTAATCAGGTCAATCTGCTGTCGGTAATCGTCATCCGTTTCGCCGGGAAACCCGATCAGGATATTCCAGTTGATCTCAATGCCATAATACATCGCCCATTTCATGCAGAGAATGTTTTGCAGAGGCCGGACACCTTTATCCATTTCCTGTAATTGATTTCTGCTGAAACTCTCAATGCCCGGCTGAATTGCTTTTGCTCCGCCTTGAGCCAGAGTCTTGATTTGTTTTTTAGTCAGGTTACTTTTGACTTCTATAAAAAAATGCAGGTCGTAGTTGTTTTCAGCCAGATTGCCAAAAACTCCATCGATATATTTCATTTCCAGGATGTTGTCGACCAGCCGGAAGCGAAAGGAGTCGTATTTTTTTGAAAGCTGGGCCAGGTCGGCGTGAACCTGCTCGATAGACTTGGACCGGAACTTCATGGTGCTGGCGTTCAAGCCACAAAAAGTGCAGTGATGTTTCTCCCCCCACCAGCAACCCCGTGCCGTTTCATAAAGAATAACCGGGTTTTCCAGCAGAGAGGAATGTGGATCAATCTCCCGCAACTGGTTGAAAAAATCGTCGTAATCGGGAGCCGCGTAATCCTGAAAGTTGCCGAACATGGCCTCGGGTTCCTGATAAAGCACTTCCCCTTCACAGCGGTGAATCACGCCGCGGGGAACCGGCCCGCCTTGATCGAGGTACTTGACCAGTTGCGGTAATACATCCTCGGCTTCTCCGGGCACCACATAATCGATCCAGGGAGAGATCCGGAAATATTCCAACCCCATATCGGATTCAAAATTGGACCCGCCAAACAGGATTTTTACATGGGGATATTTTTCCTTGATCCACTTAGCCAGAGTCAGGCTGGCGATGTTTTGATTGAAGGTCGAGGAAAAGCCTACAACATCAAAGGCCCCCCAGTCGCAGGCATCCCGGGACCACTGAAGAAATTCGGGAACCATTTTGGTTTTTACATCGACTAAAAATTCTCGTGGACGCTCAATGGACCGGCAGACATCTTCAATATGCGCGTCGAAATGGTTCATGTAGTCCTGATTCCTAGCGTTGTCCCCGAAAAGGGGGTGGGAAAACAGCCATTCGCCAATCAGGAAGCGTTTTTCACAGAGCTGGTTGTAGACCGGCAGGCCGAGTTGATGCGCGAAATGAAGGTTCAGGTAATGGCTCTTTACCTCGCAACCGTGGGCTTTCAGCAAGGTCGAGAGGGTCCCCAACTGGATGGATGGGTAGATATGGAACCCGAAGGGCATGTTGATCAATGCTATTTTCAAAGGCATGCCGGTATTGTATCAATAACAATGTGGCGTTCCACCATAAAAAACGGATCAGGAAGCCCGACGGTTTCCCAAACCCGACTTGTCTTCACAGATAAAAGTAGGATTTTAAGTATCGGAATAGTTGCCCGTAGCGCAAGTAGAGCGCTCGGGATAAAACAGGGAGGCTTTTTCGGTCATCGGGAATGAACGGGGAGCCCTGGGGTTACCTTGTTGAAGCGGCCTTGAGATCCTTTTCTTCAACTTTAAGCATAGGCTTCGCTTTGCGACCTTTCTTATTATATAAGGAAGGGGACTGGATCTGCTGGTCAGACCTTTTCGTCAGGGCTTTGACAGAAATGATTTTTTTTAAGTTTCCAGAACTGTCGTAAACTTTTACTTCATGCATAGTCTTTCCTCTTTCTGATATGTCGTTTGCACAATTGGGTTAGTGATCGAAACTTAGCCGGCAGAGTAAAAACTCTGCCGGGGAAAGACACCTAAAATTGCTTTATTTGGGAACAACTTTTGAGGCTTGCGGTCCTTTTTGACCCATGGTTTTTTCAAATTCCACGGCCTGTCCTTCATGGAGGGTTTTGAAGCCATCACCTTGAATTTCCGAAAAATGAACAAAACAATCTTCACCATCATCGGACTCGATAAAACCATAACCTTTGCTTTCATTGAACCACTTAACTTTTCCTTGAGCCATGCTAGATACTCTCCTGCAAATAAGCGGGAAATTTGTTCCTGATCCGGAAATCAGGGTCTCCCAAATTTGAATTTAGGTTGTCATTTGGCCTTTGCGGTGCAAAAAACCATCCACGGTTGTAACTTGGACGGTCGGGGAAATAAAGCCCATCAATTTGCGTCCCGATTTATACTGACAGTTTTTAAAAAACAGTCATCAACTAATGCCAACCCATTTTGGGGAAAATTGTAACATAAACTGTGTCCGAACCCAACTCATTTAGCTGGAATATATAATCCTTGATCGCCCCGTCAGGGACTCGAGGTGTTGATTTTTGCAGGTCCTATTGTTCTAAATTTATCTAACCAGTTGTATTTTTTGTGAATACTTAATTCTGGCGAATGCGGAACCCTGCTTACTCTGGTTGGAGGATTGGAGAAAAAAATCGAAATTCCGCAAAAACCGGGTTTTAATAGTGAGAAAAAAGTGGGAATATATGCATTCTGTAAGTATCCTGTTCTCTAGAGCCCCCTGTTTGGGATTAAGAAAGGATTGTTGAAATGGTTGAAGGTCTGATAGCTCAATTCTGGTCCCATGGTAGAGAATTGAACGAGGAGGGAAAATTCAAGTCCGCCTTGAATCAATTGCTGAGAGATTTTCGAAAAACTCTTGATGACTCCAGTCCCCTGGCAAAATCTATCGACAATAAAGATCCCTCCAAAGAAATGGTTATCATTGCCAACAAGGAAAATTACCCGCAACTGGGCGAAATCTTGTTTTTGGATACTGAAGAGGGGGACCAGCGCCAAGAGAACAGAAGAGACATGCCCGGTCGAAGGAATGAAGATCGGAGGCAATCCCTATTGACCGCCGCTCTCGAAAAACGCGAGGCCATTCGCCGGTCAGAAGTGCGAAGAGATTTTTCGAATGAGAGAAGAGGGTAATCAGGCACCCTAAACGGATCCGCCTCAGCTGATTTTATCTTTCCCGACTGACCCATATTTCCCCCCGGAGCTGTCTCCCATTATGGATGGGCGACAAACCTTTATCGTTCGGCTTAACTTCAGGGAATAACCATCACGATGAACAAAAGAAACACAGGGCTGTGCTTGATTCTTCTGGGAGCCAGCCTTTTTTATTTTCCGGGTCATGGCGACTCCTTGAGCCTTAATTGGCTAAAGGAAAACCAAGGATCGCTGGATGCATTTTATAGAGCCAATGATTTGACAGTGATGGCTGGTTTTATTGCGTTATTTCTGGTGATCGGGCTGTTCCTGCTCCCTGGCGCGACACTTCTTAGTGTTTTTTCCGGGGCTGTGTTTGGTCTGCCTCTTGGCCCTGTTCTGGTGAGTGTGGGTTCCACCCTTGGGGCGATGCTGGCTTTTTTTGTGGCCCGATATATTTTAAGGGACTGGGTGGGAGAAAGGTTTGGGGACAGGCTGAAACCTATCCATGAAGGCCTTTGCGAGAATGATATACATTATGTGTTGGGCTTGCGGCTGATTCCGCTTTTTCCGTTCTTCCTGGTCAACATTGCCATGGGTGTGAGCCAGATTTCGTGGAAGGTGTTTATGGTCGGGACGCTGCTTGGCAAACTGCCTGCTACCTGGGTCTACACCAATGCGGGGAGCCATCTAGCTAGTCTGCAGTCTCTCTCCGACATCACCTCGCCGAGTGTGTTGGGTGCTTTTACTATGCTCGGTCTTCTAGCTTTAACACCCGTGATCTATAAGCAGATGAAAAAAATAAAAAGATTTGGTTGATGTCAACCCTCCGGTTCAGTTTCCAAAGAGTCCTTTAACGGCATCGCCGACCGGATTTTTTTCGATCAGGTCTTTGCTGTTTTCAATCAGATCTTTGGTCGCGCCTTTCTCAAGCATGTCTTTGGCACCGGATGTGCTTTTCTCCAACATATCTTTAGCTCCAGAAACAACCGCGCCCACCATCTCTTTAGCTTGATCCAGGTTCAGGTGTTTGACAGAGCCATTGATATTTTTTTGCAAGGCAGCCATGACTTTGCTGGCCACTTCCCCCGGTGTCGCGCCACCTTTGCTTTTGCCAATGTCTTTCAAGACGATATTGGGAAGATCCACAGACATGGTTTTGCCCTGCAAGATCGCCGCACTGACATTGGCTTTGCCGTTAAGAATGGATAGCTTCTCTACGATCAATTTTTTTCCGCTGCCTTCGCTGGATTTTTTCTCTGACGATCCTGTTCCCAGATAAGAATCGATATTTTTCTTGATCACATCAATATTGCTGCCGCCGGAACTGTGTTCGTAGGTGATCCGAGGGCCGGAAATAGTTATATCTTTCACGACGATAGTGTCTTCGGTGACCGTTTTGATGTCCAGAACCATGCTGATTTCATCAAACTCGACAGAACTGTCGGTTTTAAAGTTTGCCGGATTGGTCATTCTGAATCCACGCAGAGCCCCCTTGCCATCGGTGGGAGAAATTTTGGTTTCCTTCAGCGTTACCTTAGTTTGGGTGATTTCCGAACCATATTTTTCGACAGCTCTTGTGATAATCGTATCGAGCGAGGAATATACGAAAAATACCGCGATAGCGACTAAAACCAATAATCCACCGCCAATGCTAATCACACGCTTCATAGAAACAACCTCAATTTAGAGTTGACCGGGACTTTTTGCGCCGGGAAATTAATCTTCTTTGGTTCTCGTTTATGTGCTGCAAAAATTTTGTTTGGACTGATCTTAGATTCTGCCACTTCCGAATCAGAATTTCAATCACCGAGGCAATGTAAATAAAAAATATATAATAGATGCCTTGTTTAATGGGGTCTTTTTCGCCGCCGAGCATTGACTTCTTTATGTCGATAAGATTTTTTGGCCTGGGGAATTTGTGGGTTGAGCTGGGAAGAGTCGTCCGTTACGATAGGAAGATGACAATTAAGCATTAGAGAATCATTCAAAAGGAGTGGGAGATAATTTTTATGAAATATAAATTCATTTTAGCTATAGCGCTATGCGTTTTTGTTTTTAGTCCCGGCATTGGCAACGCTCAATTCTTTGACGATTTTTTCAAAAAAGGCTCGTTGTCTGAGGATAAATCTCAAATTGGTTCGGGGCTTTCTGAAGACTCCATCATTGCAGGATTGAAAGAAGCGTTGCAAACAGGTGTGGGCAAAGCCATTGAATATTCTTCCAAAGCCGATGGCTATCTGGAAAACCCGAAAATCAAGATACCGATGCCTCAAAAGATTCAAAACGTGGCGGACATGCTGGGGAATATTGGCATGCAAAAGCCTGTTGACGATTTTGTAGTGAGCATGAACCGCGCGGCGGAAGCGGCATCGCCGAAAGCCAAAGATATTTTGTTGAGTGCAGTGCAGAAAATGACGTTTGACGATGCCAAAAATGTATTGAATGGCGGGGGCACGGCGGCGACCGATTACCTAAAAGAAAAAACCTTCAACGATATTTCAGGGGCTTTTAAACCCATTGTCAGCGATACGGTGAATCAGGTTGGGGTGACCTCGGCGTATAAAAAGATGATGGGCAGATTCGCCGACATACCCTTTGCATCGGCACAATCATTGGATCTGGATCAGTATGTGACTGACAAAGCCATTTCCGGTTTGTTCGTGATGCTGGCGGAAGAAGAAAAAAATATCAGAACCAATCCCCAAGCCAGGGCCACCGACCTGTTGAAACAGGTTTTTGGCAATTAGGTATGAATAGACAGCAGCTTTCTTAATGAGGCCAACTATTGTTTAATTCGCCAAAAACTCTCATGGTAACCCTCGGTATTGTGCTGGCAATGGGCCTTTTTTATTTTGAAATGAAAAAGCTTTCAGAGGAACCTAAAGAGCCCAACCCCGCTTGCAGGAAGACAGACATTATCCAGGTTAAGCCGGGGATCATTGATAGAACGGAAGGGGACGGAAAATATGTGTACGTCACCAAACAATGGGGTCGAGTGATGACCTATGAGCAAGAAGAAATCGGCTACTGGCTGGCTCTTTGCAAGTCCCCTAATGAATGGGTGGAGTTACGTGATGCGGAAACGGGCCAAAAAATTCGCAAGTATGAGATTGATATGCACTACCGGGCTACCCACGGTTTATCTATGAAATAATCAGGATTTCACCATGCACACTGGATGAAATCTGCCCCACCAACCTGATATAATGCTGTATTGGATGGCAACCGGGAGCCTCGCAAGAGGCTTCGATCTTTGCTTTGAGATATAATGATGCGGTGTTAGTTGGTTGCCGAGTAATTCTCTCCATATAAATAGGAAATTGTTATATGCATACCAAGAAAGTTGGCGATTTTATGAGTACCCCCGCAATAAGCATAAATGCCGGGGCAAACATAAAAGATGCCGGAAATTTAATGGATAAGAATAAAGTTGGGTCGCTTCTTGTAAAAGAAGGAGAGGATTATGTTGGGATTATTACCAAGACTGATTTAGTGCAGAAGGTAATTTCAAGAAACCTTGATTTTGAAACAACGAAAATCCAGGCAATCATGACGGATACTATTTTGACCCTGGATCATGAGGCAACTATAAAACAAGCTGTAGAACTGATGAGTGAAAACAAAGTCCGGCATTTGGGTGTGGCAGATAATAGTAAAATCGTGGGAGTGTTAAGCATTAAAGATATATCGGAGAAATTTGCCAATCAATATATAAGAGCATTTTACTGAGAATATGTAAGGTGTTATTGAAGATATAACTCGAATGAACCGTTAGTCCTATCCAATACCTGCCAATCCGAGGGGCAGAGACTGTTAGCGGTGAGGGGCCTCGAAAGGCCAGCGTATTTTATTAGGTGGAGTTGGATAGATTGAAAGGATACCTCATGACTGAGGAACTGGAAGACAGGCGATCAGCCGCACAGGATGAAGTCAGGATTTACATGACTGAAGACATAATCAGCATTGACAGTAGGGCCTCTGTCACAGAAGCCGCGCAAACGATGTTCGATACAAGGCAGGGGTCAGTGTTGATTGAAAAAGATGGAGAATATATAGGGATCGTGACCGAAGGCGATATATCGCAAAGAGTCATCGCTCAAATAAAAAAACCCATCGAAGTTCGAGCTGAATCTATCATGTCCACGCCTGTTATCTCCATAGAATCGAACAAGCTGATGGCGGCGGCATTTTTGATCATGGAAAAAAACGGGATACGGCATATCGCCGTCAGCGAAAATGAGAAAATCATTGGGATGCTTTCCATTAGGGATTTTTCCAAGTATTACGTCAGAAAATTTAGCAAACGAAAGAAATGACCCTCGACGAAGCCAGAACCACCGATCTGTTGAAACAGGTTTTTGGCAATTAGGTATTGATCGTTTAATGGTACGCCTGGCTGGATTCGAACCAGCGACCCACGGATTAGAAGTCCGTTTATAGCTCTTTTATTGACTATTTTCATATCCTCACCTATACTACCCGCATGGTATGTTTAATGCTGTAACCTATTGTGCTATAAGGGTTATTTTGATTTTCAGCGTTGGCTTTTACTTCCACCCTTCAATCACCTACATCCTCTAGTTTGAATTCTGCACTGAACAACAAGAAGCTCCAGATATCATTCCTGATTTTTGCTGCACTTTTAATATTCTTGGGTCGGCAATTGGATAACGGCATCCAAAATTTCGACGATGCCTATTACGCCCAGAAGGCAAAGGAAATCCTGGAATCGGGGTCTTTCT
>CALAGQ010000068.1 GCA_937891765.1 uncultured Nitrospina sp.
AGTTAGAGTCTTCTTTGACTTAAGTTGCATGAAAGAAACTTTAAATCATTATAGGGCACTTTTATTTCCAAGGCTTTCCTATATTTCGCTGAGAGGGCTAAAAATATGCTGGCACGAAGCAATAGTTTGAATATCGATGAATTCATGCAGGGATTGATCAAAAGAAATCCTGACGAAACTGAATTCCATCAGGCAGTTGAAGAAGTTGCCACCAGCGTCATTCCCTACATCAATGAGAACCCCAAGTATATCGAGCATCAAATTCTTGAGCGTTTGACTGAACCGGACAGGACCATCATCTTCCGGGTTTGCTGGGAAGATGATGAGGGTAATATCCGCACCAACAGAGGTTACCGTGTGCAATTTAATAACGCCATCGGGCCTTATAAAGGCGGTCTCCGCTTTCACCCCTCGGTCAACTTGAGCATTCTCAAGTTTCTGGGTTTTGAACAAACATTCAAAAACAGCCTGACCACTCTTCCCATGGGCTCCGGAAAAGGTGGGGCCGATTTCAACCCGAAGGAGAAGTCCGAGCGGGAAGTTATGCGCTTTTGTCAGGCATTCATGACAGAGCTCTCCAAACATATCGGTGAGCATAGGGATGTGCCCGCTGGGGACATCGGGGTTGGCTCAAGGGAAATCAGTTTCATGTTTGGGAAATACAAACAACTGAAAAATGAATTCACAGGAGCTTTGACCGGAAAGGCGCTTGAATTTGGAGGAAGTCTCATACGTAAAGAAGCCACCGGTTATGGTTGCGCCTACTTTATGGAAGAAATGTTGAAGCATAAAGGTGATACCCTTGACGGAAAGATCTGTTTAGTATCGGGATCCGGAAATGTCGCGCAGTTTGCCGCTCAGAAAATAATACAGTTGGGAGGTAAAGTCATCGCCATGTCCGACACGACCGGATTCGTCCATGATCCTGATGGCCTGAATGAAGAAAAACTGGAGTACATCATTGAATTAAAAACTCATCCCCGGGGAAAACTTTCTGAGTTCGCCGATGAGTACAAATGCAAATTTCATAAGGATAAAAGTCCCTGGTCCTTAAAAGCGGACCTGGCCTTCCCTTGTGCCACGCAAAACGAAATTGACGAAGCAGATGCAAAACTTTTGATTAAAAATGGTTGCATAGGCATTTCTGAAGGTGCCAATATGCCTTCCACGAAAGCGGCTGTCGAGGTTTTCAGAGAAGCGGAGATCTTGTTTGGCCCCAGTAAAGCAGCAAACGCCGGGGGCGTTGCCGTCTCAGGCCTGGAAATGACCCAGAATAGTATTCGCATGGCCTGGCATCGTGATGAACTTGAAGAGCGCTTGAAAAAAATCATGCAAAGCATTCATCAGCAATGCATCAACTATGGAGTAGAAAAAGACCGTATCGACTATCTCAAGGGAGCCAACCTTGCCGGATTTGTTAAGGTTGCCAATGCCATGCTCGCTTATGGCGTAATTTAAAATTACTGTACCAGGATTTATTTTTTAAACATCAAAATCAGGACTCTAAAATATGGCCTCTAAAAGTTCATCCTTTGACATTGTTTCCACGACCGACATGGCAGAGGTTCAAAATGCCTGCAACCAGACCATGCTTGAAATCCGGCAGCGGTTTGACTTCAAGGGAAGTAAGAGCACGGTCGAACTGGATGTAAAAAAGGCCCAACTCACCATTCTCGCAGATGATGGACACAAACTTAATTCCGTCATCGATATCTTGCAAAGCAAGTTGATCAAAAGAAAGGTGTCGATCAAAGCATTGGGCTACGGAACTATTGAACCTGCCTCCGGGGATACAGTCCGACAAGTCATTACCGTCCAGCAGGGCATTCCTCAGGACAAAGGCAAAGAAGTCATGAAATTTATAAAAAGCCTGGGGTTGAAAAAAATGCAGGCGCAGATAGAGGATGACAAGGTTAGAGTCACCGGAAAAGATAAAGACGACCTGCAATCTGTCATCACAAGCCTGAACGGGAAAGACTTCGGAATTGATATGTCATTCACCAACTACCGATAAAACTCAGGAAAAACCTAAAAGTTCCAGAATTTTTTTGCCCACTAATTTTCCACCGGAATCATCGCCAGCAGTCACAATTTGATTGGAAAAAGTGAGGGGCTCTTCAACAACGAAAGCTCCTGCATCTTTAAGCTCCTGAACACAAGCTTCATGGTCTGGAGCAGAAGCCTCCTGACCGGTGAGCAGTCCGGCTCGAGCCAGAGAGACCACTGACAACCCTAAAGCTCCCACCACTTTTCCCGCTCGGTAATGATCGGTTAAAATTTGCGGCAGAATCGGATCATTCCATATCGAATTTTTAGCACCCTTCCCTCCCACCACCACCACCGCATCGTATTTTTTATTTGGCAGATATTTTTTATCCCAATCCACCAAAATCCCATCAGGAACCAGTATTGTTTTCATCTCCCCGACGGCCTCATTCCCGGACTTGGAAAGGACAATCGTTCTCAGCGGTACCTCTGCAAAAACAGCTTTTAAATCGAATAATTGCTGATCACAAAAGCGATTTTGAGGGATAACCAGCAGGATAACTTTAGATTCCAGGCCCGCAACTTCCATTTTAATCTCCACCCCTACTGCAAACATTAATTAATTTATCGGCAGTTCCCTATGATCCGCCATAGTCCTCTGCCGGTTTTTTAGTTTTTGTCCTATAATCCAGATGTCGTCCCCATTTCCCAAGGAGTCTTATATGCCAATTTTAATGACAGCCCGCTATCAAGTCCGGCCCCACGCTGTTGACCGTTGCAAAAAAGCCATCCAGCTGTTGGCTGACCACGTTAAGGAGAATGAGGAAGAAACACTTTTTTATATGGCACAACAGGAAGTGTTAAACCCCTACGCCTTTTTACACGTTATGGTATTCAAGGACGAAGTGGCTTTGACCATGCACCGCTCTTCGAAAGCGGCCGAACATTTTGTCAGCGTCCTGTACCCTGAAACGATCGACCCTTTGGAGTTCAAGGAATATAATGTGATCGGGACGAACTTCAATCTCTAAATAGAGCCCCTCAGCTATTAATATCCTTTAGAAGGTCTGCCATTTCTTCAAGGTTTTCCTCGAGACCAGGAGGAGGATTTATTTCCTCCACACTCACAAAATACTTGCGTAGCTGATAATGCCGGTCAACCCGGATCCAATTTTTCCCGTCACCGGAAAGCTCATCGGTTCCAAACAGAACCTTTTTTCGGATGAAGGTGATCAGGTTTTCCGAGGATACGTTAGAAACTTTACTAGTACCCCGGCGAATCATCACAATTTTTAGAGGTTTAGCAGGCATGAGAAGAAAATTAAAAAAGATCGGAGTTAATGAATATTAGCTGAGGAATCCGAACTTGGCTCCCCACAAAACAAGTCAACCACCATTAATGCTACGCCAATGGTTATGCAGGAATCGGCAATATTAAAAGCCGGAAAATGATATGTTTTAATGAAAAGATCAACGAAGTCGATAACTTCACCATGAAGAGTTCTATCGATAAGATTACCAATCGCCCCACTAAATATTAAAATCAACCCGGTTTGCACTATTTTTTTATCTTTCGGGGTCTGGTGAAATATTACGAGGATCGCTATAATCGCAATGGTAGATATGGTTATGAACATCAGAGCTTTATATTCGGATTGCTGGCCCGCAAACAACCCAAACGCCACCCCGGAATTTCGTATATGGGTCAGGCTAAAAAACTCTTCCACCACCTTCACAGAATGATTGATTGGAATATGGAGCGAAACCATGAGTTTGGTGTATTGATCCAACACGATCAAGGCTCCAGATACGAAAAATAATAAAACGTATTTATTTCTCAAACTTCTCAAGCTCCTGTAGCTTGAAGATGCCCCTCACAACGCAGGCAAATTTCACCATTGGCTTTGCCTGCCTGGGTATCGGGTGCAAAATAATTCCAGCAACGCTCACATTTTTTTCCGGAATGCATTTTTGAGAAAACTTTTACCCCTGCCAAAGAATCACTCTCATAGACATTCCCCTCCGTACCCACATCATCGACCAACTCCACTTCGGAAACGATAAAGATATATTTCAATTCATCACTTTCAACAAGGCTCTGGTATTTTTCAGGCAACTCCAGTTTAACACTGGCATCCAGAGAGTGACCAATCACCTTCTCTCTTCGACTGATTTCCAAGGCCTTACTCACCTCCCTTTTTAAATCCACCAGAAACTCCCATTTCGTTACAAGAGCATCATCAAAACTAACGTTCGTGGGTTCCGGGAACTGGGAAAGGTGAACACTTTCTTCATCCACACTTTTCCTAGGAAGGCATGCCCAGACTTCCTCAGAGGTGAAACTTAGAACAGGGGCCATCAAACGTACCATCCCCATCATGAGAATATGCAGGGCAGTCTGACCCGAGCGCCTTCCATGTGATTTAACCGGATAGGTATAGAGCCTGTCTTTGAGAATATCCAGATAGAATGCACTCAATTCGACGACGCAAAAGTTTGAGAACGAATGATAAAACACATGAAACTCATACTTCTCATAAGCAGTTAATATTTTATCCCGCAAAACATTAAAGCGGTAAAGAATATACCGGTCCAACTCAAGCATATCCTCGACAGGCACATGATCTTCACTGTAATCAAAGTCATGAAGATTTCCCAACAGATACCGGAGGGTATTACGGATTTTTCTATACGATTCCGTCAAACGCTTTAAAATTTCATTGGAGATACGGATGTCTTCGCGATAATTTTCCGAGGCAACCCAAAGACGGAGTATTTCGGCACCATACTGGTCAATAATTTTTTCAGGCGCAATCACATTGCCGGCGGACTTGGACATTTTCTTGCCCTTCCCGTCCACCACATAGCCATGTGTCAGCACTGCCTTATAAGGCTCTTTGCCTCTTGTCCCGATGGATTCCAACAATGAGCTGTGAAACCATCCCCGGTGCTGGTCACTGCCTTCAAGATAAAGGTCGGTGGGCCAGTGCAGTTCCGGATTGCTCTCGATTACCGCCGCATGGCTGACGCCGGAATCAAACCAGACATCAAGAATGTCGCTCTCCTTGGAAAACTCTTTCCCTCCACATTGGCAGACCGTTCCCTGCGGTAGTAGATCTTCCGTATCAAACCAGAAATCCGCTCCGTGTTGTTCCACTCCTTCGGCAATGCGTTGAAACAATTCGCTGGAGTTTACAAACTCCCCACAGGCATTACAGGTGAACAACGTGATCGGAACCCCCCAGGCTCTTTGCCGGGAAACACACCAGTCGGGCCGGTTTTCCACCATACTGTATATCCGCTCTCTGCCCCATTCAGGAATCCACTTGGTACGATCAATACCTGCGAGAGCATTTTTACGCAGATCTTTTTTGTCCATCGAAATGAACCATTGGTTCGTGGCCCGGAAAATAATGGGCTGATGGCAACGCCAGCAATGCGGATAAGAATGCTTAATATCCACAGCAAGAATTAGAAAACCATCCTGCCTGAGTTTTTCGATGATCTCCGGATTGGCCTTCCTGACAAACATCCCGCCAAAATGCTCTACCTCCGGGACAAAAACACCGGCATTATTCACTGGATTATAAGGTTCCAGTCCGTATTTCAGTCCGACAATATAATCGTCCTGCCCGTGCCCCGGCGCGGTGTGGACACAGCCTGTGCCCTGCTCCAAAGTAACGTGCTCACCAAGAATGACTTTAGACTCTCGATCTATGAAAGGGTGCCGGCAAACCGCGTTTTCCCATTCCGCCCCTTTACAAGAGCCCAATACTTTATAATCCCTCAATTCCCATTCCGTTACCAGAGAGGGCAAAAGCTCCTCTGCCACAATATAGGTATCATCACCGTGACTGACCGCAACATAATTGAACTCGGGATGCAAACAGATAGCAAGGTTGGCCGGGAGAGTCCAAGGCGTCGTGGTCCAGATAACCATATAAAGGGAACTCAACCCTGCCATCGCTTGGGGAATTCCCGACTGAACGGGGAATTTCACATAAATCGAAGGCGAGGTGTGATCGGCATGTTCCACCTCGGCTTCTGCCAAAGCCGTTTGGCAGGAAGTACACCAATGAACGGGTTTCAGACCTTTATACACCAGTCCATTTTCGACAAATTTTCCAAACTCACGCACAATGGTGGCTTCATAGGAATAGTTCATGGTCAGATAAGGGTTCTCCCAATCTGCCAGCACTCCCAGCCTTTTAAACTCTTCCTTCTGAATATCGACAAACTCCTGCGCGTAGATCCGGCATTGCTTGCGGATTTCTGATTTTTCCAGACTCAACTTTTTTTCTTTAAGTTTTTTGCCTACCTGATGTTCGATGGGCAGCCCATGGCAGTCCCACCCAGGTATGAACCCCGAATCAAACCCCTTCATGCTCATGATTTTGACAATAAAATCCTTCAGGAGTTTGTTTAAGGCATGGCCCATGTGAATGTGACCGTTGGCATAAGGCGGCCCATCATGAAAAACAAATTTGGGTTTGCCCTTGGCCGACTGACGGATTTTTTTATAAAGCTCTTCCTTTTCCCAATGAGCCAACATTTCCGGCTCACGCTGAGTCAGACTGGCTTTCATGGGGAAATCCGTGATCGGTAAATTAAGTGTGTCTTTCATTTCCATAAGGACAAAATTCCTACTTCAACTTCATAGCTTGTTTCGCCTGTTCCAATGTGGATTTGGCTACGGCATGGGCCTTCAGAGTACCTTCACGCAGAATCTCTTTCACTTCATCGGGCCGGGTGAGAATCTCCTGCCTTTTTTCCATCATCGGCCTCATGCCCTCAAGCATGGTTTGTGAAAGCATCTTTTTGCAATCACCACAGCCTATTTTTGCTGTCCTGCAAGCAGAGTTTATTTCATCTTGCATCGCTTTTGGAGAATAGATTTTATGAAACGGATACAGATTGCACACATCGGGGTCACCCGCATCCTCGCGCCGGGCACGGGCTGGATCTGTAAGCATGGACTGAACTTTTTTACTGATCTCATTTTCACTATCTGAAAGAAAAATGGCATTGTTATAAGTCTTGCTCATTTTCCGCCCGTCCACTCCGCTCAGTTTGGGAATATCAGAAATTTTTGCTCCGGGCTCGATGAATACTTTCTTCTTATAAAGTTTATTGAACCGCCTGACGATTTCCCGGGACAGTTCAAGGTGCGGCGCCTGGTCTATGCCAACGGGCACGTAGTCCGCTCGATACAAAACAATGTCCGCAGTTTGCAGAACCGGATAGCCCAAAAATCCATAAGAACTCATATCGACATTTTTAATTTCATCCCGCTTTTCCTTGTAGGTAGGGTTTCGCTCCAGCCAGGGCACGGGGACCACCATCGAGAGAATCAGGTGGAGTTCGGCGTGTTCGGGAATTTCAGACTGGACAAACATCGTGCTTTTCCCCGGATCAAGTCCAGCGCTTAACCAGTCGACCGCCACTTCAAAGGAATATTCCTTGATACGATGTGGGTCTTCATAAAGGGAACTGAGCGCATGCCAATCCGCGATAAAGAAATAGCATTCAAACTCATCTTGCAGACTCACCCAGTTTTTCAGCGCTCCAAAATAGTTCCCCAGGTGCAGTTTGCCCGAGGGCTGCATTCCACTTAAAATTCGCTTACGTGTCATTAATTATATGTCTTGTTTATTATCGGGCAAAGGTGGCCATTAAAACCTGCTGGATAATAGGGAACTGTTCCTGGGTCAAAAATAAAACCGAATAATTGATGGGCAAGCCAATAACCTTGCCCAATATACCGGTATGCGCAAACTGATCGAGCAGAAAAATACCCAAAATCAACACCGCCCCGAATCGGTCCAGACCGGTGAGCTTTTCTGCCATGTTATGGGAAACCATTCCCTTGAGAACACTGGAGCCATCCAAAGGATACATGGGCAACATGTTAAAAATTGCCAAAGCTACATTTATAAATACCCCATACGTTAAAACAACAAACACCAACTGGTGGTCAGCGGGTGATATCAACCGAATAAAAAAACTGCAAACCACCGCCATCGCTATATTGGACAAGGGTCCCGCCATCGCCACATACATCATATCCCTACGTGGATTTTCAAAGTTTCGCCAATCCACTGGAACCGGTTTCGCCCAGCCAAACCCAACAAAATAGAAAAAAAGCACCCCAAGAATATCCAGGTGCCGGAGTGGATTGAATGAAAGCCTGCCAAGACGCTGGGCGGTGTTATCACCGAGCAATAAGGCCATCCTGCCGTGGGAATATTCGTGCACCGTAAGGGAAAATAAAATGACCGGTGTCATTAATAGCATTAATTGCGTTTTATTCAAGAAAAAAGCCTCTGGAGTTCCTGGATTGGCCTGATGGATTCATCAAGGTGAAACGGTAAACGTAAGGGGGCCGAGTTCGGGGATAGTTCCTAATAAACGGCAAAACCTAAACGCAGATTCATTTTATCTTAAACTCATCAATCCTGTTATATTTTAATCCCACAAGTATGTTTTATTCCCCGCGGCTTTCACGTTTTTGAAATACTGTCGACTAGAGTGGGGTCGCTCACTACACTAAGGGGATCCGAATCAAAAATATCAGATATTTTTAGTTTTCGCATATTTCAAAAAAGTATAAAACGCAGAAGAAAGGGCTAGAAATAACCCTAAAAATCCATCCCTAAATCCTTGCCGAATAACATAATTTTTAACAAATGCTGCTGGTGGACGCAGCGCCAGATGGGTCCAACTCGCGTGAAATCCGGCATTCACTTTCTCACGGGCATAGAGGGTAGAATAACGATTTTGCCGATCTATATAGTCTTCCATCCCGGAATAAGAATAATGCCGAATCGGATTTTGCAGGCAACCCGCATTCTCATCTGGAATCAGTTTCTCGTGCACCTGAGATTCAAGGAAACTCACCTGCGTTTTGTCATACAGCCGGGAGATTCGGTCCGGGTACCACCCGCCATAGCGGACCCAACGCTGGGCAAAAAAGTTTTTGCGTGGAAACCGATAAACAGGATACTTTGGCCCAATCCGCAAGACCGCCTTAATCTCTTCAGCGCCTTCTAGGCTGATCTCCTCATCCGAGTCAATATTCAGCACCCAGTTATGACTGGCCCGCTCCGCGCATAAATTTTTCTGTTTGCCATACCCATGCCAATCTTCGAAAAAAACCTGATCGGTGAACTTCCGACAAATTTCCACCGTACGGTCCGTACTGTTTGTGTCCAGAACAATAATCTCATCGGCCCATTTTATACTTTCAAGGCATCTGGCAATATTCTTCTCCTCATTGAGGGTGATGATAGTGACCGACAGTTTTTCCATTAATTTATTGTCCAATGGGCTAAATATTTTTCAAATACCGTCCGATTATAACATCTAACCCGTCCCACAAAAAGCTGCCAAGTGATTAATTTTACTGCATTTTTGGATTTTTATGCTAATATTAGGGCCGGAATATAACCCGATGCAACCCTGAAATTTTCTTGTATTTTATCGAGGCGAAAATGCCAAATCAGGAAATTTTTGACTCAGGCTAGGAAAACCCATCCCTAAATTTAGGAAAAGGGGACTCTTTTTCTTATTTGCCAAAAAGAGAAGTGTCTTGCATCACGCTTCTTTTCTCAAGCCCCAACACACTCAAATAAAATGATCGAACAATTCCTGCAAACTGCCCTAGAGTTTATTAAAGAAGTCTGGTTCCAGTTGGACTCCCGATTCGATCTGGAAAATACCGAAGTTCTTAAATTCCTCAAACCCTATCTCATCCAACTTCAGGACGACCCTCTTTATATGGGAGTTTCCCTGGCGGCACTCTTCCTGGTTCCCTATGCGCTGATAAAAGTCAGGAGTATCTCCAAAGAACGCGAGCGCAAGCTCGATGAACTGATGGAAGAAATGGAGGATGACGAGGAGTACGATGAAGATGATCCACGAAGGCTTCGCCGCCCTGACCCCGAAGTGGATGAAGATACAGCAAAACCTTTATTCGAAAATGACAAGGATGCCCCTCCTTCCTATATGAAGGTTCTCGATAGAATGGAAGGAAAGGATGTGGATGAGGAAGATTTCGAGTCCGAATTGGAAGAGTTTGAACTTGACTCATCTTCATCTGACAACGAAGAAACTATCAACTCTGAAGAAAGCGCCGAGCCTATCAGCTCACAGTTAACAGAAAGCGACTTTGAAAAAGACCTGAATGAGTTCATGTCGGATGATATTGACATGGAAAAGGATGTCGAACTCCATCTCGATGACTCTGCCCACGATCAAGCCATCAAAGAGCTTCAGGAAGATGGCGAATTGATGGAGTTTGATGGGCATCTTCCCAGCAACGACCCTTTCGCGAACTATTCCGAGCTTGATGAGGACGGACAAGACAAGGCCATCAAGGATCTTCAGGATGAAATGGAACGCACCATTAATCAATTGACCGAGCAAATTGAGGAGCCCACCGAGCCCCCAAGCTCAATCAAAGATTTAAGCCATCTTCGTATTGGCGGAGATGCCACCATCGATGATGAATACTCCCCTAAGGAAGATGAGGATGAGTTTTTTCTGGAAGATCCGCCTTCGCCGGAGACCGGATCCTCTGACATTGAAAACGAAGCGCCCGCCCTTCCGGAAGAATCGACTCCCATCTCCGAGCTTTCAGACTCTGAGATTCTGGCAGCTTTGGAACCGGAATTGAAAGACACTCTTGACCTTGAATCAATGCTTGAACCAGAATCCGAACCTGAGTTTGAAATAGAACCAGAACTCGAAGCAATTCCAGATACCCGTGATTATGAACCAGAGCTTGCTGGTTTCACTTTTGAAGCGGAGTCTGACATTTCATCGGAAGAACCGGAATCCGAAATCGATGATTTCAGGCTCGAGCCTGAAGTTTCTGCCGAGAATTTTACTTTTGCAGCAGAATCAATGGGGTTTGAGGAAATCCCAGAGCCTGAGTTGCGTGCCGAACGACCTCCAGTGACTGATGAATATGCTTCTCCAGGGCAAACAGACAGCCTGATAGACCGACTTAAATTTTTACAGACCCGTTTTGAAAACCGGTATCAGCCTGTAGAGCGTTCCTCATCACCCATATCACCCGTTGAAAAAAGTATTCCGAACTACACATCAGAGAATTTTGTGGAACCAAGACGTTACTCAAGCACACCAGCAGGTCTGCCTCCGGGCAGTAAAAAGTATATGGATTTACTAGAATCATTTATTTTCATGAAAGATCAGAGAAAACATAAATAACCTGAATAAGGAGCCCGGCTCATTCAAAGCGCAAACACAATGACAAGCCCAATTAACATAATCGCTGTAGGAGGCGGAAAAGGCGGCATAGGGAAAAGTGTTGTCTCGACCAATCTGGCGGCAGGAATGGCTTTGAGTGGTCAAAAAGTTGTCCTGATGGATACCGATTTTGGAGCGTCCAATCTACATGCTCTGCTGGGCATCAGCAACCCCGCACACGGCTTCCAGGATTTTTTCAACGATGATATTATCGATCCTAAAACTCTACTTCTCGATACCGGTATCAGTAATCTGAAGTTTGTCAGCGGGGCGGGAGACAACCCAGGAAGCGCCAACATTGATTCCGATAAAATAGGCAGCATTATTTCTTTCATAAGAAATTTGGAAGCAGATACCGTCATCCTTGATTTAGGCCCGGGGACTAACTACAACGTCATTGATTTTTTCAATATCAGCACTCAAGGCGTGGTCATGACAACTCCGGAAATGACTTCTATCATGAAGACTTTCAGCTTCATCCGAGCTGCCCTGTTTCGCAAAATATCGCTTACCTTTCAGGTTTATCCTGAAATCCAGAAAATGGTGGATCATTCCAATCCCGGCAATGCCAATATAGAAGCCTACACAACTGGATTGTTGCGTTCTAAGTTCCAGGAACAGTTTCCCAACTATGCTGAGCAACTTAATGAATTGATTAATGACTTTAATCCCGGTCTCGTAGTAAACCGTGTGAGAAGCCGCAAAGATCTGATGGCCGGGGACAATCTTCTCAAACTAGTCAAAAAATTTCTGGAAGTCGACGTCACTTATCTCGGTTATATCATTGAAAGTGATCGGGTCCGGGACTCTATTGACGAAATGATTCCGTTTTTAATCAAGGACCCACAAAGCAAACCCTCCGAGAACCTTCAGAAAATTATCGGAGCCCTGACCAATAGCGACCTGCAATTTGTGAAAAGAGATGGAAGAATCTTTGTTTCAAAACAGGTCCGTCTCTCATCTGGCTGGGAAACCTGATCGCCCTATCCTTCTGCTCCACGCTACCTTCTTTTTTCATAAGCATTCTCAACCAGATAAAAAAACGTCCCCACTCAATTTCCTGTACAATAAAACCATCGCTGACCAACAACTCATTTTAAATAAATGGATTCTTTGACCCAGTCCATCCTGCTAGAGCTTTTGAATTTTTCCACCAGCCAGAACCAAAAGCTTTTCGTGGTTGGAGGAACATTGAGGGATTTTTTATCCCGAAAACCCTGTTCCGACTTTGACTTGACCGGGAAAAATGCAGCAGAACTTGGAACCGGCTTTGCCCGCTCGCTGAATTTCACATGCGTTCCTCTAGACAAAACCCCCGGTCGAAGAACAGCTCGCGTCATCCTCGATCAAAAACAACATCTCGATTTCACCGATCTGCAGGGGAAAAATATTGAAGAGGATTTATCGCAGCGGGATTTCACCATCAATGCCATGGGCCTGCTCTTAACGGATTTCCTGTCCGGCAGAAAAAGTATCATTGACCCTCATAAAGGACAGGAAGATTTAAACAACAAAAAAATCCGGGTGCTGCCAGGCCCTATCATTTCTTCCGATCCTCTACGCATGCTGCGGGCCTTCCGTTTCGCGGCAACCTTGGGTTTTGAAATTGATGAGGATACTCTAAATGAAATCTCTCTCCATAGAGCCAAGCTGATAGAAACAGCTCCCGAGCGAATCTGGCACGAACTGACCCTGTTTTTTAAAACCAAGAACACCCTTGCATTGCTCAAGACCATGCATGGCTGTGGGTTGTTGGACTCCTTCCTGCCAATACAGGGAGAAGCCTTTGCTCAATACCAGAGACTGGAATTGCTATTAAAAAATCCAAGCGAAACCTTCCCCGAATGTGCCGATCAATTCACAACCCGTGACTTTCTTGATCAGCAATATCTTTTGAGGTTCTCGGTCTTGAAGATGAACCAGAGCCCGAACATTACCCAGAATCTTAGATCCAGCAATGTAGAAACTCAGTTTATCAACCAGGCCATAGACGGAGCCCGGCGCTTGAATGAGATGTGTTTAATGGGAAATCAGGAGCTAAACGAAATATACGAATTGACCACAAAGATTCATGAAGAGTTACTGGCTTCAGTCATTTTATTTATTACTGCTTCCGATGCGGAAGACCGCTCCTCTTTCTGCAACCTTATACTGAAATTCTATTACGATCAATTTCTACCAGCGATAAATAAAAAACCCTTACTGAACGGAGAGGATATTATTCATCAATTTCAGCTTTCTCCTTCTCCACTTTTTGGTAACATCCTGAATCGCGTCCAAAAAGCGCAAGTACTGGGCGACATAGCCACCCGGGAGGATGCGATCGCTCTGGCCGAAGATATTGTTCAATCACAAACTAAAGAGTCAAATGAATGACAACCCGATACTCAACCACTGAATGGAATAACAAAAAAGTCATACTGGGTGAAAGCGAAATCGACCCCGAAAAACCGGTCAACCTTTTGATCGGTTTTCATGGTGCCAGTTCTACTCCTGAAAACATGCTGGTTCAAGGAAACCGATTAAAACTCCAGAACGCCCTGATGGTTTTCCCGGAAGGCCCGGTGAACGCGGGAGACGGAGTTTGGAGCTGGTGGGAAGACGGCCCCCGGCAAAGCGAAACGGTGAAAAGTTTTGTCACCTATACTTCGCAAGTCATCGATTTCGCCCACAAACATTATTTAAGCAATCATCCTGAAAGAAAACTGAGAACCTGTTTATGGGGCTTTTCCCAGGGAGGGGCCGCGTCCCTGACTTATGCCCTTCTTGGAGAGCACACGCTGTTTAAAGTGGCTTCCATTTGTGGCTTCCTGCCGGAACTGCAAGACCCTGTCATAGAGAAGAAAGAATCCCTCCCCATACTCGGAATATTCGGCAGCAACGATGATGTGGTTCCTTCTTTTCTCGCCGATCATGCCCTCGATGAAATGAAAAGCCATGGCCATTTGGTGAAGTCAAAAGAAACCGCCCAGTCTCACGAAGTCAATTCGGAAAACTTGCAGGACTTGTGCGACTTTTTCAATGCCTGATAAACGCATTGAATTAAATGAGTTATTGGGGAGTTGATTGACTTTCACAAGTAATTTGCTATGCTTAACTAAATTCATTGGGGTCGGTCGCAGGGAAGACGGTTAGAATCCGTCGCGGACCCGCCGCTGTATCCGGGGACGAATCTCGCAGTTCGCCACTGTTTGTTTTCAAATGGGAAGGCGCGGGAATTCGGTTGATCCGGGAGCCAGAACACCTGATTCTGACCCTGTTAACTAAACCTTCGCGGCCTGAGGTGAGTTAAGCTGAGCTCCTTGCTTTGCCCCCTCATTTCGCTGGAACGAGAGTATTCCGGTGAAATTTTTTAAGTTTCCCCCATTTTATTTCATTAAAACCAATTTTCGAACTCTTGCTATTGCCTATACGGCGATAATGCTCTTGTTCATCTTTCTTCCAACATCTGCACTTTGGGCTGGCAATACAAACAGTAAATCAGCAAGCCGAGTCATTTCCACTTCCCCTTCCATCACCGAAACCCTTTTCGAATTGGGTTTGAAGGACAGGGTCATTGCCGTTACCGACTTTTGTAAATATCCTCAGGAGGCCTGCCAACTCCCAAGCATTGGCGGCATGATTAACCCAAGCATGGAAACAGTGGTCTCCCTGACTCCGGACTTGATTATTCATGCATCCGGCAATCAGAGAGTGGCCAATAACGCCAGGAGCCTCGGCATCCAAACCCTGCAAGTCGACATGGGAAATTTGGCAGAAATTTTTGCAACCATTAAAAAGCTTGGGTCGGCCCTCAATTGCCAGGAGTCGGCAGAAAAATTACTACTTCGTTTAAATGAGGGAATCGCCTTTTATCAGGAGCGACTGAAAAATTTACCTAGAAAAGAGGTTTTATTGCTTCTGGGCGATAGCAGTGACCCTTCCCGTGATTTGTATGCCGCGGGGCCTGGCACTTTTTTAAACGAACTACTCAATCTTTCTGGGGGGAATAACATTATAAGGGACTCTCCAGCCCGGTACCCCAAGCTCTCCAAGGAATATATTATTGAGAAGTCACCCGAGATTATTATCGAGGCCGGCCCAAAATCTGACCTGCCACAAAAAGAGATCGATCTCAGAATTAAGGATTGGGGCCGATTCCCAACGATCAAAGCCGTCAAGAACGGACAAATTCACTTTATCGGCGCAGATTATATTTTGATACCGGGGCCCCGGCTATTAAAAATCATCGAGCGATTTTCCAAAGCCATACACCCGGATATTTTCGAGAGCACGACCGAAAAGACAAGTTTTCAGGGAAACCCATGACATTGATGAAACTGGAAAACATCTCATTCACCTATGAAACCGAGCCGGTCTTGCGAGACCTGTCCTTATCGATTCAGGAACAGGATTTCATAGGGTTGATCGGCCCGAACGGATCTGGAAAATCCACACTGTTGAAAATTATGGGAGCCATCATGAAACCGGATTCCGGCTCTGTCCGGTTTAAAGAATCGCCCGTTGCAAAAATTAATAAGAAGCTATTCGCCCAGTCTGTTTCATGGATTCCACAGGATCACCCGATGGTTTTTCCTTTTAAAGTTTCAGAGATCGTATTGATGGGCCGGCACCCCTATCTTTCTCCCCTATCGTTTGAAAGTGAGGAAGATTTTGAAATAACCCGACGCGCTATGGAAACCACAATGACCTCTCAATTCGCAGATCGGTATTTCAATGAAATCAGTGGTGGAGAAAAGCAGCGAGTCATGATCGCCAGCGCCTTGGCGCAAAGACCGGAGATGATGCTTCTGGATGAACCCACAGCCGCACTGGATTTAAAATATCAAATTCAAATCTTGAATATTTTAAAGAATCTCAATACAGCACATAACATGACTCTGATTATGGCCATGCACGATTTGAACCTCGCCGCCAGTTTTTGCAATCGCCTTATACTTTTAGACGAAGGCCAAATTGTGCGTGACGGGACTCCCGAACAGGTACTGGAAAAGGATATTCTTGAGCGGGTCTACGGCATAGAAATCGACCTGGATGCAAAAGACGGAAACATCCGGGTCCATCCGGTTATTGAAAATTGAAATCCGGTGCCCTGATATGAATTTACGGTCTTACACAATGACCCTTTCAATATTTTTTTTAATATTCATCATCACACTTTGCGTCACGCCGCTCATTGGCTCCAGCAATATCAGTCTGGCTCGAGCATTTTCTGACAGCATCAATATTTCCAATAATGCCGATGCCAATATCCTTTTTCAGGTCCGGCTTCCAAGAATTCTTCTCGGTGCCTTGACCGGTGCCGCCTTATCGGTGGCAGGTGCCATTTTTCAAGCTCTTTTACGCAATGATCTGGCAGCACCTTTCACTCTTGGAGTTTCCAGCGGAGCCGCTTTAGGCGCGGTGATCGCGATCGCCCTTAACTTGAATATGTCCTTGATGGGCTTTCCGGTGGTTTCGCTGTTTTCATTTTTAGGTTCGTTGGGTGCCATCATGCTGGTGTTCAGTTTGGTCAGGACCCGCCACGGCGAGTTCCCGACCGGCATTCTTTTACTGGCAGGCGTAACCGCCAATTTTTTTTTCGCGGCTATGGTGATGTTTATTCATTACCTTGCTGATTTCAGTCAATCTTTTAGAATCATCCGCTGGCTCATGGGAGGATTAGACATCACCGATTACGATACAATCTTATCCATTACCCCCATGGTTTTTCTGGGCATATTCATCCTGATGTTTATCAGCAGGGACTTGAACCTCATCAGCACCGGGGTTCATTCGGCTTCAAGCCGAGGAGTAAACGTTGCCAGAATTCAAAAGGTCGGGTTCATCACCGCCTCACTCATAACCGGAACGGTAGTCGCGACTTGTGGTCCTATTGGGTTTGTCGGACTGATCGTTCCTCATACCGTGCGGCTCTTTGTCGGCCCCGACCTGCGCATACTGATTCCCGCATCCATGCTTTTCGGAGCCAGTTTTCTGGTGGCCTGCGACACATTGGCAAGAACCATCATCGCTCCGACTGAAATTCCAGTGGGCATCATTACCGCAATTCTGGGAGGTCCCTTTTTCGTTTGGCTCCTGAAAAGAAAAAGGCAGGTATGAATTTATGACAGCAAAAACTCTGATGATTCAAGGAACCGGTTCCGGTGTCGGCAAAAGTCTTTTGACGGCGGCATTCTGCAGGTATTTTTATAAGGCTGGATTCAAAGTCGCCCCTTTCAAGGCACAGAATATGGCCCTGAATTCTTTCGTCACCGAGCGCGGGGAAGAAATGGGACGAGCTCAGGCCTATCAGGCGGAGGCTTGCGGATTAAAACCGGAAGTCATCATGAATCCCATCCTGTTGAAACCTTCAGGAGATAATAATTCGCAAGTAATCATAATGGGAAAACCTGAAGGCTCCAGAAACGCAAAAGATTTTTATGCACATCATATAAGACATAAAGAGGTCGTCACTCAAGCTCTCGATGAACTCAGAGACAAATATGATCTGGTCATTATCGAGGGTGCCGGAAGTCCGGCAGAAATCAATCTAAAAAAGACGGACCTGGTCAATATGTTCATCGCTGAAAAGGCGGATGCACCGGTATTACTTGTCGGTGACATTGATCGAGGAGGTGTGTTCGCATGGCTCAAAGGCACCTACGACCTCCTCACCGACAAAGAGCAGGAACGGGTGATGGGATTCATCATCAATAAATTTCGAGGAGACCTGGACCTTTTGCAACCAGGTATCGAACAATTTGAAGCAATGGTGAGCAAACCGGTTCTAGGTGTCGTCCCCTACTCCAAGGACATGGTTATTGACGAAGAAGATTCCATGCCGCAAAGGTTTTATTCAGCCGAGCAAAATGCCGAAGGGATTTTGAACATCGCTGTCATTGAACTTCCACGAATGTCCAATTTCACCGACCTGTCGCCGCTTGCGTATGATCCTTCTATTTCGTTGCGATATGTCCGTCATCCTTCGCAAATGGGAAATCCGGATTTAATCATAATCCCCGGCAGCAAAAATACTGTCGCTGACATGAATTTTTTGAATCAGCAATGCCTGACCCGTGAAATTCTAAAATGCCATCAAGCAGGCACTCTGGTTCTTGGGATTTGTGGCGGATTCCAAATGCTCGGAAAATTTATAAGGGACCCTGACAATCTGGAGAGCCTGGAAAAAGAAGCCGAAGGACTAAGCCTGTTCGATTTTGAAACCACACTGGTAGCTGAAAAATTAACCCGACAGGTGCAACTTGAAACTGTCAAGAGCCGTGTATTCCCGGAGGGAATCCAGTGCGAAGGCTACGAAATTCATATGGGCAGAACCACCTTTGGCAGCCCCTATCCGCCCCTCTTCTCGGCTTCAATTGGTGATAACCCCATGAATCTCGGAATCATCAATCAGGAAGGAACCGTTATCGGCACTTATCTGCATGGTTTTTTAGACAAAGACTTGTTCCGCGAAAATATTTTGCAGTATATAAGAAAACAGAAGGGATTATCTGAGCCTCACAATAAATTCGACTATGCACAGTTTAGAACCTGCGAGCTCGACAAGCTTGTGGATTTGATAAAAACCTCCATAGACATGGAGACGATTGAAAAAAGGTTTCTGTAACCAGAAGCAATTTTAAACCAAGTCCGGTCAAGGGAAGTTTGGTGAAATTCCAACACTGCCCCGCAACTGTAAAGGGAGCGAAAGCCACGATCAGCCAATGTCAAGTTTGATGGGAAGGCGTGGTGAGTAGATAGCCCAAAGTCAGAAGACCTGCCGGAATTTTTATCTCGAGGGAGAAAGTAGTGAAAAAGCATATCCAGATATTTACATTTATCATGCTCAGCTTTTCATTGGCACTAACGCCAGTGTATTCCGAGGAACCTGTTGAAGAGCTCCAGTCCATCGAAATCTCTTCCAGCAGGCTGAAAACAACAAAGGAAAAATACGCCGGTTCCGTCACCATCATCACGGAAGAGGAGATCAAACAGTCTGGATCGCCCACGGTGGAAAATATTTTGCGTGATCATCTGAGCCTCGGTGTCTTCAAGCAGGGTGGCGTGGGAGGAGAATCAAGCATTCGCATTCGAGGCGCGAATCAAGCAAGTACATTAGTAATTATAGACGGAGTAAGAGTTAATGGAAACACTCAAGGAAGATTCGATTTCAGGAATCTTGGCACAGAAAATATCGAGCGCATTGAGATTTTGAGAGGGCCACAATCAACAATATGGGGAGCTGATGCGGTGGGCGGCGTGATTAACATAATTACCAAAAAGGGGCGAGGCACCCCCTCCCATTACCTGTCATTTGAAGGCGGAAGCTTTGGCACCTACAAAGAAACTCTCGGCAGTTCGGGCGCCATTGATGACATTGACTATTCTTTTTCAGCTTCAAGAACCGACATTTCCGGTTATTCGGATTTCAACGAAAACCGAATCGCTGAAACGGGAAGCGTTCCAGAAAAAGACGGGTATGAAAACACTTCCCTCTCAACCAGAATAGGTTCCAGCTTTAAGGGGGATGGCCGGATGGAATTTATTGGTCGGTACACAAAGTCATATTCCGACTTAGATACAACAACTGGGGATCGAGAGTTTCGCGATACTGAAATTGAATCTTTTTACCTAGCTTCACCAATTTCTAAATACATCACTCCGTGGTGGAAAATCAAACTAAGCCCCAGCATAGCTTACGATGCCAATGAACCAGACACCGAACTCAATCAAGATCAAATATTTAACAGGACCTATATTGCCGACCTGCAAAATAACATTGAGTTAAATGATTATATTTCAACCGTATTCGGGGTCGAATTCAAGGCTCAAAATGGCAGGAACAACCGTAACGCCTTCACCAAAAACACCTTCAACCAGGGCTATTTTTTGCAAAGTCAGTTCGATTGGCAAGATAGAGTTCTGCTCACTGCCGGGTTCAGAAAGGACCTCAATGACAGCTTTGAGGATGCACTGACCTATAAATTTGAAGGAGCCTATAACTTTAAACAATGGGATTTCAGACTGCGCGGAGCCTATGCAACGGGGTTTCGGGCACCCTCTTTTAACGAACTCTCTTTTCCCGGAAGTGGAAACCCGGACTTAAAGCCAGAAGAATCAGAATCTTTTGAAGTTGGGATGGACAAGGATCTCTTTAATAAGATGGTAAGGGTTGAACTCACCTTTTTCAATATCGAAATTGAAAACCTGATTACATTCCAAACTTCTAGCACACCTACCCTCAATATTGGCCGCGCTAAATCACGAGGCATTGAAGCTCATGTGGGCACTCAACTCCCTTATAACCTACACTTTTCCAACAACTACACATGGACTGAAGCGGTCGATGAAAACAAAGATATTCCTCTAAGACGCCGACCAAAACATCAATATTCCGCCACGTTATCCCACAACTGGAGAAACAAACTTTTCACTCAAATTGGCGTGCGAGCAAGAAGCGGTGTCTTGGATCTTGCTTCAGGCTCAAGAACCGTACCCGGATTTGCCACATTAAGAGTCTCTATGAGTTACAAGCTCAATAAAAATTTAGAACTCAATGCCCGGGGTGAAAATATTTTCGATAAAGAATATGAAGAAGTTGCCCGACGCGGAACTTCCGATGCCGCCGGGTATGCCGGATTCACCTATACATTTAAATAAATATGACTAAAAATATAAAAATTGGGCACCACCAGGGTTTGGTCATAGCGGGAACTCATAGTTCCGCTGGAAAATCCTCGGTATCTATGGGATTCATGCGCCTACTAAAAAACCACGGATATTCCATCAAACCTTTCAAGGTGGGCCCGGATTATATTGATCCCGGACACCACGCAAGAGCTTCCGGCCAACCGAGTTATAATCTGGATACCGTCATGTGCACACCCAAATACGTCAAAGCCCTGTTCAGCGATATTATGAGTGATGGAGACATCGCCATCGTTGAAGGTGTCATGGGTCTTCATGACGGCGCATCGGCAATATCCGAAAAGGGCTCGACGGCAGAGGTTGCAAAACTGCTCAACTTGCCCGTCCTGCTTGTCATCGACGGCAGGGCCATGGCCCGGTCTGCAGCGGCACTGGTCCTGGGATATATGAACTTGGATCCTAAAGTAAATATTGTGGGTGTCATTGCCAATAACATTAATAGTGATCGTCATGCACAAATAATAAAGGATGCGATTGAGCACCACACTTCCGCAAAACTTCTTGCCTGCCTGCCGACGTCGTCGGAGTTAAGCATACCCAGCCGTCATCTGGGACTGCATCAGGGTATTGAGCAAAAGAAAGACATCTATCAAAAATGGGCGAAACATATTGAGTCCCATATCGACCTGAAATTGTTTCTAAAATTATTCAAACTCAAAAAACCTGAACAACAGGCCTCTAGCTCAAAACTAGTACCAAGGCGCTGGAGAACAAACCCAAAATCCGTAACATTCAATATTGCTGTTGCAAAGGATGAGGCGTTCCAGTTCATCTATCAGGACACTCTGGACTTTCTCAGTCACCAGGGTTTTAATATTGCATTTTTCTCACCACTCCATGATCTTCATCTACCAAAAAATATGGACGGCTATTATTTTCCCGGTGGTTATCCGGAACTACATGCAGAAGCTCTAAGCAGGAATCGTTCTATGATAAAGGACATCAAAAAGGCCGGACTGGCCGGGATAATGATCATCGGGGAATGCGGTGGACTCATGTATCTAGGAAAACATATCACCAACGAAACGGGGAAAAAGTTTCCTATGGTTGGCCTTTTCAATTTTGACACATCTCTCAAAGCCAGAAAGTTGACCTTGGGATATCGCAAGTTGAAACCGACCCGAACTACGAATATCAAGTTGGTTCTCCACGGGCACGAATTTCACTATTCCGCTTTCACAATGAACAAAGAACAACCCAAATTGAAAAACAGCAACCCCAACAAGAAGATAATTTCAAATGATGGATTCACCACCAAAAACTGCCACGCTTTTTACGCGCATATATACTGGGCCGGCAATAAAGGGTGGCTGAACCATTTAATGGAAGCAAAACTATGAGAAAACCTTCAGGAGCGGATCCCAAAAAACGCAAGGGATTGATCATCGTCAATACGGGCGAAGGAAAAGGCAAATCCACCGCCGCTTTCGGCCTGGCCATGCGTGCAGCCGGAAACAAGATGAATGTGTTCATCATGCAGTTCATGAAAGGCCAATGGAAAGCCGGTGAGCGCAAATCTTTTGGAAAGCTGTCTCCTTATGTGGAGTTTGAAGCTATGGGCGACGGATTCACATGGGACACAAACAATATTGAACAGGACAAAGCCACCGCTCGTGCGGCTTTCGAAGTTGCCAAAGAAAAGTTACTCAGCGGCAAGTATCAAATGGTTATTTTTGAGGAAATCAATTACGTCTTGCACTATCAATTCTTCCCAGAAGAAGAATTTCTGGAAACATTACGCAACAAACCCGCAATGACGCATGTGGTCTGCACAGGGAGAAATGCGTCCGAAAAATTGATAGAAATTGCCGATCTGGTAACAGAAATGAAGATGATCAAGCATCCTTTTAAGGAACAGGGAATTCCTGCTCAAAAGGGCATAGAATTTTAATCTATAAAAAACGTGAGACTTGAACTTTTTAGCCGCCATAGGTTTTTTAACCATTATTCCCGTACCGGCCACCACCAACGATGGGAGACAAGTTCTATACTTTCCACTGGTCGGCCTTGCTCTAGGGGGGATGCTCTATGGAGTGGACCATCTGCTGGCTCCTTACACAGAAATACGCATAGTGGTAGACGTGCTGTTTCTGGCCGTTATATCAGGCGCTTTGCATTTGGATGGACTTGCCGATACTGCGGACGGATTTTTCTCACACCGGCCCCGCGAGCGAATCCTGGAAATCATGAAAGATTCGCGCATCGGAGTGATGGGGGTGCTGGCGCTACTTTTCTGCATTCTCTTGAAACTGGCAGGGGTGGCCGGAGTAATCCATTCAGAATCACTGATCTGGCTGGTTCTGGCACCGGCGCTAGGCCGAACGGCTCAGGTCATAGGGCTTGTTTTTGTCAACCATGTCCCATCAGAAAAAATGTTGGCGGAAAATTTTTACCAACAGGGCAAGTTTTCTCTTTTGATATTTTGTCCCCTCCCCTTCGCCATCCTACTTTATATGGACTGGTTATTGGGATTGGCAAGCTTGATCTTATTCTCCCTGCTACTCGTCAGCTTGCTAATGTGGTTCAAAAGTAAAATTGGTGGCATTACGGGAGACACACTTGGAGCCACAACGGAAATAATAGAAATGACATTTTTATTAATGGGTGGAGTGAGCGCTTCGATTCTTTAAGAAGAGCATTCCCTATACAGAGACCGGGTAATTTTATGTCTGGAAAAACTATTTTAGTCACGGGAGGTAGCCGAAGCGGCAAAAGCCGTCATGCTCTCGAGTTGACTGCAAACATCAATATCCCAAAAATATTTCTAGCCACCGCAGAAGCTCTAGATGATGAAATGGCTGAAAGAATCCAAAGGCACCAGAATGAACGCGGCAAGGAATGGATCACCATTGAAGAACCTCTAGACCCGGCAAGTGTATTAAAGGACCAAGGAAACCAGTCTGGATTTATAGTTCTGGACTGCGTTACTTTATGGCTGAGCAATATGATCATGAAAAATATGACACGGCAAACCATACTGGAACGGGTTCATGAATTTATCACCGAATGTAAAAACAGTAAGAGCGACATCATTGTCATCACTAATGAGTTAGGCTCTGGAATCGTCCCTCTGGAGCCTTCTGCCCGATCCTTTCGTGATATCGCAGGACAGACCAACCAGATTCTCGCAGCGGAATTCGATGAAGTGGTCAGCATGGTATCCGGCATACCGGTCACCATAAAAACATCCGAGAAACCACACAACACAGAACAAACCAAAGATAAGAATCCAGAGCATGAGTTTTCTCCAGGGAAAAAACAGGGTCTCTATGAGGCTATATACAAACGTCGCGATGTACGCCACTTCATCCCCAAACCGGTGGACCCTGAAAAATTAGGCCGGGTTTTAGATGCCGCTCATCACGCCGGTTCCGTGGGTTACATGCAACCCTGGAATTTCCTGGTGATCACTGATCCAGAGGTGAAGAACAAAATCACCCTGAACTTTAAAAATGCCAATGAAGAGGCCGCACAAAAATTCAGCGGCGACCAGCAAAAACTTTACAACTCCCTCAAGCTGGAAGGCATTCAGGATGCCGCAGTCAATATTTGTGTGACCTGCGACCGCACACGTTTCGGTCCAAATGTCTTGGGGCGAAATACAGTTTTTGAAACAGACTTGTTCAGCACCTGTTGTGCAGTACAAAATCTTTGGCTTGCGGCCCGCGCAGAAGGGCTCGCGGTAGGCTGGGTGAGTATTTTGTCCAACGAACAATTGAAAGAGGATTTGGATATTCCCGACCATATTCAGCCAGTGGCTTATTTATGTGTAGGCCATACGGAGTCGTTTTATCCCAAACCCATGTTGGAAACAGCTGGTTGGGCCCAACGATTGCCAGTTGAAAAATTAATCTATTATAATAAATGGCAGGGAACATCGACGGACTTTAAGGTTCATTTTCCCGACTCGACTAAAAATGATTGACAATAAAAAACCGGAAAAATTGCAGGTGCCAGAAATCCCCTACCCCGTGCACGGTGGAGACCCACGCGCTATGGCGGAAGCTTCCGGGATCGACCCCGACAAGCTGATTGATTTCAGTGCCAGCATCAACCCTATATCCCCTCCCGGTTGCGTATCACAATTATTACTGGAAACACCGCGACTCTTGCGCGAGTATCCAGACCCTCACTGCACTGTAATTACGAAAAATATTTCTGCGGCAACAGGTATTCCTGAAAACTGGATTCGTGTGACCAATGGTTCAACGGAAATGATTTATCTTCTTCCCCACTTACTCCGTGAAAGACAGGAGGTTGCCATCCTTGACCCGTGTTTCTCCGAATATGAAAAGGCGTTTACGGCTTTTGGCGTTCAGGCTCATTCGATCCCATTAAATTCCGATACAGGATTTCAAGCCGATCCTACTTTGTTATTCGCCCAACTGGATAGCATCCAGCAACTCGGAGCCATTGTTTTGGGGAATCCTGCCAGTCCCACCGGAAAACTTTATGGAGACTTCCTGCCTCATCTGCAGGAGTATTGTGAGGAACGTGCAACTATTTTAATAATTGATGAAGCATTTATCGATTTTTCCTCTCCCGATAATTCTGCCTGGAATCTATTGAAGAGAAACTCAAACTTGATTTTGATTCGATCCCTGACCAAGTTTTATTCGCTTCCGGGACTTAGAATTGGTTACGGAGTCCTACATCCAGAAAAAAATAGTGTCATAGCTCCTCACCAGTATCCATGGTCGGTGAACGCTTTGGCCCAGGCCATTGGCGCTGATGTCATTTTGGATAGGGCTTTTCAGGAGAAGACCCGGAACTGGACCCTCGAGGAAAGAAGTTTCATGTTTCAGGCATTAAACTCGGTTCGGGAAATTGAGGTTTTTGCTTCTGACGCTAATTTTCTATTATTCCGTGTTCGAGATGGCAGCGAATCCACTGGCCGGAGTTTATATCAGCATTTATTATTGCAGTCGCTCCTTATAAGAAATTGTGGAAACTTTAACGGACTCGACGAAAGTTTTTTCCGGATTTCGATGAGAGAGCGTGGAGACAACCTGAAACTGGCGGATTCTATTTCTGAACATTTCTCATCCAGCAAACAGGCTTATAAAAAATGAGCTTAACATTTCAAATTGCCATCGCTTTCATAGCCGATCTTTTACTGGGCGATCCCAAGGGCTACCCTCATCCAGTAAAAATCATCGCACATCTGGCTCACGCGATGGAAAACTTTTCCCGTAATTTTTTTTCCAGCCTCAAGTTAGCCGGGATCATCACAACCCTAACCGTTGTCACAATCTCTTTTTTTACTGTCTGGATGATTATTCATGGACTGAACTCTGCTCATCCATGGCTGGGCTGGGCCGCATCTATTTTTTTCATCTATACCACCCTGTCTGTTCGAAGCCTCTTTGATGAAAGCCGACCCGTATTCCAATACCTTAAGGAAGCCGATCTCATCAAAGCCCGGAAATGTTTGTCAAATATTGTAGGTCGCGATACCACCAGCCTGAAAAAAAACGAAATTGTAAGAGCCACAGTAGAAACGGTGGCAGAAAGTACTGTAGATGGAATCATCGCCCCACTATTTTTCACTTTGCTGGGCGGGGCCCCACTGGCGGTTGCCTACAAGGCCATCAACACCATGGATTCTTTATTTGGCTATAAAAATGAGACCTACCGGGAGTTCGGATGGGCTTCTGCCCGTCTGGATGATCTGGCTAACTGGTTTCCAGCCAGGTTGTCCTTGCCTGTCATCGCTGCAGGCGCGGGCCTTTGCGGATTGAGCGGCAAAAACTCCATGGCGATAGCATTTCGAGATGGTTCCAAACACCCCAGCCCGAACTCCGGTTTTCCCGAGGCGGCCATGGCAGGGGCTCTAGGAGTCCGACTCGGAGGGGCGAGTTTTTATTCCGGCGAACTCAATGAAAAACCATTCATTGGCGACAACTTGCGGGAGCCCGAATTATCCGACATCACCCGAAGCCATAAAGTTATGTTCACAACATCGATACTGGCATTGGCATTGGTTATTATATTCGAAGTGCTTCACAATCTTTTTTAGTGGTTAATTCAGAAATATCTATAATGCATATCAGACGTTCAGGCCGAAATTTATTATCCCTTCCAATGGGGATCTCTGCGGGCATTCATGCTGTTTTGATAGTCAGCCTGATATTCTTGTCTTGGAATAAAATTGCTCCCAAGCCTGAAACTCCTCCGATAAAAATACAAAATGTTTTTCTTCAATCTGAAAAAGAAAATTCGCCGTCCAGGAAGTCTAATCCCGTTCCACAAAAACAAGCTGCGGAAATGATTTCGAATTCGGTTAAACTGGTACCCGCAAAACAATATCAGCAGCCCAAACTGATAGAATTTTCACCCCATACACCTGCTCCTCTGGTGACTCAAACGATTCAGCGGACCCGTCCAGCCCATTCCAAGTCCCCCAAACCGCCTTCGCTATGGCGAGGAAAACTAGTGCTCCAAATCGCGACAGCGAATGCTTCACCTTCGCGCCAATTTTCTACTGCTTCCCCTCGTAAGGGGGTCACAGTCAGGACGGTTTCTGGAGAGTTGAATTACTCTCCCTTGAAAATATCTCCGGTGCGAGGGGTGACAACGGTAGAGCGTTGGATACCAACTCCCAAAACACAGTCTGTTCAAATAGCCTCTATACCCTCTGACTTCATCGATGAAAATGAGGAAAATACTGTATCAGCCTCTTTAAAATCCGGGCCTTCTGAGAAAGAAATGGACTTTCCCACCGAGGACCTGGAGTCTATTCGAAAAGGCTTCACCTCCGGCGTGTGGGGCAGAATCGCGAAGGTCAGATATTATCCCAACCGAGCCAGAAAGCATGGATGGGAAGGAAAACCCGTCATAGAGTTTATCCTCGCCCGCAATGGCGATCTTTTAAGTTCTTCCATTACCCTGGCTTCTCCCCATAGAATTCTGGATGATGCAGCCTTGGATGCAATTAAAAGTGCCGTCCCCTACCCAAAAATCCCAGAAGCTCTCAAGTTGGATTCGATTAGATTTAAGCTTCCCATTTCATTTATACTAGAGGAACCATGATCTCGAACCGATTCACAATGAAATGTTTTCTAGCCGGATTCCTCATTTTCGGTCTGGCTTCGTTTGCAGGTGCTGACGTTATCCAAGTGGACAGCAATTTCGATGGCAATCTGGATCAATGGCACCATAAGTCGGAGGACGGCCGTCTGCTGAAAATTGAGTATGACAAAAATGGGGATAAGAAGATTGACCAGATAGATATTTTTGAGGGGAACTCAAAACCTATCCGAGTTGAATTGGACCGCAATTTAGACGGAACCCTGGATCAGATCCAACATTACTCCAAAGACTTCATCCTCGAGTATGTTGAGAAGGACTCCAAGTATTCTGGATTGATGGACTGGCGCGAAGTGTATGACTCGAACAACAAGGTAACGCGTCTGGAGACGGACGAAAACCAGGACGGTAAAATGGATGTTTTGCAATATTTTTCTGAAGACGGCCACATGGAACGAGTAGAGTATGACACTTCCCACGATGGACAAATTGACCGATGGGAAACTTTTGGTGCCAATGAAGCTCTGCTGTCAACCAGCTTCGATACAAACCAAGACGGAAGCCCGGACCAGTGGCAATACTTTAAAAATTCCACACAATTAAAAAATGTGGTGCACGATACAAACTTTGATGGCAAGCCAGACCGTTGGGAATATTTTGACGATTCCGGAAAACTGGAACGCGTCGATATAGATAGCAACCATGACGGCAAGCTCGACATTGTCAAAAGAAGGAAGTAATTCCTCACTTATGAAACAACACCTTATACTTTTCTCTGTTATTTTTGCTTTTTCATGCGCCCCAAAACCCACACTGGAAGTGCCGGAACCTTACAAAAAAGGGCAACAGTATTTTCACAGGGTCTGTTCCAATTGTCACGGGCCAGACGCGATGGGCAAACACACTCAGGCACCCAGCCTCATTGACGAGGAATACCTTGCCAACAATTTCTCCGATGCAGATATCAGCGAGACCGTGCTGAACGGCACTGATAAAATGCCGTCACAGAAAAAGAATGTGACCCCTGATGAAATCAACGAAATCATCAAATACCTGCGTTATTCGCAAAAAGCAGCAGGACTCGAACCGGAAGAAAAGGAAGAAGAACCCGATCCTGATGCGAATTAATGGTTTTGTCAACAAGCGAGTCACCCATGCTTGATATCATTCAAGACACCCTGAAATCAATACAACCCGTCTCTCCAATTCGGTTGAAGGGTGCACAGGCTCATCTCGATTCCCTCACAAAACCTCCGGGGAGCCTCGGCCTTCTGGAAGACCTGGCAAAAAAATATGCCGCCATCCGCGACACAGATCACCCTTCCATTAACAAGAAATCGGTCATTATATTTGCAGCCGATCATGGCGTCACCGAAGAAGGCATCAGCGCTTACCCCGCTGAAGTCACTCCTCAAATGGTGCAGAATTTTCTCGATGGCGGCGCCGCCATAAATGTTCTGGCAAGGCAGCAGAACGCCGAAGTATTAGTGGTAGATATTGGCGTTAACCATCGGTTTGCTCCGCATCCTGATTTGCTGGATAGAAAAATAGCCTTCGGAACCCGAAACATGGCTAAAGAACCCGCCATGACCAGAACCCAGGCCGAGGAGTCCATCACCATTGGAATTCAAATGGCGGCAGAACTCGCGGATAAAGGAGTAGACCTTCTGGCTACCGGGGAGATGGGAATCGGCAATACCACAGCCAGCTCCGCGATATTCTCTGTACTGAGCGGACTTCCCGCAAGTCAGGTTACAGGACGAGGAACAGGTATCGACGACAAAACTCTGGACAAAAAAATTGCTGTCATTCAGCAGGCCCTTGTCAGGCATACTCCCGACCCGGAAGACCCCATAGATATTCTCGCCAAAGTCGGTGGCTTCGAGATTGGCGGTATTATCGGCCTTCTGTTGGGCGCCGCCGCACAAAATATTCCTGTTGTTGTTGACGGCTTGATTTCCAGTGCCGGGGCATCTCTGGCCATCAAGCTGAATCCCTCAGTCAAGGATTATATTTTTCCTTCACACCGTTCAGTAGAGCCTGGACAGAAGGTATTTTTTGATCTCATTGAGGCGCCCCCTCTTTTTGATTTAAAAATGCGCTTGGGGGAAGGAACAGGTGCAGTACTGGCTTTCAGCCTGATAGAAGCGGCTGTGAAAATTTATTCCGAAATGGCGACTTTCCAAAGCGCTGGCATTTCAGACCGTGCCGAAGCCTAGTAACTTCTCATATTTCCTTTCTTGCTTTTCAAGTTGTACAGAAATGGTTTTGAGCAACTTGACAGGGGTAAGGTTTTTGGCTAGATTGAACCCTTCCTTTAGACCTTAATTTAATCTTCTTCATTATAATTTGGAGTTTCAGATGTCAGATGAAAGCTATATTCAATCCCTCTTTGCAGACCGCTTAGGCGGCAGTCAATTTGGCAAAGATACCAAGATTTATAAATTCGAAAAAATAAAAAGAGCCAAACGCGCGGCACAGGATGCCAATCCGGGAAAAGTATTATTCGATATGGGAGTGGGGGAGCCTGACGAAATGGCCGATCCCGGTGTTGTGAAAACCCTGCAACTGGAAGCAGAAAAACCGGAGAACCGGGGCTACACCGATAATGGTATCGAGGAATTTAAAGTCGCCGCCTGCAAATATATGAAAGATATTTTTGGTGTTAAAGGGTTGGAACCGGGCAAGCATGTCAATCACACCATCGGCTCCAAACCCGGCCTGGCGATGACTCCAGCGGTCTTTATCAATCCCGGTGATATCACCCTGATGACCGTGCCCGGCTATCCAGTTATGGGGACCCACGCTCAATATCTGGGAGGAGAGGTTGTTAATCTTCCTCTCACAGAAGCCAATCATTTTCTCCCTGACTTAAAGAGTATCGATTCGGCGACCCGTGCGAAGGCCAAAATTTTGTATTTAAACTATCCCAATAATCCAACAGGGGCCACCGCCACTCGTAAATTTTATGAAGAAGCCATTGAGTTTGCCAGGCAGAATAATATCATCATCATCCAGGATGCGGCCTATGCGGCCCTGACCTATTCCGGAAAAACCGAGAGCTTTCTTTCGGTACCCGGCGCAATGGATGTCGGTGTTGAGTTTCATTCCCTTTCAAAGGCGTATAACATGACGGGGTGGCGCATTGCCTTCATTGTCGGCAATGAACTTATTGTCAAAGGCCTTTCGCATGTTAAAGATAATGTAGACTCCGGCCAGTTCGCAGGCATCCAGAAGGCAGGAATTTATGCTCTGGAACACCCGGACATCACGAAACGAACCGTGGCCAAGTACAAGCGCCGACTAGCCATGCTGGTTGAAACCCTCAACTCTGTAGGGTTCAAGGCAAAAATGCCTGGAGGTTCGTTCTTCCTCTATGTGGGTGCTCCTAAAGGAATCAAGGGTGGGCGTAAGTTTGCTAATGGCGAAGAGTTTTCCCAGTTCCTGATCACCGAAATGCTGATTTCCACCGTCCCCTGGGACGATGTTGGTCATTATGTCCGGTTTTCAGCAACGTTCACAGCGAAAGGCGAGGCAGAGGAAACCCAGATCATGAAAGAAATCAAAGCACGCCTTTCCACCGTAGAATTTGAATTCTAGTGGAGTACCTCCTCAGGTAATGAGCCGCCAGACGTGAGGCCAGATTGCAATAGCTTTGACTGGCAAGCAAAGAGTTTTCTCGGCCCAATTGCTCACAAGCGAAAGCTAATGCATGAAATATAATGCCTTCATTGGAATCGGCTCAAACTTAGGGATTCCATCTGAAAATTGCGAGAAGGCGATTCGTCTTCTCAATACTGTGTCGGAAATTGAAGTAGTGGCCCGGTCCAGCCTGTACGAGTCAGAACCCGTTGGCAAAACCGATCAGAACTGGTTCGTCAATGCTGCCGTCGCCTTGAAAACTTCTCTGACTCCAGAAGCATTACTCGACGCGGTTTTTAAAATTGAAAAGGTTTTCGGAAGAAAACGGCTGGAAAAGTGGGGGCCAAGAGTTATCGACTTGGATTTACTGGCTTATGAAGACCGTGTGATTGATTCTACTTCCCTCACACTCCCCCACCCGGAAATGACGAAAAGGCGTTTTGTTCTTTTACCGCTCAGCGAATTCGCCGGGGATTATTTGCATCCGCTGGAAAATAAGACCATTCGCGATCTGCTAAAAGAACTTCCGGAAATCCCCGAAGTCATAAAAATTTCATCGGCTTCATAAATCATCCACCTTGATGATTTCCATCCGTTCGAGAGCGTTATCGCTCAGCTCTTGCCAAGGAATTTTTCCCTCATCCCTTTCCAGAAATGGAATCTTGCTCCGGGTCACCGGATTCTTAGGCATGAAAACCGAACAGCAATCGGGTTGCGGCTCAATACTGACTTCATAAGTGCCAATTTCTTTTGCCTTGTTGATGATACTTTCTTTATTCATACCGATTAAAGGTCGTAATACACTTAAGGACGTGACACACGAAACGGCGGCAAGATTTTCCAGGGTCTGTGAAGCCACCTGCCCCAACGATTCACCGTTGACCAATGCTAAACAGCCCTTACGCTCAGCAATTTCTGCTGCGAGGCGATACATCATTCGCCGATAGAGAATGATCCTGTTTTCCTCATTACAATGATCTCGGATAGCTCCCTGCATCTCCTCAAAGGGAACCACATACAAGGTTGCTTTTGCCTGAAAATGATTGATCTTTTTTGCAAGCCTTAAAACCTTGTCATACCCTCCCCGGCCAAGAAAAGGTTGATTATCAAAAAACACAAAATGAACGCGGCACCCCCTGCACGCCATCATGAAAGCGGATACAGGGCTGTCAATCCCACCCGATAGTAGGCAAAGCACATTGCCGGAACTGCCCACAGGGAGCCCGCACAGTCCCTGCTGACGATTATCGAAGACCACCGTTTCCGAACGTCCAATTTCTATTTCAAGAACATATTCCGCTTCAGTAATATTTACCGTCAACCCTTGCGGACTTAATTGCTTCATGATGCGCGAACCCACCTCAAAATTTACTTCGGGTGAGGTTTTGGGAAACGACTTTTCCGAGCGTCGCGTTTTAACACAAAACTTCAGAGAATCAGCAGACTCCAGCCGGGCTTCAATCCATTGGACTCCTAAAGCCGCGATCGCATCGAAATCAGAACTCATTGAGATTCCAATACTGAATGAAGCGATACCGGGAACAGCCTTCAACCTGATCGAACATTCCGCCGCGAAACTTGAAGGGATATCCAAAAAAATTCGGCCACGGGGCGAACTATACTGAATATCATCTGTGCCTGAAAGCACGCGTCTGATATTTCTCAGGAGACATTTTTCGAAAAATTTTCTATTCCGTCCTTTGAGTCCGATCTCGTCATAACGGATCAAAACGGTTCTTCTTTCTGTCATCGATGTTCAGCTTTTTGCAAGAAGGTGGGATAAAGGGACTGGTAAGCATTTCCAAAAGCTTCCAGAAACTGGTCAATTTCTTCCGGGGTATTATTGCGGGAAAAAGAAATGCGCAAACTGCAACGCGCCTGCTCCTCGCTCAACCCGATTCCCATAAGGATTTTGGAAGGCTCTTTGGACTGGGCGCTGCAGGCACTACCAAGTCCAACAAAAATATCTTTTGCTTCCAGATGGTGGAGAATAACTTCTCCCTCGACAGGAGGAAAAGAAAAATTAACCATCCCCGGTGATTGGTGCATGCTATCTGCATCAATCAGCGAATTAAAAAGAATCTTCAACTCAGGTAGCCGTGCCTGTAAATTTTTCAGCCCGTCAATCAAATGCTGGCATAGACCCTGAAGATGCTTGTGAGTTTCCTCAGTTCTTGCCACAACCTGCTGTATGGCTGTTTTCAGCCCTATTATCAGCGGCAAGGGAAGTGTGCCGGAACGAACTCCGAACTGTTGTTTCCCCCCATGCATTTGCGGATTAAGAACCAGTTTCGAATCATAGACCAGCAGACCGATGCCTTTCGGCCCATGAATTTTGTGACCCGAAATAGAATAACCCGCAAGGCCCTTCCACATCTTCGGGTCCAATTTGAGCTTGCCGATAGCCTGTACACCGTCCAGAAACAATCTTGTCTGCGCAGATTTTTTTGCCAAAGCAGAAATGATTTTCAAAGGATCGTTCACCGTACCCAACTCATTATTCACATGTGAAAGGCAGAGAAGTCTCACACGATTTTCCTTCAAAACAGTTAATGAATCCAAGTCGAGCCGACCTTCCCTTTGAAAAGAAAGTAACGATAACGGTTCATTTCCGAACTGATTGAGGAATGTCAGGCTCTCGGTAACGCTTGGGTGCTCCAGTCCCAGGAAAGCAGTTTTCTTATCCGGGAAACACAATCCCTTAATAAAAAGATTATTGGACTCCGTGCCACCACTGGTAAACAGAATACGGTGCGTTGAGGGTATCTGGAGAGTTTCGGCGATGGACTGCGCCGATTTTTCAATGAAACCTTTCGCATCCAGCCCTATTTTATAGGGTGTCCCACTGTTCGCGAACAGGTCGCGCATGGCTACATGAACGCACGCCACAACTTCCGCATCCATAGGGGTGGTGGCGGCATTATCAAGATAAACCATCACAGTTTAAGGCTCATAGGGTTTAAGAAGGCTCTGTTCCATTCCCAACTGGTCCAGTATTCGAGCCACAACAAAGTCTACCAGACTATCAAAACTATCTTGCCCCTGATAAAACCCAGGAGATGCAGGCAGGATCATCGCTCCTGCCTGATCAAGAGCCAAAAGGTTTTTCAGGTGGATGGTGCTGAAGGGAGTTTCACGAGGAACAAGAATCAGTTTGCGTTTTTCCTTTAACATGACATCGGCGACACGCTCAATCAATGTTCCGGACACACCGGCGGAGATTCTTCCCACCGTCCCCATGCTCGCAGGCACCACCACCATTGCATCAACACAAAAAGAACCGCTGGCGATAGAACTATTCATGCGGGAAGTTTTGTGCAGGGTCACCTGCTCACCTGAAAAATAGGAAGGGGCAAGATCCAACTCCAGCTTCAACAGTTCAGCCCCCCGCTCCGAGATGATCACATGAACTTCCGCGTGGGATTTAAGACAATCGAAAAGCCGCTTGCCATAACAAACCCCGCTTGCTCCCGTGATTGCCAGTACAATTCGTTTCATCATTTGACGTCAAACAGGTCTTCGGTTTCAGCCAAAACGTGCTTATGAACTTCGGCAACCGAGCCGACACTATCTATAAATCTTATATTTGGCCCCTCAAAACTTTTAAATATTTTCTGAACATTTTTCAAATAATCCAGTTTTTCAAATGCGCTTTTCTGGTCGCGAGACGATTCAATTCTCTCCAGACATGTCTCGGGAGAAGTCAGGAAAATCAAAACACGATCTGGAATTGGAGCGAAGGTTTCATTTTCCAGTCGAATCTGTTCAGGGTCCAGTCCTAAAGCACCCTGATAAGCCGCCGTCGAGAAATAATACCGGTCCATCAGCACCACTTTGTTATCCTGCAACGCTGGCATTATATTCGTTTCAATATCTTCCTTTCGGTCATTGATGAACCAGCTTAATTCTTCTTCTGGGCTAACGCCTTGACGACCTTCACTGAGCAGTCTGCGGATTTTTGCGCCCCATGTTCCTCGAGTGGGTTCCGCCAAAGCAATATTTGGCACCTGTCTTTCGCTTAAAGACTTTGCCAGCAGTTCGCACTGAGTGCTTTTGCCTGTTCCATCTATTCCTTCAAAAACAATTAAAATTCCTCGCTTCAAGGCACTCTTTCCTGAAAAATTTAAGACCAGCATCAATCTATAAAAATCGAATTATTAAAGATACCCTTACTGGGCAAAGGGCGCAATGTAATAAAATCAGCGCGGGTTTTCAAGTTTTAAAGGAGGAAAGGTAGGTAAATGTAGAAGGGATTCTCGCGAAACCAGATATCAGGCTAGTTTCGCAAGAATCCCATAAGGGGAACATGCATTTTCATTGAATCAATACTTAAACTGACCGACCAGTTTTTGCAGGTCTGCGGCCATTTGTTGCAGTTCTGTGGCCGCGGTCTGTGTCTGGCCAATCCCATGCGAGGTATCATTGGCTGCCTGAGCCACACCATTAATATTCTCGGTGATTTCACTACTGCCTTTTGCGGCCTCCGCCACATTACGGCCAATCTCAGCGGTGGTGGCTGTCTGTTCTTTAATAGCACTGGCAATGGTATTGGAAATATCATTAATCTGATTGATGATCATACTGATTTCTCCAATTGCATCAACCGCCCCATTGGTGTCCGCTTGTATGGTCTGGATTTTACCGCTGATTTCATCGGTCGCTTTTGCGGTTTGCTTGGCCAGTTCCTTGACCTCGTTGGCTACCACTGCAAATCCTTTTCCTGCCTCACCGGCCCGGGCAGCCTCGATGGTTGCGTTCAGAGCCAACAAGTTGGTCTTCTCGGCAATAGAAGTGATCACTTTGACGACCTGACCAATTTCAGCACTGCTAGTGCCAAGTTTTACGACCGTTGCATTAGCTGTTTCTGCTACCTTTACAGCATTTGCGGCAACTCTTGCAGCTTCGTTGGCATTCTGGGCAATTTCATTGATACTGGCCCCAATTTCTTCAGTTCCGGTGGCCACGGTCTGGACATTCTTGCTGATCTCCTGAGAAGCGGCCGAGACGACATTGGCCTGAGCCGAGGTCCCCTCCGCAGTACCTGCCATTTCCTGACTGATTGAGGTCATTTGAGCTGAAGAGGCGGCCAGAGTTTTAGCCGTGGTCGCAATCTGCGAAATATTTTTCCGGAGGTTTTCCAGAAAGTTTTTCAGGCCCCGCCCCATTTGACCGATTGCATCATTTCCATTCACAGAAATTTCCTGGGTGAGGTCGCCTTCAGCGGCAGCCTTAACAACCTCCAGCATGTTATCCACCTTGTCCTGAAGATCCTGAGCCGTTTTTCGTTCTTTTGCCTGCCTTTCCATAACCTCACGTTTCTCACGTTCTTGCCCGTCATTTAGTTCAAGAGCCTCCTGACGCTCTTTTTCCTGGGCTGCGATAGCCTGTTTTCTTTCTCTTTCGTCTGAGTTTTTCTTTCCCACCAATTCCTTGGTCATTTGTTGAAACGCAACCGCCAGATCACCTTTCAGATTATATTGCCCATCCAGTCTACCCGCCGCAATATCTTCAGCTTGCCGCACTATTTCTTGCATGCCATCGGTTATCTTGTTAAAACTCATCCCGAGTTGACCGATTTCATCCGTAGACATAATGACAAGATCTTGCTGCTTGATATCCCCTTCAGCAATCTTTCCAATTACCACTGTGAGCTCACGTAAGCGCTTGGCCAATGATCGGGAAAATATGAGAGAGAGAATAGCACCCAAAGCCGTGGCGACAACTATCAAGACAAGAGAAATACTACGAATCGCAGCGTTGGCATCGGCCACCCTTTTACCCGAGACACTGACCTCCAACTTAGCCGCTGCCAGTAGCTTATTTAATTCCTTATCGATAAAAAGCGCATCACCACGCCCTTCCGACATCAGGGAGTTGCCCAACACGCGATTTTCATCGGTATAAGCATCCACCGATGACATCAGTCTATCCGTGAACGACTCCACTTTAGGCTGAAGTTCGGCAACCAGCTTGGGATTGGATTTCTTGAGGGTGAGGAATATCTTTTCCAGCTTGACTTTCTCTGCCATGGCAGAATCTTCAGCTTCACTCTGCAAACTAACAGCCATATCCGTCATCCAGTAGCGCAATTGAGAAAAAGTACTGGAGGCAGAACTCAATACCTCCAGTCTTTTCATCGAATCCGTCTGGACCTGGATTACATCAGTTGCTTTTCCCAACTCCTTGTAGATATACAGAAGGGCACCAACCATCAGCACCAGTATGACACCATTGAGCAGTGTTATTTTCATACCTATATTCAAATTTAAGCGCTTCATGGAAAATCCTTCCTTTATAAAACTCCGTGGTGATCATTTGCGGTTTTTTTACTAGCTAGAGGAACAGGTTAAAAACATTCCCCAATAGCTCCAATACTTCGCTCTGTACAATAAGGATTAATTTTTCTACCATTTTAAATGTAAATCTGTCAACAGTTCTTACTAAATGCTTTAGTACAATCAGGTAAAATCAATAGATTTATGCAATCAGTTCCCTGCGCGCCTAAATTTCTAGCAAAAAGAATGTTGAATACGGAACTAATAGGCGCGTAGTTGCTTTTGCCTTGCGATTTCAGGATAATAATTTCCCAAAGGTGTTTTAAGAAAATTATTCCATCTTTTTGGTAAAGAGTTAATGAAAAGACGAGGTTTATTGCGATGAGAAAATTCTGGAAAGTCTTTGGCTGGGTATTTTTAGGCATCTTTTTACAATTCAAATTTAATGCCCTATATGGAATCGTGTTTCTTGAAAACTTGAGTTTTCATGACCGGACCTATTGGGTGGAAATGAATATGATTCCAACAGAGGAGAGCCTGCGAGTTTTAAAAGTCAAGACCACGGTTCATCATTCCCTAGGTCCAGACTATTTCGCCACTGTTTATATTCCTGAACACTACAAAGTTTTGAACGAAATTCCTTATGCCGGGGCCGAGGCCCTTTCGGGTTATCAAGCCTATAAAATGAATATGAAACGGAAGTATCGTGATGTTCTAGGGGAAAAACATTTTATAATTACTCCCATAAAATTGAATGAGGACGTTCCAGCAAAACCGATTAAAGTTCATTTTGAAAATTTAAAGCAACGCCTGCATTCAGACGAGACTTACCAGATCTCCACCCTAAAGCTTAAAACCCTACTGGAAGGGCCTGAGGTGGCCGAAGCCATCTACCCCCAGAAACTGGGAATGTAACGCCCATGGCCCGACGACCTAAAGAGTTTAAAGACTACTACTCCATCCTGAAAGTTTCCCAGAACTCCACTCAGGAGGAGTTGAAAAAATCATTTCGCCAACTGGCTCTTGAACTTCACCCGGACCATAATCCCAATGACCCCGAGAGTGAAGAACGGTTCAAGGAAGTCACAGAAGCCTATGGAGTGTTGAGCGATCCATTAAAGAAAAAAGAATACGACCGGTTTCGGGCCGATCACCTTGCCGGACGCACCACCGACTCTTCCAAGTTTCGTTATTCTCAGGAAGATATTTTCACCAGCATGTTCCGCGGTGAAAATGCCCGTGAAATTTTTGAAGAACTCAATCGCGAGTTCAGCCGCTCTGGCTTTCGTTCCGGCAATCCGTTTTTCCAGTCCCTGTTCTTCGGAGGTGCCGTAGGTGGTTTGGGAAGAATTCTCAGAATGGTACCAGGTCCAATCGGAAAAATTGGTATGGGTCTAAAGCTGGCTCAAGTTGTCGGTTCCTCCTTATATGCACTTCATAAAATGAACCAGCAGAGTAAATCGGGGCAAACAGTTCCGCCAAAAACCGACAACCCTTTGATGAACGGTATAAAGGGAATATTCGGGAAAAAAGAATCCAACAAAAATCCGCTGGATATGGACTTTTACCTTTCCATCCCGCCGGTGGAAGCTCTAAACGGGTCTCGTAAAAAAATTTCCTATCAGGTCAGCGGGAAAACGGAACAACTTATGGTGCGCATCCCCCCAAATTTTCCTTCAGGCGGAAAACTGCGCATCAAGGATAAGGGGGAAATCCATGACGAAAAACGCGGCGACCTCATCCTTTCCATTCATGTCGACCCGCAGATGAGCCCCGCTAAATAATGAACAAACAACAAGTCCTCGATTTCTGGATCGGATTTTTCAAAGACCTACTGCTCGGCACCTTCACGAAGTTATTTTTATTCGGCGTTTTAGGTTTTTCGCTCGGCGCTCTTGCGACCTATAGCTTTGACCTGCAGGTTCTGGGCACCGCCGAATGGAACGTCTGGCTGGAGGGAGCCCTGCTGGTATTAGTCGGCGCGGGTTATATGGCTCTTGGCTTGATGCACGGCTGGATATCCTGCAGTCTTCACGTTTTGAGTAAAAAAATGCGTGAAGCGCTGTCAGGACTGCAGGAGTTGCTCGACTGGTTGACACGTGAGGTCATAGGGCGTTTTCCGAAGTTTCAAAAAAATATTCCCAAACATGAACTGGCAGAAAAGTACGACCAGATCGGCAATGAACTGCGGCAAAAGTTGAAGCAACGAGGAGGCATAACCGGACTCATTTCCGGCATCCTGTTCGGAGTCATCCTCAAAGTATTACGTTTTTTCTTCCTCGATGAGGTGGTGGAAGAACTTCACAAAAAAGATAAGGAGGAAATCACCTCGGCTGATATCGAACATGCGGTGCGCAGAGTTGGAACCGAAGTCATGATCGCCCCCATCACCGACAACCTTTTTTTGCTACAGATCGTCAACATTATTGTTGGCCTGTTTTTATTCGCCCTGCCCTTTAGCTTGCTCTGGCTGATTTAAAAGATTAATGTGGAGACTGCCTTTGCTATAAGTTACTCCTTCATTGAAGGAACCGGACAGGGCATCGCCCCCTCCAGGCCAAGTCAATCCCTTGTGCCTGTTCTCTCTTTGGAATTGATCTTGGAAAATGTTTTAAGCGGACTGGAAAAAGAGAACGACCTCGCCACGATTTTACCCAGCATACAATTATGGAGCCCCGCCAGTGACTGGCAGGCGTCGTTGGGTGTGGAAATCCCTTTAAGCTCCTTCAGGGATAACGACTTCCAGATCCATTTCAAACTGAAAAATCACTTCGCTCGGGAACATTTGTTGCGCTAAAATATTCTTATCACTATAAAAATAAAATCTATTGCAGGCGATCTGACTCTAAATACTTTATACTGAAATCTTTATCTATCAGAGATTCGCATGAATTTACATCGTTTTCTCACAACAGGAATCTTTTTGGTTGGCCTCATTCATTTATTATCTTTTTCTGATAAATGCTGGGCCGAACCAATCCCCATTTTCGTGAGCATCGTGCCGCAAAAATATTTTGTCGAGCGCATTGGCGGTGAGCATGTCAAAGTGGATGTCATGGTGAAATCAGGTGAGAGTCCGGCCACTTTTAATCCCAACCCAAAAAAAATGAGCCGCCTCTCTCAGGCGAAATTGTATTTCAGCATTGGCGTGCCTTTTGAAACGGTCTGGATTGAACGAATTCAATCGATTCACCCCAACCTGCAAATCGTTCCTTTACACGATAGCACCCATAAAAACTTAAAGACCGAACATGACGTCCATCATTCTCATGGCTCTCATGATCCGCATATCTGGACCAGTCCAGCCAAGGTCAAAGTCATAGCACAAAAAATCAAGGACACACTGACCCACATCAAACCGGAGCAGGAAAAATATTTCGCCGCAAACCTTCAGGCATTCCTCAGCGATCTGGACACGCTGGACAAGGATATCCGCACCATCCTTGCCCGTAGCGATAATAGCCGCTTCATGGTTTTTCATCCAGCCTGGTCCTATTTCGCCGAAGACTATGGTCTGGAGCAGGTTGCTATTGAAGAGGAAGGCAAGGAACCCGGGGCCCGAGCCTTACAAAAAATAATTGAGAAGGGCAAAAGGCTTGGGATTAAGGTAATATTTGTACAGAAACAATTCAGTCTTTCCATCGCCGAAAATATCGCCAAAATAATTGGTGCCACCGTCCGCGAAATGGACCCCTTGGCGGAAGACTACATGGCAAACATGCGGCGAACGGCTAAAGCTATATCTGGAGCATTGCAGTGAGTTCAGTCATCAAAATAAAAAATCTCGACTTCAGTTATGGCGGTCCAAAAATACTTGAAAATATTGATCTCGATATTCAACGCAACGAGTTCATCGGCATGGTCGGCCCGAACGGAAGCGGCAAAACCACCCTGTTAAAAATTATCATGGGTGTTTTGACTCCCGACAAGGGCTCCGTTAACGTGCTCGGTAACCCGCCTTCGCAATCGGTGCAAGAAATCGGCTATATGCCTCAGTTCACTCCGTTTTCCAGGGATTTCCCCATTAGCGTGGAAGAAACGGTTTTGATGGGTCGGTTGGGGAAAACTTCCAGCATCGGTTTTTATAATAGCGCCGACAAACTCGCCGCCGAAAAAGCCATGAATGATGTCGAAATTCTTGACCTTCGCAAAAGAGTGATAGGCTCTCTCTCCGGCGGACAACTGCAAAGGGTTCTGATTGCGCGGGCTCTCACCTGCGAACCGCAGATCATGATCCTCGACGAGCCTACCGCTAATGTCGACATGAAAGTTGAAAAAGATATCTTCGACCTGCTCAAGCAATTGAATGAAAAAATTACCATCATCGTGGTGACTCACGACATCGGTTTTATTTCGCAATACATTGACAGGGTGGCCTGCATCAACCGTACCCTCATCTGCCATCCCACGTCAGAACTGACCGGGGAAACGATTGAGAACATGTATGGCGCTCATATGCATATGGTCCATCATCACCATGAGGATGAAAAAAATAATCATGAGTAGTTTTTTTGAGGCAGTTTCATCACAGGCGTTTATGCAGAACGCCATTGTTGGCGGCATTCTCGCTAGCGTGGCCTGTGGCGTGGTCGGCTCTTATGTCGTGGTGAAACGCATCGGCTATCTGGCGGGCGGTATCGCCCATTCGGTGTTGGGCGGAATGGGCATCGCCTATTACCTCGGCCGACCTCCCATCGAGGGTGCTCTGGTTGCGGCCCTGGTTTTTGCCGTTATTCTCGGCTGGGTGAGCCTCAAAATGCAAGAGCAGGAGGACACGGTGATCGGCGCGCTGTGGGCAGGAGGCATGGCCGTCGGAATATTGTTCATCTCTCAAACCCCCGGCTACAATGTCGACCTGATGAGTTTTCTGTTCGGCAACATTTTAATGATCTCCTCCGATGACCTGCTCTGGATCGCCGGGTTAGACACCCTCATTCTGCTCATCGTTTTTCTATTCTACAAACAGTTTCTGGCATTATCGTTCGATGAAGAATTTGCCCGCCTGCGTGGTATTCCTGTAGAACGGTTTTATTTGCTCTTTCTTTCTCTCGTAGCCCTGACGGTCGTTATATTGATTCAGATTGTCGGGCTGATTCTGGTGATCGCATTGTTAACGCTTCCGGCGGCGGTCTCTGGCCTATATGTCCGCTCGCTGAACCTGATGATGTTACTAGCCACGGTGCTTGGAGTGTTCTTCACCACCGGTGGACTGGCCTTGTCTTACCAACCCGACCTGCCACCCGGGCCGACTATCATTCTGCTGGCCGGAGCCTTCTATCTGGTATCTATGGTCGTCACCCGATTTTGGAAAAGGGCCTGAGATGAGCGACTGTTGCTCCGAAATTGAAGAAGTGCACGGCCCCAAACGCAGAATTCTCTGGATCGCTCTTGTTCTCAATCTCATCATGTTTTTTGTCGAAGGCATTGCCGGGTGGCTAGCGCAATCCAACGCCTTGATGGCCGATGCCCTCGATATGCTGGGCGACGCGGTGATATACGGGTTTTCCCTGTTCGTTATTCAACTCGCCCCTATCTGGCGAACCCGAGCCGGGATTCTTAAAGCGGTCATCATGAGTGTTTTCGCCCTTGGTATATTGGGCTCTGTCATCTACCGTGTTTCCCATCAGGTCGTACCCGTGGCCACAACGATGGGTATCGTTGGCGGAATGGCCCTGGCTACAAACCTGTTCTGCGCTTACCTGCTCCTGCGGTTCCGAGACGACGATGTCAATATGCGTTCGGCCTGGTTATGTTCACGTAATGATGTGTTGGCTAATCTTGGGGTTTTGCTGGCCGCAGCCGGAGTGGCTTGGACAGGTTCGCACTGGCCCGATCTTGCGGTTGGAGTGATCATCGCCGGACTGATTCTGCAATCCTCCTTCGGCATTTTCAAAGACGCCAAGTTAGAAATAAGCAATGGGCGTGCTACCGATAAGCAATACTAGCAAAAAGTATAGATGTCTCAACGAGACCTTGCTTGTTTCCTCCACAGCTAGTGGCTAGTGGGGAACGCCAACTCGTTCTGCTAGGGAGTGGTATTGGTGGTGGGCGAGATAGAGCAGGCCATCGGCCAGGGAATAGTTGTGCGGAAAGGTCATCACCTCACGACCCAGTTTTTCGATCAACTGCTGGTACAACTCAGTCGTTTCTTCGGCATTCATTCCTATCGTTGTCTCATAAGAATAACCCAGGCTCAAATCATGTTCCGGTGGAGTGTATAATTTGGTGATGCCCCATTCTGCCGGATTCTTTTCAATAGGCGCGCCTCGCTCCAGATCAAACTGGGAAAGTATGGCGGAGAATCCGGGAGAGTCCAACAAGCGCTGGTTGTTGAGCACAAAGTTGATCGAGTCCATCACCTCTTCACGGGTTTCGGTTGGGAACCCGCAAATCAGATAAAAATGCATGGCGATGCCCAACTTCATACAGCGTTCTGCGGTTTCATCGACCCAACTGAGTTCAACACCTTTCTTCATGGAATCCAGAACCCGCTGGTTGTAAGACTCCAACCCAAAAATCAGTTTGCGGCAACCGGATTTATACAACAGATCCATGCGGTCGTCTTTAAGCAGACTCTTTTCGAACTTGAGTTCTCCTGTCCACTGCACATCGACCTTCTCCTCAATAATTTTGGCGGCAAAGGTTCTGAGAAAATTGATTGGCAGAGCTTCATCGGTGAAGAAAAAATGATTGCAGTTATATTTTTTCTGCAGAGTTTTAAAATCGTTGACCACATTCTCGGCATACCGCACATGGAATGTCATGTGATCGAAAGGAATGGAACAGAAGGCGCATTGCTCCCAGTAACACCCGCGCGAACCCATCACCGGCAAAACCCGATCTGGTGCAAGATAAAGGTCTAACGGCAGGCCGTCAAAATCCGGTGTCGGCAGGGCGTTCAGCTCTTCCTTGGCGAAAGGCCGGTTCACTTTAACCTGACCGTCCTCCCGGTATATCAGGTTAGGAACTTTACTGAGGTCACCGTCACCACGAAGGTGCTCGACCAGTCTGAGAAGCGGCGTCTCGCCCTCGTGCACCACGAAGCTATCGACAAAGTCGAAAAGGTGCGAACCCTCTTTCTCTAAACGATCCACCAACTTGGTGAACACGCTTCCGCCTACAGTGATATGAATTTCGGGTCGGTTTTGTTTGACCAGATAAGCCAGGGTCAGGCCGGAGATAATTTGCTCCACCGAGGTGATGGAAATGCCAAGGATGTCGATATCCTCTTCAAGAATTCCTGGCAGATACCATTTCTGATAAAGGTCGTAGAAGAAATTTTCTTCCGGATGTTTGAAAGAGTCGATCACCTCATGCGAGGAGTACGGAGAAAACCGCATCTGGCTGCCAATGACGGTCAACTGCGACGGATAATAAGGCGCAAGAATATTGTCGAGCCAGACATCCATGATCTTGAGATTTTCCATATACTGGTCGATCTCGTAGAACTCCGGACTGCGTTGCGAGGCCACGGCAGAGTCGATCTGGTCTTTCAAGGCCATGATGATCTCTTCCGCTTCGCGGAGTTTGTTGAATTTTTCGGCTTCCTGCTGCGTCAGTCGAGGCTTGGAACTCAGTTCGTTCAACTCGCGGATGATGCGCTCGTAGAGCGGTTTAGTTTTATCCCAGGTGCACAGGTCATTGAGTAACTCAATGGCCAGATCGCGCTGAACAACATCGTGCACCCCATGCATATTGAGAAATGCCTTCAGGCTGGGCAAACTCAAGTAGGGTTGCGATGGATGCCAGGATGTCGGGAAAACCAGATATATCATTTCAGTAAAAACCTAATAGATTGCACATTGGCCCCATGCCCAGTGGTTGCTCGTTGGCCCCACGCCTAGTGGGGTTTGGGGGCCATGAATACTAGTACGACCAGTTTAGCATCGGTGTGGTTCACGACACCGTGATCCTCACCGGATGGAGCTAGAGTGATTTCGTTTTGAGAAAGCACCTTTTCTTCCTCGCCCACGGTCACTTTGCCCTGCCCTTCGAGCACATAATAAACCTTGTCGGACCCTTCGTGGGAGTGGACTTTCTGGAACTGACCGGGCTCAAGACAGTATATATCACAAAAGAAATGATCCGTATCGAACAGGCTGACTTTTTTCATCTTTTCGGAACTGAACTCAACCGCATCCCGAACATTGACCACTCTCATTGTCATATCGCTAGTTTCCGTTAAATTAATTTTTGATTGGGGTTCATCACGAGGTCGTTTTGTCCTGTCCGGTGTTCGTCACTTGGCAAGCAGCCATTTATCGGCGGCAACCCAAAAACCCTCAAATTTTCATGAAGTTAGAGATAATAGCATAGAAGGCGAATCAGGCCAAAAAAAATAGGCTCGGCAGGATTTCTACAGCCCTATTTTATTGACATCGCCTTTGCGATCCACTATTTTGAAAGCCATCCAAGCACGGGGATGGGAAACAATCAACGCATCCCGGCACACATTTCAAGACATCAGAATTCGGGACGTAGCGCAGCCTGGTTAGCGTACCTGACTGGGGGTCAGGGGGTCGGAGGTTCAAATCCTCTCGTCCCGATTTTTTACTATGAGGGCTTACGGGGAAACCTGTGAGCCCTTATTTTATTAGGAAAAACAGGGCTACCCCGTTATAAATCCAGCATATTTTTGAGCCCGCGTATTATGGGGAAAAGCAGAAAGGCTAGAATAGCGACAGGGAACCTGTATTTGCTGAAAAACCCCTCCTCGACATGCACACCTGATAACGACTCAATCATATCTGGCAAATACTCTGCCGTCGAGTGGATGATGGTGTAGGCCAAAATGAGCGATATGATTATGACAATATTCTTTTTGATAAATTCCATTTTTATTTACGTTGTGGTTTCTGAAGTTTCTTTTCGAATTTGCGACTTTTCAATTCAACCATGACCCACCCTGTGCAGGAATCGATCCATTTCAGGTTATTGGCATCTTCATTGGACAGCCGTAATGCATTCAGGTCACGCAACAACCGATTTAGCTCAGAGTCGAGCATATTCTGCGGACTATGATTGTCCTCATTACATAAGTCCACTAGTTTTTCATTATCCTGATATCTAACTGCTGTGTAAGAAAATCCCGCTGTGATCAGAACCAGTGACCATAAAAACACCCCGGAAAATTTTATGATTCTATCCATTTATTTGGAATGATCGGGTTTCCCTTCGCCCAATAATATCGCCTGAAGCTTTTGCTCCCAAACCTCCAGGGCCTGGCGTATCTCAGGATCGTGGTTCTTCGCGGATGGCGCGTGGTTCAGAACTTTTGCTATACCGGCTTCATTCACTCCCGACTCTGCCATCAGGCTGGACGCTGTTCGTCTCAAATCGTTGGGGACAAATTGACCAACCTTGAAAAAGTCACCATAAGCAAACTCGTGGTTTGACTGGCAATTGTTTCTGATCGCCATGTTCACAGCTCTGGGCGCTATATGCTTATCCTTACCGGATGGGAACACACAGCCACGTTTTTGGGCTGGTGGCAAAATATCAAGTGTCATGGGTGCTAAAAAGACTTGATGGTTTTTCTTGTTCTTGGTTCTCGTGCCGGGAATTGTCCACCACTTCTGGCGTAAATTAAATTCTTCCCACCTTGCCCCAGCCACTTCCCCATTACGCTGACCGGTTAATAGCAATAATTTTAAAATCAACCTCATCCCTTCAGACATTTTGGTGCTTTCCAGGCCAAACCAGATTTTTCTTATTTCATCTACTGTGAAAATTCTGTCCTTCAGAATCTCCTCTTCCGGAGCATCTAAATTAGAGCATGGGCTGGCCTCTAAAATTTCTTGACTAACCGCAAAGGCAAACATGGATTGTAAAACTTTCAGAGTTTTATTCGCCGCACCGACCCGACTCAGCAATTTAACAACGTCCTTTTCGGTAATATCAGTCGTTGGCAAGTATTTCCACTTAGGAAGCACATCTTTATTCAGCATGCGCAAGTCTTCATGCCAGGACATATTTTTAGGTTTGGCGTAGGACTCGATATACTCATCAATCAGCCCCTTGACGGTGCGGGTGTCTCTCTTTTTCATTGATGCGTCCCCACTCAAAGGAAATATTATTATCCAGACATGCCCATTACCCTCTCGCCCGGACAATTTCTGGGTATTCTCCGAAAAACCTAAAGAAGGGTGTTTCAGAAGGATTATTTACGAAAAATGAGATTATTTCATTAGCTCAGTCATAAAATTTCTCTATTAAAAAATAAAGTTCACCATCCAGAAAGACGATAAGACGGCGAGCACCCACTAATATAAAAAGGAGAGGATCATGGTTAGAGACGATATAATCTTTTGGGGACTTAGTTCTTTTTTAGCAACGCTTATTCTAGCATTAGTGTTCAAACCTGGTTTGTTTATCTAGAGGAACCTCGACAACGGTCTCATCCAGCCGAGCTATGCTCATTTCTGGTGTATGAGGAATGAGGAGGCACAAGGTCTTTCAGAATCTTTTTGAAAGACCTATTGTTGATGCGCGTGGTTTATCCGCCTCCCTTTTTCAATTTTAATTTCCCTCCCCACTTTTCTTCTCTCTGGCTTTTCAGTTTAAGCAGGTCTAGCCTTAGCCTTTTGGTTTGGCCCAGCCCTATGCTAGAATTGTTCCCGAAAGCCCTACAGGGGTAAAAAGAAATAGCCAAAGGAAACTCATGAAAGTCAAAGATCTGATGTCCAAAAAACTGATCACCGTCTCCCCCAACGACAAGTTGGACAGGGTTTTCTTTTTATACAATTTCGAGAATATCCGTCACTTGCCGGTGGTGGAGAAAAACAAGCTGGTCGGCATTCTCTCGGACCGCGACCTGAAAAAAATTCTCGGCCCGAAAAAAGCCATCATCGAGAATCCCGATGGCACCACCGTCCAGCTTTCAACCCGTAAGGTTAAAAACATCATGCACCGGGGAGTCATCACCGTCGAACCGGAACAACGGGCCGCTGATGCTGCGGCGATCATGGCCAAAAGAAAAATTGGCGCTTTGCCGGTAGTTCATAAAGACAAACTGGTCGGCATCATTACCGCTACCGACATCCTCAAAGCTTTTGTAAAACTCCGAAACGATCTCGATAATATCTGAAAATAAAAAACCCGGCTCGCATAAGCGAACCGGGTTTTTAGCTTAAACCGCAATGGGAAAATAAAAACGGTTACATGCCTTTATTTTCATCCACGCCCATTTTCTTGAGTTGTTCTTTTGTCAGACCTTCCGAGCTTCCGGAACTACTGCTTGTACCAGTCGATTGAACTCCAGCACAACCGGCAACTACGAACATCAACATCAACGCACACAAAAACATTTTCACTTTCATTTTCTCCTCCAAGTTCTCGAAGTAAACAATTTTACTGCCTATAAACACCCTCTATCAAATAAACAAAACGCGAATCGGGATCTTTTCGAACAAAGCATTTATATTTCTGTGCGCTCTATTCTATCTCCCAACTGCCTAACTATATATTTTTCAGCAATTATGCTACCCTGATTTCTCAGAATTATAACAGAAAATTCCCAATTCGTCTTTAACGTTCCATAAAGGGGCTAAATTCATGAAAAACTGGTTCATGTTGTCTCTAATTGGACTCGACCAGTCCAGCATGGTCGCCCGCCTGAGTGCAGGGCTCTGCAAAAATGGCTGTAATCTCGGCGACTCTTCCATGGTCCGCCTGGGGAAGTATTTCACCATCATGCTGATGGTTGAGCATGAAGGCGGAAAAGAGTCGCTGGAGTCCGTCATCGCTTCCATTTGCGAACCCCTGAAACTCAACGCCCATTTAGTCGAGCTGGAAGATGGCACCCAGCACCATTGCGAGCCCGATGTAAGAATCAGCCTGTTCGCAGATGACCGTATCGGAATTGTGGAAGATGCCACCACGCCACTTGCTCAGGCTGGATTAAATAGTCGTCCCTGAAAAACCCAGTTTTCAGAGAAAAATGGTAAAAAAGATCGGTGT
>CALAGQ010000069.1 GCA_937891765.1 uncultured Nitrospina sp.
GTGACGGTCAAAGCGGATGATGACATTGAGGTGAAAGTGGATGTGACCGCCGGCGGCAACTTCACCGCTACAGCGGATAATGATAGTAGCGGCGCAGGAAATTTTACCGTGGATTCGGGAGCAACGGTGACGTCTTCATCAGGAAATATTAGCATCACTGCATTCGAAATTGTGGAGAACGGCACCTTGACCGCTTCCATTTCCGGATCGGTAACCCGTACTGAGACCAAGCCTGTCACTAGCACCACAACAACTGCAGAAGAAGCTGAAATAGATCAGGGTACGAACAGTACTTTCGTGCAGGATTTCACTTCGCCAACAGAATCAGGTTGCTAACATTAATGTTGGGGTGTCTTAGTGGATGTTTTAGGTTAAGATAAGCTGGTTTCTTTTGTCTGATTAGAAATGTTTAACCCCCCTGATGAGGAGTTAGTGTTAGCACAAAACCATCCTAGTAATTTTATTGGTGAAATCCTGGTGAAACAGGATGCACTTTCTGTTTCCAGCCTCATTAAAGCATTGTCTGGGTTCAATAAAATTTTAAAATCTCAGAAAACCCTCTAAGGGTAACTCTAAAGTGGCAGTATAGCCTTCACCCTATTTCAGTTTAAAGCAGTTTTGGTTTTGTGGTGCCAGGGTTCCCGATAGGAAATCTTTTGATAAGTGATATATTAGTAACTTTCTAACTCTGTTTAATATTGGCAATAGGAGAATATTGTGAAAAATAAGAAAGAAGTAGGGAAGGCATTGGGCCGGGTTCCCAGCGGTTTGTTTGTGATCACCGCTAAATGTGAAGATAAAGAAGACGCGGTTCTGGCAAGTTGGGTCAACCAATGCTCGTTTGATCCTCCCGCTTTAACCATTGCGTTGGCGACTTTGCGTTCGGCCCGGCTTTTGATTGAAGCATCGGGTGCTTTTATTGTTAATGTTTTGCCTAAAGATGACAAGGCCCTGCTGAAACATTTCAGCCGCCCCCCTGAAGATATTTTCAAGGGTGTCAAAACCAAAAAAGGATTGGATGGGATTCGTATTCTAAGTGATGCGGTGGCTTATCTTGAATGCGAAGTGGCACAGGCGATGCAGTCTGGAGATCATGTTCTTTACGTCGGCGAGATTGTAGCGGGAAAAACTCTCAAAGGCGGTGACCCTTATATCCATGTGCGGGATAATGGATTTGGTTATTGATCGAGGCCGATCATTTTCAGGAAGTCGGTTCGGGTGATGGCCCAGTAAGCGCCGGTGACCACAAATGCGATTGCGCCGAAGATTATGGCGCCTAATTTGATCATTCGTTTCGGATCGGCTTCGTAATATTCCTTCAGGTCGCCGGCCATACTTTCCACAACCCCCTCGTTGGCGGATTTGCGAAACGTTTTGTCGATGGCATCGCGACCATAAATGATCCCGAAGATCAAAGCAATGATCAGTATTTCAATAGCACCTATCATGTCATTTCGGTAATGGGTGGGCTACCCTTTGTTTCGGGGTACCGACCGGCTCGTTAATTTTTTCTCTTCGGAGTCCGGTTCGGCATTTTTAGCACAACGAAATCCATAGTCGTCCATGCGGCTTTTGGGGTTTCCATTATTGCGGAACGATGAATAAATAAAGCCTTTCAAGTCCCGCCATGACCCGCCACGAACGCTCTTAAATTCCCCTCCAATGGGGCCTCTGGGGTTTGCGTATTCAGATTGTTCCTTATAATACTCGCGATCATACCAGTCGTCCACCCATTCTTTGACGTTTCCTGCCATGTTATGCAACCCATAGGGGCTTTGGCCCTCTGTCAGGGCCTGCACCGGCACCATGACTTTGTGTTTTTGTTCCTCTGTCCAGATTTTGAAATAGCGGGCCCGGGTGTCGGAGGGAGCAGAATTACCCCATGGATATGTTTGAGCGGAGGTGCCACGAGCTGCCTTTTCCCACTCGGCTTCTGTGGGCAGGCGCTTTTCTTTCGATTTACAATACGCATCCGCAGCGATCCAGGTAACATTATTGATGGGGTAGTTTTCAAGACCCTGTCGAGGATGGAAGCGGCCGTCATAGAGAAGTGTGCCAAACTTGTTATCGAGATAATATCCTTTTACATTGTCCACCGTGTTCAAAAACTTGGCGAATTGTCCTGCCGACACTTCGTATTTATCGATCCAGAATCCGTCGAGATAAACATGATGTTCGGGGGCTTCATCGTCAAGGGTCTTGTTGGAGCCCATGAAGAAAAAACCTGCGGGAACGAGAGCCATGTTGTCTTTCTGTTCAACCGAATTTTTCTTGTCCAGGATTCTTTTCAGTGTGCCACTTTCAGGCGTCAGTTGTTTTAAGAGATTTCTGGATTCTTCGCTGAAGGGACCGTTCTGTTCCATCTGCAGGTAGGTTTGCAGGCTGGCCTGAGATTTTTCCGGCTGGCCGGATTTGAAATAAATCCATCCTTTAAAGAACTGCAAATCCGCTCTATGCGAGTGGCTGGCCGGCACCTCATCGATATCCTGGATCATGCCTTGGGCAATTTGAGGAGGATTTTCCGAAAGAACCTTTCCGTACCATTGCCTTGCCGGGTCGTACTGTTTTTGCAGGAGCGAATAAAATCCGAGATTCATTTGTGCCAACGCTTTGAGCCGGTCACCCTCCTTGCTTTTCTTCATGCCACGAAGTGTCCACGCCGAAGCCATGGGTAGATCGTCGAGGCGGTAATACGTCCAGCCCAGTTGGATGTAATTTCGCAGGAGGGTTTGATCCTGATCGATGAGAAAACGGTATTGCTCGATGGCTCGCTGAAAATCTTCCATTCTGTAATAGGCTTCAGCAAGCCCTGCATGAATTTCAGGGGCACTTGGAAATTGGCGTTGAGCCTTTTTGAGGGTTTCAAGAGCCAATGCTTGTTGCCCCATTCTTCCATAGGTCGAAGCGATATTGAGATGGTTTTGTAAATTCTCGGGTTGAATCCGGGCAAGAAGTTTGAGGTGCAATAGGGCGGATGTGAGTCGTTTGTCTTGCCGATAAAGGTTGGCCAGCATTTTATGAGCCGGGCTGAACCCAGGTTCTATTTGCACGACTTGCAGAAAGGCGTCGATCGCTTTGGTTGAGTCGCCGGATTCCATGAATACCAGGCCAAGGTTGAACAAGGTAGAAGTGTTATGGGGGTCGGCTTTCAAGGCCAGATTGTAATGTTTGATGGCCTCATGAGGCTTTTTCAATTCCGAATAAATATTTGCCAGGTTATTTTGTGCGTCTATCGATTGGGGGTTGATGGAGGTGGATAATCCCAGATAAAACACGGCCCGTTCGGGTTTCTGCTTCTGATAATAAACCATTCCGACATTTGAGAAATAAGCGCCCAGAGTTTCTCTGCTATCCAGGTTTTTCATGAAGAAGTGGTTTTTGTTTTCTGTCGATGTCGCAAATCGCTGTTGGTAGAAGCTGTCTGGATAGGAAACTCCCCGCTCGGTGGTTTCGATATTGATGCGTACGCCCTCGTGTTCATAACGGACAAAAAAATGGTTTGGCAGTGCGACTCCGTGAAGGGGGAGCCCGAGTTTCTGTCCCAGAATTAAATATAAAAGCGAAAGGTTCATGCAATAACCTTTGCCGGTGTTCAACAGGCCATGAAGAAAAAGTTCCTCGGGATTGACGGGAACGCCCTTTTCATCGACCCGGTCGGTATAGCCATAACCTTTTTCATCATGAATGAGGTTCCGAAGTGTTCGGATGATGTCTTCGGGCTTATCCTGTCCCTGCAATTTTTGCTGAGCCGAAAGAATTAGCTCTTCGGTATCTTTTTTTAATTGAGTTGAATCCAGGGAAGGCTGCCAATGCTTTGATACCATTAGAAGGGTTTCCAACAGGTCGGGCTTTGTATTCGTATCCTTCAGGATTTGCAACAGCCGCGTTTCTATGTCCCCCTCAAATAGGGGATTGCCGCTGATAATTATCGGTTGTAAGATGTATACAAACAGGAAGATAAGAACGGGGATGTCAATAAATCTCTTTGCAGGCATAAAAACCAGAAGCTTAGGATTTCAAGATTTGTTAATCATTATATCAGAAGGCGAATTTGGTGTGCTAAAGAATCAGGATCAATTTTCAGGGTTTTCTTTTTTCGGGAGGCATAAATGAAAATCTTGGTAGCGGAAGACGATCTGGATAATGCCAGGCTACTCGAAAGCATACTCAGAAAAAGTAAGCATACTGTGGAAGTGGTTGCTGATGGTGTCGAGGCTCTCAAGAGGTTGCAGCAGACACCGTTTGATGTTCTTCTGACAGATTGGATGATGCCGGAAATGGATGGAGTGGCCCTGATCCAGAGAGTCCGGGCGGAAATTGAAACAGCTCCTTTGATCCTGATGATCACCGCAGTCGGGGATGATGACTCGCGTCAGCAGATACTTCAGGCCGGAGCCGATGATATTTTGATCAAACCATACCAGTCTGCAGATGTGGTGCGGATTTTATCGGATGGTTTTGCCCGGTTCACTCAGCCTGAACCCGAAGTCAGAGTGATAACACCGGTGCGGATTAACGGCCTCCCGCCTTTTGTAGGAGTCGTGATCACTGCTGGGACGGGAGGCCCGGTGAATATTCCCAGACTCTTTCATACCATTGGCAGAGATTGCCCGGCGTCTTTTTTCGTGGTTCAACACGGCCCGGAATGGATGACAAGCCTCCTTGTCCGACAGCTCAAACTGGAAACCGGATTCCCGTGTCATACGGCATCACAAGACCTGCAACCGGAGGTGGGCCATATCTATCTTGCCCCCGGCGATCAGCATATGGTGATCAATCCTCCTCCCGTATCACTCGGGTTGAACGATGGGCCAAAGGAAAATTTTATGCGGCCTTCGGGGGATGTCCTGTTTGAAAGTGCGAGCCAGGTGTTTGGAGAATTTTGTGTTGCTGTCGTTTTGTCAGGAATGGGTCGTGATGGAGCCCGAGGTGCCGGAGCCATTAAGGCTGGGGGTGGGGCGGTCTTTGTAGAAAGTCCCGGAAAGTCTTCAGCGCCTTCCATGCCGCAAACAGCTTCTTCGGTGGCGAATGTTTCTCTGCCTCTTGACATGATTGGAGAAGCCATAACTGGTCAAGTGACCTTATCGAACAAAAAACTGTGGCACCGGAAGAGGCAGGAGTAGGTCCGTTTATTCTTTTCTCACCATCCATCCTTCAGCAAGAAGCATTCCCGCAACCATTAAAAGAAAAGGTGTGGCCAGGGGCACCCCGTCGGAGGTTTGTGGTCGGGCAGTTTGAGTTTGAGGCTCCAAAAATTCCAGTTCCAGTCCCGCAAGAAAATCTTCGATTTCTTTTTGTGATATCTTCCCCGGTTCTGATTCCCGGGTATCAATATTTACGGTGAAGGTTCCGGCAGGCTCGGCTCCTTGAGGAAGTTTTGCCAACACTTTTTGATCCGCTGCACCGGGTAATGAAAAAAGATGATAGACCCCTAGTTGAAAGGTGTCTCTAAAGATATCGTTTTCCAAGTGATGCAGGGTTCCATCCGGTGTGCGAACGAGCCAACTGCTATCCCGAGCGCTTTGGCGGAAAGGTTCACCCACCAACAAGTCCTGACGGGAGATATTTTCCAGTCCTCGGGCGGCATACTGAGTCCACCGCTGGATCCAGGGTAAATAAGTCGGTTGAATCGGGAAATCATTCCAGTCCCTATCCAGTGAACTCAAAAATAGAACAACAATGCCTTTTCCCATCTCCGATTCAATCACCGCAGGGTGCTGATTTGAAAACCAGGTTCCCACTTTAAATTTTTTATGTTCCCTTGCCTGCATGGTATACATGGAATAAAAATTGATTTCCCGCATTTCCTCCAGTGCTTTGGGTGAGAAGGCCTGCATCACCGGGTGGGTGTTATTTTTTAATAGAAGGTGCAGAGCTCCTTCCCGGGTCTGGTATTGGGACTCCAGTTTGACTGGCAGGAGGTTTCCCAAGCGCTCGTTGAAATATTTAGCATTTACCTGATCGCCCATTCCAAATAACAGGGCACCGCCATTTAAAACAAATTTTTCCAGTTCCAGCTCATAGTCCGAGGGAAGTTCGCGTACGTTAGCCAGAATAACGACCGAAAAATCGGACAAGTTTCGCAAGGGGAGTTCACTAAGGGTGGAAATGGTAGGGTCAATATGCGACAGGGACACCGAAAAAGGATTCAGGGCGCGTTCAAGATAAAAGGATTCGCTTTGATGCGAAATGGTCTTGGGGTCTCCATCGACCACCAGGACTTGTATGTTCTGGCTGGGGTGAAAAGGAAAATACCTGGAATTGTCGGCGGGTAATGCGTCGTCAGAGATTTGCACTTTCCCATTCAGAGGTTGGTTCCTTTTTAAAGGATAAGAAAATTTCTGTACCAGAGTTTGCCCAGGAGAAATATCGAGAAATTCTTCCTTCACGAGCTTTCCTTCGAGAAAAAGAGAAAGGGGCATCCGACTCACCGTGCTGGAAAAATTTTTGATCTGCGCTTTCACTCTTAGCAAACGGCTTCGGGTGAGAAACTCCTGAGCTATCTGAATGCTTTGAACCATTCCCTTATTGTTGCCAGACTGCAGTCGTGAAAAATTCAAGATTTGAATCGGATAGGGCGATAAATATTCGATCTTAAAAAAAAATTCTTCCTTCCAGCCATTTTTATCCAGATCGGTCAGCAAAATAATTTTCTTTTTCTTTTGTTTGGCAGATTCAAGCAGCTTGATTGACTTGTCGATGGCATCCCCGATATTGGTGGTGCGGTAGGAGGCCGTTTGCGTTTTCAACTTGTTTGCAAAAGTGAGTTTATCGGAAGTCCAGTCTTGTTCGACGCGTGCTGGTGAAGACGCGAGAACCAGACTGAACTCGCTACTATCCGGGGCCTGCTGGAGCCCTTTGGCAATGTATTCCACTGCATGATCAAAAAGTGTTTTCTCTTTAGATCGGGTTCCCATGCTGTAGGAATCGTCCAGAACAAACACGATGGAAGCGGGCGAAGTCGGCAGAAAGGCTTCCGATTGTCTGAATGAAAATAAGGGGTTGGCCAGGGCCAGGCTGAACAGGGCAATGGCCAGGCAACGGGCCAAAAGTAATAACAGTCTGTTGGGCCGAGATTTTCGTGTCGAGCGTTTTTGCGATTGCGCAAGCAGATAGACCGCTGAAAACCGGATTTGTTTTTGTTGCCTTCGGGTTAAAAGATGGATCAGAACCGGAATGGAAATTCCCAGAAGGCCAAACAAAAACAGTGGGGAAGAAAAATTGAGGCTCATAATTTAATAAGGCTTTTACGCTTGAGCAAATAATAACTCAAGGCCTGATCGAGAGGCTCGGAGGTGTCCAGAAAAATATAATCCACTCCAAGTCCGTTGCAGTCTTTTCTGAAGGAGTTTATATGATTCTGAATCGCGTTCTGGTACTCCTCGCGAATGTCTTGCGGGTCGAGCCCTATTGTCGGGTCGTCTTCCAGCGATTCGAAAACCATGTCTCCTTCAAAGGGCAAGTGAATTTCATCGGGATGCAAAACGTGGAACAAAACAACCTCAAGCCCTCTTGAGCAAAGGAGCTTTAAACTTTTCTGCAGGTCCTGATTCTGGACAAGGAAATCTGAAACCAGAATGAGCATGCTCCTTCGCGGCAGTCTTTCAGCCAACCCTCCTAAAACCTCGGATATTCGAGTTGTTCCCTGTGGCGAAATATTAGCCAAGCCATGCAAAATATGCTGAAGATGGGAAGCTTTGGAACGTGGCGGGATATGCTCAACAACTTGATCGTTAAACAGGGTCAATCCCACTGCGTCAAATTGTTTCAAAAGCAGATAAGAAAGCGCCGCGACCAAATTGCGGGCGTACTCCATTTTAGAGGCATGCCCGTTTAGAGGGGACTGATAGTTCATCGACCCGCTGGCGTCCAGCAAAATCGTGCATTTTAGATTGGTGGATTGCTCAAATTGCTTGACGTGGTACTTGTCGGTTTTGCCGACTACCTTCCAGTCGATATGGCGGATTTCGTCCCCGGGGGAATAGTCCTTATACTCCGCAAATTCTACCGAGGAGCCTTTGTGGCGACTGCGGTGTTGCCCCGTCAGCAGTCCTTCCACCAGATTCATGGCGGTCATCTTCAGGGTGGAGATACGAGAAAGGACTTTGGCGTCAAACGTCTGTGCTGAGTTTTTCATAAACCCGATTGCAGTTAAAAATAACTATCTTTACATATTGTCGCATAAAATTAAGGGCACCTCTAAAATTTAACCCCTTGGCAATTGGGAGGAAGGCTTATAAAATGATTGTTTACTTTAAACAGCAGGCCTATGAATTCAGTTCGATATTGTAAATGCCATTTTCAAAATGGTGAGTCTGAGCACTGGGGCATCCTGGATCGCAAGTCCTTTGCCCAGAAAGGGGCGAAAGCGCATTTTGCCCCAGACACTCCTTTGCTTCCCCAACATCTTTTGCTGGATTTGCATTTTGACTGGGAAGTGGAGCGGGTCTGGGGAAACACCACCTATGACCTACTGGTCAATGGTCAGGATGTGCGGGAAATTGTGTTTGACGCGGCTAATCTGGAAATAGAGCGGGTGATGTTGGGTCGTCGCACTCTGGCATTTGAAAATACCGGCGACCAAGTGATTGTGACACTGGATAAGGCCCTCAAATATGGCGGGACTGTGCAGGTGAAACTGTTTCATTCTGTCACCGGGCCTCCTGCGGGAGTTTATTTCACGAAACCAGATGAAGCTTATCCGGACCGGTTCAAAACGGTCTGGACACAGGGGCAGGATGAAGACTCCAAATATTATTTTCCCTGTTTTGACCAGCCGAATTTTAAACAGACCACTGAGGTTAAGTTACATTTACCCAAGGGAATGTTTGGGCTGTCCAACGGCCGTCTTATCAAAAAAAAGGAAAGTACCGGGGAATCCTTTTACCACTATAAACTGGAAATTCCCTACTCGACCTATCTTCTCTCCATTGTCGCCGGAGAGTTTGCCGAACATAAGAGTCGTGTTGGGGGAGTCGATATCAAATGGTACGTTCAAAAGGGTCGAGAACGGGAAGGACGGAACGCTTTTAAGGATACTGGAAAAATCATCCGGTTTTTTTCTAATTATACCGGCTACCCTTATCCCTATAAACACTATACCCAGATCGCAGTTCCTGAATTCGTATTCGGCGGCATGGAAAATTTTACTGTCACCACCCAGACGGACCTGACCCTCCATGATGACCGGGCCAGATTGGATATGGATTCTAATGGATTGGTGGCCCACGAAGCCGCCCATATGTGGTTTGGCGACGTTGTCACCGCGAGAAGCTGGTCGCATGCCTGGTTGCACGAATCGTTTGCCACTTATTTTGATGCACTCTACACACGTGAGTCAAAAGGCGAGGGCGAATTTCGCTATCAGTTGCTGGAAGATGCGGAAACCTATTTCAGTGAAGATGCCCACTATCGCCGCCCCATTGTGACTCATATCTATAAGGAACCCATTGATCTGTTCGATGCCCATCTTTATCCTGGAGGGGCGGTGCGACTGCATTATTTGAAATCCCTTGTTGGGGAACCGCTGTTCCGCAAGGCTCTGGCCCAGTTTCTCAAACGCCACGAATATGGGCTGGTCGAAACGGTGGATCTGGTACGGTGCCTAGAAGAGGCCAGCGGAAAGAACTTTGACGAATGGATGGATCAATGGATTTATCGCGGTGGTTATCCCATGCTTGAGGTGGGTTACCAATGGGGCGCAGTTTCAAACATGGCGGAGGTCACGGTTAAGCAAACCCAGAAGGCTGAGAAAAAAGAAGAGGAACTGTTGTTCAAGCTTCCCTTGAAGATTGAGTTCTATTACTCCCGGGGCAGTGAAAAGTTCCCACTGGAAATCAAAAACAAAGAAGAAAAGTTCAGCTTTCATCTTAAATCCAAACCGCTGTTTTTCAGGTTGGACCCGGATTACGAGTGTCCGGCCAAAAAAGTGAAGTTGGAAGTTTCCCGTTCCCTCCTGCACGAGCAGTTGAAGCAAGATAAAGATCCTATAGGGCGCATTGAGGCGGCTCAATGTTTGGTTGCCAAAGCCTCTCAGACCGATATCAAGGTGCTCAGCCAGTGCCTCAAAAAAGAATTGCATTGGGGTGTGGCGAATCGTATCGCCAAAGTCCTGGGTAAAATAGGCGGAGAGTTTGCGCGCGATGGATTGCTCAAGGCGGTGAACAATCGTGACGCGAAAATTCGTCGGGGCATCGTTCATGCTTTGGGGGAGATTATGGATGATGAAAAAGTTGCCCGGACTCTGAAGAAAATTGCTAAAGGTGATCCCTCATATAGAGTGGAAGCAGAAGCGTTGTCTTCTCTTGGCCGAATCAAGGCGAAAAACTGCAGAACGTTTCTGGAAGGTTTTTTAGACAGGCCTTCGCATAATGATATCGGACGGTCGGCTATATTCAGGGCTCTGGCCAATCTGGAGGAAGAGCAAGCGTGGGCAGCATTGATCGCGGGTGCGGATTATGGTGCGGCCCGTAGTAGTCGGTTTTCCGCTATTCAGGGACTGGCAAAACTGGCCGGGCGATTTGAACATCTCAAACCCGAGGCCATCAATGCCCTGAAACGGTTTGCCCGGGAAACACGGGGTACTCCCTCTGCAACATTTCGCGGTAAACTGGCAGCCATTCAGGCCATGGGTGAGTTGGAAGACCTTTCGACCATTCCCACCTTGCGGAGACTGGCAGAAGGCGAAACCGATGGCCGTTTGAAACGCAGGGCCGAAGAAACGATTGCCCGCCTGTTTGAGTCGGCTAAAAAACCTGTCGAAATGAAGTTGATACGGTCTGATCTCGATGACTTGTTGAAGGATAATAAATCCCTGCGCGATCGGGTAGATACTATGGAAAAACAAAAAGACGCTAAACAAAAATCCAAAAAGAAAAAAGGATAATGGAATGAATAAGCCCTTTAATGATGATTCAGTGGAAGTGTTGGTGGAAAAGTTTTTGACTCAGAACGGAACAGTTCTGGATGTGCGATTAAAATATATCGGTGATGAGGGTCTGGCGTATCTGGCCCAATGCCCAGAGTTGGTTGATCTGGAAGTCTTGAATCTGGAAAGAAACGAGATCACCGACAAGGGAATCCAGGCGCTGGCAGGATCTTCCATCATCACAAATTTGAAGGAACTGCATCTGGAAAGAAACGCTATCGGCGATGGTGGAGCCAAAGCCATTGCGGCATCTGCAAACTTTTCCTACCTGAACCTCATCAACTTCTGGAAAAACAAGGTGGGACCTGAAGGAGCACAAGCTATTGCCAGCTCTACCATCCTGGTTAATTTAAAGAACCTGGATCTGGCGCAGAATAATATTGGTGATGAAGGTGCCAAGGCTCTGGCTGAAAGCAATACCTTGGCGGGTCTGGAGTGGCTAGAGGTGTTTGGCAGTGGTCTGACCGATGAAGGCAAAAAACAACTTAAGGAGTCCACTGGCTTCCCCAAACTTCAGACCCTCGTTCTGGAGTAACAGGGCGGGTTTCTTAAAAAACTGTTTACCGCGGATGCTTTTTCACCAGATATTTGTGGTAATCGGTGATGGATAGGATCCCCAGTATTTGTTCATGTTCTGTCACTACCAGATGGTGGACGCAGTGGTCCCGCATTATCTGGGCCGCTTTTTCCATGCTCTCCTGGGATTCGAGCTTAATGAGAGGAAAACTCATAACATCAGTCACTTGAACTTTTTTGGGGTCCAGGCCTTCTGAGACCATTTTTTTGCTGATGTCGTGGTTGGTGATGACCCCGATGTATTCCCCGTTCTCTTCGACCAGCAGGGAGTGGATTCCATTGTCGTGCATGGTATGAGAAGCCTACAGAACGCACGCCGTGGCGCTAATGCTCAAAATGGATTCTGCCATATAATTGCGAATTTTTTCCATTTTAGCCTCCGCTTTAAAGACGTTACCCAGCGATACTAATCTAGTCCTGGTACTTGAACCTGTCAACGCATTGCCTTATTGAAGTGGCATCAAGTGCAGTAGATTTAGAGGATAGTTCAGTCGTCTTTGAATAGTTCTTTCAACCGGGTCTGGCAACGAGGTTCTCGGGTCAACTCAATCATAATTTTCTCGTTGACGCTTAAATTTTGGATACTGGTTTTGGAAAAATAATGGGAGAATACTGCCCAAAGGCTGGGGAGGTCTCTGAATTCGTTATAAGTAGAGAGAATATTGGTCATGTTGATGACGGTGCGATTGTCAATCCCTTCAAATAAAATGAACATCTGCATGGAAAGATCGTAGAGCACTTTCGAAAGGTGCTCGGTGGCCACTCGCAAAAAAGAGAATTTGTTGACGTTTTTTTCCAATGATATGTCGTTGGAAGAAAGAACGGCGATATTTTTTTTAGCCTGTTCCATATCCTCGTAAATCTCTTCCCATATTCTGTTGTTCATCAGCCTTTTCCCCAGTTTTTCTTTTTGGGCTTGGTCAGGAAACAGTTTGATAAAAGCAGAGTAAATGTTTGCCAACTCTTTGACTTTGTCTGGATAGATTTTTCTTATATTTTTTTCCATACTCTGGTCAAAGTCCCGCATCATTGCCATAAATTCTTTTTTATCCAGAGGCTCATCGGCCTGTATTTTTTCGGTGGTTTTAGCGATGTTTTGAAATAGCAGCTGTTTTTCATCGGGAGGATACCAGAAGTCTATTTCCTGAATGATAATGTTGATCCGGTTCAGGACATCCCGGCCATATTTTTTTTTATGATGAGGGGTGATGGTAATGGTGATGTCCTCGGCAGCTTTTTCCCGGACGACAATATTAAAATTCTTTTTAAGTAGTTTTGAAAAAATCGTATCCAGTCTGGAAAAATGAATTTGCTTTTTTTGGATGCAGCTCCATGTTTCATCCATGATGGATTTAAGCCGGGTTTTTTCGTCTTTATGGGAGAACCGGGATTCCAAAACACTTTGCGTACGCTTAATTTCCGACTCGTTGTAAACGATGAGAGATTCTTTAAGCTCATTGAATTTTTTTAACAAGGCTACTGATTTTCTCACCTCATCCACATAGGAATATTTATTTTTTGATGCTTGTATTAGCAAAGTAAGGAAGGTTCCTGTATCGAACACATCACTCATGCGTGAGATCAGCATGCTCATTTCTTTTACTTCAAAATAAAATTTATCCAAATCCGGTTCCGACCTTTTATCCCTCAGGAGGGATTCCATGAGTTTGCAGATTTGATAATAGATATCGTTGAGTTCCTTGTAAGCCTCGGGGGAGTTGTCATAGAACTGGTACTTGGAAAAAAGGCCATTCCTTATTCGTAATACGTTGTAGCCCAGGATTTTGTCTTCGCCCGAACTATAGCCGTTGAAAAACTCATCGAGAGTAAGGGTGTGTTCTTCCAGTTTGTGAATCAGCTTGTGCAATTCGGGAATCACGGTTTTGCCCATATTGGCGGGCGCCCGGTAATACTTCTCCATGTAGTTCACTTCAAACCGGATATTAGGAAGGACATAGTCGAAAGTGGAGAGAATGAGTTCTATAGTTTTCAAAACTTCCTGTTTATAGATTTCCAACTTGCACTCATACTGATCCTCGGTAATTTGCTCCACATCTTCTATTAGGTCTTTGAAAATTTTGTCGATTCTTTTCAGGTTTTGGAGAGCGGTCGATACATCAATAGGATCGGAGCCGTTTTTTAAAAGGGGCCCGCTGGCGGCTTTTTCTATTCCCGGGAGTTTTTCCTGATAGGCGGCAACAAGGGACAAAATTCTCTCCCTCTCTTCTTCCGGTCCCTTTTCTCTAGGCTCGATTTCGGACGCATCTCTGACCTTGGTCTCAAAAAGAGACAATTGGTTTGTCAAAGTTGCAATATGTTTCTTGAGCTCAGGTAGAGCTTTGGAATCTATCATTTTTATCTTATCTCCCTAGAACCAAAACATTTTACAGGCCTTATAAAGCTTAGG
>CALAGQ010000070.1 GCA_937891765.1 uncultured Nitrospina sp.
CATGTTTAACGCCTCGCTCTGTCGGCGCATCGGGAAACCTGCCCTGACCCTTTTCGACCAGACTCACCGATTTCACTTCAACATAAGCAGGACTTAGGGGAAATGCCAAGCGGAAATCGAAGCGGCTGTTTTTCACTTTCACTTCGCTGGCAAAATCAGTATAGCCCTCGAGAAAAGGGAGCGTCCGCGCCATCAATGCGTCCTTGACCAAAGCATTGGCAAACACGGGGTATGTCGACACCCATATGGAACCATGCCGCACCAGAACCAACGTGTATTCTGTTTTACGTTTTGGCCCGGGTTGGTGAATCAGCCGCACCTTTCTGCCAGCCACCATTAACCCAGGCAGTCGGCCGGGGTCGGGAACATGAGCCAACACTTCCCCACTCTCCACTTCGACACGTGCCAGATATCGGTTCGGTCGTTCCAGAAAAACGCCATCAACAATTTTCTCGCCGAATCTCAAAGTCTGGACCTTTTCACTGTTTGCAGAGAACTCCCAAGGCAAGCCGAGATCACCAGTGCTAACAGAAAACGCTATTGCACATTGTGGGTCCAGCGTCACGCCGGCGGTTAGTGGGCGGAGTACCTCCGCTGGTAATTAGCAATGTCTTTATTTCGCGGGCAAACGTTTTCTCGGCTCAACAAGTCATTGCCAGTTGGCCGCACGCCTAGTGGTGGATTTCTTCTCCGGCGTGGAGGTTGACCGTTTTTTCCAGATGCAGCAATGAGTCGACCGATGGAGTGATCCGGTCGATGAAAGGTTTGGGATAAAGGCCTATCAATATAATGAGCAGGCAGGCGGGCAAAATAAGTTTGAACTCACACCGATCAATATCGGTCAATCCGTCAGGCAGGTTATCCGATGTCCCCTGCATCGAGCCTTGGAACATATACAGCATATATATGGAAGCGAAGACAATCGACACTCCACCCATCAAAACCAGAATACCCGATAACCCCGAAAACATGCTGGATGTCCAGACTCCCATCAGAATCATGAATTCACCGACAAAGCCGTTCAATCCGGGAAGCCCCAGAGCAGCGAGCATGATCAGCATGAAACTTCCATACAAAACGGGCATGGCCTTGCTCAAACCGTGCAGCTCATTCAGGTTGCGGGTTCCCATTCGCATCTCGATAAATGCGACGATCAAAAATAACGCCGATGCGATGATGCCGTGATTGACCATCTGCAACACACTGCCTTCGATGCCTGTCTCGTTATGAGCAAAAATACCGATAACTATAAATCCGAGATGACTGATACTGGAATAAGCCACCAGAGCTTTCAAATCTTTTTGCGCGAGAGCGATCCAGGCTCCATAGACCATACCGGTGGCTGCCAGAACCCCGATGACTGCAGCAAAACTCTCGACTGCTTCAGGAAATAATGGCAGACAAAAACGCAGAAAACCATAAGCTCCGGTTTTGGACATGGCCCCTGTCAGCAGAATCAAAGCCGGGATGGGACACGCCACATAAGCATGCGGCAACCAGCTATGCAGGGGAAAAACCGGAACCTTTATGGCAAACGCCAGGAAAAAGAAGAAAAACATCCACATCTGTGTGGCCGGGTCAAGATGTGTATGCATCAGCACGCGCAAATCGAACGTTACATCATGAGTCGCGCCATAATGTATCATCGTCAGAGATAGGATGGCGACCAGCATCAACAGACTTCCCACCAGGGTGTAGATCACGAATTTCATCGTGGCATAGACCCGTCGGCCCTCGCCCCAAATGCCGATGAGAAAATAAGTCGGCACCAGCATCAACTCCCAGAACACATAAAATAAAATGGTATCGAGCGCCAGAAATACGCCTAATGTTCCCGCCTCCAGCGCCAGCATCAGAGCTACAAAATTTCTCAGCCCTTCCTTCTGGGTGAAGGAAAACATAATTGCGATGAGCCCTAGAAACGCGGTCAGCACCACCATCCACAGGCTGATGCCATCCACTCCCACTAGGTAATTGATATGCAGGGCCGGCACCCAGTGGAACATCTGAACAAACTGCATTTCTGCGTTGGCGGTATCAAACGAAAGCAGTAACCATAAGGAAAGGGCCAGACTCGCCCCAGCCGCACCCACCCCAATCATCTTGACCACAGCTATATTTTCTCTGGGGATCATGAGGAGTCCCAGTGCTGCGATAAGAGGTATGAATATTATAAGAGATAGCATACGTGGTTACATGAATACGACAAATAATAAAATGGTTACCATGCCGGCAACCATATTTAAAGCATAGGTGCGCACTTTTCCCGATTGCCAGAGACTGATGGCACGACTCACCTCTTTCACCTGAAGGCCGATCTGGTCAACGGTAAAGTCTAACCCTTCGCGTTCCGCTTTTTGTTCCATAAAAACGCCTATGGCTTTTGTCGGCTTCACGATCAAAAAATCATAAATCTCATCCACATAATATTTGTGGGACAAGAGGTCATAAAGCGGGGCCATCGCTTCCTTGATGAGGGACATGCGATCCTTGCTCACCATATACAGCAATCCTGCAGTCGCTATTCCGCCAATACCCGCTGCTAGTGCAATAGTCTCCAGCAAGTTATCATGATGATGCTCGACAACACGGCCAAACACCGGCGACAGAAAACTGTCGACCCAGGGGCCCAACAACCCGCCCAGCAAGGCCAAACCAGCCAGAACCGCTAAAGGCACAACCATAATCAGAGGCGATTCATGCGGGTGCGCTCCCGGACTGCGGAGCCCGCCTACAAAAGTATAAAAATAAACCCGGAAGATATAAAATGCCGTCATGCCCGCCGCCAGTACCGCAATCGCCCAGAAAACGATGTTCCCCATTTCGGCATGATAAGAACTTAGAATGATTGCCTCTTTACTGAAATAACCGCTGGTCAAAGGAAATCCGGCCAACGCTAGGGCACCGACCAGAAAAGTCATATGGGTCACCGGCATGACTTTTTGCAGACCGCCCATTTTGCGGATGTCCTGTTCGCCATTCAGTGAATGAATCACACTTCCTGCCGCGAGAAAGAGTAGAGCCTTGAAAAACGCGTGCGTCATCAAATGAAACATACCCAAACTGTAAACGCCGAGGCCAACAGCCAGGAACATATAGCCCAACTGACTCATGGTGGAATAGGCGATCACGCGTTTGATATCGTATTGAACCATTGCCATTGACCCGGCAAAGATCGCTGTGATAATTCCCACCCCGGCAATAAAATACATGGTGTAGGGAGCCAGCTCATACAACACATGACAACGGGCTATCAAATAAACGCCTGCCGTCACCATCGTCGCGGCGTGAATCAATGCGCTGACAGGAGTCGGACCTTCCATCGCATCCGGCAACCAGGTATGTAGCGGCAGTTGTGCAGATTTCGCAAACGCACCCACCAACAACAACAAGGTGATCAAAAGTACTGTGTCGTCATTGGGACGGAACATGCCCGGCGCAGCCGTAAACACATCGACAAAACTCAGCGTTCCGAACGATTCAAAAATAACAAATGCGGCGATCACCATTCCCACATCGCCAATCACGTTCATGACAAAGGCTTTGCGGGCGGCAAGCACGGCACTGGGTTTTTCGCGCCAGAACCCAATCAACAAATAAGACGCAAGACCAACCAGCGCCCAGCCGACAATCAGGAAAAAGAAGTCAGCTGCCGCGACCAGAACCAGCATGGAAAAAATAAACAGATTCAAATAGGCGAAAAACCGCGAGTATTCCGGATCATCATGCATATATCCGACGGAGTAGACATGGATCACAAACCCGACACCAGTAACGATGAGGAACATGAACACCGATAGCGGGTCCACAAGAATCGCCAGATCCAGCTTGAATGACCCCGCCGACACCCACTGATAAAGTGTCTGCACTTGCCCGAGCCGTTCTTCAGGCGGCAGAAGCAAAAGGTTGCTCAACGTCACCAGCGTCATGAAAAAAGACGCACCCACGGTTCCGCAACCGACGAGTCCCACCAGTTTCTTGGGGATGCAGTTCCCGTACCAGCTCAGGCCAATAAACCCGAGAAGAGGAAACAAAAGTATGAGCCAGCTACTTGCGAACAATAGATTATCCTTTCAACACATCGATATGATCCACATCCATATCGTGACGGGTGCGGAAAATAGTCAGAATGATTGCCAGCCCCACTACCACTTCCGCCGCCGCAACGGTCATGATCATCAGGGCAAAAATCTGGCCGTCCAATGAATTCAGGAAACTGGAATAAGTGACAAGGAGAAAGTTCACCGAATTGAGCATCAATTCGACAGACATGAACATGATTAGAGGATTCTTGCGGATGATGAACCCTGCCGTCCCCACACAAAAGATAGAAGCACTGATAAGCAAAACAAATTGTTCACCCATAATTACCTCACGCGCCTCCTCAAAGGGGCAAAAGAAAATTTTGCCAGACAAATCACACCCACCGCCGCGACTAAAAGAAGACCCGAGGCCAACTCAAATGCAATAATATGTTTGGAGAATAACTCAAGGCCAATGGCTTTGGCGGTGCCAAACATTTCAGCAGAAATTTCACCATGAACTTGTCTGGTCGGCCCCACCGTGGCAGACAAACACAATTCCCCCAGCAGGATGAAAACGAAAGTGAACGCCATAGACCGATGGAACGAGTTTTCCTGGATTTCTTTTTTCCCGCCGAGAAGCGCGATGATAAACAAAAACAGGATCATCACCGCTCCTGCATAAACAATGATCTGGACCACTGCCAGAAATTCCGCATTATAAAGGAGGAACAAAAGGGCCAGACAAATCATATGGCCAATCAGGTACAGGGCGCTGTAGATCGGCGAGGAACATAGAATGACCCCCAGACTGGCAAGGACCGCCGTCATCCCCACCACTAAAATCACCGCATCACGCGTGAAGTCAAATACCGTAGCGATCTCTAACACCAACCCACTCCTCCACTAGGCGTGGGGCCAACGAGCAATAGCCCCACAGTCCAAATAAACTCGTTAAGCGCTGAAAAATACTGTTGCATCGGCGCTACTTTTTAATCCGTTCCGTGTTACCCAGAATATTCACACGAAACTGATTCGGTTCCGGGTACACCAGCAGATCCTGTTTCTCTGCTATATAATTATCGCGATCATAATCCGCCAATTCATAATGTTCACGCAGAACCACCGCATCTACCGGACAGGCCTCTTCACAATACCCGCAGTAGATACAACGCAGAAGATTGATCTCATAAACCGCTGCGTAGCGCTCGCCCTTGGAAACCGGATTATCCGGATCATTCTCGGCCGAAACAACATGAATGCACCCCACCGGGCAATTGATGGAACACAAGGAACACCCCACGCACTTCTCCAGCCCGTCCTCATCGCGATTCAGGAAATGCCTTCCTCGATAACGCTTGGGCATGATCCGCTTGACTTCGGGATACTGCAGAGTGACTGGAGTGGTCAACATATTGCGGAACGTGACTCCCATTCCAATCAAAAGATTTTTTATCCCATCAAAAGTTGCTTGCAACATAGCTCATCCCCTCAGGGAAACCAGATCACTTTCACCGTGCCAGTGATCATAAGATTCAATAAACATAATGGCAGTAAAACTTTCCAACCAAACGTCATCAGCCGGTCATAACGAATGCGGGGAAACGTCGACCGCAACCAGATGAACACACATAACAGAAAAGCCACTTTGCACGCAAACGCCACAATCGGCCATAGAGGCAGGCCATAAGCATTCCACCCACCGAGAAACAAAAGCGTCACCAACGCGCTCATGGTCACCATATTGATGTACTCGCCCATGAAGAACATGGCAAACTTCATGCCCGTGTATTCCGTATGAAAACCGGCCACCAGTTCCTGCTCCGCTTCAGGCAGGTCAAAAGGAGCCCGGTTGGTCTCCGCAATACCGGCAATAAAAAACAACAAAAACGCCAAAGGCTGAATAATAATAAACGGAATTGACTCCTGAGCGTGGACCATATCCACCAGATTCAGGGAACCGGTGAGCACGATGACACTCAACGCTGAAAGTCCTAGCGTCAACTCATAACTGATCATCTGGGCGGAAGAACGCAGGCCGCCCATCAGCGAATATTTATTATTCGATGACAACCCGGCAAGAACCATTCCATAAATACCCATGCCTGAAATTGCGAACACGAACAAAATTCCGCTATTCACATTGGCTCCCCACAATTCGATTTTCTGACCGAATACTTGAAAAGGCTCACCAAAAGGGATCACCGCAAACCCGACAATCGCCGTAATCACTACCACCGCCGGAGCGAGGTGAAACAAAAACTTATCCGCCGAAGTCTGAATGATGGATTCTTTGAACAACAACTTTATGGTATCCGCTATCGGCTGACCAAAACCAAAAGGCCCAACTCGATTCGGCCCCAGGCGCACCTGAAACCGGCCCATCAAACGCCGTTCCAGCCAAACTAATGCCGGCACCACCGACATGATACCCACCGCAATGACCACGGCCTTGACGCTGCCCACGATCAGGGGAACGTTCTCGTTCGAAAATAGAACAATAAAGTCCCAGGTCATATTTAATATTTCAGTGATCGCGTCCAAACTCTAACCGCTCCAAAAAATATTTACCGCTCTACAATAAACTCATATCTAAACTTTTCTAACTTCCACCCATGCCGGGCCGCCATCAGCAGCGATCAAGCCGTTCACCCCCTGCCAATCCGAAGCACGGGGCACCACCACACCGCCGGGTTGGCAATGGCTGTTCACACTCGCGGTGGCTTCCAGCGTAATATCTTGAGCGCAAAGCAGAACTGTGTCACCGTTCTGAATGCCAAGTCTTTTAGCGTCTTTCTCATTCAAATGCGCAGTGGAAGGTAAAAAGTGATGCGCCAGTTTCGAGGAAGCATCAAGGATTTTGTCATGCGAAAACAGGAACGCGGCCACACGAAGCCGGAGACTTCCGTCCTTCCCTGAATCGGCCGACTGTTCTGCAACCGTTTCATCGGCAGAAACGACAGGCGTCCGGTCGCAACCGGTTTTGCCCACCGACCTTCTATTGACCTCCTGATAGCCCGGAACTTTTTTGGCGATCTCGTCAGTCACATCCAAAACCCTTTGGTAGTCGGTTTTATCTCCCAAAGCATTGAGCATCAGGTTGATGATTTTCCAGTCCGGCGCATGAGAAGTTTCCAAGGCCCTTTTTCTGGCCTGCACCCGGCCACCAATATTTGTGGTCGTGCCTTCGTCATAACCGGGACCGTTTGAAGGCAGAACGAGATGCGCCAGTTCAGCCGTTTCGGTTTCCAGCATGTCATGCACCACCAGAAGGTCCAACTTTCTCAAGGCATCCGCAACTCGCGACCCTCCGGGAAAATCAATCACCGGATTAGAACGGTGTATCAACAGGGCTTTCAATTCCCCAGCCTCGGCGCGAATAATCATTTCCAACGCGGAAAGCCCCTTTGTGGTCGGCGCATTTTCTCCCCATTGTTTTTTTATTTCCTCTGCGTTTGTCATCGACACTCCGCCCGGATAAAAATCGGGAAGCAGTCCCATATCCATTGCACCCACCGCATTGGTCATCGGAGCTGCCGGTATGGCACCGCATTCCATGGTCGGGACTTTGGCAATCAGCTTCAGCAGGCGCTTGACCCGCAAAACCGCGTCTCCGGAAAGAGCGGCGGGATTGTACACCACACAGATTTTCATGCTGGAGCGCACCGTCTCGACCAAGGCCTTCATGTCTTCGACAGAAATTCCTGTTTTGTCAGAATCTTTCGCTGGCGCCGATTCTCCCAACTCACGAGCCAGGCCATTGGCCAAAGCATCGATGGCCAAGGCTTCCGTACCCACCCTGTATTGCACCGACTGGGAAGAGTATTTATCCATCGCGATTTTTTGATCGTTCAAGCTCACCAATCGCGTACCACAATGCGTCACGGCTTTTTTGATGCGAAGATCGAGAATGGGCAATTCTTCCGTCGGATCGCTGGCGATCAACAACACCACGTTGGCAGTTTCAATCTGTTCGACTCCGTAATGTTCGACCGGAAGGCCCGGTGTATCCTGATAAGACTTATGGTCTATATTGTTTGAGCCTAAACTCTGGCGAAACAATTTCTGGTAAAGATAATTTTCCTCGTTGGTCGCATAAGGGGACCCAATAAACCCAACGCTTTCGGGCCCGTGTTCTTCGGCGATTTTTTTAAACGCCTTGGCCACCTTGCCAGCCGCATCCTGAATAGTGCAGTCATGAGGAAAAGCCGGGAAGGAAGTTGGCTTGCCACCACCCACACTGTTTTCTCGGGCAGTGAGGATTTTATTTTTGCTGTGCACAAACTGGTGACCCCAGCGGGCCTTGTCGCAAATCCAACCATCGTCCACAGCATCATTCGGACGCGCCTCAACACGCATGAGTTCGTTGAGCCGGGTGCCCATTGTAATATTGCAGTTGCAGCCGCAATGGGCGCAAAGCGTTGCCGTGTTGGTCAAGTCCCATGTCCGGGCCTTGAAACGGAAATCCGTATTGGTCAACGCGCCGACCGGACAAATATCAATGACATTCCCGGAGAAGCGGGTGTCGTAAGGTTCGTTATTAAACGTGCCGACCTCGTTATAGAAACCACGGTTCAACATAACCAGCCCTTGGTCCTGTTCAATCCGTTCACTGTAAGCGGTGCACCGCTGGCAGGCTATACAACGTTCCCGATCGATGGTGATGACCGGACTAAGCGGAGTCGCCTTGGCGTTGTTAGCCCGGTGAAACTCCATGCGGGTATCCGGCGGACCATATTTGAAGGTGTTGTCCTGCAACGGACATTCGCCGCCCTTGTCACAAACCGGGCAATCGAGGGGATGATTGAGCAAGGTGAACTCGAGAACACCTTTCTGCGCTTTTTCCACCTTCTCGGTGGTGGTTCTGACCACCATGTCCGGCATCACATCCATCGTGCAGGCGGTCATAAGTTTCGGCATCTTCTCGACTTCCACCAGACACATCCTGCAACAACCGAGCGGGCCGATCTTCTCGTGATAGCAGAAAACAGGGATGTCGACATTGACCTGCTTGGCCGCATCCACCACCTTGGTGCCTTTGGGAACCGTCACCGATTTCCCATCAATCGTTAAAGTTATTTCGTTGTCGGACATAATTGCCTCAAACCGAACCTACCGGTGCGTTTTTAAAATATTCTTCATAGTCAGCGCGGAAATGTTTGATACTGCTCATAACTGGAGACACACAGGCATCGGCAAGCGGACAAAACGCTTTCATTGTCATATTGTCGCAAATATCTTCCATCTTTTCGATGTGCTCCAACTGCCCCTTGTTCTGCATGATCCGTTCAACAATCTGATAGAGCCAGCGGGTGCCTTCCCGGCATGGTGTACATTTTCCACACGACTCATGCATATAAAAGCTGATCAAGCGCAGGGTGGGCTCCACAATATTAACGCTATCATCAATAACGATCAAAGCACCTGAACCCAACATGCTCCCTGCAGCCGCCAAAGACTCATAATCATAAAGGACATCTACCTGATCTGCAGGCAACATAGGAGTCGAAGAGCCACCGGGAATGAAAGCCTTGAGCTTGTTGCCATTAGGAATTCCACCTGCTATTTCATATATGATTTCTCTCATGGGTGTGCCCAACACTACTTCATAATTTCCGGGTTTGTTCACATGCCCGGAAACACTGACCAGCTTGGTACCCTTGCTTTTTTCGGTTCCCATCGAGGCGTATTTTTCCGCACCTTCGTTGATGATATAAGGAACCACACACAGGGTTTCAACATTATTGATGACCGTCGGTTTGGCGTACAAACCTTCGACAGCAGGGAAAGGAGGTTTCATCCTCGGTTCACCGCGTCCACCCTCCAGTGAATTGAGCAGCGCCGACTCCTCACCGCAGATATAAGCCCCGGCACCAAGATGGGTATGTATCTCTAAATCGAATCCGGTGCCCATAATATTTTTACCCAGATAGCCTTTGGCACGCGCCTCCTCAAGGGCCTTATCCATGATGAAGTTCAAGTCATGAAATTCCCCGCGCAAATAAATGTATCCGGTTTCGATCCGACAGGCGTATGAGCAGAGGATCATCCCCTCAATCAGCATATGCGGATTCTTGAGCAAAAGTTCACGGTCTTTACAGGTTCCCGGCTCTGACTCATCGGCGTTGCAACAGAGATAACGGGGAAACACATCCTTGGCGAGGAAACTCCATTTCAGTCCTGTCGGGAAACCCGCACCACCGCGACCGCGCAAGCCGGAAGCTTTGACCACCTCAATAATCTCTTCCGGTTTCTGGGCAAAAGCTTTTTTCAAGGACTGGTAACCGCCCTGCTCTTCGTAGACCTTCATGGTTTGAAGGTCTTTCATATTTATATTTTTGAAAAGAATCTGTGTCATATCAGTCCAAAGAATCGAGAATCTGATCGATGCGTTGCTCGGTCAAACCCCCATAATAAGTATCGTTGATGCGCATCATCGGCGCGTTCGTGCAATCCGCCAGACACTCTTCCCGATGCAGAGTGAACTTTTCGTCCGATGTTGTTTCGCCCACTTTGATATTAAGTTTTTTGGCGGTATGCTCAAGCAGCTTGTCGCAACCGTTCAACTGGCAACTTATGTTGATGCAGAAAAGGATCATATACTTGCCGACCTTCTCGGTGTGATACATCGTGTAAAACGACATGACCGACTGCACATAGGCCGGCGAGCAATCCAGCTTTTCGCTGATCGCCACCATAGCCTCTGGAGAGATCACTCTCTCAGCGCGTTGAACCAGAGTCAGCAAAGGCAACATCGCCGACTTCTTAAAAGGATATTTGGATAAGATACCCGCAATTTCCTTTTCCTGATTTTCAGAAAACGTGAATCCAGACATTGACAAACTTTCCTTTTTTACTTATACGGCTGAAATTAAAATCTTTGTTTTTTATCGATCCAGCAAGCCCACTATTTCCCCCAGGCGTGGCCCGGCAACTAGCGGTCGACTTCACCCATAACAATATCGATACTGCCGATGATGCCGACAACATCGGCGATATAACAACCTTCCATCATTTTGCACATGCCGGGGATCGCCATGAACGAAGGCGCCCTGAGCTTGACCCGGTAAGGAACATTGGTACCATCGCTGACGATATAGAATCCCACTTCACCTCGTGCCCCTTCGATGGGCACATAGGTTTCTCCTTTCGGGACGCTGATCCCCTCTGACACCAGCTTAAAATGATGGATCAACGCTTCCATGCTGGTGTGCAAGGTTTCCCGGGCAGGTAGAGAAACTTTATTGTCCTGCGTTTTATAATCACCACCCGGCAGTTTTTCCATTGCCTGTTTGATGATGGCCCGGCTCTGACGCATTTCTTCAACGCGCACGCGGTAACGATCATAAATATCCCCGTTAGTCAGAACGGGAACATCAAAATTGTAATTGTCGTAACCGCTGTAGGGTTGGGATTTACGAATATCCCAGTTCACTCCAGAGGCTCTCAATGCCGGCCCACTCAAACTCCAGTTGATCGCTTCTTCCCTTGTGAACACGCCAATATTCTCGGTTCGGTCCAGCCAGATCGGGTTTCTCGTCAGCAACCTTTCATACTCATCTACCTTGGCCGGAAAATAATCGAGGAAATCGCGAATGCCATCCAGCCACGGCCGGGTTGCGTCTTTCGCCACGCCGCCGACACGAATATAACTGGTCATCATGCGTACGCCGGAAATCTCCTCATTAAGATCGAGAATCATTTCGCGCTCGCGCCAGCAATAAAGAAAAACCGTCATGGCGCCAATATCCAGAGCATGTGTGCCCAGCCAAACCAGATGACTGGCGATGCGGGACAACTCGCACATGATGACCCTGAGTGCATTTGCCCGTTCGGGGATCTCAATGCCCAATAATTTTTCCGTCGACAGGCAGAAGGCCAGATTGTTGCCCGGCGGATTGAGGTAGTCCAATCGGTCGGTCATCGGGATGACGTGAACGTATCTTTTATTTTCGCAGGTTTTTTCGATGCCGGTATGCAGGTAACCGATTTCCGGCTCGGCAGTCTTTACCACTTCGCCATCCATTTCAAGAATGACGCGGAAGACCCCGTGGGTACTCGGGTGCTGGGGACCCATATTCAGGGTCATCGTATCTTTATCGCGTTCCAGTAGTCCTTGTTCAGTTACGCTCACGGGTCGCCCTAACGAGTCGGTGGTTTCGATTTGACCAGTTCACTTTTAAAATCCCGGTTATGCGAGAAAGTGACGGTTTCTGTCGTTAATGGATAGTCTTTTCTAAGCGGGTAGCCGGTCCACTCTTTCGGCATGATCAGCCGTTCATTTTTAGGATGGCCTTCGACGTGGATTCCAAACATATCGAACAGCTCCTGCTCTGGGTACAACGCACCCTTCCAAAGTTTCGACACGGTGGGCACAGAAGGATTTTCTTCATCTATGCCGACACGGACACGAATGGAATGTAGATGATCAATGGAATAGAGTTGGTAAACCGCTTCGAAGCGCGGGTCGCGTTCTTCATTGAGGTAGTCCACCCCGCGCACATCAGACAGGTAATCAAATTTCAGAGACGGGTCATCCTTGAGGAAAGCCATCACCTTTTGCAGGCAGTCGGGAGCCACAAAAATCACCGCATCACCCTGAGGCAGAGCCGTGTCCAGAATGGCATCGGCAAGGCCGGCTTTCACTTTCTCGACAATTTCCTCGCTCGTCATGCCACCCTCTTCTTGGCCTTGTCGGTGCCTGCTTCCATCATGATCTTTTCCTGAAGTTTGATCACACCATAAAGCAGAGCTTCAGGGCCGGGAGGGCATCCGGGAACATAAACATCCACCGGCACCACGCGGTCTACCCCTTGAACTATGGAGTAATTATTGAAAACCCCGCCGCAGGAAGCACAGGCTCCCATGGAAATCACCCACTTCGGCTCGGGCATCTGGTCATAAATCTGTTTCAGAATCGGTGCCATCTTCTGCGAGACCCGGCCCGACACGATCATTAAATCTGCCTGGCGCGGAGAAGCGCGAAAAACCTCGGCCCCAAAACGCGCCGCATCCCAACGCGAGTTGGCCATCGCCATCATTTCAATGGCGCAACAGGCCAGCCCGAAAGTCGCGGGCCACAAAGCATTTTTTTGCGCCCAGCCGACAACCTTGCCGAGTTTGGTGGTCAATACCGTGTCGTACAAGGACCCGGCGTATTCTTTGTCTAAGGCCTCGACAGCATCCTTAACATTTAATTTAAGATTATTGACTTCGGTCTCAAATACTTCAGCCGCGTCTTCGATCAATCCCATTCCAAACCTCCTCGTCCCCAAATATAGATGTATGCGATTCCCAGAACGATAATGAAAATGGCCATTTCCACCAGTCCGAATATTTTGAGTTCGCCCAGAGCCACCGCCCATGGGTACATGAAAACCACTTCCACATCAAAGATGATGAAAAGCATGGCAATAGTGGCAAACCGCACCGGATAGCGGCCTTTGGCCTCTTCGGTCGGAACTATACCGCACTCATAGGGAAGCATTTTTTGCGGGCTGGGATTACGCGGACCCAGCACTGTAGATAATGCCAGCAAGGCCCCCACCACCACAATGGCAACCACCGCGAACAACGAAATGTAAAAATACTCGGCCATTTAATATCTTTATGGTATTGCCCAAAAAACCAGGGTTGTTTCTTCTATTAATAGCGATCCAGAACACTTGCCGGAAAAACAAAAATCCCGTTTAACAATAGTATGTTAGCACCCTCCCGAAAGATCGGAGAAACAAGCCACTGGAGTCGGGATTATATCAGTCTGCCCTACCCTGTCAATAATTGATTTACCGAGGGATACCGGCATTATCCCGGCCGCTATAAAATCCGCAAAACCTTTAGTTTAAAAGGGTTAACGGGACTGAAAAACAGGGGCTTGTGATCGTGGAGGGAGATAACCGGCAGGGCGAAAACACATTGCCTGCAAGGTAGTCTGCCAAGCTGGGTTTCAGGAATATTCGATGTGCAGACGGTAGATGATACCGCTGGGGTTGTCGCCGGGCTCTTTGGCATCGGGCCGGGCGTAGCTGATCAACTCGAAGCTGATGGTGTTTTCCCCTGCCTGCACAAACTGGTCGATGTCGATCAAAAACGGGTCGGGATAGTCTGCCCCGCCATATTCCTGCTTGAGACTGACGTTGTTCACCGAAATATGGCAGGTGTCGTCCGAGCGTAGCAGAATGTCCGCACGACGGATGGCGTTGGAGTTATGGATAGGAAGATCAAACTTGAAGCGAAATTTATGTTGGCTTCCGGTTTTGGCTTCTTCCACCGAAACCGATTCGCGAACCCACACCCACTGACTACCCTTGATACCGCGCCAGCCGCTTCCCATCTGACAAATGGAAGCCTTGTTCCAGGTTTCCGAATCTGTTTCGTAATATTCGGTTTCACCACCACTGGCCAGAACCAGAGTTTTAGTCTTAGCAGCAATAGGGTCAGCCGCATCCATATCCACAGGCTTACTGGTCTCCCACATGATTTCATTCATCTCTTTCCAATAATCGAACATGCCTTTCTTTTTGTTGATCACCAGCATGCTTGGTCGGGGAGTGCTACGACCAAGATAAGGCCCGATGTCGGCCACGATCAACCCGGAAGAACGCTCAGGATCGATCGATATAAAAGAATGTGACGGGATGGTGTCATAACTGTGCACGATCAGTTTGCCTTTATTCCCGGGCGGACTATCCTGCTGAATCTCATCGTGGAGCTTCTGCAATAAAAGCAGAGAAGTTTTTATTTCGTTCAAAAAAGTATGCTTGCCTCCGCCCTGCTTGGTGATCAACTCCACCACCGGCGAGTTGGGGTCTATGAGCAGCAAGCGGACTTTGATTCCGTTCAAGACCTTATCCTTGATCAATTCCCGACTGGCAGTCGAGATCGACAGCAGGGAAGATCCTCCTATGAAAATTTCCTCTTTTACATTTTTGAACAACTCCTCAAAAGAGGTGGCTTGAGCGAGTTCGGAACGGTTTTTATAGATTCCGTGTATGCCGAGACGAACCGCGTCGGGATTAACAATTTCTTCCAGCGCTTCCTTATATTCGTTGAAGGTCAGTTCCCGCAAAAAAACTTCGTAGCCCAGCGAAATCACCCCAATCAGGGAAATCAGCAGAGCGAATTCGCGAACCGGGTGTAGCCAGATGCTGTCCGCGGCAAACAACTGCTCGGAACTGATATAAGCCCCGGCCCCGACCACAAAGATGGCCATCGCCAGAAACACGATGCGGTCACGCACCCATTGGCGAACATTCATTCCGCCTTTTTTTACGGCTTTGGTCATAACTTTAATAATTTATTTAAGAAATTTTATAATCAGGCGAGAGCCAAGACAATCAACTCACTACTGATATTACAGGATAAACCACTGTTTCACAATGCAATCTTCATTACATTTATACAGCGCTATTGTTAGGCTATTATTAGGAAAAAACCACGACCCCTTTCAATCCCCCCTGAAGGTGAATCACCCCGGCCCTCTTTAAAAAAGAGGGGACAAAAACTCTTTGCCAGCCTGAATAAGTTATTGCTAGCTGGCCCCACGCCCAGTGGACGGTTAACTCAAACCTGACTTTCGCCGCAAAAACCAGTCCATCACCAGAAAGCCCACCACAAGACCATAGGCCCACCAGTTATCCCAAAGCGAAAACGACCGGCTATGGCTTTTGATCCGCACATCAGGATTGGCAAACCTGTAGTCGCTCAAATCATCACTGCCATTGAGAACGCGGTGCTGACCGCCGGAAATTTCGGCAATCTTTTTTAGCAAGGTTGTATTGACAAGGGGCTTTTCAAATTCCGCATTGTCCTTTAACACTGAGAACATGATTTCCTCTGCCATGGATTCCCCCTCCAGATCAGCCTTTATGCGGGCGACATAAAATCCTTCCCCGGCAGAAAGGAACGGGAAGACCCCTTCGCCCTGCTCATCGGTTTTCAACTCCGTATCGTTGCTGGATTTTTCCTTGAGCGGTTTCACGGCCAGTTGCACCGTCACGCCGACCGCAGGCTGGTAATTTTTTTTCAGCACTTTGAATTTTATCAGGGCCTGTTCACCTTCCTGGTACCGCTCTTTATCAGACTCCAGCTGCAATCGTCTTGTTTCCGGCTCAGCAATCAACCAGTCGATGACATTATTCCAGAACCTTTGGAAATATCTGCCACTGCCACCACCCCCGACATTCCTGAAATTCCAGTTCCACACCGAATCGGTAGCCAACAAGGCCGTTCGGCCTTCGCCGAATTCTCCGGCAACCAGAATGGGAATCACAGCCCCTTTCCCCTTGGCATACTGGGCCAGAACATGCGCGTTCTTGTCTGGAGACAATCCCATGTTCACCCCCTGAAGCGGAGGAAGCGACCGCCATATCTCCTGATTGAGCTCCAGATCTTTCTCCAAACGTAAAATGGGATGCCGGGAAAACTCCTGATTCAGAACCAGACTAAAAGTCTCGTCCACAAAAGGCCGGTTGATCTCCTGAAAATTTACCGGCAGGATTTCTTCAATAGGCGTTCGCGCATAGCCGCCACCTTGAAATGAAAGCTCACCACCAATCATTAAAAAGGCGCCGCCGTTCTGGACATATTTTCGAATATTACCCAGATACTTCTTGTCGATAAACGGATCGTATTTAAAATTCTGAAAAATGATCAAGTCAAAGGAACTCAGATAATCGTCAAACAACAGGTTGGAGGGAAAAGGAATCAGGCTGAGCTCCGTCGTTGGGGCCTCCACATCATCGCCTATGTTTCTGAGAATAAAGAATGACAACAGATCGACTTTCGGGTTGTGGGCAAGAACTTCACGGAGATACCGGGAGTCCCACGAAGGGCGACCATTGAGATGCAGAACCCGAATCCTGTCTCGCACCACATTGATCTCGAATTCTTTTTCATTGTTGGTGAGAATGAACTCGCCAGAAAATTTCGGCAAGCTGAGAGAATAAATTCTTTTGCCTGCACTTTGGGGGGTGAACTCCAACTCCACTTCATACCGTTTCGTGTCTTCGCGCACCTCAATGATCTTTGATACCAGGACATGGTCGCCCTCTTTCAAAACCAACGGGATGTTGCGGTTACCCATCGACGAGGAAAACACGGTGAGGGAAACTCTGAGAGGCTGTTGTACAAACCCGAAATCCGATGCTGAGACCGCTTCGATGGCCAGATCTTTAAAGCCTTCGTTGCTTCCGGCCTGCAGGGTGTGAATCGGAATTGCCAAAGTCTTGATCCGGTCCACCAGATTCCTCGATATTTCACCGGACTCCTGAGTCAAATCCGCGCCGTCCGAAAACAGCAATATCCCTTGAAGCGTTGGCCCCGGGTAGCGCCCGGCTAATTCATCGAATACCCGCGTCAGATCGGTAAAAGGACGATAAGACCGGTAAAGGTCTTCAACGGCCCCGGCCGCTACTTTTTCGATGTCGTCAGAGAAAAAATAATAATCCACGTTAAAATCTTTCCGCAGATTTTCGAAATAGGAGGCGTTGGCCTTTAAAACTTTTTTTACCAGATCAATCCTCGGAGAGTCATCAGATTTTATGGAGAGGCTTTTACTGTTATCGAGCAAAACCGCGATGGAGTTTTTGAGAGACTGGCTTTTGCGGAATTCCAGTTCGGGCTTTAATAGCATCAACAGCAAAAGCGTGAACGCCGCCAACCTGAGCGCGAAGAAAAGGAACTTTCTCGACCGGGAGCCAATCCGATTCAAGCTGGTCCAGAAAAACCAGAGCGCAATGGGAACAACAATACCGAGCACGGTGAAGATCATCGCCGGGTCTTCGGGTGACCAATGCAGTTGCCATTGGTTATAAACTTTGGGATCGACCCCCAGTAATTTTGCCAGCTCGTTCATTTGGGATTGTACCTGCGCAAACGTTCAAGAATAATGGGTAAATGCACCATGTCCTTTTTATAGTCCAGAGTCAGCGCATACATGATGATGTTAACGCCCAGGCGGATGGCAAGTTGCCTCTGCCTGTGCCCTCCCGCGATCACATCATAATTCCAGTGCCCCAGTTTATTGCGTGACCAGGCACCGCCCTGGTCGTTCGAACTGTAGATCAGAACGGTTCTTCCCTTAATGGAAATCCCTTCCAGATAAGGCTTGACGATGGATCGACCGGACACGGTATTGAGAAGATAAAAAGAACGGAAAATGGAATGGTCGCGCTGAATTTTTCTGAGCGGATTCTGCGGAAACAATGCGGATATCATTCTACGGATCGAGGCATCAAATGCGGAATTGGCTCGGGCGGAACTGTCATCAACAAAAAGAAAGCCACCATAGCTCAAATAATTCCGCAAAACTTTCAGATCCTTTTCCGAGAAAGGATCGAATCCTTCATCGCCTCCCATGTAGATGAATGGATGGCGAAATAGTTCGGGGTCGGAAACGTTCAGCGCCACCGGCTCCCGGTTGACCTCAATGGATGTTCTGCGCGTGACCTGGGCAAGGAGACTGCGCAGAGCTTCCGGCCGGGGGTTATCATTGCCTCCCTGATACATGATCCGGGGAAGAGTCAGGTTGGAGTAGCCCGCCACAACCGGGGAAATATTCTTTTCCCATGTGACGAAAAACACAACAAATCCTAATATCGTTAAAAGTTTTCTCATCCCTGGAAGTTTAAATCAGGTGGTACCGGGATACAAGCAATCCCACTAAATCCCCCTTGTCATGGAGAGCTTTGCATAACCCGAGATCCTTCGTCGCCTTCGGCTCCTCGAGGATGACAAACTGGCATTTCTTGTCATTCTAAATACTTCGGCTTCGCTCAGCACAGGCTCCGTGAAGAATCTCGTCTTTACGCTTTTTCGACTTATGCAAAAGTCTCCTTGTCAGAGGGGGTTTAAAAGAACCACTACCCTTTCAGGGATAATTCTTTTTGTAGGTCGGAGCCCGCTAAGGTAAACTCGACTTGATTGCCAACCTTTAGCAGATAAAACTTATGCCACGAACTGTTTTACTCAATCCCGGCCCTGTCAATGTGACCAATCGGGTCCGGCAGGCGTTAATGCTCCCTGATCTCTGCCACCGGGAAAAAGAATTCTCCGATCTGATGGCAGCGATCCGCGCAAAATTACTCCAGGCTTTTGCTATCGAAAAAGAGTTCACATCCGTGCTGGTTTCCGGATCGGGAACAGCGGCTTTGGAGATGGCCGTCTCTTCCTCTCTGAGTCCGGGTCGGTCGATACTGGTCATCGAGAACGGCGTCTATGGCGAACGCATCGGAAAAATCTGCGACGTGTACCAGCTCAAGCGCCATACCCTCAAACTTGGCTGGGGAGAACCGCCCCGTCTGGAAGACATTGAAAACGAGTTGAAAAAAAATCCCGATATAGAAGTTGTGGCTCTGGTGCATCACGAAACAACGACCGGGCTTCTCAATCCCTTAAAAGAAGTGGGCGCGCTTGCCCGGCGTTATGAAAAAGTCTTTTTGGTGGACTGCATCAGCAGTCTGGCGGGTGATGAAATCGATTTCACGCCTATTGATATTGCGGCAGGGACCGCCAACAAATGCATTCAGGGTTTTCCCGGTGTGTCTTTTGTTGTGTTTCGGGAAAAAGAGCTGGAACGTTTACGCAAAATTCCCGAGCGGACGCTTTACTTCAACCTGACCGGCTACCACAAAGCTCAGGAAGCAGGCGGCATGTTGTTCACCCCAGCAATCCCGGCCCACTATGCGCTGGATGTTGCGCTTGATGAACTGATTGAAGAAACCGTTGCCGGTCGGATTGAGCGTTATGCCAAGGCGGCCCGGTTTCTGCGCGCCGGGTTTGAAGACATCGGCCTGGAGTTTTTAATTCCCGAAGGCTGGCGCAGCAATTGCTTGACCGGGCTTCGCCTGCCTAAAGAGGTGAGCTACGAAAAACTTCATGATGAATTGAAGGCTAACGGATTCGTCATCTATGCCGGGCAAGGTAACCTCAGCGATAATATTTTCCGCGTGGCAAATATGGGGGACATCACTCAGGAAGAGTTTAAGCGCTTCCTGCAAGTTCTTAAAACAACGCTAACAACTTCTTGAAATCAGGCTTCGGGACCCATCATGAGGATGAAGGAGTGCAGGAGTTTGGGGTCGAATTCATGACCCATCTGGGATTTCATGATGGTCAATGCTTCAAGCGTTTTTAAGGCTTTCTTGTAACTGCGGCGTGTGGTCAGGGCATCGTAGACATCGGTTAATTTGCAGATTCTCGCGAACAGGGAAATATCCTCACCGGCGAGGCCCTGATGATAGCCTTCACCATTGTATTTTTCATGGTGCTGTCCCACCATCTGAATGACCTTCTCTCCATAGCACCCCAATTCTCGTATAACTTCCATGCCATTATCGGTGTGATTTTTTATCGTCTGAAACTCTTCTTCCGTCAAAGCGCCTTTCTTATTGATAATCTCCATAGGGATTCGTGACTTACCGACATCATGGAGCATACCGCCCAGCCCCAGTTCATGAACTTCGTCAGCGGGCATGCCAATTTTCAAGGCAAAGGACATGCAATAGAGTCCCACGTTAATACTGTGGGTATAGGTGTAATAATCTTTCTCCATAATTTTGGTCAGGCCGTAGAACCCAAGCTGATTATTCTCCAGACATTTTTCCATCAGGTCCACAACCTGGCCGGAACCTCGGAGAATTTCGGGGGAAGAATTCGCCTCAAAAAACTGATGGGTGACATCCCGGGAAAGGTCATAAACCTTTGCCATTTTTTTCTCTGGGGTGGCGTCTGAGTTTACAACGTAATCGCGCAGGGAATCGGTGGCGTGTTCAAAATAAAGCACCAAGTCATCTTCATGAATATAAAGCTCCTCCATAAAATCTGAAGACTGCAACAACTCACGAACCTTATCGCGATAACGAGGCTCTTTACTGGCATATAAAACATAGCGGTTTTCACCATTGTCCTCAACCATGGAAAAGATATTGAAAACTAAATCAGCATTTTTATCGAGAATCTTGGCATCAATATGATGATAGCTATCGTCTTGCATGAATTTTTAGGAGCCCCTATTTTATGCGTTTGTTCTTCCACTTCCATCCAACAGTATTACGTAGAGCAAGAACTATGCTTCAACCTTAGCATAGTCCGAATCAGCGCAAAGTCACACTTAAAACACACAACCTCTTATAAAACAACAAGCCTTATCATCCCACTTTTCTGGCCGGTTGATGAGGCTTAGGTAAAAGGCAAAAACTTTTGACTGTTATTTTTTAAACTATAAAAAATGTTGGGATTACATGAGCCAGAAAAGACAGACCAAAAGATCCCCCCCCCCCCACAAGACGCGGCAACTCTCAGGGCAGACTCAGGAACTTTGCATCTTTCCTGATCTTTAAAGAAAAACAAATATGAGAAGGAACAGAACAGTCATGCAAATCACAAAAATGGCTCGTTGCCCCCTTGACAGGTGAGCACCTTGCCCCCAGTGCTCGAAAATTCCATGATGTGTGGCAAAATGCAAACTCATGACGACCTCCTAGTAGATAAACATCCTCCCTGTCTATATAGGTCGTTTGACCCCAGCAAATATTCCTGAAAATCAGTATTAATTTGAGTGGAAAATATTTTTCTCCACCCTATATTAACTATAAAGATGGCGGTTGATTTCACCTCAAACAATGAGGGGGTGAGGAGATGTTTTTCCCGGTCACTATTTATACTCCTGAGGGAAAGGTCAAAAGGGTTCTTTCAACAAAAGCCTTGCATGACAGGCATTGGAGGCGATTCCGCAAGGCCGAAAATCTTTCCTCTGTCAACAGAGGTAGAAGGCCTGAAAGGCCCAAGGGTTTGAAGGAGAGGCTGGATCGAGAATTTTCAGGAGTTCCGGTCGGGCATCGTCAATAATGGAAGAGATACAGACACTCAAGCTTCCGACATGTCCATCCATTTAAAATTCTGCACGGGCAGTGTGGGGTAAACCGTAAAAAGCGGAGTGTTGTAAGGGACAACAGCCGTTTCGGTTCCGCTTCTGAGAGTCAGGTGGATGTTGACAAAGTTGAAGCTCATTCCTTCCTGCCAGGGTAAGGATGTGTTTTCAACATAGGATGGGATCTTGTCCGCAGCGTGGCTTCGAACCATCATGCCGGAACCGCCTTCAAGTCCGTACTCGTAAAGATCCGGCGCACCCTGAATGAGGATTGATACCTGACTGGCATCGAACCAGATTTTAAAATTTGAAACCACCTGCAAATAAGGCCCCAAAGTTCCGGTGCGTTCCAGAACCGCCCGAGGGTAGTCATATTCCACCGGAATTTCCGGCGTGCCAGGGTAGTCTGGAGCGCGAAACTCTTTTTCCTTGATTCTGGAAACCGACAGAAATATCAGGTTCGGATCATCCAGAGGAATATCCAGAATCTCCCCATCCTGAAAACTGCAGAGCTTACCCATTTCAAATCCTAAAGGAAACGAGTAACCCATCTTGCAATAATAGGCTCGCATCCCCGCATCCAACGGGTCATCAGGTTTTCTGCTGATCTTGATATCGAAGGGCATCATCAGGTGGAAGGCATTGGTACGCGCATTCATGAACGGACCACAGGCCCCCGGATATTCGCGGTGCACTTTGAGGTTGTCCGGCTCGAACTTTCTCGGCCCGCCACCAAAATGTTGTGCACTTTTCTCCTCCTTACTCAGGCCAAATTTCTCCAGATAATAAGCAGAGGCCCGTTTCTGAGCAATGTCGAGAAAGTAGTCCGGTGCTTCGGTCTTCACCACCAGGCGCTGCTTTTCTGGAGCATCCGTTTTGGCGGGCCGCATCGCATCATTATAGATATCAATTTCGGCGGTGGTTTTTTTGATGTCCTGTTCGATCTGGCGGGTCAGTTGCGGATTTTTGTAGGTGGTTTTATCGACCAGTTCCCGCGCCCGGTTAAGCATTTCCAGCTTCAGGGTGTAGCGTTTCGGTTCCTGAGCCAGAGCCTGGATGGTGGCCATGACAAGGCTGAACTGTTCCTCCGGTAGAAAACCGACCGCGTCAAAATCCGTTTCCCGGATGAAGTTGAGCGCCATGGGACCAAACGCCTCTTCCCTTCGAAGCCCCAAAGTGAGCAGGTAATTGAGATAAGCCCTTGACTCATTAAGATCCACAGTACTCTCCACAAAACAGAATTTTAAAAGGCCTATCTTGACGGGAAATATCCCGATTCGCAAGTACTTTTGCGCAGAAAGCCGGGCCAACATAATTTATCTTCGTTTCTGAAATTTAATCAGAGTTGCAAAAAACGCGGAAATACTATAAAACACCCCATATTCGTGTCGTTATGCAAGATTTCTGTCATTTCAACATGTGTTTGTTGCTTTCGAATAGCACCTATTAAATTAATCAAAATTTATTGATTTAACATGGGGTTTTTATCACTCAAAATGGTGACAGGAGCCCTTGGACAAATTCATGGAAGTCGTGATCAATTTTGACGATATGAACTGGGCAGCAATCGGGCCGGAACTCATCATCCTGATAACTGCCTTCTTCATTCTTCTGGCCGGACTTAAAAAAGGGATGAATACCCTTTCCTTTCTATCCGGAGTTTCGCTGATTGGCGTCGGCGCGGCGTTTCTGTTCACCCTGAGCCTTTGGAGTGGCGCCCCGACCGCAGAAAACGGAATCGGTTCGAGCATGTTCAGCGGTGCCCTGATCCACGACCGGTTTTCCCTGATCTTCAACTTGATATTCCTGCTGATGTCCTTGTTTGCGATTTTCGGTTCGGCCCGCTATCCGCAGGAAAATCATGAGAACAAGGCGGAATACTTCACTCTTTTGCTGATGGCGGTTGCGGGCATGATGTTCATGGCCAAGTCCGGCAACCTGATCACCATATTCATCTCCCTGGAACTGTTTTCCATTGCACTTTATATTCTTTGCGGCTTTTCCGCCAAGCACGGAACCGGCAAGGAAGGACCCAGCAGCAATACCGAATTAAGCTGGGAAACTATGGCCTCGCAGGAGTCGACGGTTAAATATCTGCTAACCGGCGCATTTGCTTCCGCCATTCTGGTTTATGGCATGGCCTTGATTTACGCTGGTAGCGGCACGACCGAACTCAGGATGATCGGACAACTCATCCACGAAAACCCCTACACTAAGAACACGCTGGTTTATATCGGGATGGGGCTGATGTTTTGCGGGCTGGCGTTTAAAGTTTCTCTGGTACCTTTTCATTCCTGGACTCCGGATGTCTATCAAGGAGCGCCGACACCCATCACCGGTTTCATGTCGGTGGCGACCAAGGCAGCAGCCTTTGCGGTGATCGCCCGTGTTTTTTTCATCGCCCTGCCGGAGTTGGAAAAAGTTTGGATGCCGATTCTTTTTGGCATATCGGTTCTAACCATGCTGGTGGGAAATACCGCCGCCATTTTTCAGGATGATCTCAAAAGGATGCTCGCCTATTCCGGCGTTGCGCATGCCGGATATCTATTGATCGGTATCGTCACCAATACCCAGGAAGGAATGGCCAGCATTATATTTTATCTTTCCGTTTACCTGTTCATGAACATCGGAGCGTTTGCGGTGGTCTTCACCATGGAAGGAGAAGGGCAGGAAGGAAACTCCATCAATCGCTTTAAAGGGTTGGCCAAAAAGAACCCTCTTCTGGCAGTGGCCATGAGTCTGTTCATGGTGTCTCTGGCCGGGTTCCCGCCCACTGCTGGTTTCTTCGGAAAGCTGTTCGTGTTCTATGCCGCAGTCAAGAAGGGCTACATTCTCATAACTGTTATGGCGGTCATCGCCAGCATCATTTCCGTTTATTTTTATCTCCGCGTGATCGTCATGATGTACTTTCATGAAGATGAAAACGCTTCACAACCCGTTATCCCCAAAGGCATGGGAGCCTTGATAACCATCAGTTGTGTGGCGGTCGTGGCTATAGGGCTGTTCCCCTCTTTTCTGATGGAGCTGGCCCGAGGCGCTATTCCTTTTTAGCTTGCCAACTCCCCCGCCATCCTTTTATCCTGTGCCTATAGCCGGGTGTTGTTTCCTGATTAAGCCTTTGAAGACAGGTAAATTTACCGCATGATAATCTTTCGATTCTTCATCCTGATTTTTCTCCTGTTGCTTTTAGCCTGTGGTCCCAGAGAGGACTCGCTGGAGGGAAAACTTATAACTTATTCAAAACAGATTGAAAAGAATCCGGATGACCCGGAGGGCTATTACGAGTTAGGAAAAGTTTATATAGAAAAAGGCGAATACCAGTCTGCCTTTAAGCAGCTGAGCGAAGCCACGCGCCTGAAAGAAGATTATAGTGAAGCCTACCGCGAAAAAGGAGTCGCCCTGTTTTATTTAAAACGTTTTCTGGACGCCGAAAAGGCTCTGGTAAAATCGTTCAGGATGAATCCCGTGCAACCCGACATCGCCACCGACCTGGGTTCCATTTACCTCCAAAACGGTAATATCAAAAATGCTTTGCGCTACCTTAAAATCGCGCAAACCAGAAACAACAACATACATATCGTCCTCAACAACCTTGGAGCAGCCTATGCGAAAACAGGAAAAGACAGGGAGGCTCTAAAATCCTGGGAACAGGCGCTGAAAAGCAACCCTGGCATCCCCGAAATCCACGTCAATATGGGAGTCATCTATGAAAAGACGGGGAAAAAGAAAAAAGCCCGGGCCGCCTACCGGAAAGCTCTGGAACTGGACGAATCCAATGCCATGGCGCACTACAATCTCGGGGTGATTTACGCAAAAGAAAAAGACTTTCCCAGGGCCGTTGAAGAATGGGAAACCGCTTTGAAGCTGGACAGAAAAGATGAAAACATCCTCAACAGTCTGGCCTGGGCCTATGAAAAACTGGGAAAGAAAAAAGAAGCCATCGTCAAACTTGACCAGTCGGTCAAGCTAAGCCCCTATGACTCTAAAACACATTTTTCATCAGGGCGCATCAAACACGACATGGGAAATCTTGACGATGCAATTGAATCGTTAAAAAAAGCCGTTCGCCTCGATCCGAATTTTGGAGACGCCTATTACAGACTGGGGTTGGTCCACGACTCTCAGAACCAGAGCTATGATGCTATTTCCAGTCTCCTGATCGCGGAAATTATTTACCATAAATCCCAAAAAATGGAATTATTCGAAAAAACCCAGGCCAAGTTGAAATCCTTATTCGCCAAATACCGAACCCAACGGGACGACTTCAAGGACTTGCAGGTTCCTGACACACTCAAAGGTTATGACCTGCACAAACCCCCAAGCCAAATTCTGACATCGAAGGAAAAATAAACTTTATCGCTCCAGAATAAAAGTGACCGGCCCATCATTCACCAACTCCACCTGCATATCCACCCCGAATTGTCCCTCTTTAACGATCAACCCGGACTCCGAAACTCTCTCGACAAATTGACGGTAAAGAGATTCCGCCTCCCTAGGCTCGGCGGCATTGTCGAAACCCGGTCGTCTGCCTCTGGTACAATCGCCAGCCAGCGTAAACTGAGAAACCACCAACACCTCGCCGAATATATCGAGACATGAAAGATTCATCTTCCCCAGGGCATCCTGGAAAATTCTCAACTTCAAAGCCTTATCGGCAAGGTAATGCACCTTATCGGGACTATCCTGCTTTTCCGAGCCAAATAAAATAAGCAGTCCTTTGGAAATATCGGCGATGGTTCTGCCATCAACACAAACTGAAGCACGCGCCACTCTTTGCAGAACCAATTTCATCACAGATCAACGAGCACGGAAGAATCTGGAATCCGAGCCGTCATCCCCTATCAGAACCTTCACCTCGGCAAAACATTTCGGACAACGTCCCTCATAAGCATTACCTTCTTTATTCACATAAATGCGCTGGTACACATTGCAGCACTCAAACATAATGCCGAGAAATTTTTTCTGGGTTTCTTTCATTTTCTCCACATCACCTTATCTTATCCAGAGCGCGGACCTTGTATTTGATGAATGTTTTATGAGGAATGCAAAGAGCTTTGGTAATCCGCCTGACTTCCTCCGCTTCGTCATGGGCCATATTCCCATCGGCGATGGAAACCTCAAAGAGACATTCCATCAAATGAATACGGTCGTTGTAGGAGGCAACGCGATTCAGTTCCGTAGCCACTTCATGGAAGTCAAAACCCTGGCGCGCCTGCTCTTCCACCACCTCGAACAACAAGGTCAACTCTTTTCCCTTCAAAGAAAACTGATCAATCAGGCAGCGCTTCAAAGCCTTTTTCTCTGCCGGGTCAAACTGGTCATCCACGTGAGCAACCGCCGCCATCAGCGTGCCCACAAGGCAAATAAAATAGAGTCGCTCCTCGGACAAGCTGGTGAAAATTTTAGAATGTGCGCTTTTCAGTTCAATTTTTTTCAGCACACGGCGTTTAAAATATTTTTCCATATCGGGATTGCTGTCCCGTGCATGCTTGAAAACAGTCCTCTGTAAAAAATTTTTGATTCGCCCAAAAGACCTTTTTGTATGAGAGGATTTTTCCAGCCACTCAGAAAACTGGTTGACCAGCTCCCTTTCCTCCGTCTTCATTCTTTTATGCACCCCGACCATAGCCTCCAAAGCCTCCATGACTTCTGTCTTCTCCTTCGGGGAGGACAACTCGGCGATCATCTGGCGATACAACTCATCCTTTTCTTTTTTTGAAACTGGGGACAAGAGATAGGGCTTTAACTCATCCAACTCATGTTTTTCCAGATCGAATTTTCTGTAAAATGTTTTGAGAATATTAAGTTCAGATTGCGAGACTTCTCCGTCCGCCCAGGCAACAGTGGTGAGCACTTTAAGAAAAGTCATTTTTTTAAATTTAGACATAGCGTTTCCTTAATCGAAGCGGTTCAACCAAATCCGGCTTCTACCCGGAGTTGGTGATAGCGCGAAAAGATCCAGGAACCCATCCTGGTCAACATCGGCAAAAGCCAACTCCCGGAAAAACCGAAAGCGCGGAAGACGCCTCTCGGTCTCATCGGAGAATCCCCATCGCCCCCCCCTACCCTGTAAATAATAAACTCCTTTTGAGGTCAAGATCAAGACGTCGGGTTTGGTATTACCATTCGCGTCCAATAGATAAGCCTTGTAAGAAGGAAGTCGGGGAAGCATTTTATGCGATCGCTTTTTAAAATTCCCCCCTCCCGTATTTTCAAGGAAATATGTGGTCTCCCCAGGGTAAGCCCGGTAATGTTTGTTAATAGACCGGTTGACCACCAGTAGGTCATTATCTCCATCCTCATCAAAGTCTGCCCAGTCGGCATGCTCGCTATCGTCGATAATGCGGGGCATGTGAGACGCGGTGCGATCCGTGAACTTCCCCACTCCGTTATTTATCAAAAGCCGATTTTGACCCTTGCCGTAAACCATAAAAATATCCACCACTCCATCGCCATCATAATCTGCAAAAGAAGCATCTTGAATTCCCGCAGGCAGGCCGGGCATGAGCAAAGCTGTCAAATCCTCCAACTTTCCCGCACCTTTATTAATAAGCAGACGGGCTTGGTGGTCGTCCAGTTTTTCATTCGCACCCAGAACATTTTTGCCGAAATAAAAAAGGTCCCTGTCCCCGTCCTGATCCAAATCAACCGCAATCACCTTATCTATTCCAGTCTTAAGGGGGTATGGACCTTCACCATCCTTGGCGTAAAAATAACCCTTCTTATTATTGAAAAGAATTTGGGTGGACACCTTTCCCGAGACTTGCATGATCAGAGCAAGGTCATCACCGCCATCGCGATTCAAGTCCGCTGCCGTGAAAGAAAGAATCGGGTCTTTCAGATTCTCTATCCAGTTCCCCATATCTTCCTGAAGAAAGCTGGTTTTCCCTTGATTGATGAAAAGCTGCAACTGAAGTTTTCCTGCCTCGTTGAGGATTATCAAATCCTGCAACTCATCCTGATCTGCGCGGAGGAATTTGGCTTGTCTTGGAGAGGAACTTTGCGAGGAAAGCCATTCCCCGGTCACATCGCGAAAACGCTGACTGGCAGGATTATCCGCAACATGGGGTTTGGGGCCTCCACACCCATTGAGAAGTACCAGCACGAGCAAGGCTCGCACCAAGGCTTTAATCAAAAAGGGATTTGGGCAATGCGTCTTGTGATAAATCAATTTGCAAGCCTTCATAGGCGGCTATGCTTCGTGGAAAAAGTTGGCGGGATTCCGCTTCAATTTGCTTGATAAAATTATCATCGTGAGAGGGATCGTGATGAAACAAAACCAGTTTTTTAACATCCGCCGCTTTCGCAACTTTGATCCCTTCCCGCATGGTGCTATGGCCCCAACCCTTACGGGAAAACTGGCCATTGAGCCCATAATATTCATCTTCTGTATACTGAGCATCATAAATCAGAGTGTCGGCACCCTGACAAAGCTCAATCAGGTTTTTATTCGGCTTGTCCTCAAGATGCTCACAGTCGGTGGAAAACACTAAGGCCTTTCCCTTATGCTCGATCCGGTAAGCGTAACATCCATTCGGGTGGTATAGAGGAGCCAAAGTTATTTTGTATCCGTTTCCTTCAATCGAATCCCCGGGTTTAACATCCTGATAGAAAAGTTTCGCGCCAAACAAATCAATGTTGACCGGAAAACAAGGGGGCTTCATTTGCTGGCTCAAAATGTCTTTAATACTCGTTGGCAGGGTGGTGCCCCCATAAATCCGGAACTCATTACCGGGAACGAAAAAAGGCGCGAAAAAAGGAAAACCTTGTATATGATCCCAATGAACATGGCTGAACAAGATAGTCGCTCTCAGAGGCATCTCCTTCATGAGGGATATTCCCAGGTTTCGGACTCCCGTCCCCGTATCAATGATGATCAGCTCATTACCGCAACGGATTTCGACACAGGTCGTATTGCCTCCAACACCTGCGGTTGCCGGACTTCCTGAAGGAATACTTCCTCTAACGCCCCAAAATTTTATCTTCACTCCGTCACCTTGAGTTTTATTCTATAAATCAGAGCCTCTCCTAGTCAGAAGAACCCGAGTCATACACAGTTTTTAACTCCACTGGGAAAAACAAAAAAATTTACAAATAAAAGACTGGGCATTATAAACAATCCTCTAGCAGGTAACAATCAATTCCCAGGAAAAAAGAAGCCCCCTGTATTTTTTTCACCCACCATTTAAAAATCAGCACGTGGAGCAAAATCTTGACGAAACCGGTTCCTCCTCCAAATAGCCCTTCACCAACTCCATTTCCAGGGCACTCAAAGGTTCCGGTTTCCATAATCCTGGAAAGGTTTTCTGGAATCCGTCCACAAAACAAGGGACCAGCTCTGTCCATTCCGGCTTCATCGGAAGCAGTTCCTTCAAGGTTAACGTGCTCGAAGTCAAGTTTTTGAGTCCTCGTTTTTTTTCAGACTCCGAGGAATAGCAAAGCAGGCTATGAGCCAACTCAGGATCTTTGTCCAACAAGATGGAGCCATGTTGCAAAAAAGCTCCATTTAACCGGCGCTGGGCGCTACCGGCCAGCTTCTTTCCTTTGACTGTGATTTCCCAATGATTGGATGTCGAAAAACAAGCCGGCGAACGCTTACCCGGAGTTCTTTTTTCTTTTCCAACCATTTCAGGTTTGAGAACACCGGCTCTTTCCAGAGACAAAATCACCGCTTTCGATACGGCCGAAAAAGCCCCGGTCAGGTTTCCGGCAAACCCGGGATGAGGGATGGGAGCAACGAGGCTGTATGTGAACTCATGTTGATGCAAAAGGGCTCGCCCCCCTGTGAACCTGCGAACGATGGGGATGTTTCTTCTTTCACACTGAACCCTGTCTACATCCCTCAATTCGTTCTGCGAATAACCAATAGAAAGAGTCGGCCTGTCCCAACCATACAGCCTTAAAGTGGCTGGGGCCTGCCCTCTGTCGCAGGCGGTGAGAATGGCCCTGTCTATTGCCATATTCAACCTGCCATCGCCGGGGCCGTCTACAATCAATCTCCAAGGGTTTTTCACAACAACAACTCCATGTCCTTCGATAATATTTTTTTGACTCGTAAAGAATCATCCTATAAACATGAAGTATGAGAGTCAATTCCAGATACGTTCCTAAAGCAATTTATTTTCTCGCTGTCATTATGGCCTTGGGCTTTAGTAATCCATTAGCCTCCAATGCCTTTGAAAAACTGGGGCCACTGCAAAAAGAATGCAGCACCACCTGCCATCAAGCGGAGCACATTCTGAAGGCAAAGAAAAATAAATTCACCCAGCCCGAATGCAAAGGCTGCCATGTGGGGCAGAAAAGCTCCCCCTTTTTAACACCAGCGGGTCTCACCGGCAAAAACAGCCTTTTGTTGAAATCTCTCATTCAAGCCGTGCCCAATTCTCAGTCTAAAGACTCTACTCGAGTTACGAAACAAGAAAAAACCTCCATGGCCTATATTCCTGCCGGAGAATTCATCATGGGATCGAATGAACGTTGGGATGATGAAGCACCGGAGCATATTTCTGCAACCGACGCATTCTATATTGACCTGAATGAAGTCACCAATGCAGACTATGAAAATTTTGTGGATGCAACCCAGAGAACACCTCCTTTTCACTGGCCTGATGGAAACCTTCCCAAGGACAAGGAAAATCATCCTGTTGTTTATGTCAGTTGGTTCGATGCGAAAGATTACTGCTCCTGGGCCGACAAACGCCTGCCTACTGAACAAGAATGGGAAAAGGCGGCACGGGGTGAAGAAGGTCTCATTTATCCATGGGGAAATGAGTGGTCGCTGGACAAGTCCAATAATCCCTACAAGCATTCCACCGGCACAGAACCTGTTGGCTCCTACCCGGCGGGGCGCAGTCCCTATGGACTCTATGACATTTCTGGAAATGTATGGGAATGGGTGGACAGCTACTATTTACCACATCCGGGAAATCCCGTCACGCGGGCGGAATATGGTGAAGATAAAAGGGTGTTGAAAGGCGGATCCTGGTTCGACTGCCTTTCTTATGGTTGCGGGTTGAGCGCTCCGACCTTCAACCGAAGCTTTTTCACCCCAGAGGTGAAAAACAACAGTTTTGGCTTTCGTTGTGCAAAAACGAAAAGTCCATGACTTCGGTCAAAAACCAACCTCAGACTTGACGCGGGCTCGCTTTTCCTTAAAATTGTATTAAGGTCTTTTTAAAATTCACAGGCTAGACCATGGAATCGCCCGGCCCAGATCAGGAAAGAACAGAAAAGCCCAAACTGCAATCCCTTCCCGAAGAGAGAAGTGGTGCCCAGATCAGCCTAACCCGTAAAATAATTATCGGACTTTTTATAGTGGGCTATTGGGTGTTTTTCTACTGGTTCAGGGGATCTTAGAAGCCTTGAACTGTTTTTTGTTGAGCGACTCATTTCCCGCCAAAAGATCAAACTGCTTCTCCGCTCTCCTCAATACCAATAAACTTTTCTCTCCCCGCGGAAATAAAAGCACAGAGTCCGGGTTTCTTTCCGGCGGACTGACAGGTTCAGTTTTTTGTGGAAGCTCGGGTTTGCTTTCAATAAGAGGCGGTGGCAACTCCCCAAAAGCAGAACGCGTGGAATTGTAGACCAGAAACTTTGTATCCTTGGAATACCCGGCTTTGAGGTCCAGCCGCTCTTTGGTATCCCCGGCAGGCGGATCAGGGTAAGAGGTCACCAGATGTGTGGCATAGTCCACGTCAATCGCAGGTTTGGTTTCTTTTTCAAAAACAGAAATATTGTAGCCTCTTCCAGCAAAGATCAAGGGCTTGTCCTGCACTTTAACCGTTTTTCTTGTCGGAGGCTTTTGCGGACTCTTTTCGATGGTGATGGCATAACGCCCCGGTTCCATATTCTCATATCTCTGGATTGACTGGTATTTGGCATCCAACTTATATTCCGGTTGCTTCCCCGATTGGGACCGCAGTATCCCACTCCTTTTTTGCTTGGCATAAACTTCTGCAATAAATTTATTATCAACCTCCCCAATCTCATTTGTATCGGCCTCCGAAACTTGCAATTGTGGGTCCGGGTCCAAAGAAAAATCCAGCTCAAGTTTAGAGTGCAGAGTGATCGTTACTTGGGGCGGGCCCTCAATAATTTGCATCACCACATTATCCTCAGGGTTTTTCCCCGCAGCATTTTCCCCCACGGTATCTCCCCCACATCCTGAGACTAAAAGGCCGACAGAAACCAGAACACTGAAAGAAGCTCGTTTTTTAAATAATCCCATAAGTCATCATCGACAGTTAAGGCCCACCACTTGAAAGAATATCAAATTTTAACCCACCACTCGCCGTGGAGGCAAAGAGCAATAATTTTCCTGGCAAGCAGGAAGTAGAGGTCGCTTTGTGGGCTCTTGCTCGCTGGCCCTCCGCCCAAGAGCCACTCTCCATGGGGGCAACTTGCTCACGTAGGGAGACATCTTCTGGTTTTTGTTCGAACTTTCCCACCAAACCTCTACACGAAAAAAAATCAGCAGTACTATAAAAATCAATACTTTACATGGAGCTAAAAAATTGCTATGCTTTTAAGATTCAGTCACAACAGACCCAGTAACAATAAGGATGATGCCATGAGAAGCGGTTTACGTTCCCTTTTAGAGGCAAGAAATATCGATTTCCTTAAAAAAAAGCTGGAAATGGGCGAGATCACCCCTGAGCAATGCAAAGAAGTAATGAAACGCCTGATTCTAAGAAAATACGAAAGCATTCAAAACCGCAGCTTTCGTGCCAGCATTTTAGGGTTTGGCCGCTCCCTGGAAAGCAAAATCCATGTCAAGTCCTGAACCTTCATTTCTTGCTTCCCCATAAGATTTAACCCTCTGCAGAACCCAGAAAATAATTTTATAAAATTGATTCGCCCACCCCGGATAAAGGTATAATGCCCCCACTAGGCGTGGGGCCAGCTAGCAATGGCTTTCTCTGGCGAGAAAAGAGTTTTAGCGGCTTGATGGGTTCTTGCTCAATTCCTTCCCGCGGGAATGGGTTGACTCCTGAGGGCCTAGCGTATACTTTGGAATTCGCGTCAAAGAGCGAACCCCTCGCTCACAAACTGAAATTAACAAGGAGGCAGGATGGGCTCGGACGATAGAGAAAAAGCACTGGAACTGGCATTCACTCAAATCGAGAAGCAATTCGGCAAGGGCTCCATAATGAAACTGGGCAAAGCCGAAAGCCTAAAAGGGATCCAAGTCATTCCCACCGGCTCCATTTCTCTGGATCACGCGTTGGGTGTCGGTGGAGTTCCCAGAGGCCGGATTATCGAAATCTACGGCCCGGAAGGTTCGGGGAAAACCAGTTTAACGCTCCACATCATTGCGGAAGCACAAAAAACTGGAGGCGTCGCAGCATTTATTGATGCAGAACACGCTTTAGACCCGGAATATGCTGGCAACCTTGGTGTTAATTTGGATGACCTGCTTCTCTCTCAACCCGACACTGGTGAACAAGCATTGGAGATCGTCGAAGTTCTCGTACGCAGTGGCGCGGTAGATGTCATCGTCGTCGACTCTGTGGCCGCCCTCGTTCCAAAATCGGAACTCGATGGAGATATGGGCGATTCCCATATGGGACTGCAAGCCCGGTTGATGTCTCAGGCCATGCGCAAACTGGCAGGGGTGGTCAACAAATCCAAAACCAGCCTGGTATTCATCAACCAGATACGCATGAAAATTGGGGTGATGTTTGGCAATCCCGAAACAACGACCGGCGGAAACGCGCTCAAGTTTTATTCTTCTGTCCGTATGGATATTCGCCGCATCGCGGCCTTGAAGGACGGAGAAAACGTCATCGGCAACCGCACCCGGGTTAAGGTAGTGAAGAACAAAGTCGCTCCACCCTTTCGTCAGGTTGAGTTCGATATTATTTATGGACAAGGCATCTCCAAAATGGGTGACCTGCTCGATCTCGGCGTGGCCCACGATATCATCGCCAAAAGTGGTACCTGGTTCTCCTACAATGAAACCCGGATTGGTCAAGGCCGTGAAAATTCTAAAAAGTTTTTGCTCGACAACCCGGAGATGGCGGCAGAAATTGAAAAAAGGTTGCGCGAAACTCTTGGGCTGACCGCTACAAAAACAGCACCCGAGGAAAATGTGGAAGAACCCTCCGCCAAGGAAAAGAAAACCGCAAAAAGCTCCTAAGCTAACTCTAATGCCGGATCGAGAAGCCCTCAAAACTGCTAAATCCCAGGCATTCAGGCACCTCGCTTATCGGGACCGGAGCAAGCAGGAACTTACCCGATACCTGGAGAAAAAGGAGCATGCTCCTGCTGTCATTCAAGAGACCCTTGAGGATCTTGAAAAACTGAACTACGTCAACGACCACCGCTTCGCGATGGAATGGGGCCGGTCGCGTGTTGAAAGAAAAAAGTTTGGCAAAAAACGCCTGCGCCATGAACTTGCGGCAAAAGGCGTTTCTTCTCCCATCATCGAAACGACTTTGGACACCCTTTACGATTCCCATCCAGAACAAGACCTTGCTCTGGCCTGTGCCAACAAAAAACTGGAATCCCTTCGTGGACTGGAACCCGAAAAAAAAACGCGCCGGTTGGCTCAATACCTTCAGAGAAGAGGATTTTCCGCCGATACCATTTATGAAATACTAAAAGTTTCTGCCACTAATCTAGGAGGCGAATAGAGATGGAATTTATTCAAGCCATTCCCTATCCTCTTTTAACTGGGGCAATATTCTGTTTCGGACTGGCAGTCGGCAGCTTCGCTAACGTGTGCATTCACCGTTTGCCCCGAAAAGAATCCGTAGTCTTTCCCGTGTCGCATTGTCCGGCGTGCTCGGCGGCGGTTCGCCCACTGGATAATATTCCGCTTGTCAGTTATATTTTTCTGGGTGGGAAGTGCAGAGACTGCGCCATACGTATTTCGTCGATTTATCCGGTTATCGAGGCGGCGACGGCCGTTCTTTTGTTGGCAGGGTTTTTCAAGTTTGGCTTGTCCTTTGATTTTCTGGTTTATGCTGTGGTGGCTCCCGCACTGGTCATCATCACCGCTATCGATATCGAGCACCAGATCATTCCCGATGTGATCACGCTTCCCGGCATTGTTCTGGGGCTGGCGGTGGGAATCTATTCGATTGGTGTTGCGGACTCCCTGCTCGGGTTTTTCCTGGGAGGCGGATTATTTTATTTACTCGCTGTACTCAGTAATGGCGGGATGGGCGGAGGAGATATTAAATACATCGCGGCGGCTGGCGCTTTACTGGGCTGGCAGAAAGTGCTGCTGGTGATTTTTATCGGATCACTTTTAGGATCGATCGTCGGCCTGTTTCAGATCGCCGTGCAAAAAAAATCAAGGAAAAGCCTGATCCCGTTTGGACCGTTCCTCGCGGCAGGCACCCTGATCACATTCTTTTATGGTAACTCGCTCATTCGGTTATACTTGGACTATCTGGTAGGATAATGTTTCCCAAAAAAAAACGAGCAGCACACTCTAATCAGCAATCGGACTTGAAATATGGAAAACGAAGAAACTAAACAGACGCCCCCGAAAGAAAACTCTCCGGAAAGCCTTGCATCGGAACTGGAAACGATCCGGGAGAGCCTGCAAAAAAGAAAAAGTGAAACCACCACACTGAAAATTCTTTTCTATACCGGTCTTGCGGTTTTGCTATTCGGTTTCATATATACCAACCAGACCCTGCAAAGAGCTCAATACCGGAGTCTCGAATCGAACATCAACCTCCTGCAAAACCAAATGAATCACACTCTCATCTTGCTGGAAAAAAAACTTCATGGAGAAATCCAAGATCTTGATGCACAAGTAAATGGCACATTGAGCCTTCACGAAAGAATCCAAAACATGAACCAGGCGCTGGATCAGCTTGAACCGCAATCCACTTCCATGGGTATTCTGCTCGAAAAAGTTCAGAGAAACTCCAAGGAACTGAGCCAGATGATGCAAGCACTTGAAAGCCAGAAAGAAATACTTCCAGTCCCATAAGCCAAATCAAGTCAGCTCAAAAATATTTTCTATTTTTTCACAATGTTCGGACGATGGTTGCCAGCCCACCGCCTTCAGGTTTTCTTTCACCTGATCCTTATTTTTCACACCCACAAGAGCCGTTGTGAGTCCCTCCTGCCGTAATACCCAGTTGATCGCAGTCTGACCACAGGTTTTGCCTTCTTCCTCAGCGATTTCTTTTAACCGATCCACCTTTTCAATATTCCTGACAAATCCTTCGCCCGTAAAAGTGCCAATGATTCCTTTGCTCCGCCAGTCTTCAAACTTCGTATTTTTGTCATACTTGCCGGTCAGCACTCCTGACGATAGCGGACTGTATGCGATGATTCCGATATCGTTTTTCAGGCAAAGAGGAACTACATCCTTCTGAATGTCTCGTGCCAGCAAACTGAATTCCGGTTGCAGTGAAACAATTTTCCCATATTGAAGACAGTCTTTGATCTGTTGGGCTGAATAATTGCTGACTCCAATATGACGAATCTTGCCTTTCTCTTGAATCTCCAACAGGGTTTCCATGGTCTCTTTCTGATCCGTTTTCACATCGGGCCAATGAACCTGATAAAGGTCGATAACGTCCGTATCCAGACGTTTCAAACTCTGGTCAATTTCTTCCAGAATAGAGCTTCTACTGGAGTCCTTGCGGAGCGCGCTTAAAGATCTCTTGTCCCACCGCAATCCACATTTGGTAGCAATAATCACTTTATCTCGCACCGGTTTCAGGGCTTTGCCGATCAACTCCTCAGAATGTCCAAAACCATAAACCGGGGCCGTATCAAAAAAGTTGATCCCCAAGTCATACGCCTTCTTGATGGAGTCCCGCGATTTTCCATCGCCTTCATTATTCCAGAAGGGAGAGCCACCTATTCCCCACGCACCATAACCGATCACCGACACCTCTAGATCACTGCTTCCAAGCTTCCTGTATTCCATATGCTCCGCCAAAGTTGAGTTTCCAATTTTCTTCTAAAAACCGTTTCGTATTTTGAAGGTTGCCATTATAATCGTAAGAACACC
>CALAGQ010000071.1 GCA_937891765.1 uncultured Nitrospina sp.
CGTGCCATGGGTGCCCTGACGAACAATCTTTTTCCCCTTGCGATATTCTTTAGTGACAAACATGACGTTCTTCCGTCCCGTAGCGAAAGCTGATGATATATCGACCCTACTATAAAAAATTCTATCCTCATTTTCAATCCCCACCCAGACAGAGGATTGACTAACTATCGAAATATCAGTATATATTGAGGATAAATCATTCTCACATTATTGGACTGTATTTACAACACCCTGTTAATTTGGGTTTTCTGGTGTCCTGAAGTTACCTGGGTATTTTGAATACAAACGTTTTAATTGGCGCTGCACATTTCTTATTCGGGCATGGTTTCTTTTTTCAGAATACAGATCCAGAGCGCGGAGCATATGTTTGATCGCGTTGGGACCATCCTTTAATAAATCGTAAGCCATACTCAGGTTATAATGCGCCGCAATGTATTTCGGATTTAGTTCGATCGCATCTCGATAGGCTTGCACCTCTTTTTCGTGTCTTCCCAGAGCGAGATAGGCCCTGCCCAGTTCAAAATAGGAGATCGCGTCCAGAGGGTCTTCGCGGATGATTTCCTTGTGACGCGAAATTTCTGCATGGACTCCGCCCAGGTAGGTTTTAAAGTCTACGGCCAATGCCGTCTGTGATCCGCAAATTCCGCTGAACGCAAAAATGGTGAAAAATCCTTTTGCTGCAGGAATAAAAATGCTATGACCGACAGAACAAAATAAACGTTTAAGAAAATGGGGGCTCATCTCCCCAATTTATCATTTTTTTAGCGAGGCGGGCATGAAATACCGGACATTTGGCAATACCAAGGTTTCAGAAATTGGGCTGGGCACCTGGCAGCTTGGCGCCGATTGGGGAGATGTGGATGATTCCACTGCCGAAAAAGTCCTAGCAACCGCAGTAGAAAATGGGGTGAATTTTTTTGATACCGCCGACTGCTATGGCGAGGGCCTTTCTGAAACCCGGCTCGGCAAGTTTGTTAAAACATTATCTTCAGAAGTGGTGATCGCCACCAAGATTGGCAGGTTTCCCCAACCCGGCTGGCCCGATAATTTTTCGCTGCAACAGTTTCGCCAACATACAGAAAATTCCCTGAAACGATTGGGAGTGGAATGTCTGGATCTGACTCAGGTGCATTGCCCACCTACCGACCTGCTCAAAAAGGGCGAAGTGTTTGATTGGCTGAGAACCTTGAAACGGGAAGGCAAAATCAAACAATTCGGATTCAGCGTGGAGTCAATGGAAGAAACCCAGATCTGCCTGCAGGAAGAAGGGGTGGCTTCATTACAAATTATTTTCAATATTTTCCGACAAAAACCCATCGCCGCCATTTTCAAAGAGGCCGAGGAAAAACAGGTAGCCCTCATCGTCCGCCTGCCGCTTGCCTCCGGACTGCTCTCCGGCAAGTTTAAAAGTGATTCTAGTTTTGCCGATAACGATCATCGCAATTTCAATCGGGATGGGCAGGAATTTAATGTCGGAGAAACCTTTGCAGGACTTCCTTTCGAAAAAGGACTTGAACTTGTTGACGACCTGAGAAAGTTAGCGCCGGATGAAAACTTGTCGCAGTTCGCGTTGCGATGGATTCTTGATTTTGAGGCGGTGCGTGTGGTGATTCCGGGCTCTAAAAATCCGCAACAGGTGGCAGATAATTGCGCGGCAAGCGCATTGCCTCCTTTAACCCCTGCTACACATGCGGCCTTGAGTAAATTCTATACTGATGAAGTTGCCTCTCATATCCGCGGGAAATATTAGCCCGCGTGACGCGGAACCCTGTGAGCAATAGCTTAGATTGGCTGACAAACTTCTTCTCGGCTGAAGAGGCTCTTTCTAATTACCACCGGGCGTTGCCCCTCCGGCTAGGAGCTAGTGGACGGCAGGGAACAATATATTATTTTCTTTATGGATGTGCAGATGCGTGTCTTGTTCCAGTTTTCTCAGTTCTTTATATAAAAGCTCGAAGGACTGGCAACCGTCTTCCGGCACAACATAACCGTTCGCCAGTTCCCGCATTTCCTTTAACAACTCCCCTGCCCCTTCGTGTTCATCGCGCATGACCCGGATTGGTCCTGCTGCGACCCCCTTTTCCATTCCCGAAGAATCATCCGCCAGTTTTCGTATTAAAGGAAACAGCACCCGCTCTTCTTTGAGCAAATGTGGTTCGAGGTCTGAGCACAAATCTTCAAACACAACCTTCAACTGTTTCAATTCGGAATGGCGGGAGGAATGCGCATGACAAACTTTTTCCATCAATGCTGTTAAACGCGGGAATGCCTCCTTCAAATAAACATGATGCGTGGATTCGATATGGCTGGTCAACTCTGCCGGTGTCAAACCTGAAACATCTTTTTCATCGTTGGCGGGAGGTTTCAATGCCATCAGACGTTGATAGACCTCGTCAGTTTTAAGACCCTTTTCGTCACAGGCAGTTTGAAGCGATGCATCACCCCCGCAACAAAAATCGATATTCAATTCTCCAAAAACTGCGGCACAGCCAGAATTATTCTGCACAAAGCTTTTTACTGGATCGGTCATCTTCATTTTTTAATCCTTCCGCGCAAATTTTTGGTTCGATTCTAACAGATTTTCAGAAAATCCATAAAAAAGATAAACATATCTATTTATATTTAATATAAAAC
>CALAGQ010000072.1 GCA_937891765.1 uncultured Nitrospina sp.
CCCGCGAAGGTTGTATCCAAAGCTACCCTTCGGCGACGGCAAAGTGATCGGTGATATCCTGTTCCTTTCCCTTTTAATTTGTAAATTTTCCATCGTATTCCACATCAGAATTGAGTCCCAAAAATCAGGACGTGCTCTTTGAACACCCAGCATTTATTGAATGAAGAAAATTTAATAGATAGTTTTTCCAAGCACGCTAAATCCTACGACCGTTATGCACAACTGCAGAAATCAATGGCGGAAAGGCTGGCCTCTCTCCTTCCCGTCCCATTGCCCGACAATGTTCTTGAGATAGGATGCGGAACAGGGCTTTTCACTCGACACCTGCTAACACAATCGGTAAAACAACTTATTCTCAACGATATTGCGCCAGGAATGCTGGAAATTTTAAGCACCTCTCTCACATTGCCCACAAATACAAATATATCCTCGGGAAATGCAGAGCGAATTCAGTTTGAGAATATTGATTTGGTTTGTGCCAATGCTGTATTTCAATGGTTTCGAAACCCACAGGAAACATTGGGTAAACTGAATAAGGCTTTAAAGAGCAATGGAAAATTAATTTTTAGCACATTTGGTCCCAAAACTCTTATAGAGTTTAGGCAGGCCGCAAATTTGGTGAGTCCTATTGACCTTTACAAAGATGATATCTGGGCGAGAATGATTCGTGATTCGGGGTTTGCTATCAAATTTTGTGACGTGGAAATCCGGAAAATATTTTTCTCAAGTACCATGACACTGTTAAAGAACCTGCAACAAATTGGTGCGGCACCAATCCGAATGGTAAAAACCGGGGGACTTAGAAAGTTGATGCGTGACTATGACTCCAGGTTTTCAACAACGCAAGGTGTTTATGCAACCTGGGAGTTGTATTATTTTTCTTTAGTCCGTGAAAATTGACCTGTACTTCCCAGGTTCCTCAAAGGTGAAAACACGTCTTCTTAACGTGCAACATGTGAAATGAGCAATTCCCTTCTAAACAAAAATCTTGCATCCTTAAAGAAAAAGGATCCCGCCTTATTTGAAAAAATCGCATCACTGAAAAGTTCAAAATTCTATGTAGTAACAAAATCCAGATCCGGTCCCCCTGCCCTTGTTCATATAGATAGTGAGGGTAATAAAAAACAAATCAATAGCAATTATGATCCTGTTGGTGAGGCGTCCCGTTCTCTGGATAATTCTACAATTAGTGAATCCATAAACTTTATTGTTCTGGGATTAGGCTTGAGTTATCAGGTTCTCGAGATCATTCGGCAAACTTCGAAACAGGCAAAAATTTACATATTTGAAAAGGACCCGGAATTATTTGCACTGGCTATTCGAGAGGTTGATTTTTCCTTAATATTTGAACACCCAGGGGTGAAACTGTTTATTGATGCCGATCCTAGCGAGTTTAACGAATTGATAGAGCCTGAGCGCATTAATTTTACACTCAATGAATATTGCCTCGTTAGACAAAAAGCCCTTATAGATAGGAATTTAAAATATTACAAAGCATTGTTGGAAGAACTTGAAAAATATTTTAAAGAGAGCCGAATCAATATAAAAACACAGTCCGTCCATTCCAAGCTTTATTACAAAAATATTTTTTCCAATTTTGAGACACTGATTACCAGTCCCGGCATAACTTCTTTAAAGGAGTGCTTGCCTGATGTCCCTGCAATTATTTGTTCCGCAGGTCCATCCCTAGATAAAAATATTCAACTTCTTAAGTCTGCCCGGGAAAGGTTTTTTCTAATTGCTGTTGCGACAGCACTGAAACCACTGCTTCATGACGGAATTCGACCCGACATTGTCATTTCGATTGACCCGGATGAACTAACTATTAAAGCCTATGATCTTCTCAACGACACTGGTGACACGTGGTTAGCCTACAACCCCGCTGTTCCAAACGCCATCCCGAAAGCTTTTCCTAACCGGCGGGTAGCTTTTGATTCGGAAGTATATCTTGCAGAATGGCTGAAGAAACACTCTGAAGAAAAAGGAAATTTAGGGAAAATAACTTCTGTAGCGCACTCTGCTTTTAAGTTTGCTCAACATTTAGCCTGTTCTCCTATTATTCTGGTTGGCCAGGATCTGTCTTTTCACAAGCAACGTCTGCACTGCCTTCATTCCTTTTATTATGATGATAGTATGCATTTGGTGAACCGAGGCAATCCGTTTTCTTATTTGAATTGTTTGAAATATTTGAATTTTGCTCCAAATTTAATAGATTGTACGGATTTGTTTGGTTGCAGAGTTAGCAGTTCCCTCGCTATGGAAAGTTATAACCATATATTTGCCCAAAGTTTTGAAACATCCCAGACCATCATAAACGCAACGGAGGGGGGAGTGCCGATAAAGGGGATGCGAAACCTGCCGCTAAAAGAAGCGCTCCATAATTATTGCAAGAAGTCTGTAAGGAGAAATTGTGATTCATGGATCTCCCCGATCCCCAAAAATAAGGATTCTCTTAACTCTTTGCGAGATTCTACGTTGAGCCAGATTCAAAATTTGAAAGATATTTCTGAAAAACTGAATGCTATCAAATCGAAATATTCAGAAATGTCAATGACTGATAACAAGCAGTTATTCATTAATGAAATGGAGTCCGTGTATAAAAATGTACTTGAATATGAAGAGACGGCTTTGTTGCTTCAGGGGTATGATTTTACGGGTTTTTCGAACTGGTACTGCTCGAACAGTCAGATATTGAGTAAAAAAGAATTATCCAAAGATAATTGTCTGTTGGATGAAGAGTTTGATCGGGATCTAAAATTTTTGGATGTTTTGGCGAATTCCGTGGAGTATTTGCGGGTTAATTTTGAAAAGTCTCTATCCCCCTGAATGTGGTCAGATTTTTACCGCTTCTATCACACTACTTCCCTGTCCCAATTCAAACCGTTTGAACTTTCCAAACCCATTCTTCTTTAAGAGATTTTCGGTTTCCGCAAAAGTGTAAGTTCTTCCCGTAGCCGTGAATAGCAGCATGGTTAGAGAGAACAGAGCGGCATCAAAGGGTTCTGTGCGACTGTTTTTTAAAAATAAATCAACAAGAACAAGACGACCACCCGGTTTGAGAGATTTGTGGATTTTTTTTATTAATCCTGAGTTTTCCGATTCATTATAAATATGGAGAATATTTGAATACAAAATAGTATCCACATCGTCTCCCAATTTCACCTTAAACAGGTCCCCGGCCACGAAATCGAACCTTTTTATGACCACTGAATTTTTCAAGATTGTTTTTGCGACTTTGAGGCTGGCTTTTCGGTCTATCAATACAGCTCGCGCGGATTTATCATATTTAAGAATTTCAGCGGAATAGGAACCAGGCCCTCCTCCAAGATCAATCAGTCTGCCGACGGGTTTGCGTGTCACAAATTGTGCCAGTGGTTTAGAAAATTTCTTACTCCTTTCATGCATTGCATAGGTGAAAGGCTCGCGGAATTTTGGATCGTCATTCTCAAATTCTGATAAGTTTCTGCCATTTTTAATGACATTGATCAATTCGGACCATTCGTCTCGGTTCTCCCCACGCAAAAACACAGTGCCTCTCTTGTAGTGAGGACTGTCTTCACAAAAATGCTTGAAGCCTTCCGGGGTATTTGCAAAAGTTTTGCCTGTTTTCTTTATCGCACCCATGGAAACCAGTGCATTCAAAAAAGCCTCGGCCCCTTCAGCATGAAGGCCAGCCTTTTTTGCAAGAGCCTGATGGTTCAAAGTCTTCTTCCCGAGATGGGTGAATATCCTGAACTCCAAAGCGGCAACAAGAATATTGGCTTCTTCCAACTGATCAATTTTATAAACAAACTGGTCAAAACTTAAAAAGGCCATGATGATTCAGGAACCTCAACTTTTTTATTTTCCACATTAGAATTAGTATGCCCATATTAGCTTAATTTATATTAAAGCATTGTTTATCAGATATTTAGTTTGACTTGGCCTTAAATCTCCCATATCTTAATAGGATTAAATTCTTCAATTAGTAGTATCTTGGAGAGCGAGATGAATTTGCATTCAAAAAACAACCCGCAAATATCCGAAGTGTTGGAACCGGCCTTTCTCGGCGAACAGGTTGAAGAGTTTAAAACTAAGTTACGCGAAGAAAATATGTATTTATACAGAAAGTTCAGCTTGAAAAAAACTATTGTCCAAGCGAAAAATCACTATCCTAAAATCTGGCGCTCTGAATAAGTAGAAATAAACGTTAATAAGACAAAAGCTTTTCCACTTCCTGTTCCAAACCATAACCGGAACCGAGCCACTTTCCCCGCAGAATTCCATTTCTATCAATCAACAGAGTTGAAGGGGTTCCCTTTAGTTGATAGGTGTCAAACGTTTTCGCCTCATATTTTTTCCCTTTCAAATAAGACATCACCTGGCTCAAAATGAGTTTCTGATTTTTTTCTGGAAATGAGTCAAATTGCGGAAAATCTTTTTTAATAAAATCATGCGTGTCCGACAAATAATTGGTTGAATGATACGGAATCACTCTGTCCCAGGCCACCGGGAAAGGTATGGAATAATCCAACTGATTCTTATTTATCAGACCCCTGGAGTTTAAAACCTCATGGGTTTCTCCCACCACCTCTCCAGAGTTAATCAGTTTTTTTAAATTTTCTAAAGTATTGAGATGAAAATCTTCGAATGCAGTGGCCAATCCCCAGATCAATAAAGGGGAATCCTTGAATTTTTCCCGGACCTCAAGAGTTTCAGGAATTCCATGGATGAAACAGCCAGGACAATTAACCTGAAATACTTTTATGAGAATAGGTTTTCCAAGTTCATTGCTGATATTGCTTTTGGGGCCTCCCAACCACTCTTCAACTTCCAAATCAATAGCGGGAGAATTAACCTGCGGCATATGAGGGCTCATTGTTAACAACGTCTATCAAGCGACGGATCATATTCTGCATTTTTTCTGGTGGGTTTTTACCAAGGGCTTCCTCAAGCAAAAATATAGCGCGGCTTTTTTCTCCCTGTTGATTATGGATGACCCCTAGCATGAAATAAGAAATGAACCTCTTATCACCCCGGGCATAATGATCCAGTATTTCCTGGAAATGTTTCGTGGCCTTTGGATAAATTTTCAGACGGTAATATGCAGACCCCAAACCAAATTGGATATTGTCCTGTAAAAATAAGGGAGGATTCTGTTTGCTGAGCTTTAAAAATAAGTTCAGGCTTTTTTTGAATTGACCATCTCGAAAACTTTTCATAGCGGAGTTGTAGTCCGAGACTGAAAACATGATGGGTGGTTTTACTGCTGTTAATTTTTTAAACCTTGTTTCTGCATCCATAAACCCGGCCTTTGCCATTTCGAGATCCTTCTGCATTCGCATTTTCCGCTCCCGCTCCGACTCGATATGCTGATCATATTTAGAACTCATCTCGTTGATTTGAGGATCAATTTGGTTTGTGGATTCAAACAGGGCAAGTTCCCGATTTGAAAAAGTGGCATGGTTCACGAAAAGAATGCCAATTTCTTGGGCCAAGCCATCCAGTTGCAACTGGTTGGCTCTTCTTGCAGACAAGGCATTTTCTTCAGGAGGGTACCAGGAATGCCTTTCCTCCGGGTTAATGGGCCAATTGGTCTTTTCTGCTGGCAGATAGCCACCGCAGGCACCTAAAAGAAAGACCAATAAAATTATGAAATTATTTTTCACTGCACTTTTCATCGTCTGGCGTTATATAATAATTTATAATTCATCCGGCAATAGTCTATCTAATTACTCCTTATTTATCAAGCTATTAGACATATGAAAAACTACTATTCCGTTCTGGGCGTCCCAAAAGGTGCTTCGGACGGAGAAATAAAAAAGGCTTATCGTAAATTAGCCATGAAATATCACCCCGATCGCAACGAGGGGGATAACAGTGCGGAAGAAAAATTTAAGGAAGTCAGTGAAGCCTATGCGGTCCTGAGTGATAAAAAGAAGCGGAGTCAGTTCGACCAGTTTGGCTCGGAGGGTTTTCATCAGAAGTTTTCCCAGGAAGATATCTTTCGCGACTTTGATATAAATGAAATCCTCAGGGGTTTTGGCTTTGAGGGTGGAAATCCTTTTCAGGGCCAGGGAGGTGGATTTGGCAACCCATTTTCCCAAGGGCGGCCCCCGCAGCGAGAACCACAGATTCCCCCATTGAAAAAGGAGCTTGCGGTCAGTTTTGAGGAAGCGGCATTGGGCTGTCAACGTACCCTTGCCATTAGCAGAAATGGGACTACCCAGGAAGAAACCAATGTGAAAATTCCCTCTGGAATTACACATGGAAAAGTTCTGCGTTTACCGGGAAAGGGCCACATATCCGGGAGCCGGCGTGGTGATCTGCATCTCCTTGTCAACGTTCTTTCGCATCCTCTTTTTCGGCGGGAAGGTCGGGATGTTGTAGTGGATGCGGAAATAAAGCTAACCCAGGCAATGTTGGGTGCGACGATTGAGGTCGAAACCTTGAATGGCATCAAATCCGTCAAGATTCCTCCCGGAACACAAAATAATACTAAACTGAGATTGAAAGAAGTAGGAATCCAATTCTCACCCGGAGTTCGTGGGGATCAGTTGGTACGAGTTCTCATTAAGATTCCTAAAGAATTAACGGAAGAGCAAATTCTGCATATCCGGTTTTTGCAGGACACAGGCATTTGACAGGCGTAAGTTTTCTTTTAGATTGGTGAATCTTATACGGGTTTCCCTGCATCTTTTAAAATATTGCTTATAATGGAGTCGATTGTGGCACGCGTTCACTTTAAAACAGACAATGTAACTCATGAGGTTGAGGATGGGACTCCTCTCATAGATTTTTGTGATGAGGTTGAGGTTTCACTTTCTTTTGGTTGCACAGAGGGAACCTGCGGGGTTTGCGAGGTTACAGTGGTGGAAGGAAAGGAAAACGTATCCCGGATAACGGAAGAGGAAAAAGATTATTTGTTGCCCGAGGATCTGGAAGAAGGAATGCGTCTGGGCTGCCAGGTTAAAATTCGTAAAGGGGACGTGACATTAAGCTGGAAAAAAGTGAGAGCTAAATAGCAGGAAGATCACAAACCACTGTCTTTGATTTCATCCGCAACTCTGCTTATCATCCATTCCTTGATTTTCTCTTCCAGGTTTTTAATATTAGCGTCAAGAGATCCCGAACATAATTTGCTGGCTAATTCCGCATAGCTCAAGGCTTCGGCGGATTCTCCTGACTGTTGGCACGTTCTGGACATGTTCCAGACTGCTCTTGCTTCCATATAGCGGTCGAAATGCTTTTTTCCTAGCGAACGGGAATGGCGGAAACAGATCAAGGATTTTTCATGGCCACTTATTTCCAAATAGGCGTTTCCAAGATTTTCCAATAAAGCGTACT
>CALAGQ010000073.1 GCA_937891765.1 uncultured Nitrospina sp.
CCCAGTCAATATGGCAATTTTTGTCGCCTCAATATCGAGAGAAAAATACTTTAAAATGGCCCTAAATTTAGCCGTCGTAATTCGTGAACGTTTGAAATATGGGTTTTGCCGTGTCATGACTGCATGATAGCCCTTTCCAGGACCTCTTAACTAGTCATGAACCTTAAAAAATTAGGAAATATTTTTTATCAGCAACCCCTCTCAACCTGTTTTCTTAAGCCCCCATTTACTGGTAGCAAAGCAAGTAACTTGAAGTTAGAATACGATATCATCCTACACGGCATGTAAGCGTTGTTCTGGCAAGCGGTCAGTTGACGAGCAAAATATAAAAAATAGTCTTTGGGGCTTTTGGCCTAACATTCTATTAACTGCGAGATCGATTTCAGGTAATTTAAGGCTATGAAAACAGAACAAAAAGTCTTTACAACTGCTGAAGGCTGGAAAAAAACCAGTTCCGAGAATTTACAAAATTCTGCCCAATTGGTTTTTACCTTTGGTGATACAGCGTTCTTTAGAGATAACAATCTTTTTGATGAAATAAATTCCTCTTACCCCAAGGCAATTATTGTTGGATGTTCTTCGGCGGGGAAATTCTTGGAAATAAAGTTTTTAACGACACTATGGTGACCACCGCCATACAGTTTGAACATAGCTCAGTATAAATATTTACGGCTAATAGAGGTGGTCCCGTTTAGTTGGACCAGATTTAGTGAAAGTTAAGCTACCGTCAGGCTGATATTATGCTGCTTGTATATTATTATCAGGGGCATGCCCCTGATAAATTTTTTCTTTATTATAAACCTCGTCAGGTGTTTGTCCATTGAAAGTGGAATGAGGCCGAGTTTGATTATAGTGCTTCAACCATGCACCTATTTGTTTGCGAGCTTGAACGCCGTGTTCAAAAGCGTTGAGATAAACACACTCGTACTTCAAACTTCGCCAAAGACGTTCGATAAACACGTTATCCATCCACCGGCCTTTTCCATCCATAGAGATTTTGATATTATTTTCTTTTAGCACAGATGTAAAATCAAAAGATGTGAACTGTGACCCTTGATCCGTATTGAAAATCTCTGGCCTGCCATAAAGTCAATAGCCTCCTCCAAAGCCTCAATACAAAAACGAGTGTCCATTGTATTTGATAACCGCCATGACAGTACTTTGCGGCTATACCAGTCCATGATAGCCACCAGATATAAAAACCCCCGCTTGATCGGGATATAAGTAATATCTGTACACCAGACCTGGTTAGGCTGTTTGACAGCCAGATTTCGCAATAGGTAAGGATAGACTTTATGATCCGGGTGCGGCTGGCTAGTGCGTGGTTCCTGATAGATAGCACGCAAACCCATGGTTCTCATAAGTCGCCGTACACGATGCCGCCCAACACAATAACCCAACCGGCGCAAGTAACGAGCCATTTGGCGACTACCATAATAAGGGGTGTCCAAAAACTGCTTATCAATAAGACCCATAAGCTTTAAGCTCAAAGGGTCTGGCCCTTTAGGATCATAATACCAGCCCGATCGACTGATCGAAAGCAAACCGCACTGCACCCTAATGCTTAAATTAGTGTTTGTTGGTTCTACCATTTCCTGTCGCCTCCTAACCCCAACCGGTTGGAGGCATCGACCAAAAAATCCCGCTCTACACTCAACTGACCAATTTTGGCATGAAGTTCTTTTACCTCCGACGCATGATCATTTTTCTGGACTTCCAACTTGCCAGAAAAACCAGCCTCCATTGATGCAACTGCCTCTTTTTTCCAGCGATGAATAACCTTCGCATGAACCCCATACTTTAAAGCCAATTCTGATACAGGGATATCTTCCCGTAACGCCGATATTACTACTTTCGTTTTAAAACTTGCCGGATAATTCTTTCGTGTTTTGCTCATTCTTATGATCCTCCTTTGATCACATAACGGAGCTTAACACCTTGTCCAATTTTATGGGACCACCTCTAATATCGCTGATTATCCAAATAGCCTTGAAGCGGGAGATTTTTTGGGCAAGTCTATTGATCAGGAAAAACTGGTGCACGTTATGGTTTTATCTGATGGGTTGAAGGTAAACGGCAGTCAACTGATTGAAGGCCTGGGCAAGCATTTATCGGTTGACGTAGGCCCCACAGGAGGCTTGGCTGGGGATGCGGATCGATTTCAGCAAACTTTTCTCTATCCTGATGATCAGGCACAAGAAGGGGTTATTGTCGCTATCGGTTTTTACGGATCAAGTCTAAAAATTGGTTACGGATCACAGGGGGGCTGGACTCCTTTTGGTTTGTCTCGTTCCATAACACGTTGTAAGGGGAATGTTCTCTATGAATTGGATGGTCAGCCAGCCTTGAATCTTTACAAGGAACTACTGGGGGAAAAGGCTAAAGAATTACCCGGCTCAAGCTTTTATTTCCCATTGAGTTATCGATCTAATCAATCAAACCCAGGAATCATTCGCACAATTTTAGCCATAGATGAAAAAGAGCTGTCGCTGACATTGGCAGGAGATATTAACTAAGGAGGAATGATTCAGTTATCAAAATTCGATTTTGGTCGACTGATAGATGGCTCTAAAATCGCCGCCGAAAACTGTATGTCTGGCACCGATTCAGAAACCCCCGATTTTGCGCTCATTGTCAGTTGTTTCGGCCGGAAAATTGTTTTGAGTCAACGCGTGGAAGAAGAATTGGATTCGGCCAAGTCGATTCTTGGGGAAAATACTGTCATGACAGGATTTTATTCGTACGGAGAAATCTCCCCCAACGGCACCGCTCTCTGTGCCAATATAAGTGAGACACTTTACCCCTCTTAAATTACTGTAGGGCGGTGAGGT
>CALAGQ010000075.1 GCA_937891765.1 uncultured Nitrospina sp.
CATGCATAATGTTGACTTGAAAATGATTCTGTCTGAAATTAACAGTGTAATAGATAACGAATTGAAATCTTCGTGAATTGGATATTGTTAGGCAGTGGTTAAAAAGCTTTTCAAATTACCCTCAAACCCTATCCCAAGCGGCCTAGGAAAAAAGGATTGTGCTCTTTCTCTTGTCCCACTGTTGTGGCAGGTCCGTGGCCGGGATGAAGGCCTGTGGCATCCGGCAGACGTAGTACCTTTTGTGTGATGGAATGAAACAGATCGTTCCAAGAGGAATTGGCGCGTCCCATAGATCCGGCAAAAATCACATCTCCTGAAATTAAGGTTTGGTTTATTAGGTAAGAGACGCCACCGACGGTGTGCCCGGGCGTTTCCAGGCACCTAATTCGCAATTTACCCAATGCAATTTCATCCCCATCTCTAATGGTCTTGAAATTGCGGCTTCCTTTAGGCTTAGGTTCATTGTGGTCAATGTAAGTGGGACAATCGAAGGCGTTGTCGAGTTCTCCCAGGCCGCCTGCGTGATCTGGGTGCGCATGGGTTAATAGAATCATTTTTGGGCGAACGCCCATCTCGTGGGCCTTATCGATGATCGTTTTCGGGTTTGCCCCGGTATCCACCACCGCGGTTTCGCCCGTCGCATTACAACGCAGCAGAAAACAATTTACTGGATACTCCCCCATAAATACATTCAAGCAAATCAGGTCGAACTCAGGATCACGGGAGGGTTCTTGGGGTATCCATCGTTCCTGAGCAATATCAATCAGGGTAGGCCCATCTAAATCCAAAGCCTTTGCTAGCTTTAACACAACCGAATCATCCGGTGTTAATTGATAATTTTCTATCTGCCGGATATCGTCTTCTGGTAGGCCTGTTTCTCGGACAAGGTCTTCTCTCGACCATGATTTGCCGTCCCGAGCCTTTTGTAAAATATCTCCCAATTCATCTTCGAGCGGCATTGCGTTCTTCTCCTTGAAAGGAACAGGTGTTTTATAATAAATATAACCAGAATTAAAACTCACTCACTATTTCATTCGTCCCTTAAATACCAATTCGGCTATAGCGGACTTGTCGAGTTCACCTTTCCCGGCTTTCACGAGATGCTGGTATTGATCGAAAGTGGCCTGGGCCAACGGCAACTGTAATCCAGCTAGCTGTGCCAGATTGAGGGCGATTCCAGAATCCTTAGCCGCATGTGCGGCAGAGAAATAGCATTCATGATTTCGGTTTTGCATATCCTCACCGTCTGTTTCGAGAACGCGCGAAGCCGCACCCGTTTGGCCGAAAACCTCGCGAAGCATTGCCAGATCCAGCCCGAGTGCATTCCCAAGGCCCAATCCCTCCGCTAATGCCGCGGTGTTGCAGTTCATGACCATATTGACCAATGCTTTGACCTTTGCCGCGTGACCGGCAGGACCAATATAAAGGAGCTTTGAACTCAGTGCATCAAGTATTGAATGAGCTTGTTCATAGGTCGACTCCTTTCCTCCACACATAAGGTAGAGTGTGCCCTCCCGCGCCTGTGTAATGCTACTGGCCATAAGAGCTTCGAGGTTGGTCCCTCCGTGCCGCTCGACGAGAGCCTCTACCTTGACGTGGACTTCCGGGTTGATCGTAGCAAAGTTGATGAACAATCGGTCCTTTGCATGGGCGAGCAGGCTTGAGGCGTTTTCCTCCGCGAAGATCTCGTGCATCGCCGCATCATCAGTCACCACCGTCAGCACGACATCGCTTAATTCAGCAACCCGGGCCGACGTAGTGGCCGCTTCGCAAGATAATTCCCGTGCTAACGATTCTGCGCCTGATGTATTGCGGTCATAGACAGCCGAGATGACATAACCCTTCTCCTTGAGAAGTTTGGCCATGTTGGCACCCATGCGACCGACCCCTACAAAACCAATACGACTGTTTTCTGTCATCTATTTAACCTTTCTTTCTATCAGAAGCCTGGAGACTCAGTTTGGCACTATCTTCATGCTCAATCATTACTTACCTTTTACCCCGTAGTGGGATTTTTTTAAATAAAAGACTCTCTCATACTCGTGAGAGGTATAGAAGACTACAGTCAAAGGCGCAACAACACCTGTTAGCTTGACGAGCATTGACCTGCTAGCCGCAGGACTTGTCCTGCTTTGCGGCCTGCCAGTATTGTTCGAGTTCTTCCAACGGCGTGTCTTTAAGTTCTTTGCCTTTTTTGGCGACTTGCTGTTCTATATATTGGAAGCGTTGGATGAATTTGTTGTTGGTGGTGCGCAGGGCTTCTTCGGCATCGATCTTTTTGAATTTGGCGATATTGACCAGCACGAATAGTATGTCACCCAGTTCCCCTTCGATGTCGGCTTCCTTTCCTGACAGCACGGCTTCTTTAAACTCGGCGACTTCTTCATCGAGTTTGTCGAAGACGGCGGTGATCTCATCCCAGTCGAACCCATGCTTGGCGGCCTTTTTCTGTAACTTTTGGGCGCGCAGGAGTCCGGGCAGGTGTTTCGGGACTCCATCCAGCACCGATTCACGGTGTGCGTTATTTTTTTCCTGCTTTTTAATTTCTTCCCACTGCGTGACCACTTCTTCTGGAGTTTCCAGGCTGCCTTCTTTAAAGACATGCGGGTGACGGCGCACCATTTTTTCGCTGATGCATTGCACCACGTCCTGGATATTGAACTCGCCTCGGTTTTCAGAAATTTTTGCGTGAAAGAGAATCTGGTAGAGCAGGTCTCCCAGTTCGTCCTTGATTTCTTCTGGATTATTGCCGTCGAGAGCTTCCAGTGTTTCGTAGACTTCTTCGACCAAATAAGGTTTCAGGCTTTCGCGGGTTTGGACTTTGTCCCAGGGGCAGCCGTTTTCACTCATCAGGGTGTCGACAATATCGGTCAGCTTTTTAAAATCGGTCATTTTTATCAGGCCATGAATTTTAAGATGACTGAGTCGGCGAGGGTGAGTCCTTTGCGCGACAGAGCCATGTGGTTTTGGTTGAGAGTGATCAGCCCTTCGTTGAGTAGCGGATCGATCACTTTGCCGTAGACATTTTTAAATGAAATTTGAAAGCGATTTTCGAAATCTTCAATGGCGATGCCTTTGAGACGACGAAGGCCGAGCATAATGGTTTCGCCCATGGCGTGCAGTAGTTCGAGTTTTTCGGTGGACTCGACCGCCGAACCTTCGGCTTGCACTTCACGGATGTAGCGGGAAGGTTGGTTGGTGTTCTTGAACCGTTCTCCGTTTAAATAAGAGGAGGCCCCGGCGCCGAGGCCGAGATATTCGCCGTTGTCCCAATAATTGAGGTTGTGTCGGCTCTCGTATCCGGGCCGAGCATAATTGGAGATTTCATATTGTTCGTAACCGGCCGATTGCAAAATTTCAATCGTGTCCTGAAACATTTCCAGTTGGATTTCTTCATGGGGCAGATTGAGAAGACCGCGCTCTTGCAATTTGAAGAAGGAAGTTGCTGGCTCAATGGTCAAGCTGTAGGCAGAAATGTGATCGGGTTTCTTTGCCAGTGCTTGCTGTAAATGCGATTGCCATTTTTCAGGGGACTGACCGGGCAGGCCGAACATTAAATCGAGCGAGAGGTTATCGAATCCGGCCAGACGTGCGCGCTCGATGGTGGTGTGGATTTCTTCTTCGTTATGGACACGTTCCAGAAGTTTCAATTCATCAGCATCAAAAGATTGCACCCCTATGCTGATGCGATTGAATCCGGAAAAGCGGATCTGTGCGAGAGTTTCTTGTTTAATGGTTGCCGGGTTGGCCTCGATGGTGATTTCGCAATCGGAATTGAGATTGAAATGGTTTTTCACCCTGTCGAGAATTTTATCCAGGCTGGCTGGCGGCAGAAGGGTGGGAGTGCCCCCGCCGAAAAATACGGTGGAGACGGATTTGCCAGCCAGTCGCGGCGCATAGTGGTCGATCTCTGACAACAGGGCCGAAACATAAACTTCCGCTTCCTCCCGGTTTTCAGGGTGGGAATTGAAATCGCAGTAGCCGCATTTGTGCAGGCAGTATGGAATGTGGAGGTAGATTCCTAAAAAGTTCATGGTATGATTAGCGAACGATACGAAAAGGTTTTAAATCCATTTTTAACCAATTTTAGCTTACAGCGTGGATTTATTGCGAATTTTATTGAACTTCAACCCAATCACAACTGACAGATAACTATGACAGACCCTTTTAAATCGGGTTATGCCAGCATCGTTGGCAGGCCCAATGTAGGGAAATCCACACTTTTAAACCGTTTAATGGCACAAAAAGTGGCGGTGACTTCCAACCGGCCGCAGACCACTCGGAATAAAATTACCGGTGTTTTACATCTTCCCGGTGCCCAGATCATCTTAGTGGATACACCGGGAATTCATCAGTCTGACCGGGTCCTGAACGAAATGATGGTGCGAGCCAGTGTCAGCACTTTCTCGGATGTGGACCTGATTCTGGTCATGCTGTCAGCAGAAGACGGATTTTGCGCAGATGATGAATTTGTTTTGAATTCTATGCGAGGCGTTAAAACAAAAAAAGTTCTGGTGATCAATAAGATTGATCTGGTTGACAAGTCTATTCTTCTCGCGTTGATTGCTGAGATGAATCAGAAGGCGTTGTTTGAGGAGATTATTCCCGTATCAGCGTTGAAGGAAGATGGGCTGGACCAGCTAAAAAGCCTGATCCTGAATTACCTGCCTGAAGGACCGGAATACTTCCCCAAAGATATGGTGACGGATTGTCCGGAAACCTTCCTTTTTGGTGAGATCATTCGCGAAAAAATTTTAAAGCTCACCCGGTTCGAGGTGCCGCATGCGGTAGCGGTGGTGGTGGAAGACATGTATGAGCAGAACAACGGTGTGGTGCAGATCGACGGCGTTATCTATACCGAGAAGGACTCGCAGAAAAAAATATTAATTGGCGAGGGGGGAAGCATGTTAAAAAATATCGGACGGCAGGCGCGTCAGGAACTGGAAAAACGCCTGGGTGCCAAAGTGTATTTGAAGCTGTTTGTTAAAGTCAAAGCCAACTGGAGAGACCAGAAGCAAACCATAAAGGAGTTTGGCTATAGCCATGATTCATTTTAAAACCGATGAAGAAATAAACATCATGAAGGAAAGCTGTCAGCTTGCGGCAGAAGTCCTCATCATGATTGAGCCTTATGTGAAAGCCGGGGTCACCACCGAGAGGCTGGATCAGATTTGTCACGATTATATCGTGTCCCACGGGGCGATTCCCTCGCCGCTGAACTACCGCGGGTTTCCCAAAAGTATTTGCTCTTCGGTCAACGAAGAGATTTGTCACGGTATTCCCTCCAGCCGGAAACTGCGTAATGGAGATATTGTCAATCTGGATATCACCACTTACTTGAAAGGCTTTCATGGGGATACCAGTCGCACATTTTTTGTTGGTGCACCTCGTAAACAAGCGGAAAAACTGGTGGAAGTTTGTAAGGAAGCCCTGCAGAAAGGTATTGAGTGCGTCAAGCCCGGCGCCCGGCTGGGTGATATTGGCGCGACAATCCAGCAACTCGCCGAAGGCCACGGCTATTCTGTGGTGCGCGAGTTCTGCGGACATGGCATCGGGAGTAATTTTCATGAAGAACCGCAGATTCTGCATTACGGAAATTTTGGTGAGGGCTTGGAAATCAAAAAAGGCATGGTGTTCACCATCGAACCCATGCTCAATATGGGCAAACCAGATTTAAAAATCCTTTCCGATAAGTGGACAGCTGTGACTCAGGATGGAAATCTCTCGGCACAGTTTGAGCATACGCTTTGTGTCACCGATACTGGTGTGGAAGTCATGACCCGCCTTGATGGCCGTACCCAGTTTTGAAAAACGATTTACGATCGTCGCTTTGAAAAAAAAGTTTTAAATTCCTCCTGCCAGTTGTTGATAGCTTGTCTCAATTAACAATTCCTAGAATTAGTTTTTGCTCTGAGACCCTTGGTTTCATGCGACAAAATCCCACATAGTTACTTTAAATTTTCAGATATAAAAATTAGTTGATAGGAGTTCTCATTCTTATAAATATTCGTAACTTACTATAAATAAAAGAATTGACTTGTATTTTGAGTCTGGTATTTTTTGTGCGAAAGAGAATTTTACTAAAGATAGTTAAACATTAGGGAGGGGTTCGATGAAGGGTGATAAAGCGGTGCTCAGCGCATTAAACGATGTGTTGATGGCGGAACTGACGGCCATCAATATTTATTACATCCATTATAAAATGCAGGTGGATTGGGGTTATGAAAAGTTGGCGGCGCATGCCCGGGAAGAGTCTATGGGAGAGATGAAACACGCTGATATGATGATTGAGCGGCTCCTTTTTCTAGAGGGAGTTCCAAATATGCAGAAATACGATACGGTCCTTGTTGGTGATAATGTGGAAGCACAATTGAAGAACCAATATAAAATTGAGCTAGCACATGTAACTCGTCTCAGAAAACATATTAAAACGTGTATGGACAAAACTGATTTTGGCAGCAAAGAAATCCTCGATGGCATCCTGGAAGATACGGAGGAAAGCGTGGACTGGATAGAAACCCAGTTTAACCTCATTAAGGATATTGGCATCCAGAACTACCTGTCTGAGCACATGAGTAAGGATAATAATTAAAAGCGAGTTGTTTGTTGTAGGGTTCCCTGTTTCAATCTGTAAGAAGATTGGAGCAGGGTTTTTTTTGAGAGGTGCCAGGCGGAGTCACCACTTTTCTCGCAGTTTTTGCAAATGCCCAACAACTCCATTCTGTGACTCTTCAAAGTGAAGCCATAACTTTCGCAAATTTCGATTTGATACTTCTCGATAAGAGGGTGCTCGAATTCGACGGTTTCTTCGCAACGCGTACAGATCAAGTGGTCATGATGCCGGACATGAAACATGCGTTCGTAAGTTTTCTTGCCGTTCTGAAAAGAATGCGCTTCCACCAGTCCGCAATCGATCAATAGTTTTAAGGTGCGATACAAGGTCGCGATACCTATCGAGGGATCCTGCGCGCAAATCTTTTCATGCAGCGTCTCGATTTGAACATGCCCGTCGAAGCATAAAAAAATATCCAGTATCATTTTTCTTAGCGGAGTCCAACGCAACTTTTGCTGCCGCAGAAAATCCTTGAAGAGGTCAAATTCGTTTATCATTTTTATTATTGAGAAAGATTATCAAAGTCATTTAATTGGGATAAAGCTATAATAAAAGCAAATAAAATTCAACCCCATCATGGGAAATAGTTTTAACTTGTTGCATATAAAGGGTTTAATATTTTAAATAAATAAATAGAAAAGTGTTGACAGGCGGAGGTTCGTGTATTATATTGATAATCGTTATCAATATTAAAGAGGCAGGCCAATGCGAGAACAGCATGTGAAAATTTGTAAGGGACCGGGGTGTAAAGCCTGGTCGTCTGACCGGATTGCCCGCGAGCTGATGGAAATTCGGGATGCCTTGGATTTGAATGAAATCCGTGTCTGCCGCGTCCCTTGCATGAAAGTTTGTGGCGGTGGCGCTTCGGTTCGCGTTAATTCAGCAAGTAAAATTGTAAAGTTGAAGGGAGCCGAAGAAGTATTGGGCGCACTGGGTATTAATGAAGCGGCGGTTGTTGCTCAAATGACGTAGGGCAAAAAAATTTATCTTTTTATATTTTGAGAATAGTTATCAAAGTATTAGTTTATTTTTTTATCGGGTTCTTAACGAAAGGAGCAGGGTTTATGAGTGTTGCGATTGTGGGTGGGTTAGATCGATTGAGAAGGTCCTATGAGAAGAAATGCAAGGACATGGGGTATCAGGGCAAAGTGTTCAGCCGGCGAATCCCTAATCTAGCTAATAGAATGACGGGCGTTAATGGAATTATCATTTTCACCGGCACGGTGGCTCACCCTATGGTTGAAGAAGCAACCCGGGTTGCGAGGATGCGGGGCATACCTCTTGAGCGTAGCCATTCCAGTAGTGTTTCGGCTTTAAAACGTTGCCTGGAAGATTTTTTCAGAAAGTGAGGTGAGAGTATGACTGCTTCTCCCAAGAAAATTTTGATGGTTCATGCTGATAAGGGGGAACGAGGCGAACTGGCCATCATGTTGGCCCGTTTTGGTCACTGTGTTGCATTTGTTAATGCTCTAGTTAGATTTTTGATAACAAACACTGAATTTTATGGGTTTAAGCTTGACAGGTTTGTTGATTTTGATTATAAATGATTAATTAATAGAAATGATAACCATTATCAATTTTATATTTTTGCTTGAGCATATTATTTTTCGGGCCGTGAACGGCTCAATATTTTTCAACAGGAGGAGGAGAGTAAAGATGAAACTGAAACTGAGTTTTCTGGCAGTGATGGCTCTGACGCTTTTGGTAGCGGCGGGGCCGGCTTTTTCTGCCGACACACAAGAACTGGAAAGAAAGATTGATCTGCTTTCAGATGAAGTGGACGATTTAAAAAGCCGAGGTATTGGCGCAGGCACCACCGATCACAACCGGGTCAGCGTTCACGGCTACGGAGAGTTGCATTTAAACCATGTCCCGGGAAGAGGGGATACGCAAATTGACAACCATCGTTTTGCCATTGGCGTTCACGCACTGTTGACGGATTGGATTCACCTGAACGCAGAGTTTGATTTTGAGCATGGAGCGCAGGAGCTTGAACTCGAACTCGCTTACCTGGATTTCCTGTTAGACTCCGCTTTTAATGTGCGAGCCGGGGTCATGCTGGCTCCTGTTGGTCTTCTCAACGAAACGCATGAGCCAAACCTGTTCTGGACCGTTGAACGTCCTCTGTTGCAAGAGCGCTTGATTCCCACAAGCTGGAATGGCGGTGGTGCAGGAATTTTCGGAACCCCTATGGACGGAGTGAGCTACCGTGTTTATGCCATGAACTCTCTGCAATCTATCGCAAAGGCGGGTGCTAGTGCTGGTGCTGGCAATGGCAACGGGGGAGCTACAAGTGCCTTCGATAATAATGGTATTCGGGGTGGGCGTGGACAGGTTAATAATCGAATTGCTGATGACTTCAGTGTGTTTGCGCGCGTTGAACTCACCAGGCTTTTTCCCGGTCTACAGGTCGGACTCTCTGTCGTTAACGGTGATACCACTCACGACATTATTGATGAAGGCGGTAACATGACCCTTCTTGAGGCAGATGTCAGGTATCGCTGGAACTGGTTCGACATGAACGCTTCCATCGTTAATATCGATGTTGATGATGCCGCTGCTTTAAATACATTTTGTGCCACGTCTACGGGTTGTTCGGGCGGAATTGCTGAAAACAATTTTGGTTATAATATCCAGGCGGGAATACATCTTCCTCAATTATTAGGTTGGAAGACCTCGCATGACATTATTCCTCATTTCATGTTTGAAAGGGTGAGAACCCAGGATGAGATGCCCACGGGTACCGCAGCAAATCGAGCCCGTAACCGTGATGAGGTTTATACCTTTGGTGTCGCCTACCTGCCGACTCCGTCTGTTTCATTGAAAACCGATTATACGGTTACTAAGTTAGGGGATAATACATCGACGGATCAATTTAACGTGGGCATCGCCTATATGTATTGATCGATTGAAAACGGTCCTTCTGGACTTCACCCTGGCATCTTGAGATGATGGCTCCTCCAAGTTTTCTCTCAGGGTGCCAGGATTTTTATATTATAGTTACTTCGGCTATGACTTTGAATCCTAAAAGGCTTTTACTTGCCGTTCTTATTTTTGCTACTAGTCTGGGAATTTTTATTCCTTCCTCTTTTTCGGAGGAGGAAGAAAAGGTTCTGGACATTCAAGTCTACCTGACCAAAAAGCAGGCTTTTGAAATTGCTTTTCCGGGAGCGGACAAGGTCGACCGGGAAAAAAAATGGCTGACCGATGAACAGAGAAAGGCTATCGGTGAACTGTGCCTGCAAAAAATTGAAGCCAGCCGCATGAATTTTTATGTCGGAAAACGCGATGGAGTTCCTATTGGTTACGCCCTCATCGATCACGAGATTGGCAAATCGTTTCCCATCACGTTCATGGTGGTCCTCAATGTCGATGGCACGGTCCGCGATGTCGAGATCATGGTCTATCGTGAGCCACGCGGTTGGGAGGTGCGCTATCCTTCCTTTATGGATCAGTTCACCGGAAAAACAGCGGACACCGATTATCGAACCATCAACTCCATCACCGGCGCGACCCTTTCAGTTCGAGCGATGGTGAAGGGGGTTTCGAGGGCGACTGCAGCTTATAAGGTGTTGTACCTTTCCGGGAACTCCTGACTTCCTGAACTCCACCCTTCTTCCTCGGAGTTTTACAGGTTATACTTCCTCGTACCACTTTTATTATCCACGCTGGGAAATCATGAAAAACTGGATTTTCATTTTTGCGTTGTTGCTTCCAGCCTGTGCCTCTTCCCCGTTCAGCGGATCTAATCCTTTTGAGCATACCGAACTTCTTTTGGAAGCGGAGGAAGCTCTCGATGGACTGATCAGTGATTCCGGTGAGGGCATTCCCCCAGCGCTTCTGGAGCACACCAAAGCTATTGTGGTGTTTCCAAACCTGGTGAAGGCGGCGGTGATCGCCGGGGCCCGTGTCGGAAAAGGAGTGGTGATCGTGCGCTCTCCCAAAACCGGGAAATGGAATCCCCCGGCTTTTATCAAATCCCGGCAGGCCAGTTGGGGCATTCAGGCAGGAATTCAGGAAGCCGAGTTGGTGCTTTTGGTGCTGACCAATACCGGACTCAAACAATTATTCAAAAGACAATTCAGTCTGGGAAAGGGGCCGCAGGTCGCATTCGGGCCGGTGGGAAGAACTCTGGACTTGAACCTGGACAAGATTCTCAGCGAAAATGATATTTTAGCTTATTCCCGCATCAAGGGATTGTTCGCCGGGCTTTCCTTTGACGGCACGGTCATTTCTTCCGACAAGAACGCCAATTACGAGTATTACCAGCAAGCAGTTTCCAACCGCAGTCTACTTTCAGGACAGGAAGGTATCAAGATCCCTGATTCGGGGCAGGCATTCCTAAAAAGACTAAACCGCTACTAACCGCCGGTGGCAATTGACAATAACTTTTGCTGGCGAGTAAGAGTTTGTCTCGGCTTGACGAGCCATTGCTCATTACCTGCGGAGGAACTCCTCAATGGCATCCACCACTCGTTGTAACCCTTTTCCATCGATTAGATTTTTTCCGGCTTGGCACATTTCATCCAGTGTCTCGGGAGTGGATTGCAGAATTTCGGGCAGGCGGTTTTCGTCCCAGCAATCTGCCATGCCAAGGTTTATGGCGGCACCGTGTTTTTCGGCGCGGTTGGCTTTGTCTGCCTGATGATCAATCTGGTTGATGACAAAGGCTGGCGTTCCCACCGCCATGGCTTCATGCAGGGTGATACCCCCGGCGCAGAACACGGCGTCGTGAGTGAACAGAGTTTGCGCCATTTCTGAAGTGGACTCCAACAGTTTTACTTTCTGCGTTTTCAGTTCTTTCAGGGCCGAAATGTTTTTGTTTCCGGGGCCAGCGAGCAGGGTTATGCAAAGGTCGGGCTGAATCTGTAAAAGCTTTTCGGCAAGTGTTGGTGTCAGGCAATGCGGGTCGGTGCCTCCGAAAGTGATCAAAATGGATTCTATAGGCTCTTTGAATTCACGTTTTTTAGAATGAAGCGTTTCAAACTCTGGCGCGAGTACGGCATACTTGTTGCCAAAAAGAGTCTGAACGGGTAAGGTCGTTGATTTTTCTTCATCGAGATTGCAGTCGATCAGCAGGTCAACATGGTTGCGACCTTCGCCAAGGTCCTCAAAGCTGACTACCCTTTGTTTGCCCTGACGGATATCTTTGACAAAGTCCACTGTGGTGTCTTGAATATCCAGGATGATGAGATTGCTGCAAACTATTTCCTTGTCGTTTGAAATCTGGTGGGGGAATCCGCATCGATCCAGCCAGAGCTGGGCGGGCGGGTAGTCGGGAATGAAGAAGGTGATTTCGTGTCCCTGGCCCAGCAGGACTTTTGCGATATAAGATTGACGAACCAAATGGCCCATGCCGTGAGAGAAAGATGCTTTGCAGAATATTCCGATTTTTGCCATAAGATTCAGGCCCCTTAGCAGGGGAGGCTATGATACCCCATCATTAGTTTCATGCCCAGCGGGGGTAAATGGATCACTGGCTCGTTAAGCCGAGATAAGTTGCCAGAATAGCTATTGCTCATTTCCTCCGGGCAAGGCCCGGTTGATGCGCTGTAAAATTTCGTGGTCGCTGAAAATCACATCCGACTTTTCCCGCCTTCGCGCTTTGAGAATTTGTGGCAGTCGTTTCAACGCCATATAAAAAGCGACCCAGAACCGGCTTTTCAACCGGAAGAGATCACGAATCAGAAACAGTGGAATATAAAACAGGAACTGATTCGTCAACGGCCGGTCGAGAATATTCTTCCAGACAAAAAGATAATTGTTGCGTGCTGAGATCAACCCGATCTGTTTTTTATTTTCCTGTCGGGTGATGGTGGACTGCACTTTGTGATAGGCGACAGATTTAGGTTCGTAGAGCACCTCCCATCCTCTTTTAAGGGCGCGGTACGAGAGGTCAATCTCTTCATAGTACAGGGGATGATAGAGGGGGTCGAATCCACCCAGCTTCAGATAGCGTTCCCGGTCGACCATGAAGGCGCCGCCGCAGGCAAACAGAGTTTGGCTGGAGTCATCCGGCTCTTTTTCGTAAAGATAAAAATGGCCATGGCGAAAATAACCGCCGCGGTTGCCATAGAGAAATGTGGTTCCATCGAAGGCGTAGAATTTTCCGCTGACTGAAAAGGTGTCTTTATCATTCTCAAAGTGTTCGGCGAGATGGTAGAGGGCATCTTCATCCAGTTTTATATCGTTGTTCATCGGCATGATGAGGCGTGATCGGGACAAACTGGCACCGTAATTATTGGCGCCATGGAATCCATAATTGACGGGAGTTTTTTCCGCCCGAACGGCGGGGAACTCCCGAGCCAGAATTTCCAGGCTGTCATCGGAGCCGCAATCGTCCACCACCATGATTTCATAAGAGCGTTTTTTATCGTAGGCGACAGACTTGAGAACGCTGGGCAGGCACTCGCGCAGAAGCTCTCTGCCGTTCCAGTTGGTGATGATCAGGGTGATGTCGGGAATATTCATGAAAGTATCTGACGTACAGTTTCTAATATTTCGATTTCCCCGTTTAAAGGGACTTTATCCTTAACGGTTAAACTCAGGGCTGCCTTGATGGCTGCCTGCCAGTTGCCTTGATAAAAGTCTTCATCTGTAATAATAACTCCTGTCTGGGTTTTTAGTAAATATTCGCGAATCGCCTCAAATTCATGAAAGTCCTGACGTCCGCAGGTGATAACCGGTTTGTGGCTAGCGAAAGCCGAGCCCAGAGTGGAGTAACCGCCTTTGGTCAACACCACATCAACGCTGGCAATGAGATCGGGAAAACTGAATCGGTCATCTAAAATATAGAGGCCGGGCACCGACGGCTCGATCAGGTCACGGGTCAGGTACAGGCAGTTTTTGTGTTGCGACAGGTTCTCCCACAACACCGAACCGGCGCCATATTCTCCGAGATATATAAAGACCAGAGTTTTGCCGGAAAAAGAGAGGTTCAGATGTTGCTCGATGTCATTGCGGATGACCTGACCTTTTTGGGCGAGGAACCCGACTTCTTTGCTCTTTCTAATCAGTGTCGGCGGCAAATGACATTGCGGGAGAATGTGCAGGTCTGCCGAGGCATATTCTTCTGCCAGAGTTTGCAGTAAAGGTTTTTGTTTTTCAGCGCCGGGGAGGTGGCTGTAAATATCGTGCCAGGTGAAATTGCCGATCAGGATAGATGGGATGCCAAGATCATGCGCCGCCTTGACAGGCATGCTGGCGATATCTGATAAGACCATGTCCACTTGATTTTCCTGCAGCCAGATTTTTTCCGCGTTTATGGGTGCTCGGCTTTGGAAAGTTTTAAATTTTCTGAATGTTTCTTCAGCGTCAACTTTAAGTGAGCTGGAATGTTGGCATCCCGTGTCCACAGGTTGAGTCCAATGGTGGAACGTTTCGCCGAGGCATTGGGTGAACAAAGATTCGGGGATTTCCGATTTTATATGTACGTTGAAATCGGCAACGAGCTGTTGTAGAACCGGGATGGAGCGGGCGTAATGTCCGTATCCATGACCGCTGATGTAGTAAGCAAAATTCTTGATTGGGGTCACCAGGCGTGAGGCCAGCGGGCAACCGGCGAGCCGCCGGTGGCAAATTGAAATGACTCTCTCTAGCGAGCAAAGGTGGTCGCAGCTATACGGGTTATTGACCAGTCCCCTCCCACGGGAGTGGGGCTATTTGTCTTTTTTAGGTTTGTAATCGAATTGGCAAACTTGACCCAGTTGGGCGAACAGGTTGCTCAATTTTAAATCGACATAATCCTCCCGAGCGTCCCAGGGGATTTTGTCAAAAGCGCAGGCCGTTTGAATATAGTCGGTTCTGCCAAAGCGAATATAAAACTCGGCAAACCAGCACCGCTTCATTTTATAGACCCAGTTTTTTTCCTCGACTTTTTTATGGTCCAGAAGAAAATGTTTCCAAGTATGGGTCGTGTCCACTTCGGGCTGGTGGTTTTCGACGAAAGTTTTAAATGGATTTTCAGAGGCCTTTTCTTTCTCGATCAATTTGTCGCGCTCAGGTTTTTTCCATGCTGCAAGTGCTGAGACGATCGCTACCCTGGCTTTATCCATTCTTATATTGGCATCATCCAGCACATTATGCGCATTGTAGATGAAAGCCGCAACGGTGGTGAGGTATTGTTCTTCTGCATCCAGTGTGTCGCCTTTTTCATACTCCCAGATATCTATGAAACGTTTGCGAATGAGTGCCTTGTCGACTTCTGCACCTTCTACCTCCAGATGTTCAAGAATGGGATCAATGCGTTTTCCCATACTCTCGGTATCGGGACTGGCCGGACTTTCTTCTGTTTTTTCGTTCATAGCGGCTTTCAGGAAAAAACCCGTAGGGTTTGGATTTGAGATAAATAATTTAGTGCCAATTTGCTTTCTAAACTATCATAATCGGGTTTGAAGTCGCAAGGGGCTTGATGCTATAAGGCAAGGTTGATTTATGCCTGAACAGAGGGGATATATGGATAACGCTAATTTTGACATTGTGGTGATTGGCTCGGGAGTCATTGGCCATAGCATTGCTTTTCGCCTTAAACAGGATGCTCCGCACCTGAAAATCGCGGTTTTGGGCGATCCGGTCAACTCCCTTCAGGCGTCACGGGCCGCAGCAGGAATGCTGGCCCCTTTTTGCGAATGCGACAAGGCAGACCGGTTTTTCGGGTTTTGCCGGGATTCGCTGGATAAATTCTCCAAATTCCTTGCAGAGTTGGTTTCAGTCAGTGGCGTTCCGGTTCATTTTTCGGCGGCGGGTTCTTTGATGCCCTCGTCCAGTTACCGTGAAACCTGGGAAGAGCGAAAGGCATTTTTTACCCGCGAAAATATCCCGCATGAAATATGGAGCGGGGAAAAGGTTCGCCAGAAAGCGCCTTATTTATCGAAAGACTGTGGCGAGGTGATGTGGGTTGGGGAAGGGCAGGTCAATAACCGGCAAATGCACGACTCGCTCATGCAGGCTTCCAGAAAACTGGGGGTTCATGTTCTGGAGGCAAACGTTTCGGGTTTTATCCGCAAGAGTTCGGCCATAACATCGGCGGTGACGGATTCGGGAAATATTGTCGGGCAGAAGTTTGTTCTGGCGTCAGGCAGTTGGTCTTCTCAGTTGGCCCGCGTGTTGGAGGTTTCTATTCCCTTGAAACCGATCAAAGGGCAAATGTGCCGGGTGCAGTTGGACGATCACTTTATGGACTACACTCTGCATGGACGCATGACTTATATCGCGCCCTGGCGAGAGGGCAACGGATTCGTGATCGGCTCGACCATGGAAGACCGGGGTTTTGATGCGTCCATAGAAGACGAAGTGATCGACCGGCTGATTGATTCCGCAGCAGAGATCCTGCCCGCACTTAAAACAGCGCCTTTGATTGAGTCGTGGACGGGCCTGCGTCCTGCGGCTGAAGATCTCATGCCCATTATGGGGAAAAGCGGCAGATATGATAATTTATTTTATTCTTCCGGTCATTACCGAAACGGGATTTTGCTGACTCCAAACCAGGCGGAATATATGTCCAACGTGATCCGGGATACTCTTGATGATGAGATTCTTGAGTTCTCTCCGACCCGATACAATTTATGATGAGACATGACTGCTGAAATTAAATCCGACCTTGTCCGCGATTTTCATCGCGTCTGGCACCCTTGCACACAGCACAAGGACACTGAAACAACACCGCCCATACTGGTCGAGAGGGCAGAGGGCATCTACCTCTATGACCGGCAAGGCAACCGGTATATGGATGTGATCGCTTCGTGGTGGGTCAACCTGTTCGGGCATAATCACCCCCGGCTCAATACGGCTTTGACCCGGCAGTTGGAAAAAATGGCGCATGTGATGTTTGCCGGTATCACCCATCAGCCTGCCATTGATCTGGCGGATACTCTGGTGGACTTGTCACCTGCCGGACTTGATAAAGTATTTTTTTCCGACAATGGTTCCACGGCGGTGGAGGTGGCTCTGAAAATGAGCCTGCAATACTGGCAGCAAAAAGGCAAAGCACAAAAAATAAAGTTTGCGTACCTCAAGGGCGGATATCACGGAGAAACACTGGGCGCTCTTTCTGTATGTGGCCTGGAAATTTTCAGGACAAAGTTTGAAAAGGTTCTCGCTGAACATTTGCCGGTACAGGGCCCGGACTGTTTTCGTTGTCCCTATGGATTACAGCGTGAAAGTTGTAACGCCGAATGTTTTGAGCCGATGGAAAAAGCTTTGAGTGAAAACTCCGACTCCCTTGCCGGGGTGATTGTTGAGCCTTTGGTTCAGGGCGCGGCAGGGATGATGATGTATCCGCCAAGTTATTTGAAAAAACTGCAATGGGCCTGTGAATCGCTGGGCATTCATATGATCTTTGACGAAATCGCTGTGGCTTTCGGGCGCACCGGTTCGCTTTTCGTTTGCGGGGAACACGATCTAAATCCGACTTTTTTGTGTCTGTCCAAAGGGATCACCTCGGGCTATCTTCCCCTGTCCGCCACACTGACCAGTGATGAAATTTATTCCGCTTTTTACGGCGACCACCGTGACCTGAAATTGTTCATCCACAGTCATAGCTATTCGGCGAATCCTCTGGCTTGTGCTGTGGCTAACGAAACCTTGTCTATGCTGACGGAAAATAATTTTTTGGAAACGCTGAACCCAAAAATCGCCGCCATGAAAGAATGCGGAGAACAAGCCTTCGATGGAATCGAAGGAGAGTTCAGGCAGACGGGGATGATCGCGGCAATGGAACTAACAGGCAAGAGTAAAGAACGGTTCAATTATGAAAAGCGTGTGGGCTATCAGGTCTACCTTGAAGGATTGAAGCGCGGAGTCTTCATGCGTCCGCTGGGGGATGTGGTGTATTTCATCCCGCCTCTGGTCATCACCGAAGAAGAGATAGCGGTCATGATGAATACGGCGCGTGATTGTATTGATGAAGTTTTAATAAAATAAGTTTTTAAAATTATACGGAGTCAAACATGTACGAAGTAACGGTCAAAACCGGATTTTCTGCGGCTCATCAACTCAGGCTGTATGACGGTAAATACGAAAATCTCCATGGCCATAACTGGTCGGCCCAGGTTACCGTCGAGGCAGATGAATTGGATGCTATGGGAGTCGGCATTGATTTTGTGAAATTAAAACAGATGGTGGAAGAGATTCTGAGCAAACTGGATTATCAAAATATCAACGAAATCCCCCCTTTTGATGAGTTAAACCCCTCTGCCGAAAACATTGCCCGCTGGTTGTTCCTCAAGCTCAAGGAGCAAGTCAGTTCACAAACTACCCGCGTGAAACGGGTGGAGATCTGTGAAATGGAAGGTTGTGGTGCCAGCTATTTTGAATGATGAAATGATTTAGTGCTCGTCTCTTAGGAGAGCTTTGCATAACCTATCATTTAACCCCACCCGCCTGACTATTAAAAACTACACAATTCGTCGTCGCGAGCGACTGTAAGGAGCGCGGCGATCCAGATTTCTGGATTGCTTCGTCGCTGTCGCTCCTCGCAAAGACGGGTTATGCAAGGGTCACCCTCTAAGCCGGGGTCCATCCCGCTCTATCTACATAATTTCCCGCTTAATTATATAGCCTAAATCGGCCTCTTTGCTTTACATCCACCCTAGACTGTCGGTAACTTGTTTAAAATCAATTAGTTATCGCGCAGGTGTATATTTTTTTTGGGTTAGAAAATATATTTATAACTTATTATAAAATAAGGGTTAATAGTCTTTCTAGACAAAATTAGACAAATTTTATCTAGAAAGTTATTGACAAAAGTAGTTGATTTCTTTATAGTTATTGCATTCTTAAAAAATTAGTTGGAGTCTTCGGTTACATTTGCGGGGTTTTTTCCTCGAAGTTCCTGAGCCGGCCCTCAATTTGTCATGAATCCTGTACTGGGGGCAGATCAGGCTGAAGATTCCCTCCTTATGACCGATAGGTTAGTTGGGTAAAGTTTTTCTTCTGGGAAAACGGTATTTTTGTAACCATTTTTTAAGGGGGATCGGATCATGAAAGACCCGGTAGCCAATTTTTGGGGAAATGTTGAGTGCGCGTTAGATCAGGGAGGATTTCAGTACATCCTTGAGGATCTGGTGAGCAAGGTCCGGGATGGTTTGGATGATTCATCCATGACAGCTCAATCCATCGACCGACGTGACGCATATTCGAATATCGCGGCCATTGCGCAGAAGGACGGGTTGGAAGACTTTGCCCTCGCTCTGCGTTTTGCTAACGATTAAATTTTAGATTCAGATTCGGGATACGTCCAGGTCTCCCGTTTGTTTGACCTCAGCTTCACTTGGAAGCCCCTGTTCCTGTCAGGAGGAACAGGGGCTTCCTGTTTCTAGTGTGGGTTCTATTTCTCATGTTATGATGAGCGTATGGTTCATTTAATTGAAGACTTAGCTATACTCCTGCTGGTTTCCCTTCCGATCAACCTGTTTTTCCACAAAATCAAACTACCCTCGGTTATGGGCTACCTCATTGCCGGGGTTCTGATCGGTCCGTATGGATTAAAGCTGATCTCTGATGTCACTTCGGTCAAGGATTTGGCCGAAATCGGGGTGATCCTGCTTCTGTTTGTCATTGGTCTGGAGTTTTCTCTCGGGCGTCTGCTCAAAAACCTGGGTATGGTTATGGGTGTTGGTGGTCTGCAACTGGGCCTGACAACGGCTTTTGTCTGGTTCGTTTTCAGGGAGATGGGGTTTCAGCAAAACCAGAGCATCGCATTAGGACTGATTGTGGCTTTGAGCAGTACGGCCATCGTTCTGAAAATGATCACTGACCGTGCCGAGATCGATACCTTGCACGGAAAGCTTTGCATCGGCACTCTCCTGTTTCAGGATCTATGTGTGGTTCCCATTATGCTTCTTCTGCCCCTTCTTGCCCAGTCGGGGGTCAACTCCAGCGCAGACTTTGCGCTTGCTATGGTCAAGTCGCTAGCAGCGGTGGTGGCGATTTTTTTTCTATCCAGGTTGATCGTTCCGAAGGCCCTGGTCTGGATTGCCCGGGTCGGAAATAAAGAGCACCTCACGTTATCGGTATTGTTTATCATTCTTGCTACGGGCTGGGTGTCGCAGAAAATGGGTTTGACCCTTGCGATGGGTGCCTTGATCGCTGGAATGATTATTTCGGAGTCCGAGTACAACCACCAGATTATTCTCGATATTCTTCCACTGCGGGATTATTTCAGCAGTATCTTTTTCATTTCAGTCGGCATGCTTCTACAAGTTCAGGTGCTGGCGGGCTCTGTCTGGCTTTGCCTGGGGCTTTTTGTCGTGGTGGTTCTGGTTAAAGGAGGGTTGGCAGGTTTGGCCTGTTTGCTGGTGCGGGTGCCACTACGGATTTCTTTTGTGGTGGCGATGCGATTGGCGCAGGTGGGGGAGTTTTCCCTGATCCTTTCTGCGATGGCATTGGATCAAGGTTTGCTTGATTCCCATCAATACCAACTGTTGCTCATTGTTTCGATTCTTTCCATGCTTTTCGCGCCTTTGTTGATTCAGGCTTCCTCGGCGCTTTCCATAAGAATATTTTCCCAGTGGAAATCGGCAGAAACCGATTCGAACAACGACCCGGTTCCCGGGCTTAAAGGCCATGTCATCATTGTGGGCTATGGACTTGGAGGTCGAACTCTGGCCCAAGTGCTTCTTGAAACGCAGATTCCTTTCATGGTTCTGGATCTGGATGGCGAGCAGATAAAACGGGCTTTGACGGAAGGTATCAGCACTCTTTACGGTGATTGTACTCAGGAAGAAACTTTAAGCCGGGCGAGGTTGAAGGAGGCACGGATGATCGTGTTTTCGATCCCGGATTACGCGGTGACGGAAAAAGCCGTGCGTCTTGCCAGAAAGATCAATCCCGAAGTCAAGATCATGGTTCGAACCCGGTTGACGGCTCAGGTTGAAGAACTTAAAGCCGCGGGAGCCGATGAAGTGATCCCGGAAGAGTTTGAAACTTCCATAGAAATTTTTTCACGGGTTTTGCGCGACTACCACATTCCTAATAATATCATCGAGCAACAGGTGGAACTGATTCGGCTGGAAGGTTACAGCATGTTCCGGGGGCTGTCTTTAAACACCGAGAGCCTGAAAAAGTTTTCCACCTATCTCACGGCGACTCTCACCGAATCTTTTTTGGTTGTGCATGACAGTTGGGCGCGTGAGAAGATGCTGAGGGATATGAATATTACTGAACGAACGGGGGCGGTGGTCATCGCGGTGGTGCGAAAAAATAAACCCCACCCCAATCCGGGCTCTGAGTTTGCCGTCCTGTTGGGAGATATACTCATTCTTTTTGGCAGTCATCAACAACTGGATCGGGCGATCACTTATTTAAGGTCCGGTCAGGAACCTAATCTGTCTATAAATATAATTGAATGAGTCAAGTTATCACGAAAGCAGTTATCCTCGCCGCTGGCATGGGGTTGCGGCTAAAGGAAATGGGCGAGAATATTCCTAAAGGTTTCATACGTCTTGGCGAAAGTTCCCTCATTGAACATTCTCTGCGAGCCCTGATCGCCTGCGGGATTCAAGAAATTATGATCGTCACCGGGTATAAGGGTGAGTATTATGAGAACCTTGCGGACACCTACCCCGAAATCAGAACCGTTGAAAATGCCAGGTTTGCTGAAACCGGTACCATGGCCTCGCTTGCGTGTGCCCGGGATTTTGTCGATGCGGATTTTATTCTGCTGGAATCAGATCTGGTTTATGATCCTGCCGCGATCACTGGAATTTTAAATGCGCCTTTCAGCGATTGTTTACTATTGTCGGGAACGACAAATGCCGGGGATGAGGTTTATGTGGAAGCGGTTGGAAATTGCGTTACTCGGATCTCAAAAAATCGCGATGAAATAAAAGATTCTGTTGGAGAGTATATTGGCATTGCAAAAATTTCCCAACAACTCTATGCCCGGTTAATACGAATTGCGGAGTCAAGCCCCAAGCTCAGTTACGACATGGATTGCATGGTTGGAGTCGCAAGCGAACACCCCATTCATTTTTTAAAGATGGAGGGATTGGGCTGGGCCGAGATCGACGACCTCTCACAACTGGAACGGGCTCAGAAAGTTTGGGAGAGAATAAAAGCCAAGCGACCATAAGCTCTCCCAAACTCTCCTCACTCCTCCGCGGAGTGCTGCTCGCCGCAGGGTCAGATAGCAATGTTTTTATCTTTGCGGGCAAGCGTGTCCTCGGCTCAACGAGCCATTGCCAACTGGGTCCAGCGTCACGCTGGTTACATATTGCTCATGAACTCCGGTTCAACAAGATGCCTGATGATATCCCCACGGGAAACCACTCCCACGAGTTTCCCATCTTTGACGACTGGCAGCCGGATGATATGGAACTCTTCCATTATTTTAATCATTTCAGTAATGGGTGTTTCCAGCTTTACCGTTGCAACATCCGGGGTCATGATGTCCCCTGCGGTGATGCGTGCCAGTTCGTGTCCATCGTTAACGGCTTTCAGGATGTCGAGTTCCGTGACAATGCCGATGACTGTGCCATCGGCCTCGGTGACAGGCATTCCACTATACTGCTCACTGATAAATTGAAGTGCGATATCTCTGGCGGAGGCATTTTTCTTGGCTGAGATTGCCGGGCGCGTCATGATTTCAACAGCGGTTCTGTCTTCCATGATTGTCACATCCTTTCCCTTTGAACAGGCGACGGTGTGTGACCCGGCACCTGAAATTATTTGTCCATCTATTAATAACAGATACACAAAGAGGGACTTTAATTCCCTCAAATTAGAGGTGGAAACTCAGCCAAATTCGTATTCTGTATCTGAAATCCATTCGATGGGCATAGTGTCGGGTAAAAGGGTTTCCCGGGTGATGAAGGTGGTTTCGATCTGGTCAGAGGTGAGGTTTTTGGCTTGCTTGAGGTTGGCACCAGAAAGGTCGGCGTGGTTCATATAGCTGTTTTCAAAATTGGCGCCGGTGAGGTCGGTGTCTGTTAGATCAGCGGCGATGAGGTCGGCGTTGGTGAAATCGGCACCAGAAAGATCGGCGTTGGATAAAAAAACGCCTGTCATATTGGTGTCGCTGAGATTGGCATTTTTAAATTGGGTGTTTTTTAAATCGGCCCCCTCAATATCTGATTCTTTCAGATTGGCATGACTGAAATCTGCGCCAATCAGATTGGCCTCGACCAGATTGGCTTGGGTCAGGATGGCCCGGGTGAAATTGGCGTTCCGACCCCGGCATCGGTGTAGCAGGATTCTGTGGAGTCGGGCTCCTTCAAAGCTGGCGGAACTGACATCAGCATCACAGAGGTCGGCTTCACTAAGGTCGGCATCTTTGAAACAGGCTTCGACCAGAACCCCAGAACTTAAATCCGCTTCCTTTAAATCAGCTCCGGTGAAGTCGGCTTTTTGCAGACTTTTTTTAGAGTTTTCGGCTCTCGATTTTTCCGTATTCATAACAAGGCTTTGATAGAGAAAGATATTTGAAGACACTAGGCTAATTGCTGATTGCTCTTTCGTCAAGAGGTGAAAAGGCTCGAAAAATTGAGTGCCAGCGGTTCGCGTCCATGGTAGTCTGGACACCAGATTTGTACGGGGAGAGAAAAAATGACCAAAAATGATTTTAGAAGGCTACCTGTGCCAAAAAAACTCAGGGCCGGAGTTGGACGTGTTACTAGCTTTGTATATGGGTTGGAAACACTGGTCTGGGAATGACTTGCCCATTAAGATGCATCTAGAGGAAATCAGCAACTATCCGGCAGTCAGTATCCCGAAATTCTCGACCGACCATAACGCTTTTTTCGAGCACGTCGGCGCCTATTTTGTAAATCTGGATATGGGTTTTGAGCCAGCTATCTGGTAGAGGATCAAATGTGGCAGGTTGTGATTAAAGTGGGAGGTAAAAGTTTTGTCGGCAAGGAATATGAGTTGCCTCATGCCGGTTCGCTTGCGGCAATTTCTGCATTGCAAGAGCTTAAAAAAGGCTGAACAGTTGGAGATATGAATGGGAATTGACAGGAAAAAAATTACAGCCGGGGTATTGACATTGGTTGTTCTGCTATGGATTACCGCTAATCCGGTTTTTTCCGAAACAGAAAAAGCTGAAGACATCAGGAAACTGCTCAAAGTATCCGGCATTCTGGACCAGTTGGTCTATATGCATGACTCTCTCTTGAACAATGTGTCAATGATGGTTACGGGGACCTTCCCCAATGTTCCCGAAGCGTTCTGGGAAGAATTCAATCAACTGCTTGGCAAAAAGGAAATGGATGATCTGGTAGAGCGGGTGATACCGGTTTATGACAAGCACATGTCGCACGAGACGGTGAAGAAACTCATCACCATGTTTGAGACACCTTTCTGGGATGAGTGGAAAGAAAAGATGCCCCTCATCAGCCGAGAAGCGGGTGTGATAGGTAGCGAATGGGGCCGGGAGCATACTCAGTCGGCAGCGTTTAATATGAGGTTGGATGGTCTGGTCGAAAAATATGAACTGGAAAAACTAAACCCACCACAACCAGAACAAAAATAAAAAACCGGGAACAGGCCATAGCCTATCCCCGGTCTCCTCGTTAAACTTTCCTCAAAGTGTAGTCTTGTTTCTCGCTGGCCCCACGCCTAGTGGCTAGTGGACCCAGGTTTGGCGGATGTATTTCACCACGTCCCAGATCTCGTTATCCTTCAGCGTCTTTCCATGAGCGACCATTCCGGTGCTGGCTGAACCATTTTTGATGATATAGAACATTTGTCCGGCAGAAACATCTTTCATGGTTGCGCTACAGGTGAAGTTGCGCGGGTTGGGTTTTAGGGCTTTGCCCAGTTTACCCATGCCGTCACCACTTTCCCCATGACACATTTTACAGGCCAGAGGTTTGGCGCCTTTTTCATAGAGTTTTTTCCCCTTTGCCGCATCGGCCTTGGCGGTATGGTCCATAGCCGCGATGTTAGACGGAGCCGATTTAGTTTTTCGGGGTTGCGGGCAGTTACTGGCTGCCCAGGCTGTGGCTGTGAATAACAATATGCTGGCTATGGTCAGTATGATAGTTCGTTTCATTTTCTTTTCTCCTCTTTCAAAGTAATGAATGCTCATAATCGTTTAATTATTTAGTGGCTAACTCAAAGTCGGCGCTGGTTTTTGCGCCATCTGCCACCGTAATTTCCTGAGTCACTTCCCCAACATACGGGTGCCATGCTGTGACTTTATATTTCCCGGCTGGAATATTATCCAGCGTGAAGGAGCCGTCTTTAGTGCTTACGGTGTAGTAAGGATTCCAGACAATTCGTGCATCGGCTTCCATATAGTTGTGCTGATCGCATTGCAGGAAGAAATGGGAATCCTTTTTCGGTTTGAAGCGTTTGAGCGATTTTGTGACATCAGCCACAGAACCTTTTGACGGAAGCGGTTTGTTGAACAGCGTTTTTCGGTTGGCGCCATTAACGGAATAACCGTGCGGGTTGTGCAAGGTGTTCTCGTCCTTGTTGGTCACCATTACTAAACCTTCGTTAATTTCTTTGGGAGACTTTCGGACGACAGTTACCTTGGGGAAAATATCGCATTGCCGGAAATCGAAATTCACCGTCTCTTTTGACCATGCTTTTCCCTTGCTGATGCTTTCGATCAACACCACCGCGTTTTCAAGTTTTCCATCGTGAACGACAACTTTTTGCCGGGGTCGGATTCCCCCCTCTTTGGTGTCTGGATGAGTGGTGCAGAACTCGGCATTTTTGCCTTTATTCAAATCTTCCATAATCGGAGCGGGAACCGCGCCTTTGAACATGATGCTTCCTGAAATGGACCCGCCATTAGAAACCTGCATTTCTTCATAGTCTAATTTTTTTGCCTGAACACTACTGGCCAGAGCCAGCGTAACTAAGGTGGTGATTGCGATTAAGTTAATTTTTTTCATGATGGTTTCTCCTCTACATTTTTTCCGGTTTGATAAGCTTTTTCCCGTTGGGGGGGGTGGGGCCGGGAAAAGGAGGTCACACTCCCGGCCCCAACTGCATCCAGCGGGGAAGGCATCCGCTGGATGCATGCACACCTCTGTTTGCGCTCAGCGAGGACTGAAAGCGGGTCGAGGTGTTGCAATCCGACACCAACAGGTTGAGATATCTTTGCGTTTGAGTTTTTCATGAGTGCCTTCCTTTCGGATCTTTCAACTCTATACAGAGCAAAGCCTGTGCCGGAAGGGCCGGGGCAAAAAATAAAGGCTTTAACTTAAGGCTTTACAAGGAGTTTAAAAATAGGTGCTGGGAAGGGAAGGGGAATGCGGAGTCCACGAATGCCATTTCGGGATGGGATCGTCCCATTGTGGGACGCCAAAATGGGACGATGTCAGGTCAATTGGTATTTTTTCAGCATACGGTAAAACGTGCTTCGGCTGATACCCAATTCTCTGGCTGCACCGGGAATGTTTCCGCCGGTTTTCTCCAAGGCCTGCTTCAAGGTTTGCTTGACCACATCATGATAGAGGCTTGGGGAATCGTTGGCAGCTTTCTCGTTGATCTTCTCATTAGCAGGGGTTGAAGAGTCGAAGACTCCTTCCGGCAGGCAGTCAGCATCGATGGTGTCGTAGGAAGTGACGATCATGGCCTGGTAAAGAGTGTTTTCCAATTGGCGGATGTTTCCCGGCCATGAATAATCCTGCAAAATTCGCATGGCTTCGTCACTGATCGAATGGACTTCCTTGCCAATATCATTCTGATATTTTTTGAGGAAGTGAGTGCAGAGAAGGGGGATATCCTCAACCCGATCACGCAGCGCTGGGACTTCGATGGGGAAAACGGCGATACGATAATAGAGGTCTTCGCGAAAGCTTCCTTTTTCGATGAGAGTTTTAAGATCTTTATTGGTCGCACAGACCACCCGGGTGTCGACCTTGATTTTCTGGTTGTCGCCGATGCGCTCGAAATTTTTTTCCTGTAGAAAGCGCAGTAGTTTTGCCTGGGTGGCGGGGCTCATTTCTGCCACTTCATCGAGAAACAGGGTACCACCATCTGCCAGTTCCAGTTTTCCCGGACGCGACTCGGTTGCTCCGGTGAAAGAGCCTTTTTTATGGCCGAACAATTCGCTTTCCTGTAGCGTTTCAGGGATGGCTCCGCAATTGATGTCAACAAAAGGCCCGGTGGCGTAGGAACTGTTGCGGTGGACGGCGCGAGCGATGAGTTCTTTGCCGGTTCCGGTTTCGCCGAGAATGAGAACACCGGCTTTGCTGGCAGAGACCTGATGAACTTTTTTCAGGGCTTCATTCAGCGCTTCGCTTTTGCCGATTATGCCATCCTTGCCGGATAGACGGTCCACTTCGCCTTGCAGGTGGTGGACCTTGCGGGCAAGGTTTCTTTGTTCAAAAGCTTTATCCAGACAGGTGAACAGGCGGGGCTCATCGACAGGTTTCAATAAATAATCGTAGGCGCCCTGCTTAATAACTTCCACGGCAGTCTCCACCTTGTCAACACTGGTCAGCATGATGACCGGAATGTCCGGGCGCGTGGCTTTGATGCGTTTCAATGTTTCCACTCCATCGAGTCCGGGCATCATCACATCGAGCAGGATCAGAGAAGGGCTTTCGTCGAGCGAGTAGAGCAAAGCATTGCCGCTTTCGAAATCCTGCACGGCGTAGCCTTGGTCTTCCAGAAGCGCTCTCATCAAGCCTCTTAGCGGGGCATCGTCATCGACTACAAATATCAATTCATTAGCCATTATACAATTGTAGCGTACTCGGTTAATTTTAAGAAAAAAATGATAAACTGAAAGCGTTCGTAATTTCAGGGGAAGGTGAAATGGGATCATTAGCAAGCCAGACCAAAGGTGTACTGATAGTGGGATTGATTTTGGCTGTGGCGAGTTGGGGCATTGTCCGCGACCGGGCCGAGAAAGTCTGGTTCGATGAGTTGGAGCAGGAGGTCCTGGAAGACACTCTAATTTTAACCGGTGAACTCGAAGTGGTGAAAAGGGAATTGGGAGGCATCATTTCTCTTTACCGTTCTTCGGAGTTTGTAAGTCGGGAAGAGTTCGGAGTTTATGTTCAGCCACTTTTAGGAAATCATCCTTTCATTCAGGCGTTTGAATGGGTTCCGCGCATAGACCACTCTGAAAGGGAAGGGTTCGAAGGTATCACCCGTGCTGTTGGATATGCGGGGTTTCGTATTTTTGGGATTTCTGGTTCTTCCGAAGCGAGGCAGGAATATTTCCCGGTGCATTATTCGGAGCCGCTTCCAAATAATGAACAGGTGTTGGGATTTGATCTGGCCTCTGACCCACAATTGTTGAAGCTTGCCAATGCTGCCAGAGATACGGGCAGGGCGGTTGCTGCCTCGCGTTTTGGGCAGGTTCCCAATGCCCGGTCGCAAGCGGATCTCATTATTCTGGCTCCTCTCTATAATAAAAAGGCAGAACGCACTGAAGAACGGCGAGAGCATCTAAAAGGTTTTGTGCTGGGCATATACCGGGTGCAGGACATGATCGACCAGATGGTCAGTCGATATATTCCCAAAGGGATGAACTTGACCGTTTATGAAGAAGGCGAACTGGTTGAGGAAAACCTGCTTTATGGCAGTTCGTTGAAGAACCCGGCTATGAAGATCACCAACGTTGTTAATGTTTCCAATCGTCGATGGTTTCTGGTTTGGCAGGCGACAAAGGAATTTCGCGACGGGCCACAAACCTTGAATGCGTTCTGGGTGGGGGTGGCCATTTTTTCAGGAGCGTTGTTTCTTTCTGTTATCATCGAAATAATGGCGTCACGGACCCGCGTTGTGGAGAATGAGGTTCGGGTTCGCACAGAAGAACTGACCCTGGCAAACAAGAAGCTTGTTGAGTTGAACGATTTGAAAAATAAATTTCTTGGGATGGCTTCGCACGATCTCAGAAATCCTCTTGCTTCCATTCGCGGCTATTCCAGGTTTCTTTTAGACAAAGGATCGCAAGTCAAAGAGGATACCCGGCAGGAGTTTTTAACAACCATTAAAAATGTCAGTGGAAATATGCTGGAACTGATCAGCAACCTTCTGGATATCTCGGTGATTGAAAGCGGTCAGTTGAAACTGAATCTCGAAAAGGCATCAATGGAAAAACTTGCCGAAGAGAAAATCCATCTGCAACAGATTTTGGCGGACAAAAAAAATATCAGGCTCCATGCAGATTTTGACGAAGTTCCTGAATTTTATTTTGACGCAAACCGAATCGGGCAAGTTGTTGATAATCTTCTCAGTAACGCGGTGAAGTATTCGCCGCCTGATAAAGAGGTTTTTGTAAAGCTGGAAGCACATGAGCAGACTATGACTCTAAGCGTTAAGGATGAGGGGCCGGGAATTGACCCGGACGAGCAAGGGCAGTTATTTCAGCATTTTCAAAAGTTGAGCGCCCGGCCCACGGCAGGTGAGAGCAGTTCCGGCTTGGGGCTGGCGATTGCCCAGAGAATTGTGGAAGAACATCAGGGGAGTATTGGGGTTGATAGCCAACTAGGTCAAGGAGCCACTTTTCACTTCAGCCTGCCTATGAATAAAACAGGTTCATAATCCCCGAACGGTTTTCCCTTCAGGATATTCCACCTGAAAGTCGAGAGTGATCATTTTCTTTTCTTTGGGTGCGAGATGGATGTTCCAGGTAAGAAGCTTTTGTTTGTCTATGTCGTTGGGTTCAGGTTTGATTTGTCCGATGCGTACTTTAATCTCTTCTTGATAGGAAAGAGGAAGTTGATCTTTTAATTCAACCTCAATGGGTATGTCTTTAAAGTTTTCCAAGGTGATTTCAAAAATATAACGTTGTTTTGCAGTTTGATTGAAGATCCCTTTCTCACCACCTTCTTTTTTAATAAGTTTGCGTTCTACCTTGACGGATTCATCCAACCCCAACCCGGTTTCTATTTCCTGTCCGGGTGCGATATTTTTAAGCCATGAATTTCCAGCAAAACTTCCATCGACAAAGTTTCCGGCTTGACCGGGGAGTAGCTGATAAGGGCTGGAGTTCTGGATTTTGGCTTTGAGAAATACGCGTTCAATATTTTTTGGGATTGTCGTGTATATCAGTTCTGCATCGAAACGCTCACTAAATATTTGGGCGCGGTAGTTATTGGTTCCGGTCGCGATGGTCTGTTTTTCGCGAATTTGATAAGTGGAGGAAACACCGGACTGAATAACCTTGGTTCTCCTTGAAGAATTGCTGCCCTGTTTGTCTTCCATTAAGGAAGAGCTTTCTTCCGATGAGAAGGCAAGGGATCTTGCAGCCTCAAGACGCTGCTTCTGTGGATAGTCTATAACCCAGGGGTGTAACTTTGGTGGCGCGGTTCCTCGGGAAGGTTGACTGGTTGTCAGCTCTAACGAGACCTCTCCCCAGTCTTCACCGGTTCTTTGGTTTATTTTTCCGATGTATTCAAATTCGATTGATTTTTTTTTGGTATCGGTGCGGAGCATGTATGCGGGGCTCCAGCTGGCATTCTTTATTTGATAAGAGATGTCAATGTGGTCTGTAATGGATTGACTCGATCTGATATTAATATGAATATAGTTGACTTCCTTTTTCACTCCCGCTTTCAGGTCGGCTAATTTTTTTTCTTCAACCTTGAGTTCCTTTTCGGCAATTTCAGATTTGACAGAAACTTCTCTGTAGCGGTCTCTACGTATTTTCCCGCGAGTCGCCTTGAATTCCAGCACGGAATCCCAATAATCAGGCCCGGGCAAAACATTGGATTGAGTTTTTCCTTCTGAAAGGTTTTCAATATAGGCTAGCTGGCTCTCCAAATTGTTCAACTCATCCTTGATGGAGTTCAGTTGCAAACGCAATTGGTCGACCTGTGCCTCCTGTTTTTGAATGGAATTGTCGAGGAATTGAGTTTTATAAGCCTTTTGGATGGAGAAATGACCTATTTGAAGGGTTGAAGCGGTTCCCGGTGAAATTCTCATGGAATCCGTAATTATGGAACTTGGGAAGGGACCGATGACTATATCCGAAGAGCCTTCGGGCAAATGTAATGAGGCTTGACGAAATATCTCTGCTCGATCTGGGTACAGTTGAACTTTCTGGATTTTACCGGGTTTTATTGGCTCGACCTGCTGGGAGGCCTGCAAACCTGGAGTGCAAAAAAACAATAGGGAAATTAAGAGCCCGTAGATGCCGGGTTTTCTATGCAGGTTTCTTGATTTATTAGGAATATTCATCTCAACCATTATCTTAGAGGGGGTACTTCTATTCAACAACTAAATTGTAGGATAAAGACTTATATAAATATAGGCGTAATCCTGCTGATCACAGGGTTTATCGCTGATGTTTGGAGGCTCCCTCTCCCGCTATACTCATCAGGTTGAAAGTCGTTTTAGCCTGAGGGTCAAAATATGCGCGCTGTCGTTTTTTGTTTGTTGCTGTCACTGAGCGTTTTTACAAGTCTGGGACAGGCAGAACCCCGAGTGATTTCCTTGGACTTTTTGGGTTCGAATTCATTAGAGGTTTATCAAAATACTCCTGTCAAAGTGAGCAACCCCTTTCAGGTAAGCCTGTACGATTTGACTGTGACCAAACCTTCCGCTCACAAAGACATAGTTTCGGTGTCCGTGTTTCTTTCCGGGGAATCCTTTGACCTTGCTTTTTCTAAAGTGGGAACTTATGAAATTTGTTTTTCCAAGGTAAAAAATGAGGCTCGAACCTGCCTGACGTTGGACGTTCTGAAAAGAATAGCTACCTGACGTTGAAATTCTTTTACCACCCCGCAATAAAAGCAGGATAGCACCCATACCGTCGGTGTGCTTTAGCGGGCAACCTTCCAGATTGAATCCACAAAATATTTTCGGGAGTCAAATAAATGCTTCACGACTTCAAATCCGTTTTCAGCGGCCAGGTTTTCTATTTCTTCAAGCGTGTATTTGAAGGACTGCTCGGTCTGCATTGCTTCCCATGCTTTGAAGTGAAAGTCCTTATTTAAAGCCTTGATGTGTACGGTCTGGTCACGCGTGCTGTAAAGATAACTTTCGACAGCGCGGGTGTTGGGGTTGAACTGGCCCTGTTGCATAAAGTGCTCTTTGTTGAAATCGGCGCCCAGTTCCTGATTAATGCGGTCGAGCAGGTGCAGATTGAATTTTTCAAAGAGTGGATCATTGTAGGCAGAGTAAAGCAGTTTAGGGTCTTTCATGAGGTCAAATCCGATCAGCAAATAATCTTTGGATCCCAGAGTTTCGCTCAGGCGCTTCAGAAAAGATCTGGCTGCATCCGAGTCCATATTATTCAGGCTGACTCCGAGAAAGAGGACGAGATTTTGGCCGTTCCGACTGATAGCTTCCAGTCCGTCAAAATAATCTCCGGTTAATCCGGTAACCTTCAGGCATGTGTCGGGGTGACTGTCTTCCAATGATCGAACCAGGTTTGTAACCGCTCCGTTGGAAATATCAATGGGGAAGTAGTGAAAGTTGAGTTTCTCATTGAGCAAATGTTCAATAAGAATCCGGGTCTTGCATCCATCGCCTGAACCCAGTTCTATGAGGTTGAAGGTGTCGTCGGTGATGAGTTTTGCAATACTGTTTTTATGGTTGCGAATAATTTCAAACTCACATGTGGCGGGAAGATATCCTGCGAGTTCCGTGATCTTTTTGAAAATCTCACTTCCTTCGGTGTCAAAGATCAACCATGATGGTAAACGCTTGTTTTCAAGGGAAAGCCCCTCATTGACTGTGCTGGCAAGCTGTTCTTCGAGTGACTGGGTTGGGGATTGCAGGTTTTTTGTTTCAAACAATGCGGTGACTCCTTTTTCTGCTGGGTTGATTTGACCTTGTGGGCGGTGTTTGTTATAGTACTTATGTTAATTCCTTTTTACATCTTTATTTATTGTCTTTGACGATTACTGTGAGGCAAAGCTTCTCACGGTGAAGATGTTTGTCGGGCTCTGGTTGTTAGAAAAATAAACAGGCCCTAATTCTAATCTTTATATTCCCAAAGCTTATGAATTTTAATTCACAAACGGACTCAACAGCGCTTGATTTTGCATGTCAGGAATTGGAGGATGAGTTTGTAAGGCTGTTAGGTTTGGATGATCTGGATCGAGTCATTGCTGACAATCCCAAGAAGGTTGAAAGTTTTAATTCGGAACTGGAAGTAACGTTGTCCGACGCTTTTAAAAATGATGAAGGCTGCCCCCAAGCCCATTTATTTTTGCAGAGGATCCTTTATCGCATCAACCGTTTGAAGCTGTTTTGGTATGACGGGTTGGAAAATTATGCCAACGAAGATTCCAGTTTTCTGTTTTCTTTGCGTTTGAAAATTGAAAAGGCATGGCAGGATTGGGAAGAAGGTAATGTGATCCAGCAGAACTCCGGTGATCTAGGTGTCGCTCTTCGTAATCGCGTGGAAGAGGACCTGCAACCCGAGCCTTCTTCGGATGGATTGATCATCCGCAATGAAATTTCAAGGGCCGGGTATCAGCGTTTTCTCGCTATCAGTTCTCTGGATGGTCTGGTGGAAGCAAGTCAGCTTTCCCGTATGCTTGGGGGTGTCGGAAACGAGGTGCAGACGATGCTGACCCGGATTTTATGGGAAGAGTATGGCAGCGGAAAGTTTTCCAGAAAGCATTCCACTTATTTTGCAGCCATGCTGGAAGAATGCGGAATGGATTCCAGACCGGAAGCTTATTTTGACCTTGTGCCGTGGGAAGTGTTGGCTAATATCAATCACAGCTTTTTTCTTTCTGAACGTAAGAAAAACTTTTTACGTTATGTCGGTGGTTTGTTATATACCGAGGTTTCTGTTCCCTCCGCTTTTCAGAATATCAAGATGGCTGGTACGCGCCTGGGGATGGGTGACAATGCTATCAGTTATTGGGATATTCACATTCGGGAAGATATTCGTCACGGGCAATGGATGCTGGAGGATGTGGCCCTTCCCCTGATTGAAAAATATTCTGAACAGGCCTGGGACATGGTCAAGGGATACGACCAGCAAAAATTTATCAGTGCCCGTTCTGCCTCAGCCATGGTGGAGTCCATTCGCCGATTTGAGTTTTCCTGAGAGAAACCCCTGTTTCATTGCCGGACGAATGTTTGTTCCGCGTGGGTCTTAGGCTGTGCTTAGCTTTGATCCTCTTCTGTCCGGACACATTTCTTTTATCTCAATAACTTCTGGAAGAATTTCTTTGAACTGCTTGATCAGGTGAGGATCAAAATGCGATCCGGTTTGATCATCGAAAAAAAACCAACCTATTTTTCTGAATTAGCTGGCGGTTGAATGGGTTGCCAATTCGGTTAAATGAAATCTTTGCGTTTGAGTCCCAAGGCATTGAGCCTGTTGTAAAGAGTTTGTCGGGAAAGGCCCAGATTGGTATAAGTTCTTTTAATATCCCCTCTATTGCGGGTCAACTCCTGAGCGATCAGGCTTTTTTCTATTACGGCCAGTTGGTTGTTCAATCCGGTTGGGGGATTCTTAAGCGTTTGTTGGATAGAAAGCTGGATCTCGTTTCCTGGCTCGGGCTCGCTGGGCTGGGGAAGGCCGAGGACAAACTTGTCGGCTTCATTCTTAAGCTCGCGAATATTCCCTTCCCAGCGCCGGGTCTGCAACTCCTGAATATATTCCGAGGTGGGGATGGGCGGAGTTTCCTGGTGGTAACGTGAACATGCATTCATAATCAGATGCTGGAACAACATGGGAAGGTCTTCGATGCGTTCGCGCAGGGGAGGCAAGGTGATTTGCACCACATTGAGTCGGTAATACAAATCCTCGCGGAACAGGTTTTTTTCGCTGGCTAATTTTAAATCGGTTTTTGTTGCCGCAATGATGCGGATATCGATAGGTATGGTTTCGTTGGACCCGACTCTTTCAATCACTTTTTCCTGAATCACGCGGAGAATTTTTACCTGGAGATGCAGGGGCATGCTTTCGATTTCATCGAGAAAGACCGTGCCTTTGTTGGCGTATTCAAACTTGCCGATTCTTCTTCGGTCCGCCCCGGTGAAGGCCCCGGCTTCATGGCCGAACAACTCGCTTTCAATGATGCTTTCAGGCATGGCGCCGCAATTGATAGCGGTGAAATTATGATTCCTTCTTTTGCTGGCTTGATGTATGTTTTGTGCGACGAGGTCTTTCCCGGTTCCCGTTTCCCCCAGGATCAAAATATCGGCATCGGCGATACTGGTGATAACCTGGCGAAGCCGTTCGATGCCGGAGGATTTGCCGATAATAGTGTTGCTGGCTTCGCTTTGTTTGTTGATTTTAGACCGGAGTCTTCTCACTTCCATAACAAGGCGGCGTTTTTCCATAGCGCGTCTTATGGCCTCTATGAAGGTTTCTGTAGCAAAAGGTTTTTCCAAAAAGTCATACGCCCCGTTTTGGATGGCCTGGACAGCCATGGCAATGTTGTCTTGGCCCGTAATGAGAATGACCGGAATTTCCGGATCCACTTCCCTGACTTTTTCCATCAAGCTCAAGCCATTCATTTTCGGCATCATGACATCGCTTACCAGTACGCCTGGCCAGTCTTCTGAGATGGCGGCCAGGGCATCTTTTGCCGACTCAAAATCTTCCACCGCATAGTTTTTGTTTTGAAGTTCCCTTTTGAGGGACAACCGGACAACTTTTTCGTCGTCCACTAAAAATATTTTCTCGTCAGTAGTCATCTTTAATATTCTCGAAAATTATGGTTTTTAAACAGCTGATTTTTCAAGTCGGTTCCTCAATATTTGCTTTGACAGGGAGAGTGATTATGAATTTGGAGCCTTCTCCTTCGGTACTTCTGACTGTTATATCCCACCCCATGTCTCTTAATGATTCCATAGCTGACCGAAAGGCCCAGGCCGGTGCCTTTTACTTCTCCCTTGGTTGTGAAGAAGGGGGCAAAAAGTTTTTCCATATATTCCTGTTGTATTCCATGCCCGCTATCTTCAATCTCCACTTCAACGACGGAATCAAGAGCTCGGGTGCGAATGGTGAGAGATCCACCCCTAGGGCATGCCTCATTGGCGTTTTGCAAAAGGTTTAATATAACCTCTGCTTGATCTGGTCTTCCACCACGTTCACATCGGGCAAACAATCTGAATATTCTTTGGTCAACTGTATATTCTCTTTGCGAAACTCATTTTGCTTGAGCATGAGCATGTCATCAATGGCGTCATGAAGGTTTAATGGGTGATGGGTACCTGATGAGGGACGGTAAAATCTTTAAGTTGCAGAGCTAGGTTCATGACGCGATTGCTCTCATTAATGGAAAGCTCAACCAGTTCCGCCAACGAGTCTTCCAGATGGGTTTCCTGCCGAACCTGGTCGAGGGTATTGCGAATTCCCATAAGCGGATTGTTGAATTCATGCGCGATGCTTGCAGCCAATTGACCCAGAGCCGAAAGTTTTTCGTCGTGTAATAGTTGCTGATTCATTTTTTGTAACTCTTGCTCCGACCGTTTTCGTTCGGCAATTTCCTTTTTAAGTTGTTGATTAGCCTGTTTCAAGTCGAAGGTTCGTTGATGAACCCTCTGCTCTATAAAGTCTTTTTGTGCTTCAAGGTTTCTGTTCAGCAAACGTACTTCAAGAATATTTCGAATTCTGCAAAGTACTTCCGACAGATCAAGAGGTTTAGACAGAAAGTCCCGGGCACCGACTTGCAGGGCCTTGAGGCGGACAGCCGAGTCTGACTCGGCGGTTAATACGAGAATGGGTGCATAAGAATCTGTTTCGATGCGCTTTATTTGTTCAATCACCTCGAAACCATCCAAGTGTGGCATTCTCAAATCAAGTAGAACAAGATCCGGCCGCAATTTTTGGTACAGCAAGGCGGCTTCTCGGGAGTCCGTTGTACTGGTGATGGAGGTATACTTTGCTTGTTTTAATGCAGTCTCCAGAACGATGATATTTGAGCCTTCATCATCCACTATCAGGATCTTGGCTTTTAAAATGTCATTTTCGTCTAGCATTGGTTATTAGTAGTGCCAACTTCAGCTGTCCAGGTTCTTAATTATTAACGCAGAACTTGGAGAGTCTGGATTGATAAAAGCTTTATTCCTTAATATGACCCACAGCATTTATAGAGCAAAATGGGTGCCATAAACTTTTAACTACTGATTGATAAAAATATGCGCCTGAGAGGGATCTTATAACCACTTGAAACTAATATCCTTATGCTTCATTTCTCTGTGATAAGAAAATGAAAAACGGAAAAGAAGCTTGTGAATATATCTGGAATATTTGGGAATAAATAACTATATTTTTACACTTTTACGGAAACGGTGTAAATATTTTATTACGTTTGTCCGGCATAAAAAGTCTGGTAATACCAAGAGTTGGAGGTGTTCGGGTTTTAGAACAACTCTGGCCTATGGATCAGTGACCGGTAAACCCGCCGAAATCAGTCTCGGGATATTCAAAACTGCAGGAGAAAGTCATCGTCCATTTCTTCTTCCAGATAATCGGGCAGACGGGTTTGCTTGTCTGTGACAGCCTGAGCCAATTGAGCAGAGCTCAGGCCGGTTGCTGAGATGAGGTTGGCGCCTTTAAGATTGGTTTGATTGAATAGACTGTCTTCATTAAACTGGGCTCCTTCAAGGTTGGCGTTTTCAAGGTCGGCATATTGAAGGTTGGATTCCAGCATCCCCGCTCCAGACAGGTTGCAGTTCTTCATATGGGTGCTTTGCAGACAGGTTTCCTGTAATTTTGCTTTGGTCAGGTCAGCTCCTTCCAGATTGGCGCCCGTTAAATTTGAAAATTGAAGTTTGCATTCCTTGAGGTTGCTGTTATCAAGATTTATTTTTTGCAGTTTGGTGCCTCTTAAATCCGCCTGAGACAAATCCGGGCGTATCTCCGGGTTTTTCTCTCTCCATGCATTCCAGTCGTTAATCTCTTGTTTGATGAGTTTAAGGTGTTCTTCATTCGCCATGATTTATCTTTTTGTTTGATTGTTTTTGTTAAAAGAATAAAATATTTATGCTTATATTGAAGTTGTGGGTTTCAGGTAGACAAGAATATACAGGGATTTCCAGCTCTGACCGGGTATATTGTGATACTGCTAAAGACGTCTTCTCGAATCAACTCTCAAAATTTCAACGGCTTTTAGCTATAGACCGGGTTATTGGATTGAGGACTACATAAAAAACTCCATGTAGACCATCCATCCTATCATGGAAAGAATCAGTACCACATAGCCGGTGTGGACCCAAATCGTGAAAATAGGGTTTTCTGTTCGCTTTTCTGGCTTTTCTTTTTCTTTCATGGTTTCCTCAAATTAGTCCGAAATAAATAATACTATGGAAGCAAAAATAAACCCAATAGCAATCCGGCACCTTTCTCTCCTGATGCGCAAATGAAGAAATTTTTCATAGCCCCTATTGTCTTCATTTTGGTTCAGCTCGCTGTTCCCGTGTTTGCCGATGAATTTAAGGACGGCCTGGACGCCGTCAATCAGGGAGATTTTGAAACAGCCTTTGCCAAATGGGAACCGTTGGCAAAAAGAGGAAGTGCCCTGGCTCAATTTAACCTGGGGTTGATGTACGACAAGGGCGAGGGGGTTAAACGTAATTATAGAAAAGCTGCAAAGTGGTACAAGCTTGCGGCCAAGCAGAGAATTGCCTCCGCCCAGTTTAATCTGGGAGCACTCTATAGCAAGGGCAAAGGAGTCAAACAAAGTTTTAAAAAGGCGGCCATGTTTTATACCCGGGCCGCTAAACAGGGCAACGCCTCTGCTCAGTTTAATCTAGGGCTGATGTATGATGTCGGCGAGGGAGTGACGCCCGATTACCAAAGGGCGATCAAGTGGTATCGTTTGGCGGCACAGCAAAACAATACTCAGGCCCAATTCAATCTTGGCCAGTTGTATGAGTCCGGAGAACGGGTGACTCAGGATTACAAAAAAGTGGTCAAATGGTACAAGCTCGCGGCGGAAAACGGCAATGAGTTAGCTCAGGTTAGGCTGGGTAATCTGTTTGAAAAGGCCAAGGGTGTCGCAAGAAGTCACAAGGAAGCTGTGAAGTGGTACCGGCTAGCGGCTGAGCAGGGTAACGAAACCGCTCAGTTTAATCTGGGCTACATGTATAGCCGAGGCATTGGGGTCGAACAGAACTATAGTGAGGCGGTCAAATGGTACAGGCTCGCCGCAGCACAAGGCAATGTTCTGGCGCAGTTTAATCTGGGGATATTTTATAGCGAAGGCAGGGGCATTCGCCAAAGTTACTCTAAAGCCGCCAGTTGGTTTCGATTGGCCGCCAAAAAAGGCGATGCTGAGGCCCAGTTTCGTTTAGGCATGATGTATGAGCAAGGGGATGGGGTTGAAAAAGATATGGAAAAAGCTGTCAAGCTCTATCGCTTTGCGGCAGATCAGGGTCATGCGATGGCCCAGGGAAGCTTGGGCTGGATGTATATCAATGGAAACGGGGTTGAGGAAGACCTGGACGAGGCGGCGAAATGGTATCGGCGGTCTGAGCAATCTCGTAAAGTCAAAGACGACAGCGCGGAACCTCTCTCTTCTCTGCGTTAAAGATTCAGTTTTTGAATCCACGATCCCCAATCTTAATTGGTCTTGTGCTTTTAAGTGGAATACGGGTCAGGGGGGACACAATCTTTCGAATAAGGAATCCGGAAAGGCTCGATCCATAAATTTGATTAGAGTGGCGGGTTTTTATCGTGCCAGCATGCCAATCTTTTTCAGATACTCTTCCTTATAAATTTCGAGCATGGTACTGATATTTTGCCTTCTTAACTCTTCTTCAAAACCTAATTCTGAGGCAGAATGCTCCTCGGGTTGATGTTCGGTTGGTTTCTCGATACGTACAAAACTGTCCATGATAACTCTCCTGTCAAAAATCCCTCAATAACTTGTCTTATCGGTCAAGAAGGGCAAGAGCTGTACCCATTTTTGATTTGCAGACAAATTGGCCCAAACTGATTAATTGTGGGCAAATAAGGTTTAAAAATGGCGCAAAATCGTTATAATAACATTGACACTATAGAGCGAATTTGATTTCCGGCAGGTTTGCCGGCAACAGGCTGAGAAATGATTTCTTTTGATAGAGAACAGATAGATGGAATGAGAGTTCTCATCGTTGACGATGTCCCTGCGAATTTGGATCTTCTGGGCCATATTCTGAAACGTAGCGGTTTGGAAATTTCCATTGCATGCACGGGTGAAAAGGCCCTTGAACTTATCAACCGGAACAAGCCCGATCTCATTCTGCTGGATATCATGATGCCGGGTATTGATGGTTTCGAAGTTTGTCAAAGACTGAAAGCCGATGAGAGAGCCAAAGATATTCCGATAATTTTTATCACCGCATTAAGTGGAACCGAAGACATACTTCGGGCTTTTAATTCGGGTGCCGTCGACTATATCACCAAACCATTTCACGAAAAAGAAGTTGCCTGCCGGGTAACCACACAGCTTAAACTTAAGAAAGCTCAGGATGAGGTCTTGCTTCGGGAAAAGTTTTACCGGGTTATTGTGGAGAGAGTGCCGGACTTAATATTTCAACTGTGCCCGGATCGAAAAATCATGTTTGCGAATCCTGCGTTTCGCCTGCTGGGTTACGAGCCCGATCAACTGGTGGGTCGGCCTATCAGCGATTTGATTGAGTCGGAGGATAAGGAGAGCATTCTGGAAGGTCTTGGCACCAAATATGTTGGCCCGCTGGCGATCAACGATCTTGTGGTCAAGCTGAAAGTCAGTGATGAAAGTAGCCTCTCCCAAGAGATGCCTACCATTACCATTAAGGTGGATTGCGTCGGACTCTGGAACGTCCCGGATGAGGATGTTTTCAGGGATAATGTAGATAAGAAATTTTCAGGAACCCTCTGCGTAGGAAAAAGAGCGGTCTAGACTTTTTCCCGTCAGTCACTCTGCCCGTCCGACTCCACCCGATACAAACGTTAGTAAGAGCCTCCCCAACTGGATCATTTACTTTTTTTGGCTGCGACTTCTGCAGCATGCGCCTTGGCCCGTTTCAACATGGCAGCTCTTTCTTCTGCAGTGAAGTCGCTTCTGGGTGTCGGGCCCGGTACGCCTCCGCCTGAGGGTTTTGGAGTAGGGGGGGCTTTAGCAGGTTCAGCAGGCGCGGTCTCCGCGACGGGAGCTTCTTCGACCACTAAAGGTTCAGCAGGTACCTCAATAACTTCTTCAGGACTTTCTAAGAGCGCGTTCTCGACAATTTCTTCCTGTTTTGGATTTTCCAGTTCTTTCTTTGCCTTCTTGCGCTCCTGAATTTCCATGGCACGGAGAAACGAGTCCTCATTATTTGCCATTGTAGCTCTTGAACCACTGCCAGTGCGAACGTTCACATTGAAATGAGAATCCCGGCTCACTTCACTCATTATAGTTTCTCCTCATTGTTTGATTTCAGATTTGACCCGTATCTTATAAGAAACCTTCTGCAAGTTCATGTTTATTTTATCGGGCGGAGTGCCTCCGCTGGGAACTGGCCATAGCTTTATTTGCCGAGATGACTCTTTGCTCGCCAGAGAAAGGCATTATATCTGCCACCGGCGGCTCGCCGACTGCTAGCCGCAGGGGCAGTGGCAACAGGTCAGCAAAACTTTTCCGGCGGAGTGAATTCTTTATCCAGTGCATTAGCAACTTCAGGGTGGGTCACCGCACCGAGGCAGACATTGAGCCCGGCCCTCAAAGCCGGGTCTTCTTTCAGTGCTTCCTGATAGCCCTTTTCGGCAAGCGCCAGCGCGTAAGGAAAGGTGGCGTTGGTGAGCGCGAAGGTTGATGTCCTGGCAAGCGCTCCCGGCATATTGGCGACACAATAATGGATCACGCCCTCAACTTCAAAAATGGGATCGCTATGTGTAGTCGGGTGTGAAGTTTCGAAGATGCCTCCCTGGTCGATGCCGACATCGACCACGACCGACCCTTTCTGCATCGGGATCAACATTTCGCGGGTGATGAGGCGCGGAGCCTTGGCACCGGGGATGAGCACTGCGCCGATGACAAGATCTGCTGTGCGCAGTGATTCCAGTAAATTGAACCGGTTCGACATCAGGGTTCTGAGTCGGCTGCCGTGAATATCATCGAGATAACGCAGGCGTTGCAGACTGATATCGAGCAGAGTGACCTGAGCACCTGTGCCAATCGCCATTTTCGCGGCATTGGCCCCAACAATGCCGCCGCCAATAATCACTACATGACCGGGATCGACACCGGGCACACCGCCAAGTAGAATGCCGCGCCCGCCGTTTTCTCGTTCAAGATATTTCGCGCCTTCGTGCACCGCCATGCGTCCTGCCACCTCGCTCATAGGGATGAGAAGAGGCAGGGAGCGGTCGGGCAATTGCACGGTTTCGTAAGCGATGCCGACGATCTTTCGATCGAGCAGTGCTTGGGTCAGCTCGGGAGCCGGGGCCAGATGCAGATAGGTGTATAGGATCTGCCCCTCGCGCAGCAGGCTATATTCCTCAGGCAGAGGTTCCTTGACTTTGACGATCATTTCCGACCGGGCAAATATTTCTTGCCGGGGAACGATCTCGGCACCTTGACTCAGGTAATCTTGATTGCTGATGCCGCTACCTTCTCCAGCCTGGTCTTCCAGCAAAACTTTATGACCCCGGCTTACCAGATCGTGAACCCCGGCAGGGGTCATCGATACGCGATACTCGTCAGCTTTGATTTCTTTGGGAACTCCAACGATCATTTCAACTCTCCAGATAATTCCATTTTTACGCGGGTCTATTTATATTATACCGGTGTTTGATCTTTTAAATGAAATCCTTTAAAGTACACAAAACAAATAATCATCAAGCGGAGGCATTTCCTGTTGCAAGAGGCCGTTAAAACTAATTTTGAGGAAACCATTCTGGCAAACTTGACCCCGGATGGGGAACTGCTGGATCTGGAAGATAAAAATATTGGGCCGGAAGAGTTGCGCCTGCTTTGCGGTGCCGAAGACCTGTCGTCGGTGAAACAACTTTTTCTCAGCCAGAACCAGCTTTGCGGAGAGTCCATTGAAATCCTCAGTCGTGTGAAAGGATTGACCGGGCTCGTTTCGCTTTACCTCAATCACAATATCATCGGCGATGAGGAGGCCAAAGTTCTGGCCAATGCCGATTTATTGAAAAACCTGAAATGCTTGATGCTGGAAGCTAATAATATCGGAACCCAGGGTGCTGAAATGCTGGCTAGTTCCCCCAATCTTAAAAATTTGGAAGTTCTGTTTCTGGACTCGAATCCGATTGGCCCGGAAGGGGCTCGGGCCGTGGCCTGTTCGGATCAACTGCCCAGCTTGCAGGCGCTTCATCTCGACAGCACCGGGATTGGCGATGAAGGCATCTGCGCAATTGCAGAAAGTCCGTGTTTGACCGATCTGAAAAAACTGTATTTATGCTCGAATAAAATGGGCGACGCTGGGGCCATTGCTCTGGCGAAATCTGCAAGTCTGAAAAACCTGAATGTCCTGAGTATCTGGCGCAATGAAATAAGAGACGAAGGCGGTAAGGCGATTGCCGAGTCTCAAACTTTTATGAATCTGGAACGTCTTTATATGAGTCTAAATCTTATAGAACGCCCTGTGCGCAAGATCATCCGCGGGTCAGAGCTGGCAAAACGTTTAACCACTCTGGTGATGGACTGAATCATGAACGAACCAAAACAAACCTATAAGTTCACCTACAACCGATTCTTCAATGTGTTTTTTCATGTTGGAGTGATCTTCAATGTCATTCTGGTCATATGGATGATTCTGGTCTTTACAGAAGTCCTGTAGTTTTTTTAGTATCCTCCCCAGGCTATTTTAAGTCGCGAGCACTTTTTGCTTGCCAGGCAGAGCTATGCCTCATTGGCCCCACGCCCCTCTAGCGAGGGAGGCAAATAGCAAAGGCTCTTTGAGCCGTGACAACTCTTTGCTCGCCAGAAACAGTCATTGCACATTGGGCTCACGCCTAGTGGCCCGACGGGAGTGGGCTAGCGGATGGCGAGGTACCATTTGGTCAGGGTGCGCGGTGGGAACCCGATTCTGAACAGGATGGCGATGAGGATATTTCGCGCCGTGGTGAAAACGACTCCTTCCTTGATCCAGCGTCTTGGAGAAGTATGTGCCTTCTCCTTGAGCAGGATTACCGGCCCTTTTTTTCTCAAGCGACGGTAGAAATCAAGATCCTCACAAATAGGAATGGGGGAGAACCCATTCATATTTGTGAAGACCTCTTTGCGAACGAAGAATCCCTGATCACCATAAGCGAGGCCAAAATACTTGGAACGGATATTGGCTAGCAGAGTGATCAATTTGATCGACCATTTATCGGATTCGATACAGAGTGTGAAGGCACCTCCGACCCACTCAGGATTCTCCATCTGTTCCAGCATTTTCCGATAACTTTCAGGTTCGAGTCGGTTGTCGGCATGCAAAAAAAGCAGGATATCTCCGATGGCTTCGTCGGCACCGGCGTTCATTTGCATAGCGCGACCGGAGGAGCCGGTGATGACGCGGTGACTGAGCTTTTCGGCAATGGGGAGGGTGCCATCGTCACTCCCGCCATCGCTGACAATCAACTCGTGAGGAGAAAGCTGTTGGATTTGTGTCAGGGTCTTCTCGAGAACCAGCTCCTCATTAAGGGTGGGAACGATGATTGATACCTTCAAACCGATATATCTCCAGAAGGGAAGAACTTTTGCGTTAAGTGAAGTTTTCGCGCTGTTTGGGGCCTGCCCACGCGAGGAAAGTTAATCATAAAACGGGCAGAATTTCAAACCTCCTACCGGCGTGAGGGCAAAAAGGATAGCAGGTTTCTTATCCTGCTATGTCATCTGGCGGAAAAATATTATAGAATATTGGAAACATAGATGCTTAATTTTGAGAATTCCCCTCCGCTCAGCGGAGGAAGGTGAACATGTTAGCCCATTTTATAGATTCCAGATCATTTCAGTGCGGGTATTTTAAGGATAGGAAATCCCTGTTCGAGGAGTATCTGCTTGAAGATGTTTCTGAAGTGGAGTTTGAATACCTGCTGGCTCATGGGATGCGCCATTTCGGGGATTATTTTTTTCGTCCTAAGTGTCAGGACTGCTACCAGTGCATTCCCATTCGAGCGCGGACCGAGGATTTCAAGCTGACCCGAAACCAGAAACGGGCTTTGGTTTCCTGCAAGGGTGTGGAGGTTAAGATCGGTGTGCCTCAATATACCCAGGAGAAGTTTCATCTATACCTCACTCATAAGGAAAGGTTTTTTTCTCTTCAGGATGATGTGGAAGATGAACAAAACTTCAGGCTGTCTTTTTATGTCAACACACCTTTCGGAATTGAGTTCGAATACTATCTTGATGGAAAGCTCATTGGCGTGGCGCTGGGTGACAAAACTTCTCAGTCTTTTTCGGCAATCTATACTTTTTATGAGGTTCCCGATAAAAAAATGAGCTTGGGAACTTTCAGTGTATTGAAACAGATGGAATATGCCCTCACAAGCCGGATCAAATATTTCTATCTCGGTTATTATATTGCCGAGAATGCGTCTCTGGTCTATAAGGCAAGCTTCAGACCCAACGAGGTTTATCTGGATCGGGAGTGGCGCCCCTTTCGAAATGCCGAAGGCGATTTCCTCATTCCCCAGGATAAGTTGCAATGGAAAAACTCCGACCAACTGGTCAAAGCCGCATCCCATATTGAATTCACAGAGACCTGATTTTGGTAGCGTTGGAATTGAGTTGAATTGGGGCGATGCAGTCCATATACTTAGCGAAACATCTCTAACAGGTAATGCCTTCCGATATACTTGTAAACTATGGCCAAAAATAAATCGACATCATCAATGAGTAAAAAACGTATTTCATCGATTGCGTTGGGTCTTTTGGTCTGCTTGATTGTGGGAGGTGTTTATGTTGGGACCAAGCCGAAGGCTCAGCCTGTGGCTCCGGCAACGGGTTTTTTGATTGAAACCCGCCCGCTCATGTCCGATGCCTCCTTCACAGGTCGGGTGGCAGAAGCCTACCGCATCGCTGCGGAAATTCCCAAAGTGATCGACAGCCTGTTTTGTTATTGCTACTGCAAAAAGAATCACCAGCATAAAACCCTACTGACCTGTTACACGAACAAGCACGGCTCTAAATGCGATATCTGCCTTGGGGAAGTTTTTTACGCCTATGAATTGTATAATGAGGGGAAGACTCTGGACGAAATTGTAATTGCCGTGGACAAAAAGTTTTATCGGCCTTATCGCAAAACATAAAATCTATTATGGAAAACGTAGCTCAAGACAAACCCATCAGCATTTATATTCCGTACACCTTTCTGGTTGCGGCGCTTTTGTCTGTATTCGTGATGTCGATCAATAAGGTGGATTTAAAACCCTATGAAACCGAATATCCGGCAGAGGCATTTTTGTCTCCCGAATTTGAACTGCCTACTCTGGCGGGAGGGAAGGTGAAGCTTTCCGACTATCACGGCAAAGTGGTGTTCATCAACTTTTGGGCGACCTGGTGCGGAACCTGCGAAGTGGAAATGCCTTCGATGGAAAAACTGTACCGAAAATATAAAGACTTTGGATTCGAGATGCTCACCATTAGCGTGGATAAAGATCAGAGCCTGATTGAACCGTTCATGAAAAAATTCAATCTGACGTTCCCGGTATTGCTCGACCCTGAAAGCGAAGTTGCTAAAAAAGTTTATAAGACCACTGGCGTTCCTGAAACCTTTATCGTTAACCGAGAAGGCCTCATTGTCCATAAAGCGATTGGTCCGCGAGACTGGGCCAACGAAGAAACTCTGGAGGCTTTTTCCCAAATGGTGCTCGGGAGTTGATGATGAATAATTTTCGTCTTGCATCGATAGTTTTTCTGGCGTTCCTTTTCCTGTTTCCATCTCAGGAAATATTTGCGCATGGTGGCGGTCACAAACCCGAGGAAAAAAAGGTGGAAGCACCAGCATCCAAAGACTCGATGTACTCCGCTAAAAAGACCGACTCACTTTCGGACTCCGATGGCAGTCTCGATAATATATTTTCTCCCACCGACCTGTTCACGCAAGACGAGTTAGTCTCCCCTATGCCAATGGATGATATGAAAATGGAAGGAAGTCATAATGAACATGCGGAGCATCAGCAAGCTCAGGTTCAGCTTTCTCGTCATGAGAGGGTTTCATCATCCAGTAAAGGGTTTGGGGTCGCTGTCGGCATCACCCTGTTTGCCGGTTTAGCGTTTGCTGGTCTCACATTCACGCGACCGGGAGAATGACCTGATGGCTAACGGGCTTTCAAAAATTTTGCGAGATCGGTTAGGCCTTCAACTTCTTGAGTACGACATTCCAGAACACGCCAACTCTATAAAATATTCCCTGGGAGGCATGACCCTGTCGGCCTTCACGGTTCTGGTTCTCAGTGGAATTTTGCTGGCACAATTTTTTGTGCCGGATCCCGAACGAGCCAACCGGAGCCTACATTACCTCGTCGATCAGGTTTATTTGGGCTGGTTCCTGCGCGGCATTCATTTCTGGGCGGCAGAAGTGCTGACCGTGACCATGACTCTGCATGTGATACGCGTCTTTTTTACGGCATCCTATAAAAATCCCCGCGAAATAAACTGGTTGATAGGAATCGGCCTGATGTTGCTGATGGTGACGTTGCTGTTTACCGGCACGGTTATCAAATGGGATCAGGAAGCCTATGAAGCGCTGGCGCACTTTCTCTGGGTGGCGGAGCAAATTGGTGTTTTTGGCCTACCCCTGACAGAAGCATTTGCTCCAGGCGTGCCGCTGCTAAACCGGATTTATATGGCTCACATATCATTGCTCCCGATCATCACTTTGTTGATGGTGGGACTGCACCTGTTCTACGTTAAGTTCCACAAACTATCACCTCTGCCCGAAGCGCAGGAAAAAAGTAATGATATGCCGTTCACCCGGCATATGGCCTACCTGCAAAGAGCGGGAGCGGGAGTGTTCCTGTTGATCTGTTTGCTGGCGCTCACCATCGCGCCACCACTGGGAGAAGAGCCGGTGTTGGGGCTGGAAGTGACCAAACCGCCGTGGCAGTTTGTCTGGATATTTGCTTTGGAAAACCTGTGGGTGCCTTCTCTGGTTATTGCGCCGCCGCTCATTATTCTGTTTCTGGCTGCCATCCCCTTCGTCGATCAGAACAAGGAACGCTACTGGAAAAAACGGCCGCTGGCGATGACGGTTCTGGTTGGATTCATCCTGCTGTTCACCTGCCTCATTATTTGGGGAAAAATAACAACCATGACCCATTCCATGTAACTACTGAGCGTAGGGCCGACGAGTCAGGATGGTTTGCTGCCAGCTATAATCGTCTGGGTATGAGTTTTGCCTCTGCTGTAATTTATTGAATGACAATACATATAGAAATCCTGACCAAAAAAGATTGCTGTCTCTGTGATGACGCGAAGGCGATTGTTGAGCGGGTGCTTCCCGGTTATCCTGCGACCCTGACCTTGACGGATATTGAGTCCGATCCCGTTCTGTTTGAGTCTTATAAGGAACGCATTCCGGTGGTGCGGATTAACGGCGAAGAAAGTTTTGTGTACAAGGCGCACGAAACCACCCTGCGTAAAAAACTGGATAAACTTATGGAGCACTAAAAATGGTAGAAAAGATCGCCTTGACCGAACAGGAACTGGAAGAAAAGTTAAAAGAGATGGCGCCGGAATGGAAAACCGGCAAGAACGAAAAAGGGGTGCCTTACATCGAGCGGGTCCACCATGCCTCCAAATTCATGGAGGGGATCGCTTTTGTGGGCAAGGTCGCTGAAGCGGCGGAATCCAACAACCATCATCCCGACATCATCATCAACTACAAACGTATTTCCGTTCGTTACTGGACTCACACAGCAAGCGGAGTCACTCTCGCCGACGTGCAGATGGCTCAAAAAATTGACCCGCTGTTTTAATAGGGCAACTAAAAAAGGGGTTAATCGGTCTGATTTTCCGACTGCAGGATATCATCAAGCGTCTGGCGGCTACGGGTTTGCACGCACTGGTCGCCATCGATCACGACTTCGGGGATGAGGGGCTGAGAATTGTAGTTCGAGGACATGGCATGACCATAAGCTCCCGCGCCACCAATCACGATGCAGTCTCTCGGTTTCGGCATGGGCAGTCTGCGGGCTACCGGTTCTTCATCTTTTTGCGTCAACACATCCCCTGATTCGCAAACGGGTCCTGCGACGATGAGGTCCTGTTCCGGCCCGAGGTCATCGCCGACAAACCAGATAGGGTGAAACGATCCATACGCCATGGGGCGGAGGAGATGGCAGAAGCCGACATTCGTCAACACATAGTCGATGCGTTTCCCATCTTCATCGAAAGTATGGTTGAGAGAACGCACTTCTCCGATCAGATACCCGCAACCGGCGACGAACCTTCGCCCCGGTTCGATTTCGCAAACGATGTCCCGACCGAAATGATCCTTCAGTAGTTTTGCGCGTTCTTCTAGAACAGTTTTGTAGCCGGTAATATCTTCTTGTGGCTGGTCGGGATCATATTGGTAGGGCAGTCCGCCACCAAAGTTTACCGTTTCCACTTGGTCAAACTGTTTGGCGAATTCCACCAGTTTTCCGGTGATGCGTTTGAGATGTTCCATATCCCCACCCGACCCGATGTGCATATGCACTCCGGAAACGGTCAGTCCATACTCTTTGGCAAGACGCTTGACCTCATCCAGGTTCTGGTACCAGATTCCGTGCTTGCTGTAGGGTCCGCCGGTATTGGTTTTTTTAGAATGGCCGGCACCTTCACCGGGGTTGATGCGGATCGAGATTTTCGGAGAACCGGCGCCTTTAGCTTTGAAGGCCTTGCCATATTCTTCGACCATCCCTAGCGTGCCGCAATTGCAGTAAATATTGTTTTCGAGACAGAACTTTACATCGTCATCGTTGAAAAACACATCGCTGGTGAAGCAGATGTCGTCAGTGCAAAATCCCGCACGCAGGGCGCGTTGCACTTCAAAAACACTGACCGCGTCAATTTTGACACCGTTGTCGAGCATTTCTTTAAGAATGCGGACATTGGAACTGGCCTTCATGGCGTAACGGGTAACAGGGGCCAGTTGCTTGATCTCAGCAATCGAACGGCGGAGGTGTTCCAGACTGTATACATAAACGGGGGTGCCAAATTTGCTGGCTATGTCCCGCACTTCTACGTTTTCAATTTTCATGAATGTTGTCTACTCCGTACTGATGATTCAATAATATAACCTCGATTTTATAGCACAGATTGGTGGATCAAAGAATCCCTTTGTTTTCAATTGACATTCCACTAGGCGTGGGGCCAAATAGCATATACTTATCTGCTAGCAAAGAGTTATCGCGACCGAAAGATCTCCTGCCAGTCGCCCCTCCGGCTAGTATTGGATAATATTTTAAGGAACGATTCCGCTATGACAAAATGGACGATTGACGAAGCCCGTGAACATTACAACATTAATGGTTGGGGAGCGGGTTATTTTGATATCAACGCCAAGGGCAATATTGTTGTGCGCCCCGACAGGGAGAGTGCGCATCATATTGACCTTAAGGAGCTGGTCGATGATATCCAGTCCAAAGGGTATTCTCTGCCGGTGCTGATTCGGTTTTCAGACATTCTTAAAGCCAGTATCGCCAACCTCGCCAACTCATTTCAACGCTCCATCGATGAATATGAATATAAGGGCCAGTATCATGGGGTTTACCCCATCAAGGTCAACCAGCAAAGGCAGGTGGTGGAAGAGATTGTAAAATTCGGCCAGCCTTTTAATATCGGACTGGAAGCCGGGTCTAAGCCGGAACTGCACGCCATCCTCGCCATCCTCGATAATCCGGAAGCCTTGCTGGTCTGCAATGGTTATAAAGATGAAGCCTTCATTCGTCTGGCATTGATGAGTCAGAAGCTGGGCAAGAAGGTGTTCATCGTTGTGGAGAAACTTGACGAACTGGAGTTGATCGATAGAGTGGCAAAGGAACTTGGAGTGCAACCCAATATCGGACTCCGCATCAAGCTGGTGAGCGCGGGGCAGGGGCGTTGGTCTTCATCAGCCGGGGAATACTCCAAGTTCGGACTGAACACGATGGAGCTGATGGAAGCCCTAGAAATCGCCAAGAGCAAAAATATTCTCGATTGTGTCAAACTGATTCATTTTCATCTGGGAAGCCAGATCACCAATATCCGCAGAATCAAAAACAGTCTGAAAGAAGTAGGGCGGTTCTATTCTGAGCTGATGAAGTTCGGATGCAACATCGAGTACATAGATGTGGGCGGCGGACTGGGCATCGACTACGACGGGTCGCGGTCGACCTTCGCGTCCAGCACCAATTACTCCGTGCAGGAATACGCTAACGATGTGGTCTATCACCTGCTGGAAATTTGTCAGGCGGAAAACCTGCCGCACCCGAATATCATTTCAGAATCCGGCCGGGCCATGACCGCGCATCATTCCATTCTTGTTGTCAACGTGCTGGATGTGACCAGCTTTCCAGAATGGAGTGACCATATTGAAATTGCCGATGACGCACCCAAAGTGGTGAAAGAAATTTTTGATGTGCTCGATTCCACCTCCAACAAAAATCTAATCGAGTCGTGGCATGACGCCGTGCATCTGAAAGAGGAAGTGCAAAACAAGTATTTGCTCGGCCTGCTCTCTCTGTCCGACCGGGCCGTGGCCGAACGTATTTACTGGGGGATCTGCCGCAAAATTGAAAAAATGAGTTCCCGGCTGAAATTTCTGCCGGATGATATCCGATCCCTTAAAACTAAACTGGCCGATAAATACTTCTGCAATTTTTCCGTGTTCCAATCCGTGCCCGACTCATGGGCGATTGATCAGGTGTTCCCTGTCGTGCCTCTGCACCGCCTGAATGAAGAACCTCAGCGCGATGCGACACTTGAAGATATCACCTGCGACTCGGATGGAAGGATAGACAACTTCATCGGCACGAACCGTGGAACTGAAAACACGTTGCGAGTGCATTCCCTCAAGCCGGGGGAAAGTTACTCCCTGTGCATTTTTCTCACTGGAGCGTATCAGGAAATTCTCGGAGACCTGCACAACCTGTTTGGCGACACCAACACAGTTCACGTTTCACTTAAAAAAGATGGGACACTGAACTACGAGCAGATCATTGAAGGCGAAAATGTGGCCGATGTTTTGGACTATGTGCAGTTCAGTGCCAATGAACTCGCAGGGCGCGTAGACGGTTTCCTGATCGGATGTGTGCAAAGAGGTGTGGTCACACAACAGGAAGCCGATGACTTTCTCGATCTCTACAAAGCAGGCTTGAATGGCTACACCTATCTGGTGAAGCCAGATGCCACTGAAAAAGACTAGTTTTACTCCGCCTGAGGGACAGGTTGTTCGTAAAAACTTTCTATCTGCTCAATGCGTTCCTTCGTAGTCGGGTGGGTGGAGAAATAGCTGGCCTCATCGGACTTGCCTCCCGACTCCTTACGGAAAACCTGAAACACTTCAATCAAATGGTGAGGAGGTACATCGGCCTTCACCAAATAACCGACTCCCAGTTTATCGGCCTCCAGTTCCTGTGGACGGGAAAACCCACCGACCACAACCGGTTTTACCAGGTACTCGGCATAGCCCACCCCCGGCACAAACAAATTGGCGACCGAAAAGGCGATGGATGTAAGAATCGAAACTCCCATGCTGGAATAATAATGGCCTGCTTTCAAATGACCGATTTCATGCGCCGCCACGGCCACTCTCTGCTCTTGCGTTAATTGATGCAGAAGATCATCGGTGATATGAACGTCGTTCCCCGTGGTCACCCAGGCGTTGGAAAAGTCCACATAATGCACCACAGCGTTATACTCCTCATCAGGGAAATTGGCCTTGGCAACCTTATCCACTGCGGTTTTCCATAGGTAGATGTCGTGGGTGCAGCCGACGCAGTCCTTGTCTGGAACGGTCTGGCATCCACTGATGATGATCAGAATCAGTAGGAATATTTTTTTCATAGCAAAGGTAGGCAACTGGCAATGACTTCAGTTGGCAAGCAAAGAGTTATCTCGGCCTAATAACTTATTGTGATTTGAGTCCAGCGTCACGCTGGCCACGCCGAGTGCTGCTCGCCGCAGGGGCAACTTGTAATGTCTTTATTTCGCGGGCAACCGCTTCCATAGGCTCAACGGGCCATTGCTAGTTGGCCTCACGCCGAGTGGTGAGAACATCCACCATCTCCTGATGGATCAGGCCGTTGCTGACTAGAACTTCTTCATCGTAAATCGTTGCCGGGCTGCCGTCAAATTTCGACAGTGTTCCACCGGCTTCAGCCATGATCAACATTCCGGCGGCGACATCCCAGGGGCTGAGCTTGAGTTCCCAGAATCCTTCGAACCGACCCATCGCTGTATAAACCAAATCCATAGCGGCGGAACCGGGGCGGCGCACCGCCTGACACAATTTCATGAGCCGGCAAAAATGGTCTAAATTGTCATCCAGAGAATTGACCACTTTAGGGTGAAACCCAGTAACGAGCAGGCTTTCTTTTAATGTGGGGATGGTGGAAACTTTGATGGGCTTGCTATTGAGGGTGGCTCCCTTGCCGCGTTCGGCAACGAACAACTCGTCGAGGCAGGGGTTATACACCACACCGACTTCCAGCCGGCCTTCATGTTCCAGCCCAATCGAAACGCAATAACAAGGATAACCGTGCGAAAAGTTCAGCGTGCCATCAAGCGGGTCAATGATCCATTTGCTTGGTGATGAGTTGCCTTGGGCGCTGCCCGACTCTTCCGCCAGAATATCGTGGTCGGGAAAAGTTTTTTTGATCCTGTCAATGATAGTCTGTTCGCACAGCAGGTCGATCTCTGTGACCGGATCATAAAATTCCTTGTAAGATATTTTCCCAATGGAGTCCTTGCGCTCGCGTAAAATCTTTCCGGCGGCTAAAGCCGCTTCCACCGCTACTTGAACCGCTTCGCTCATTCCAGCCACCCGCCACCGATGACGCAGTCATCCTGATAAAACACAGCGGACTGACCGGGCGCGATGGAAATCTGCGGCTCGTCAAACTCGATCTTCGCTCGCAAGCCGTCAAGCGGTGTTACCGTTGCGGGGACGCCCTGATGCCGGTAACGGATCTGCACGTCGGCGCGAAGCGGACCGGAAAACTCCAAACTCCATTTCACCTGGTTCACCGTGCAGTCGGGTCGGGCCAGTTCGTGCTTGGGGCCGACGGTGATGCGGTTTAGCACCGGGTCAATATGTGTCACAAAAACCGGTTCCTTGAGTCCACCAAGGTTGAGTCCTTTTCTCTGACCGATGGTGAAAGCCGGGTAACCGGGATGCTTGCCCAGCACCTTGCCTGTGGAGTTGACAATCTCCCCCTCTTTCAGGGCTTGGCCGTTTAACTGCTTGGCGATGAACCGGGGGTAGTCGTTGTCAGGAATGAAACAGATTTCATGCGACTCAGCTTTCTCGGCGACGTTTAACCCCAAACTCCGGGCTCGTTCGCGCACTTCTTTTTTATCCATGTCGCCGAGCGGAAACTCCAGCCGCTCCAGTTGTTCTTGCGACAGGTTGAACAGAAAATAACTTTGGTCTTTAAACCGATCCCGGCCTCGGCGCACCATCAACCGTCCGGAAGAATGCTTGACGATGGAGGCATAATGTCCGGTGGCAACACGCTTAATCCCAAACGACTCAGCCTTGTGAATCAACTCTTCAAATTTCAATTTCTGGTTGCACAGCGTGCAGGGAATCGGCGTCCGCGCCTGCATGTACTCCGAGATGAAATAGTCCACCACCTCTTCCTTAAACTTTTTTTCCATGTTGAGGATGTAAAAGGGAATGCCAACCCGCTCTGCTACCCGTCGGGCATCGGCCATATCATCGAGCGAACAGCAGGTGCCGAAGCGGTTGTCTGAGTTGGAATAGTTCCACAACTGCAGGGAAACCCCGACAGCCTCATATCCGCGTTCTTTCATGATTGCGGCGGCCACGGAGCTGTCGACCCCGCCGCTCATGGCAATAACAATTTTTTGTGGTTCCGTCATAGTCTATAGGGAATCTTCAAAGCGAAAAAAAGACAGGCAGGAATCGCCCAATCGTCGATCTTTATAAAGCTCAAGTTTATCATAGTTTTTCTGCAAAACGGTTTTGTGGAAATGTTCCACCACCACCATCACATCTGGACGCAGTATTCCGGATGGCGATAGCCCCAGCAAGGTCGGTTCATACAAATCGTCAGCGAAAGGAGGGTCTGCATAGACCAGATCGAAGTCCAGTCCCCGTTCTTTGAGCGTTTGCAATCCAGCAAGAGCAGTAGTTTTCAGTAAAACCCAGCGGTCGTTGGTCATTTTGCATTTTCCCAGATTTTGCATAATGATGCGCTGAGCCTCCAGGTTGGGTTCGACAAATACCACCGTTTCCGCACCCCGGCTAAGTGCCTCAATGCCCATGCTTCCACTACCGGCGAACAAATCGAGAAAGGCCAGTCCCTCAAGACCGGGGCCGACCTGATTGAAAAACGACTCCTTAACCCGGTCAAGGGTAGGGCGGATGTCAGCAGAGCCCAGACTGACCAGCCGGGTTCCCCGGGCAGTACCCGAAATTACACGCATATAAAGATTCCTTAATTGTCAACGGAGATACTCCGCCGAGTGGAACGAGCTTGACAGTTTTAGCATCTAAAACTATTATAGGCTAAGATTTCCAAGGGGTTAGTGATCGGGTATCGTCTAACGGTAGGACGCCAGATTCTGATTCTGGATGTTGAGGTTCGAATCCTTGTACCCGAGCCATCCCTTGGTGGGTAATGAGCAACGACTTATTATGCTAAAGGGTCGTTTGTTCGCTGAAAAAGATATTGCAAGTCACCAGCGGAGGTGCTCCGCTTTTTTTATTTGGGAAGTATGAATATTTATCGTAATCCATTTATTGTCGCGCTTTGGGCGCCTGTTTATCAGATGGTGGCAACGGTTGCCATCACCAACGATTTTTTGATGGCGGCGATTTTTATCATGTTCACGCTTGCGCTCATCGGCGCTTATGTCAGCGAGTTCCCACTTCTGTCGACACTCTATATGAATGAGGTGGCGCATAAAACCTCAATCTCTTCATTGATGGGCATGCTGTTGGGGCTGATGCTGTTCCTGGCCTTTGGTACAGGGACTGATGACGGGACCGATGGCGGCATGATTTCAGCAGGCGGCAAGTTCATGGCGACATGGGGGGTGTTGTCTCTGCCGGCTTATCCCTTGATGGTGTTTCTGATTTTCGGGGTGAACAAACGCAACCTGGAAGCCGAAGACGTGATCCGTAAAGAGAGAAGGAAAAATCGGGCCGGTCCACCTATAATGAAAAAAGACGGATTTTAGCGGCCTCTCCGCAGGAAACGTTTTCAATAAAAGATTCTTAGTATTTGCCACCCGCCATTTTATATGGCCCCATCGTCTAGCGGTTAGGACGCTGGCCTCTCACGCCGGAAACAGGAGTTCGACTCTCCTTGGGGCTATA
>CALAGQ010000076.1 GCA_937891765.1 uncultured Nitrospina sp.
TGGCAACTTTTGTTCGAATCATGACAGGCAAAGAGGCCTGCAAGGCATACTATGAGGTGCAGCCATCGTACACGATTAGCGTTGGTGAACTGGCCGAGCAGATTCGAACGTTCCGGGCCAGTCGAGGGACTCTGGTTTCTGAGCGCGTGGGCGACGGGCTAACACGCGCGCTCTATGCCACTTATGTGAGTTATCTTGCGCCGAAGGACTTTACTTACGAGGTGCCGAAGCATGCCGACTCGCGGGGTATCTTTGTCGAGATGCTAAAGACCAAAGATTCCGGGCAATTTTCGTTTTTTACTGCGCATCCGGGAGTGACTCGGGGCGGCCATTATCATCATTCAAAAACCGAGAAATTTCTGGTCATTCAGGGAAGCGCGAAGTTCCATTTTCGCCACACCCTGACGCAAGAACTTCACGAGGTTTTGACGTCGGGCGACAAACCAGAAATTGTGGAGACGATCCCGGGATGGTCTCATGACATCACCAACATAGGTGATGATGAAATGATCGTGATGCTTTGGGCTAACGAGATTTTCGATAGGGATTATCCCGACACGTACGCTGATCCTGTATGATGTGGGGAGATTTCTGGAGATATGAATTTGATCCTTCTTGATATCAATAATTACTGATGACTTAACTGGGAAAAATAATGGCCGATTTCAAAGGAAAAACCATACTGATTACCGGTGGTACAGGCTCGTTTGGAGGGTATTTCGCAAATTACCTGCTGGATAAGGACTTTAAGGAAATCAGGGTATTTAGCCGGGATGAGTTGAAGCAAGAGGAAATGCGCCTGAAATTCCAGAACTCCACCATCAAGTTTCACATTGGAGATGTTAGAGACCGGGATAGTGTTGATGACGTGATGGAGGGGGTGGATTATGTGTTTCACGCCGCTGCCTTAAAACAAGTTCCCACTTGTGAGTTTTTCCCCATGCAGGCGACACAGACAAATGTAATTGGGACCCAGAATGTCATCAATTCGGCCATCAGTCATGGAGTATCCAGAGTGGTCAGCCTCAGCACGGATAAAGCCGTCTATCCTGTGAATGCCTTGGGAATCACTAAAGCACTAATGGAAAAAGTTGTGCAGTCGGCTTCTCGAAAACTTTCAGAGGGTAAGACCGTCTTATCCCTGGTCCGCTACGGAAATGTGTTGTTTTCGAGAGGGTCCGTCATCCCCCTTTTTTTGAAGCAGATGAGAGAGAAGAAACCTCTTACTGTCACTGAACCCGAAATGACAAGGTTCCTCCTGCCTTTGAAAGAAGCTATCCATTTGGTTGGGTTTGCCTTGAAAAATGGTCAGCAGGGGGATATTTTTGTTCGCAATGCTCCTTCTGCCACCATTGGAGACCTTGCTCAGGCTTTGAAGAATATTTTTTCTTCTGATTCAGAGATAAAAACAATAGGAATGAGGCATGGAGAAAAATTGCACGAGACACTGGCTTCCAAGGATGAATTGCTTAGATCAGAAGATATGGGTGATTACCTAAGGTTGAGCATGGATAACCGGGATTTGAACTACAATAAGTACCTTAGCGAAGGGGATAAAAAGGTGGTTCAAACGGAAGATTATACTTCTCAAAATACGACTCGCTTGACGGCCAAGGAGGTCGAAGAAATGTTGTTGGCCCAACCGGAGATTAGTGCCGAATTGAAAAACCAGAAATAACGGTCTTAAACTTTTATAGATCTAAAGAGCACAATATTTTGTTATTTTTGGGAAACCAGACGCATAAGATATTGCCCATAGCCGTTTTTTTTCAGTGACCGAGCTTGTTTTTCCAGATCCTCTGCTGTGATCCAGCCTTTACTGTAAGCAATCTCTTCAGGACAACAGACCATCAGTCCTTGCCGCCGTTGAATGGTTTCTATGAAGTTGGCGGCATCCAGCAAAGACTCGTGAGAACCCGTATCCAGCCAGGCGAACCCGCGGCTCATCTTCTCAACAGATAGTTGTGATTGTTCGAGATACACCCTGTTGACATCGGTGATCTCGAGTTCCCCTCTTGCCGAGGGTTTGATGGAAGAGGCAATATCGACGACCTGATTGTCATAAAAATACAGGCCGGTGATGGCATAACTCGATTTAGGTTTCAGGGGTTTTTCCTCGACGCTGACAACTTTATTGTCAGGGCTGAACTCGGCCACTCCATAATTTTGCGGGTCTTTCACCCAATAGCCGAAAACGGTGGCACCTGTTTCCCGTTTCTGAGCCTTCTCCATGAGCTCGGGCAATTCGGTTCCATAAAATACATTATCGCCAAGGATCAAACTGCACCCATCGTTGCCGATAAAATCTTTGCCAATGATGAATGCCTGAGCCAGACCGTCTGGACTGGGTTGGGTTCCGTAACTGATATTGACTCCCCACTGGCTTCCATCTTTCAGCAATTCCTTAAACAGAGGCAGGTCTTGCGGGGTGGTGATGACGAAGATATCACGGATACCTGCCAGCAGGAGGGTGCTGAGTGGATAATAGATCATCGGCTTGTCATAGAGCGGCATCAATTGCTTGCTGACAACCTGCGTCAATGGGTAGAGCCGGGTTCCCGATCCTCCCGCTAAAATGATTCCCTTGTTTATCATATTAAATGTCCCTTAAGATTTCTCAAGACCCAGTCGTTCTCCCTGATAAGCCCCCGACAGCACTCGCTCGGTCCAGGCTTTATTATCCAGATACCAGCGCACAGTTTTTCTTAAACCCGTCTCAAAAGATTCCCGGGGAACCCAACCCAGTTGATTTTGAATTTTGCTGGCATCAATGGCATAGCGCCGGTCGTGTCCGGGCCGGTCTTCTACAAAACTTATCAGGTCTTTATGCGGTCGGTGCGGAGAGTCCGGCACCATTTCATCTAAAATATGGCAAAGCGTTTGAACAACGTCCAGATTGGTTTTTTCATTATGCCCGCCAATGTTATAAACCTGTCCGACGGTTCCTTTTTCCAGAACTTCAAGAATGGCCCTGCAATGATCTTCAACAAACAGCCAGTCTCTTATCTGTTTTCCGTCCCCGTATACGGGAAGAGGTTTTCCTGACAGGGCTTTGGTGATCATCAACGGCAGGAGTTTCTCAGGAAACTGATAGGGTCCATAGTTGTTGGAGCAATTGGTGGTCAGTACCGGCAGATTAAATGTTTTGTGATAAGCTCTCACCAGATGGTCGGAGGAAGCTTTGGAGGCGGCATACGGCGAATTCGGAGCGTAGGCAGTTTCTTCCGTGAACAAGCCGGTTTCCCCCAAAGACCCATAAACCTCATCGGTAGAAATATGCAGGAACCTGAAATTATCCTTTCGGGTTTCATCTAATCCTTGCCAGTGCCAACGGGCGGTTTCCAGAAGTTCAAAGGTTCCCACCACATTGGTTTGAATGAAATCACCGGGCGATTCTATGGATCGGTCAACATGGGATTCTGCGGCAAAGTGGACCACTGCATCGATGGGCTGTTCCTTAAACAAGTTGCTCAATCTGTTTTTGTCGCAGATATCGCCCCGTTCAAAAGTGTAGTGGGGATTGTTCTCAATGCTGGTCAGGGTGTCGAGATTCCCCGCATAGGTCAGTTTGTCATAATTGATAACTTTTGTCTGACCGGTTTTCATCAGGTTCAGGATAAAGTTTCCACCGATGAAACCGGCGCCACCCGTAACAAAAAATGTTTTCATTTCTGTAAAAACCTGTCGGAAGGTGATAAAACAAGGTCTGCGGGAAATACTTCGATTCTCTATTGAGGAGTATAAGTGGTTGAATCCATATATTCAAGCAAATGCGCCCTGGAAATTTTAGAAAAACAGCGCTTTAAATAATTCCGACCTGAAAGGAATATGACGCACTCTCCAACCATTGCAGTCGTTGTTGTTAATTGGAACTCAGGCCAATACCTGGAAAAATGTTTGCAAAGCCTGAAGGGTCAGACTTTGCCACCGGCTCGAGTTCTGGTGGTGGATAACGCCAGCGCCGATGATTCCATGGAGGGTCTTGAACAAAAATTCGGTGATTGGAAATTTATACATTTAGAAACAAATACAGGTTTTGCCACTGCAAACAATCTGGCTGTCAATCAGGCCGTTGACTGCGATTGGATTGCATTTTTGAACCCAGACGCCTTTGCTCGTCCTGACTGGTTAGAAAATTTAATGCAAGCCGTTGAACGTTTTCCTGATGTCAAGATGTTCGGAAGCCATATGCTCGGATATGAAAATGACCTGATAGATGGAACTGGAGATATCTATCATGTGTCGGGAGTCGCATGGCGCCGCGACCATGGTATGAAAGCTTCAGAAATTAACAGGGAATCGGGAGAAATATTTTCACCTTGTGCCGCGGCATCCTTGATTTCCAGAGATGCCTTTTTGGAAGTAGGTGGGTTTGATGAGCATTTCTATTGTTATAACGAGGATGTTGATCTGAGTTTTCGACTACGACTGAAGGGGCACAGGTGTATTTATGTTTCCGATGCAGTGGTGGAGCATGTGGGGTCAGGCACCACCAGTCGTTACAGTGATTTTGCGGTATACCACGGTCAGCGAAATCTGGTTTGGTCTTATTTTCGCAATATGCCGGGCGTATGGTTCTGGATTTATCTACCTCAGCATATTTTGTTTAGTTTAGTCGCTTTGATTTGGTTTTCTCTGAAAGGTAAGGCCGTGCCTGTTTTTAAAGCAAGATGGGATGCCTTGAAAGGGCTTACTCGAGTTTGGCAGCTTCGCAAAGAAACGCAAAATAGCAAAACCGTGGCGGGGGAAAAGGTGGTGGATGCGATGAGTAGAGATTTCTGGGTTCCCTACACTCAGAAAAAAAAATCACCGTGATGGGGTCTGCTCAAGAAGTCGGTTGATCTCTTCTTTCAGGGAAGGGCTCTGGTTAAAAGCCAATGCTTCTTCTAAATGATTGCGGGCCAGAGTGCTGTCGCCCTTTGAGTCCAGAATCAGTTTGCCAAGGTTGTAATGGGCATCTGGCATTTGAGGGTAATACTTTATCGAGGTATTAAAAGCGCCCCAGGCTTTTTCGTATTGACCTTGTCTTATGTAAAGGATGCCGAGATTGTTATGAGCTTTGGCTGAGGCCAGCCCACCTCCCTGAATTTTCAGGTAAGCTTTTTCGGCTAGCTCCATTTCCCCCTTCTCCTGATAAATTTTCCCCAGCAGTAGAAGTCCTTCTAGAGAGCCCGGAACTCTTTGCAGGTATTGACGGATATATTTCTCCGCCTCAGTAAAGGATTTTAATTGCAGATTCACCCGGGCCAGGTTCAGGTCAAGTTCTACGGGCATGGGGTAACCCCACTTGAATATAATATATCGTTCCCGGGCACGGAGAAATTCTGTCCGAGCCTGATTAAACTCGCCGCGGGACGCATGATAGGTTCCCAGGTTCAGATATCCCAGAGGCAGGGTGGGCTCCAGCTCAATAGCCTTGTGAAACTCTTTTTCCGCCTTTTCAAAGTTACCATTTTGCGTGTAAATACTCCCCAGGTTGCTGTAGGCAAATGCCCGGTAAAAATCTCCTGCCATGGAACGGGAAAGCCTTAACAGAGGCACCAGGGCTTGCTGGTAACGTTTGTCTTCCAAATAAAAATGGCTGAGATTGTGAAGAACTTTCAGGTCGGCAGGTGATTTTTCATAAGTGTCTTCCCAAAGGTGAATGTTGGAACGATAAACCGAGTTTCTAGTTATCAATAACGAACCCATCATCAAAAATAATGTCAGCAGCAGAACCAGGCCTGGTTTCGACAGTGAGCCCTTTATGAAAAACAAATGATAAAAGCCACAGGCGATCAGGAACGTGAAGCCTAAAGAGGGGAGGTATAAGTTTCTTTCGCTCAATAAATCCGCGCGCGGCAAAAGACTATTTGTGGGAGATAGGGTTATAAGAAACCAAAGTAAAGCAAAGGTTAGCACCGGAGAAACTCGGCGGAAGTTTTTTATGACAGCAAACACAATAGCCAGCCAGATCATGACGGATACGAAACGTGAATAAGCCAGCCAGTGAACTGGAAAATCATAATCAAAGGTCAGGTTGATCGGAAAAATACAAAGCTTTAAGGCATATGCCAGCACGCTGGCTTGCGCCAATGCATAGTCGATATCTATCCTTCCAATCCAGTCAGCGGTCATGTTGCGCAGCCCTGGAGCAAGAATTAGAAATGCACCCACCAAACTGAAAAGGGGAAGGTAGATAAAAAACAGTCGGTCTTTGAAAGGACGCCATCTCTCACTTCTCATGAAACACAGGTCATATAAAATAACTGCCAGAGGAAAGGTCAGCGTGGTTTCCTTGCTGAGAAGCGCAAAGCCAAATGCCAACAGGGTCAGGAAATAAAACAAAGGGACGGTTGTTGTCGGATTCCTATTTTTTTCGCTCCCCATAATGAAAAATAGCAGTGCCAGCAGGTAAAAGAATCCTCCTATTCCGCTGGCTCGTCCTGAAAGATAGGTAACAGCTTCCGTGTGAAGCGGGTTGAGCGCAAACAGGAGCGCGGTGGTGACGGATAGACCCAGTACTGCCTTGCTTTCCCATTGGGTGTTCTTGCTGACGGTTTTGAAGACGATGAGAAGAACGGTCACCGATGACAAAAAATGAAACAGCAGATTGGTCAGGTGATAGCTGAGTGGGTTCAGCCCGCCTATTGAATGATTAATGCTGAAGCTGAGGTAGAAAAGGTGCCGGTATTGAACGGGCCATACGCTGTTGTATCTATCGGGGCCGCTCAGGGCAATGTTTTGCAGGAGGGCCTGATCGTCAAAGTTGAAAGGGGAGAGCAGGGTGTTTGCGTAGGCAATAAGAATGAGAGCCAATATTGCCAGAATAGAGAAAAACAACTTTACTCTCGTTGAGAAGGGTTCATTCATGATTTTGCTTTTTCTCGATTCTTTGCAGGATGAAAATCAGGATGCTCACGTTGGCTATAATGAAAACAGAATAAACGGGAATGAAATTAGGAATAAGGTTGATCTGGAATACAGGAACCATTGCGGTCAGGTCGAAATAAAAACCAATCACAAATAATATGGAAATGGTTTTTCCCGGAGAGAGCCCGAGCTTTTCCAGCCTGTGATGAAAATGACAGGTGTCCCCGGTGAAAGGGCTGGTCCTTTTAAATATCCTCCTGAAAAAAGCGAAGGTGGTGTCCGTAATGGGGATCAGCAGGGTGATAACCGGAATGAGATAGTAAATTTCGTCGGTATGGCCCTGATTGAGAGGTAGAAGCGTGATGAGGGAGACGAGGAGACCCAGTGGCAGGCTTCCGGTGTCTCCGAGAATAATTTTAGCTGGAGGATAATTGAAAAAGAAAAACCCCAAAGTGCTTCCCGCTAGCACCACAGCCAAAAATGAAGCCTCGGAAATATCACGTTCGAGATAAACAAAAACCAGTGTCAGGCATGAGAAAAAAATGATTCCCGGTGCCAGTCCATCCATGCCGTCTATCAGGTTGATGGCGTTGGTGATGCCGACGATCCATAATACTGTTAATAGAATAGAGAAAGAGCCCAGATCAACCAGATTGCCGACACGTTCAATTTGAAAACCGGAAAAATAAAGAAAGCCAGCAATGACGACTTGGACGAACAATTTTAATCTGGGTGGGCAGTTGGTGATGTCATCGTAGATGCCCAGTAAAAACATTAGCCCCACACCTAGAGTCAGTGCGGTGAACAAGTTGACGTTGCGAGCATCCACCATACCAAAAAATAAAAGCAGCCAGAGCGTTATCAGGAATGAGAGGATGACCGGAATCCCCCCAAAGGGGCTGACGCTTTTTCCTGCTGAAACGGGAAAACGGTTCAATAGAAATGTGAGAAAGTTGACACCTCTTATGGTTTTTATCAAGTAGAGGGTGAGGCCAAAAGACAGGGCCAGGGCCACAAAATATCCCGCCAGATAAATCTCTCCTGAAATGGGAAACGTGCCAAATTTCATTTAGCGGGATCCTGGGTTTCTTTAAATATATTGAAGGCAAGTTGAGACAAACATCGCAGAGTTATCGCAATGTTGACGGCCACTTTCGTCAACGGATTTTTGCCATGATGTTTTCCGTAATAATGCCTCATGCCACGATGTCGTTTCATAATAATTTCCACCGGCACTTTGCTGTTGCTGGTGCTGACATAATGCGTTATTTCTGCGAGAGGAAAATACATCACTTTAAATCCGTTTTGATGAATGACCCGGCACAGGTCCACATCTTCATTAAATAAAAAATAATGTTCGTCAAAGCCTCCCGATTTTTCAAATACAGCACGGGGAATCATGAGGCAACATCCAGACAGCCAGTCGACTTCCCGGTTCTCATCATGGCCGAAATCTTTCATTAGATACCGAACCGTATACGGGTTGTCTGGAAACCACCGTGAAAGAAGCGAATAACGGTTGAAAAATCCTGTCATGAGAGTGGGGAAACGTCTGCAGGAATATTGCAAGCTCCCATCTGTATTCAAGACCTTGGGCCCTAAAGCACCAATATCTGGATTGGATTCCAAATGCTCGACCATTTTCTCTATGGCCTGATCGGTTAAAATAGTATCGGGGTTTAAAAAAAGAAGAGTTTCACCCTGAGCAGACAGGGCAGCCTGATTATTGGCCTTGGCAAAGCCTACGTTGGTGGCGTTCTGAATGACCTGAATTTGCGGATAAGATTCTTTAAGGGATGCCATACTCGGGTCGTTTTGGCTGTTGTCCACAACGATGACTTCGAATGAAATTTTTTGCAGTGTTCGGTAAACAGACTCCAGGCAATTTTTGAGGGGAATACTGCTGTGATAATTGACGATGATGCAGGAAAGATTCACGGTGGACTCTTTAGGGAAGGAGGATAAATCCGCTCAACTTGGATTATTGCCTAATTTGGTTAAGAATTCAATATGGGATGAGAAGGCAGGTCCTGTTAAAGTCCTGAATAAGCAGCATATGGCAGGGCAAGATCATAAGGCTTAAGTCCTTTCGCAAAATTGCCGATTGAGATATGATAACTGGTGATAGCCTGAGACCGGCTGGAGAGAGCCGGGATCGCTAATGCACAACCCCGTTGCAAGAAGACGGGGGTATCCTGATAAAGTGTTGTTTTGAAAACCGTGGAAAGCCACGGGGAATAAAACCCACTTGTGGGATTCAATCAACCGGAGAGAGAATAATGGGTAAAAGGGTTTTGGTCACAGGCGGAGCCGGGTTCATAGGTTCGCATACGGTGGATCAGTTGGTCCAGCGGGGCGATACCGTCCGGGTTTACGACAACCTCAATCCTCAGGTGCATGGGGAAAATGCCGAAAGGCCCGAGCACCTGCACCCGGAGGCGGAACTTATCATTGGAGATGTTCGCAACCGGGACCATTTAAAAAAAGCCATCGAAGATGTGGATCTTGTCATTCACGATGCCGCAGAGGTCGGTGTCGGTCAGTCGATGTATTCCATCGATCAGTACATTTCCACAAATGTTCAGGGTACGGGAGTGTTATGGGACATCTTGGTTAACGAAAAACACAAGGTTGAAAAAGTTCTCGTTGCCAGTTCCATGAGCCTTTATGGAGAAGGTTGCTACCAGTGCCCGGAACACGGAAAGATCAGCCCCAAACCCAGGCCGGAATGCCAGCTCATTGAAGGAAAATGGGACATGCTTTGTCCTGAATGCGCTGCGCCGGTCACGCCCGCTCCCACCGGTGAGGAGAAGGAGCTGGACTGCACCTCGGTCTACGCGCAAAGCAAAAAAGATCAGGAAGTCTATTCTCTGATGATCGGCAAGGCTCACCAGATTCCTGTCGTGGCCTGCCGTTATTTCAATTGTTACGGTCCGCGCCAGTCGCTGAACAATCCGTACACCGGAGCCGCAGCTATTTTCTGCTCAGCTATCAAAAATGATTCTCCGCCGCTGATCTATGAAGACGGCCACCAGCGTCGCGACTTTATTCATGTTCGGGATCTGGTGCGCGGAAAACTTCTTTTGCTGGATCATCCTGATGCGAATTATGGTATTTTCAATATTGGCACCGGAAAGCCTTCCTCAATTCTCGATTTGGCGGAAACGCTCATCGAGCTTTGTGGCAAAAACTTCAGTCCTGATGTAATTTACAAATTCCGCAATGGTGACATTCGCGATTGTTATGCCGACATTTCGAAAATCAAAGCCTTGGGTTTTGCACCCGAATTATCGCTGAGACAGGGCCTCGAAGACCTGATTGCCTGGAGCGATAGCCAACATTCCGTTTCGCGCGTCGGGGATGCCCATCAAAAACTGGTTGAAAAAGGCCTTGTGCTGGAAACGCAACCGGTTGCCCATAAATAACCATCGTTTCTCCGACCCCCTCGGAGGGAAACTATTCCTGGAATGTGAAGCATGACCGGACGTGGTCAAGAAAACGAAATGTCCCAACGCCTCATCCTCGGCGGGATTTTATTTTTTGCTTTTCTCCTGCTCACTCCCCTCGATATTTTCAATGACTGGATTCCTCCCAATGTTCATACGGGATATTACTCTGTAACAACTATTGATAAAGGCGATGATTCGGGCTATTACGCCTTCCTGCGCTCTCCATTTTTTGATGGCGATCTCGACTTTTTTAACGAACGTTATTATGCCCACTTTGATAAATTCATGCCCACCGGCTACGTTTTTAATAACTGGCAAATGGGTCAGGCGCTTTTGTTTCTGCCGTTTTTTATCGTCGGTCATTTGCTGGCGCTTCTTTATCAGGCGTTGGGTTACCCCATTTCGGTGGGGGGCTATTCCGCTCCCTATTACATTTCGACTGCCGTGGCTTCGGTCACGTTTTTATTTGCCGGCCTGATTCTGGTTTTTAAAACCCTGCGTTCCTTTATCGACAAACGCTTCGCCCTGCTTGTAACACTTTCCATCTGGCTGGCCTCGCCGTTGATATATTTTTCGTTCATCCGTCAGCGCATGGCCCATACCGTTGAATTTTTCCTCGCCGCCGTTTTGATATTTGCCTGGATCCATTTTCGCTCACTCGGCGTGGGGCCAGCTAGCTCTCTAGCGAGGGAGGCAGATGTTAATGACTCGGTGGGTCGAGACTCATCCTCAGCGGTTCGTTACGCTGTAATGGGGGCTCTGCTCGGATTCCTTTGCATGACGAGGGTGATCAACATCGCGTTTTTTGCCCTGTTCGCGGTGGACCTATTATGGAGTTTTCGCGCAGACTTGAAATCACCTGCCACGATTAAAAAATTATGCCTATTGGGTGGGGCGGGGCTGGGTGGATTTTTCCTGGTCATGCTTCCCCAGATCGTGTGCTGGTACCAGTTGAACGGGGTTCCTTTTCCGCCAAGACATATGAAGTTTGCCGGTGAGGGGTTATCCGGCATCACTTTATTGCCACTACTTGAAAAGATATGGGCTTTGTTTTTTTCTGCCAAATGGGGTTTGGTGTTTTCCATGCCTCTGGCCCTGGCGGCAGGGGTGGGTTTATTTCTCAAAAATGAATGGCTGAAAGAAATTCGCCCGGGACTTCTCGCTTATCTGGCAGGAATTTCTGCAATTGTGATTTTGTACCCGGAGGATTCTGCTTCATACGGACATCGGCATTTCATCTCGGCCCTGCCTGTCTTTGCGCTGGGACTGGGCAATCTTCTATGGCGTATTTCAGAAGCCGGGTCCAAATGGGGGTTGCGTGTTGCCGTCATCGGCTACCTGTCTGCCATGCTGGCGCAATACTGCATACTTATTCAATATAAGGTCACAATGTATGCCAAAGATCCGGAGGTTACATTAAAGGCCTTGGGATCAACCGTGGACGTGATATTGAACCGCCCCGACCTATTACTGCGATCGACCAATTTTTTTAATGTACTCCCCCATTTGCAATCCTGGAACTATCTTGATGGACTGTTCCTCTTAGTGTTCCCATTGTTTCAATTGGCAGGGCTGGTGGGGGTGTGGTTTTATGTGAAGTGGATGGAGCAGGCCTCCTGGTTTCAGGCAAAGGTTCTGGATCCAAAATTCATGCTGGGCAAGAGCGCGGTGATCAGTATCTTGTTACTGGCCATTGTTATAATTTCTACGCCCACGAAAACACAGTCCGAAATCGATTCTCGGGTGAAATACCTGGAAGCGTTTAAAAAGGGTGAAGCGCATATAAGAAACCGTGAAATCGAAGAAGCTCGGGTCGACTTTGTACGCGCTGCGGAATTTATGCCCGATACCTGGGAGCCTTATTTTATGCTCGGGCAGACTTGGCAGGCTGAAGGCAGGATTGATGAGGCCAATCGTTATTTTCGCAAAGTTTTGGTTTATAATCCGGAGAACAGTTCAACCTTGGCTTTGCTGGGGAAGAATTTTATAACGATGGGCGAAAACCGGGATGCGGAAAAAATGCTGCATTCCGCCATACGGTTCTGGCGCCAGAATGTACCCGCCTATGATTCCCTTGCCAAGGTTCTTGCTACTGAAGGCAGGTACCAGGAGGCGACACAATGGCTCAGCTATGCGGTTCAAATCGACCCCAATTTTGGCCCGGGTCATATTAA
>CALAGQ010000077.1 GCA_937891765.1 uncultured Nitrospina sp.
CTTAGGGAAGAAAGAAATGGCTATTTTTTACAGCGATGACTTGAAAACACTATCATTACACTGGCAAAAATAATGTCGAGACTATCTTCATATCAACTTTGCAAGCAGGTTTGTGCTGTTGCGGAGGTGAGGCTGTCGACCTTAGCGGATAGTGGGTATGAGAGAAGTGTAAAGCTTGCGGGATTATGAGTTAATAGTATTAAAATTAATGATTTGTGGATTATGTGTTGATTTGTGGAGGGCTCTTAAATGACTTCCATCAACTCCATATAGTTACCCAAGAACCGTTGCAGGGCCTTGTTTAACGACTGGTGCTTAGGGTCTGTGATGCCGGGGTCCTGGTCAATGAGATGGAAGGCTTCTTTACGAGCTGTCTCCAGCACCCGGATATCGCGGAGCAGGTTAGCAATTTTTAAAAGAGGCATCCCCGATTGCCGGGTGCCCATAAAATCTCCGGGACCGCGGATTTTTAAATCCTCTTCGGCGATGACGAATCCATCACCGGAGTTTTGCATGGCTTTCATCCGGGCCTGTCCTTCCTCGGACACCGGATGGTAGGCCATCAGCAGACAATGGGAGGCATGGTTTCCCCGACCCACACGTCCACGCAACTGGTGAAGTTGGGCCAGGCCGAATCTCTCGGCGTGTTCAATAATCATGACAGTGGCATTGGGAACGTCGATGCCCACCTCAATGACGGTTGTGGAAACCAGAACCTGAATTTCTTTTTTGAGGAACCGGGACATGATGCTCTGGCGTTCCTCTTTTTTAAGTTTTCCATGTATCAGGCAAGCGGTGAAATCGGGAAAGCATTTCTGAATAAAATCAAAAACCGTAACAGCAGCTTTAAGATCCATGACCTCCGATTCTTCGATTAAAGGACAGACCACAAAAGCCTGTCGGCCTTGCTGCAACTGTTCTTCCATTATGCTGTAGGCTTTTTCCCGCCGGTTCTCATAAAACAGGTCGGTGGCAATTTTCTGTCGCCCTGGTGGAAACTCATCTAAAAGCGACACATCCATATCCCCGTAAAGGGTGAGCGCGAGGGATCTTGGTATGGGTGTGGCAGTCATTATGAGAAGGTGCGGATGGTCGCCTTTTTTGCCGATGGCTTCTCTTTGCATGACTCCGAACCGATGTTGTTCGTCAATCACTGCCAACCCGAGCTTTTTAAATTGGATATCTTTTTGAATCAGGGAGTGGGTTCCAACAATGATATGTGTTTTCCCGGTCTTTATGTCTTCAAAGTGGATTTTCCGTTCTTTGCCCTTGAGCGCGCTGGTTACCAGGCGGAGTTCGATGCCCAGTTTTTCACAAAACGGGAGGATATTTAAATAATGTTGTTCGGCGAGAATTTCTGTCGGAACCATTAACGCAGATTGCGCTCCGTTATCCACCGCGGTCAACAGGGCGGTGAGGGCGACGATGGTTTTGCCGCTTCCAACATCTCCCTGAATCAGTCGATTCATGGGTTTCTCTTTTTCCAGGTCTTCCATAATTTCACCGAGAACCCTTTTCTGTGCTCCCGTTAACGTGAAAGGCAAAAGCTTCACAAACTTCTTGATGAGTTCTCCGCGGGTTTTAAAGGAGGTTCCTGTGAGCTCTTTTCCCACATGGTTTTTTCTACAGGCCAGGGCCAACTGGATGAGAAACAGTTCCTCAAAGACCAGCCGTTGTTGTGCCGGGGTCTGAAAGGCATCCAACTCTTTTAAGGAAGAGCCTTGTGGTGGAAAATGGGACTGTGCAAGGGCCTCTGACCGGGGAGGGAAATTGTAACGCTGGACCAGATCATCGGGAAGAAACTCTTCGATCAGGGACAGGTATTTATCGAGAACATTTTTAATAATGGTTCGCATGGACTTGAGATGCAGACCATCGGTGACATGGTAAACCGGAACAATCTTGCCGATCTCAAGAGAACTGACATTTTCTCCTGATACCTGCTCGGTATCCGGGTGGATGATCTCCAGTCCTGACCGTTTGTTGAGTGTGGGTTTTCCTGAAAGAATGATTTTTTGCCCCGTTTTAAACTTTTCTTTCATATAGGTTTCGTTAAACCGGAACCATTTGGCTCGGACGACCCCTGTCTCATCCTGAACGATGACTTCAAATACCCTTTTCCGGCGTCCCATGAACATCGTTCCGGCATTCAGGACTTCTCCGGTGAGGGTGACGTATTCACCGGGAACAGCCTGGGAGATTTTTTTGAACTGGGTTCGGTCTTCAAACCGGAAAGGCAGGAAATAAAGGCAGTCTTCAATGCTAGTTAGGCGCAGTTTTTCAAGAAGAATCGCTTTTCTGGGGCCGACCCCCTTTATAAACTGTATGGGATCGTCCAAGGAAGGTGTGTGTTTCATGGCCCAATATTAACGTGCAAGTTGCGTGGGAGCAAGTGGTTCTGTCGTGATTGAGCGTTGACAGAAAATTTTTGTAGAAGTATCCTTAACTCAAAGGTTTATCCTTTTCCATCGACTCTTTTTATGACCTCGGGTCAGGTGGAAAAATAATGGAGGTTTCATTCCTGCTATGAAAGTTCAGGATCTGACAGACGCGCTATTGGAGTACATGCCTGATGCTGATGTCGACATCATTCTGAACGCCTATATTTATTCCGCCAAAGCCCACCGGGGGCAGAGCCGAAGATCCGGAGAGGCCTATATTTCGCATCCCATTGAAGTGGCCCATAATCTGGTGAAGCTAAAGCTGGATGCGACCACCGTAGCCGCCGGCCTGTTGCACGATACCATAGAGGATACCCTCTCTACTCCTGAAGAAATCCTGGAATTGTTTGGGGAAGAAGTTTTCCAACTTGTGGATGGGGTGACCAAGATCAGCAAAATCCATTTTTCCAGTCATGAAGAAAGCCAGGCGGAAAACTACCGCAAGATGATCTTCGCCATGGCCCATGATATCCGGGTGGTTTTGATCAAGCTTGCCGACCGAGCCCACAATATGCAGACTCTAGGTTCCCTTTCAGAAGAAAGACAAAGAAGAATTGCACGGGAGACTCTGGAAATATACGCGCCCATTGCCGATCGTCTCGGTATCGGATGGTTAAAAACCGAGTTGGAGAACGGTTCGTTCCGTTATCTTTATCCGGAAGAGTTTCGCACGATTGAGGAAAAAGTGGCAAAGGGTAAGGACTATCGCGACCAGTATGTGGGAAAAGTCACCTCCCGATTGGTGAAGGAGTTGGAAGAAGCGGAAATTACAGGGAAGGTTGAGGGGCGGCCCAAACAATTTTTCAGTATCTATAAAAAGATGATGGATCAGAATATAAGTTTTGAAGATGTTTATGATCTGGTTGGCGTACGGGTTTTGGTCGAATCGTTGCGCGACTGTTATTCCGTTTTAGGGCTAGTGCATTCTCTTTGGAAACCAATACCGGGGAAGTTTAAAGACTATATTGCAATGCCCAAGCCCAATATGTACCAGTCTCTCCACACCACGGTGATCGGTCCGAGGGGAGAAAGGGTGGAGGTGCAGATTCGCTCCGAGGAAATGCATAAGGTCTGTCAAGGAGGGATCGCGTCCCACTGGCGCTATAAAGAAAAAACTGAAGGTGATGAAAAGCCGATGAACCAACAGTTGTTATGGGTCCGGCACCTTCTTGAGAATCAGAAGGACTTAAAAAACCCGAAAGAATTTCTCAACGCCTTCAAGGTGAACTTGTTTCCGGATGAGGTTTATGTATTCACCCCAGGAGGGGATGTGATTGCCCTGCCGCAGGGTGCTACTCCGGTTGACTTCGCGTTCGAGGTTCATACCGACGTAGGATGCCACTGCCAGTCCGCGAAGGCGAATGGAAAGGTGGTTCCTCTGCGGTATAAATTACGTGATGGAGACCGGGTGGAAATCGTCACAGCGGAGGAGGCATCCCCCAGCCGTGACTGGCTGGCTTTTGTGAAAACCTCTAAGGCGCGCAGTCGGATATCCAACTACATAAACAACGAAGAACGCTCAAGAAGTTTGAGCCTAGGGAAAGAGCTTCTGCAAAAAGAAATAAGCGAATATGGTCTGGACCCGGCAGTAGAAATGGATGGCGAGGCCTTCGAAGAAGCCGCCCAGGCCTGCGGTTTTAATTCCACCGACAGTCTGTTGACGGGAATTGGAATTGGAAAGCTGTCGACCCATCATGTCATCGAAAAACTGATCCCAAGAGAAAAGCTGGAGGGCAAAGAGTCTCGTGCCAAGACACTCATCAAGCTTAAGGAAAGCCAGCAGCCAGAATCCTCGCGTAACGCTATCAAGGTTCAGTGTTTCAATGAAAATATTTTCATCCGCATTGGTAAATGTTGCCATCCTCTTCCAGGGGAGCCGATCATCGGATATATCACGAGGGGCAGGGGGGTCACGGTACATCATATTGACTGCCCGAGTGTCGGCAATGTTATCAATGATCCGGATAGGCTGGTGGGCGTTGAATGGGACACAGGCATGAAAACCATTTACCAGGCACATATTGCGATTGTTGCGGGAGACAAGCCCGGAATTATGGCTATCATCAGTCAGGCTTTCGCGGAATGCGGGATCAATATTACCCGCGCCAACGTCCAGCAGGGATCAAACAAAAGAGCTTACTTCGACCTGTCCATAGAGATTCAGGATGTTGAACACCTTAATCAAATTCTTGAAAAAATACGTCAGGTCGATGGTGTGATTTACCTGGAGCGGATCAAAGATTTCAACAAAAACTCGCCGATAAAAAGCAGACTGGAGGCCTTGGGTGAAAAGCTGGGGACACAAGGAGAACGGGAACTAAGCGTTACTTGATGGCTTTAGTTATTTTTCCTGACTTGATGCAACGAGTACAGATTTTCATGGTCTTTACAGAACCCTTCATCACCACACGCAACTTCTTTATATTTGGTTTCCATTGTCGGCGAGTTTTATTATTCGCGTGACTGACATTGTTGCCAAATTGGGGTTTTTTATCACAAACTTCACATTTTAGGGACATCAAATTCTCCGAAATAGATTGTCTTGAAGATGGCTAGATGCTAGCATAACCTTGTTAAAGGGGCAAGAGGATTTGAATAATCTATTATGATTGTCGATAAAAATACCACGATCAACGAGATTCTTAGTGCCTACCCTGAAGCCATCAAGTTTTTCAGTGAAAAACAGATGTCCTGTGGCAGTTGCTTCGCTGTGAAGTTTGATACCTTGGAAAACGGTGCCTTGATGCATGGCATGGAGGTCAGCACCCTGGTTGCCCAACTCGAAGAGTTTTTGCAAGCCCCCCGTATAGCATCCACCCAGCACAAATAATTAGTTCTGCCTTAACGCGCTATCTTTTTTTGGATGTGGGTTTTGTATCCAACTCAGGTTGAAATAGGCAGAAGAACTGCATTTTTGCGGGAAAAATCAGGGTAGGGGTGAGAAATTAGCCGAGAAACTTGGACTCAGTGATGATATTTTCAAGGACTTTCTCAGCGAGTTGCTCACTGGACACGCGATAATTGCCACCTTCGATTTTGGCTTTAATCTGAGCCACTTTTTCAGTACGAATATCCGGAGCCGCGTTGGCCACTTCTGTCGCTTTTTGAATATCTTTGGCTTTGGAAGAAATGGCAATCTGCTCGCTACCACTGGTTGAAGAAGCACCGCCGCCACTCTGGGTGACAGCCTTTTTATCCCCTACCTTAGCCCGGTCTTGAACCGTTCTATTCTTATTAACTCTAATGCTATCGCCTGGGATTTCCATTGTACCAGCCCTTAAAAGAATGAGTTTAGCATCTACAGGTTAACTTTTTACCCTTGAGGAGTAAAGATCTTTTTCCAACCCTCCAAGGTGAAACCTGATCTTCTGTTATAATTATCGGAATCGGTTGGAGATACTTTAGCCGGATTGTGCAAAAAATGAGGTTTTTTTATCCTGTAGCCCTTTAAAATAAACGGATTTTCGAACTTTTTGAGTTTGAGGGGCTAAATTGTTTGTTTTTGCAGGTAAAGTCATGTTTTTCGCCTGAGAGGGTTTTGGGTGGATGGATGCAGGTTCTGTCCTGATATGGTATTTTGATATGAGTAACCCCGTTCCCACGGTAGATATCATCATTGAGCAGGATGGCGGAATTGTCCTGATAGAGCGAAGGAATCCCCCGCATGGCTGGGCATTGCCCGGAGGTTCGTCGATTATGGTGAATCCCTGGAATCTGCCGCCTGCCGGGAAGCCCTGGAAGAAACCGGGCTGGCGGTGGAGCTGTTGGGACAATTTCATACCTATTCCGATCCCAGTCGTGACTCCCGGCAACATACCATCTCCACTGTTTTTGTCGCCCGAGCCACCGGAAAGGCTCAAGCAGGTTCAGATGCCCGAAAAGTCGAGCTTTTTACACAAAACACTCTCCCCGAACAGTTCGCCTTTGACCACGCTCTCATATTGAAAGATTATTTTGATTGGCGGGAAAATCGCCGAGTTGGTGTAGGACAGTTAAAACCTTGAAAGAGTTATCTCGATGAAAATATTAAGACAGGTTCGAAATTTAGTAGCGGTTGCAAGTCTGGTGCTTTTCTGGAGCCTACCTGGTTTTGGTAACACGCTCGATTCGGAAAAATACTCCAAAGTCATCTGGAACTATCTGGAAACTCTTTGCTCCTTTGGTCCGCGCAACCCCGGCAGTGAAGGCTACCGTGAGACACTGCGTTTGATCCGTAAAGTCGGTGAAAAATATGCGGATCAAGTGCTGGAACAGCCTTTTTTAGTCCGCACCTCCACGTCGACCACGGAACCCATGGTCAATTTGGAACTTAGGTTTGAAGGTACTCAAGGAGGCACCCCGATTTTGATTGGAGCGCATTTCGATACCCGGCCTTTTGCCGATGAAGACCCGGATCCGGCAAATTGGTCAGCACCTATATTGGGCGCTAACGATGGCGGTTCGGGTACCGCCGTTCTGCTGGGACTGGCCCAATACCTCAGTCAGCATCCTGCGGCCCGGCCAGTTCACCTGGTATTTTTTGATGGCGAGGATTTTGGCGGCAAGGATGCAGGATTGAAGCTGTTGGGGTCGACCTACTACGCCCAGCAGTTGCTTGAGAAAGAAAAATCCGAATGGCCTTACTGGGTGTTGGTCATTGATATGATCGGCGATAAGGATTTGCAGATCTTTAAAGAGGATCATTCCCTCAAGGGCAGTGCGAGTTTTCTCGATAAAATTTATAGTGTTGCCAAGGAGCAGGGCGTGGTGGCGCTGAGCGAGAAAATGAAATACACGATTTACGATGACCATTATCCTTTCCATCGTATGGGCATTCCCTCAACGGTGCTGATTGATTTCGATTATCCTTACTGGCACACACTCGAAGACACGCTGGATAAGTGCTCCATCGAGAGCATGCTCACTATTTTCTCTGTTGTGGTGAAGACGATCGAGGATTTGTAGCGGGAGTTAGTGGGTTATGGGGAGTTCGGAGAGTTTTTTCTTGGCGTCTTCGTTGAGGGGGTCGATTTCCAGAATTGTTTTTAGTTCTTTTTCTGCGTTCTGGAACTTCTTATTTTTTTTGTGGATTTCATAAAGCTTCCAATGCATGGAGAGAAAATCGATACCCTGTTCCTGGGAAAGCTCGAACACTTCTTGCGCTTCATCTAGACGATTGAGCGCGAACAGGGCATTGCCCAGGTTAAAATTCGCAATGCCAAACTCCGGGTCTAGAACCAGGGCTTTTTTCAAATGCGTGACAGCTTCTTCAGGTCGCCCCTGCTTGTTCAGTGCTGTACCTAAATTTGACAGGGCCTGAATGAAATTCGGATAAGTCTGGACGGCCTTTTTAAATAGTTTCACCGCTTTGTCGAGTTTTCCCGAACGAAAATAATATCCGCCAAGATTCGACAAGGCTTCGGGAAAATTCGGATTCAACTCCAGCGTTTTTTCATACTGGGCGATGGCTTTGTCGAGCATCCCCTGATCGCGGTAGGCAACGGCTAGATCGTAATGGGCGAGGATGTAGTTTGGATTCTTTGCCAGTATTTTTTCAAACTCAGCGATGGCTTTTTCTGGGTCGCCCAAGCCATACAGAAAATAATTTCCCCGATAATACATGGCTTCCAGAGAAGTTTGGTCTTCATCCAAAAGCTGCTGCAATGAAAAAGCAGCTTTAGTAGTGGAGTCCAAAAACTCTTTAACAGGATTTATGGGAAGCGCAAGGTTGATGGATCGCCCCTCTACCGTGGCCAGCCCTATAACCTGATTGGACTTGTTGACCACCGGCCCGCCACTGAAACCCGGACCGAATGCGGAGGTTGTATAAATAAAAGGTATGTTGGGATTGGCCTGAGGATGAACTCCGAGAACAAATCCATAAGTCTGCACGATTTGGCCATTATCCTCAGAGACCTGATCGGAAAGATACCCCAAAGCACTGGTGTAATCATAAGGCTGCAGAGAGGAGGAGTCACCGATTTCCAGGGTGGAATAAAATCCTTTTTTTAACTTTAGGATGGCAAAATCCCGGACTCGGTCGACCTTGAACACTCCTGCCACTTCGGATTGTGAACCATCGGGGAAACGCACGTCAATGCTATGGGCATCGACCAGAACGTGATAATTGGTGACCAGGGTTCCTTCTGGGCGAGCGACAAATCCTGACCCGGTTCCAACAGTCTTTCCGGCTTTATCTTTTGCGATGAGCAGGGCCACTGCGTTTTTATTGACTTCATAAGCGCTTGCTGATCCTGAAACGATCATCAAGCCGATGATGAAGCAATGCAGTGCAGATAGAAATAAACGGTTTCGCATACTTTATAATTTACGCCTTATGGAAGCAGGTTGCTCTTATTAAAGGGGAATATTATTTTCGTGATGAACCCATTCTATAAATTGAGTGCCGTGATTACAACTGAATTTAAAGGAAATGATAAGGAAGGATAATCGATGGCATGCGGTCTGTGGAAATCCGGGCCAGCTTGTAGCCGACCCGGACTATTTTTAAGGTCTTCTATTTAACGTTAATCGTCACCGTCGCAGTCAAAGCCGGATCGTAAGGAACGTGGTTGCCCTTGGCAAACAGAGTGTGAATGGTGTGCTTGCCAGCTGAGAGTGTGATTTCCTTACAGGTGGAACCATCTCCCATATGGATGTGATTGGCGTCTTTCCCGATCGGCTTACTCAGGTCTTTAGGCAGTTCCACATCAACGATAATGTGATGATGGCCTTTGCCTTCGTGAACCCCTTGTTTGGCCGGTTGCACTTCAACCCCTTCTGTGGCCATGCAAACTTTGACGGGGCTTGTAACCATGGCGCCTTCGGGAGGAGCGGTGATTGTCACGGCGTTACCGGCGAAAGCGCTGGTTGCTCCGGTGATCAAAAGGACGACAAACAACATGATCAGTTTCGAGTAAAGATTTTTCATTTTTCTGAGTTCCTTATAAAATTGTTGGTTTTTCCTTGATGATTCAAGAGGGTGCTCCGTTCTTAGATTTAATAAAAGCAAAATAGTTTCAGAAAAAATGGAGATACTTGGTAGGTATTGTTGGATTTGGCCCAATTTCACTTGACATCGGAATGCGAGTTCCATAACCTCTGTTATTCAGTTTAATTTCCCTTGGGGGCTCGTCAGAAGCAAAGAATGCGCGGCCCCATTATGTTTTTTTTTCAGGAGGTTTAGATGGTAGTTACAGGAGAATGTCGGCTCCTTCACACTTGTGAAATGTGTGAGTTTAATAATGAGACCGACTGCAAAGCCGACAAAAATGAGCACAACCGCTGGCTTGTCAACAAGCGGATGAATGAAATCAAGCACAAGATTATTGTCGGTAGTAACAAAGGCGGGGTCGGCAAAAGCACCGTAACTACCAACCTGGCTATTGCCCTGGCAGAAAAAGGTTTTGCGGTAGGGCTGGCAGATGCCGACCTTCACGGCCCCAACATCCCGAAATTATTGAAGGCTGAAGATGTTCGCTTGAAAGCCACGGACGTCGGCATTGATCCTTATGAAACCAAGAACGGCCTGAAGGTAGCTTCGTTGGGATTTCTCATTGAAGATCCCAATATGCATATTGCCTGGCGGGACGCCGTTAAGTATGACTTTATTATTGAGTTGCTGGGAAATATAAACTGGGGCCCGCTGGATTATCTCCTGTTTGATCTTCCCCCCGGTACCGGAAATGAGCAAATCACCATCATCGACTTTATCGGTGAGGTTGATGGCTGTGTTGTGGTCACAACCCCACAGGATCTGGCAATTCTGGATGCCCGGAAAATGATCTCATTTGCCCGTGACAGCAATGTCCCCATCATCGGGGTGATTGAAAATATGAGCACGATGTCCTGCCCGCATTGTAATGAAGATATCGATGTATTTAAAAAGGGCGGCGGGAAAAAACTGGCAGAAGAACTGGTATTGCCCTATCTCGGCAGTATTCCTCTGGATGGAGAGATTGTCGCCAATTCCGATAGCGGGGAACCTGTAGTTTTGTCCCGTCCGGATTCTGTAGCCGCCAAAGCCTTCTTGCAATTGGCTGATAATGTTCATAAGTTTCTTAATCCCGAATAGTCTGGCAAAAAATTAAGCAGACTCCCATAACCCACTTTCATCCCTTGGCCGAAGGTTGCGCCAAGGGTGGGGAGAGCGTTTTTTACGGCAAATCTAAAGGCAAACAATGGATTGCGTTTCCAAGTGGGATTGAGGGATAATAATGCTATACGGCCAGTTTCCGTGTTATGAAAATTGTCCACGACTCTTCGATAAGGGCTTTTCCTTTCTTTCATAAAGTTCATATGTGTGTTCGCTTTTCAGGGAAATTAATGATTAAGAAAATAATGGCAGTTTCCTTTTTGCTTTTTGTTGTTGGAGCTGTTGAGGTGTTTGCGGGCGCAATCAAAAATCCTGTTTACTCTAATAATCCGATAGCTGCGGAAGTGGATGGGAAACCCGTTTATCTGGATGATCTCAAACATATCCGTATTCAGGAAACTCTCATGCAGTTGCATGAAATGCATACCCGCGCCTTGAAGGAAAAAATTCTCGAGAAGCTCGCAGAAAAGCATCCGGACCTGGTTGCGAAAAAGGTTCCCGAGGTGACGCAAGCGGAAATCAAACAGTTTTATGAGAGCAATTCGGGCATTAAAGAGATCGGAAACCTTTCTCAGGTAAGTGCCGAAATTCGCGACTATCTGGAAAAAAGTTTCCGACAGGTTCATATCGAACAACAATACCAGCATGCTGTGCAGCAGGGCTGGGTCAAGGTTTACTTAACACCCCCCAATGATTTTCATTTGGTGGCAGGGCTTGGCACAGCCATGGTGTGGACGGAGGAAAAAGTTCCTTCAACCCGGCGGGTTTTTGTATTGGAATATTCAGATTTTCAATGTCCGTTTTGTAAGCGGGTGCAAGGCACTTTGCTAAAGCTTAGAAAACGCTACTCAAATGAAGTTCAGTTTGGCTACCGCCATTTCCCACTACCCTTTCATAAAGAAGCTCAGGGGTTAGCTCAGGCTGTTGAATGCGCCAGAGATCAAAATAAATTCTGGGAGCTCCAGGATCTTTTCTATAAAAATATTTCCAACGCTGCAAGCGATAAGGAAGTTATAGAGATGGCCAAGCTTGCCGGGGTCGAAAATATGCGGGATTTCGAGTTTTGCTGGCGAAACGAAAAATATGCAGAGCGGGTGCAAAATGATATCCGTGATGGAGTTGATCTGGGAATTCAGGGAACCCCGACTTTTATTTTGGGAGCCTACGATCCGGAAACCAGAACCGTTTCCGGCGAAATGTTTTCAGGCGCAGTGTCTGAAGAAAAGTTTGTCGATGTTATAGAAAAATATCTTGCCTCTACCCGAACCGAAGCTAAGTTGAACCGATAGCTCCTTCTCCCTTTGCCATGATCAGAATACTGATTTTTATTCTGGCTGGAATGATTGTTCCGGTTACTACATTCGCGGAGCCCATTCCGTTTTCAACTCCAGGTGCTCCACCATCCGGTCCCAGAATAAAATTAAGCACCGTGACAGACAGAGACTCTGTCTATCCGGGTGACCGTTTCAAGTTATACCTGTCTGTGCAGATTGAGGAGGGCTGGCATATTTATTCACTGCAACCTCTGAATGGTAATGAATTGCTGGCAACTCAAATTATTCTTAAGGATAATATTTTCGAAAGCCAAAAGCGTTGGCAGGAATCTCCAACCCACCTGATTCAGGATGATGCACAGGCAAAGCTGGTCAAAGGCCATGTCAGCACTGCGGAGTTTCATAACAGTTTTCGTGTTCCCAAAAATTTCAAATCGGGAAACCACTCCATAAAAGGAGAACTGTTATACAGGGCCTGTGACAACAATCTTTGCACTCTTCCCCAAAGCCTTCCTTTTTCCAGCCGGATTCATGTGGGTGCCAACTAAATAGCAGGATCAAATTTCGCCAGAAGAATCGCCTTTCCTTATTCAGATACAATAGGATAAACTCGTATTGGCACTGAATTTAAAAACAGATTCGTATTGCGGAATCCATGCAAGTCATCACAACACA